>CAMBUO010000007.1 GCA_945871105.1 uncultured Clostridia bacterium
CTCCTGATCCTCTTAATTTAAAATCTTCTTCACTTAATTTAAAACCATCACTTGTCGTTTTTAGAATCTCTAATCGTTTAGTATCTTGATCAGATATTAAAATACAGGTTGATTTAATATCTCCTCTTCCTACTCTTCCTCTTAACTGATGAAGAGTCGAAAGTCCAAATCGATTAGCATCAAAAATAACCATCATACTAGCATTTTTAACATCTATTCCTACTTCAATAACAGTTGTACTAATTAATATATCAATTTTACCTAAAGCAAATTTCTCCATAATATCATCTTTTGCTTTACTATTCATCTTACCATGGACTAAATCAATTTGATATTTTTTTCCAAAAGCTGCATTCATTTTTTCTTTTAATTCATTAACACTAGTTAAATTTGTACTATCATTTTCCTCAATTAAAGGAGCTATTACATATATTTGATGACCATCTTTTAATTCATCATACATTAAATTTAATACTTTTGTCATTTCATCATTTTTATATAAATAAGTTGTTACTTCTTTTCTTCCTTTAGGCATTTCTTTAATCGTAGAAACATCCATATCACCATAAATAGTTAAAGCATAAGTTCTTGGTATAGGGGTCGCACTCATATATAAAACATCTGGCGTTAATCCTTTATTTTTTAAATTATCGCGTTGATTAACACCAAAACGATGTTGTTCATCCGTAACTACTAAACCTAAATTATAATAAACTACATCATCCTGAATTAAAGCATGTGTACCAACTACCATATCAATACTACCATCTTTTAGTCCTTCATAAATTCTCGTTTTATCTTTTTTTGAAGTAGAACCAGTCAATAATTCAACGTTAACTAAATCACCAAACAAATTTTTCATATTATTATAATGCTGATTAGCCAATATTTCCGTTGGTACCATTAAAGCACTTTGATACCCACTTAATTTATTCAAATACATAGCAATTAAACTAACAATAGTTTTTCCTGATCCTACATCACCCTGGACTAATCTATTCATTCTTTTACTACTATTCATATCTAATCTTATTTCTTCAATAACCTTTTTTTGATCATTAGTTAAAGTAAATGGTAATAATTTATAAATACTTTCTAAATCTTTTTTATATAATTTTCTTTTAATACCATCTAATTTGGTATTTTCTCTTTTTAAATAATTTATTTTAAACATAAAAGCAAATAATTCTTCATATTTTAGTCTTACTTTAACTTCTTTTAATTTTTCTATACTACTTGGATTATGAATAATATTTAAAGCCATCTTTTTGCTAACAAAATTATATTTTTCTTGTAAATAATCCGGAATAAAATCTTCTACATCCCGACCAATTTGTAATAAAGCCATATTAACATAAGTAGAAATATTTTTAGTAGTTAATCCACTTGTTAAATGATAAATAGGTTCTATTTTAACGGAATCCCCTAATCTTCCTATTTTTATATCACTAGCTGTAATAATATTTTTAACTTTATCATATTTACCAATGACAATAACATTACTACCAATTGATAAATGTTGTTTCATAAAAGCTCGATTAAAAATAGATACTCCAAATATTCGATCATTAGTTGCCAAACGAAAATTCATTTTATTTAAACCAGCTTTTATTCTAATAATTAAAGGAATAGATTCTACTTTTCCATCAACTATTACTTTCATATCTTCTGAAAGATTATTAAAATCAGTTTGTTTTAAAACATCATATCTAACTGGATAATAAGTTATTAAATCATTTACTGTATATATACCTAATTTATTTAATAAAGCTAAGCTTTTTATTCCAATTCCCTTTACATCTTTTAATTCCATGTTAGTACCTCACTTACTAGCACATTATATCAAAAAATGAGAATTTAGTAAAGAATAGTTATTTGAAAAATAAGACTAGTTTTTTTATTCCTAGTCTTATTATTTTATTCTACAGTTACGCTTTTAGCTAGATTTCTTGGTTTATCAATATCATATTTTAATTCTAAAGCTACATAATATGCTAATAATTGTAAAGGTATAACTGTTAAAACACAAGTTACTAAATCACTTAAATTAGGTATTTTTATAACATCATCATAGATATCTTGATTAATATTTAAGTTATCTCTAGCTATTACCAAGGAATATGCTCCTCTTGCTTTAGTTTCTTTAATATTACTAATAGTTTTTTCATAAATAGTAATATCAGTTAAAATACTAATAACTGGAGTTCCTTCTTCAATTAAAGAAATCGTTCCATGTTTTAATTCTCCAGCTGCATAAGTTTCCGAATGAATATAAGATATTTCTTTTAATTTTAAAGATCCTTCTAAAGCTAAATAATAATCAATTAAACGACCTATAAAGAAAACATCATGATGCTTAGCTATTTTTTTAGCTATTTCTTGATAATTGAAATTTAATAATTTATTTACTTCATCACTTAATATTTGATAATCTGAGAATACTTCTTGACTTAATTGAGAATCATTTTTCTTTAATAATTTATAAGCTAACATACTAAAAGTTAAAACTTGTAAAGTAAAAGCTTTAGTCGTAGCAACCGCTATTTCACACCCAGCATTGATATAAATAACTTGATTAGATTCTCTGGCTATTGTTGATCCTACAACATTGACAATTCCTAAAGTATAGGCTTTGTTTTCTTTAGCTAATCTTAAAGAAGCAATAGTATCAGCTGTTTCCCCTGATTGAGAAACTAAAATAACTAAACTATTAGCTGTTAAAAAATTCTTTTTATAACGAAATTCACTAGCAATTTCTACTTTAACTTCAATATTACCATATTTTTCAATTAAATATGCTCCAATTAAACCGGCATGATAAGCTGAACCACAAGCAACAATATATATTTTTTCATATTTACTAATATCTGGTATCAAGTCTAAATTATTAAAATAATAATCCAAATAATTTTTAATTAAAGTAGGTTGTTCATGTATTTCTTTTAACATAAAATGTTGATATCCATCTTTTGAAGCTGTTTTGATATCATGCGTAAAAGTTAACATATCTTTTTTTACTTCTTCACGATTTAAATAAAATTTGATATCATTTTTTGTAATAATAGCAATTTCTTGCTCTAATAAATAATAATCCCTTGTATATTCTAAAATAGCAGGAATATCTGATGAGACTAAATTGCCTTCTTTACTTTTAGCAACAATCAAAGGACTCCCTTCCCTTAAAGCATAAAGAGTATCTTTACAATCATCAAACATGATAACAAAAGCATAACTTCCTTTTAATAAATTTTTAGCTTTTTCTAATATTTCTAATTTATTATCATTTTCTTGATATAAGGAATCAATTAAAGCTGTTGCTACTTCTGTATCGGTTTCACTTTGAAATTGATAACCTTTTTTCTTTAATTCTTCTTTTAAAACATTATAGTTTTCAATAATTCCATTATGGACTAAAGTTACATTGCCAACTCTATGGGGATGAGCATTTATTTTACTTGGTTTACCATGCGTTGCCCATCTTGTATGACCAATTCCTATAGTTGGTTTATCATCAACTAATAACTTTTCTAATTCACTTATTCTTCCTTTTTCTTTAAATATTTTAATTTGATTATCTATAAAATAAGCTATACCACTTGAATCATATCCTCTATATTCTAATTTTTTTAAACCTTCTATTAAAATAGGAATAGCATTTTTCTTCCCATTATATCCTATAATTCCACACATAAATCTCCTTCTAGTTGATATATTCTTTGTTATAATTTTAATTTTATTTTTTGTAATATATCTATCGAGTACCACCCGTTAATGCATCCGCCGAAAAATTCGATAACATTAAACCTCGTTAACTTACAGTCTGGCGCTAATTATCATCTATACCTCCTTTTGGATGATAACTTTATATTATTATTCTATACTAATATTAAAAAAAAGACAAATATTTTAAAAATATTTTACATATATTTAACAAGGTGATAATATGTATTATTTTAATTTAATTATATTTTACTCCTTATTAGGTTTTATTTTAGAAAGTGTTGTTTATAAAATTAGTAAATCTAATGAACATAGTAGCATCTTTTATGGTCCTTATACTTTAGTATATGGATTTGGCGTTCTAGCTTGTATATTAGTTTTTAATTTCTTAAATAATTTTTTACCAAACAATTTTTCAAAAATTTTAATATATTATCTTTTATTTACTATAATAACAACTATTATTGAATATATAGGTGGTAATTTAATACATTATTTTTTAAAAATCGATAAATGGAATTATAGTAATCATAAATACCATTTTGGTAAATATATTTGTTTAAATAACTCTCTTTATTGGGGTATATTATCATTATTGGTTGTTTATTATTTACATCCCTATTTTAATAAATTTATTTTAAATACTATTCCCAATAAAATATCTATTTTAATTTTAATCATCTTCTTAATAGATTTAATTTTCGTAATTATGAAAAAAATAATAAAAAGATAATACTCGGTTTTATGTCAACTTCAAACACCTTCGATATATCTCTAATTGTAGAAGATGTTCTTAATTCATAAAAAATATAGGTCTATTTCAACCTACATTTTAAAAGTCAAACAAACTTCCGGAAGAACCATTCTCTTTATTATTTTTTTATTTCTAATAAACGATTAATTAAAAGATTATAATCATTTAAACTTAAATCATTTTGTCGCATTTTAATTCGATAATAAATATCTTCTATTTTATTTTTATCATCTTGATTATATTTTAATTTTTCAATTTCTGACAAAATACTTTCTAAATTATTAGAGAATACTTGATGCATATTATAATCAAATTCAGGTGATATTTCTTCATTTTCTTTAAAAATTGAATCATAGTTTTCTAAATTAATATCTGAAATATCCCTTTCAATTGAATTATCATCTAATGATAATTGATATTTACGTTTATTATTATCTTTAAAAGGCAATAATTCATCTAAAGTTGGTATTTTATTATTTATGTTATAATCTTCTTTGTTTTCTTCATAAGTTTTTATTTCTAATGGATTATTATCAAGGATACTTAATGGTTTTAAGAAAACCTTTTCTTCTGATACTGAAGAATTATCAATATTTTCAAAATTATTATTTATTAAATCATTATTAAATTCTGGATAATCTGGAATTGGTTTAATTTCTTGAACCTCTTGGTCTTCAATAAACATCTGTTTATTTGCTTTTTTAATTGGCATTACATCGATATAATCATTATAAATATTATATGGTTTAATCTTCTTCTTAGAAACTTTTTTAACTTTAGATAATCCATAATTATCATCAACTTGCTCTAAATTCAAATAATGATTAGCATGCTTTCTTATTTCAACCTTACTACTAATATGATTAATAAACTTTATAATTAAAATCGTGAATAACCATATTACAAATATTTTCATGTTTAAAACGATTAAATTTAACAACTCTTGATTAGTATATATATCTAATTGTTCATATACATTTATTTGATTAGTAATAATATTATTAACAATTAAATAGAACAAAATATTAAATAATCCAAAATATATAATATTAATAATTTTTTGAAAATTACTATCTTTATTAGAAAAAGTTGATTTTATAATAAGGATATTAACAATTACTAAAACAAATATATAAATAGCTAAGTTAGGAAAAAGTAAAAGTCGAACTAAATTATCCATTAAATAATCTAATAGATTTAAGATTTCACCATGATACATATAAATTAAATAACCAAAAATACTAACATAAATTATAAAGCATATAACTTTTGTTATTTTTTTATTTTTAAATTTATTAGCAAGTATAAATAATAAGATTATACCAATAGTTATTCCTAAAATTATATATTTATTGGTTTGTTTCATAAATATATTAAAAAACAAAATTATTTGATCTAATATACTTGTTTGTATCATTACTATCCCCCCCTTTTCTATTAGATATTAATAACACTTTCAAGTTCTAAAATATAAATTGTTTGCTTTGTTTTACTATCTTTAGTACACGTTATTAGTGTTAAAGTATTTTTATTTAAATCTCGATATATAGCTATTTTTCCTGTTTTTTCTTGTTGATAAATATTAACTATTTTATAGGTATATCGATAGTTTTTATAATTAATATAAGCTTTATCACCTAAAGTTAATTGGTAAAGATTTTTGAAATAAGCTAAATAACTATTACCAGAATGAGCTGCTAAAATAAAGTTACCTTTAGAAACATCAGGATAATTTGAGTTCTTAACAACTTCAATATTTTTATTAACGGTATTATAAGGTGAATCTATCGTTGTAAATCCTTTATTTAAGTTAATTTTTGGTATTTCTAACGTACCTATATAATATTTTGCATATGGATCGATTACAGTTTCCTCAATTTGCATATTTTCTAAAGAAGAAGTAGTTTCATCTATGGTGGCTACTTCTTCTTGTAATTCTAAAACTTCTGTTTCGGTATTCTCAAGTAATAAATTGTTCATATATGTATATGCATTGTCAACTTTTTCATTAAAATAATTACTAGTTAAAATTATCATTCCTGAAACAATTAACAAAGTACCAATAATGATAATTAATTTATTTTGAGAATTTTGCATAATACACAACCATTCCTGTTCCTAAAATAACTAAAATGGAAGCAAATATAATTAATGATTGACTAACATTTAAATCTGTTATTGGAACATCATATAAAGAATTATACATAACAACCTCAGTAATTGTTCCATCAGTTTTAACAGTAAAATTAATTGTTTCAGTACTTAACATATAACCATCTGGTGCTTTTTCTTCGGTTAAAGTATATTCTCCTGGTGCAAGTCCTTCGATATAATGTGGTTCATTAGTTGATACCCATTTATCAATTTCTTTACCATCTTTATCTTTAATTATCAATGTTGCTCCTGGAAGTTCAGTCTTAGTAGTTATATCTTGTTTGCTAATTTTAACAATTGTAGTTTTTGAATTATACATTACTACTTCTGTCACACTTCCGTCATCTTTAACAGTAAACTTAATTGTTTCTGTGCTTAATTTGTAACCGTCTGGTGCAATCACTTCGGTTAAAGTATATTCTCCTGCTGCAAGTCCTTCGATATAATGTGGTTCATTAGTTGATACCCATTTATCAATTTCTTTACCATTTTTATCTTTAACTATTAAAGTTGCTCCTGGAAGTTCTTTTTTCGTAGTTATATCTTGCTTACTAATTTTAACTTTCGTTGCTTCTTTTGGTGCATTATACATAACAACTGTTGTAATACTTCCATCATCTTTAACTGTAAATTTTTTCGTTTCTGTGCTTAATTTGTAACCATCTGGTGCAACTATTTCAGTTAAAGTATATTCTCCTGGTTCAAGACCTTCTATATAATGTGGTTCATTAGTTGATACCCATTTATCTATTTGTTTTCCTTTTTTATCTTTGATGACTAACGTTGCTCCTGGAAGTTCTTTTTTCGTAGTTATATCTTGTTTACTAATCTTAACCTTTGTTACTTCTTTTGGTGCATTATACATAACAACTGTTGTAATACTTCCATCATCTTTAACAGTAAATTTAATTGTTTCTGCACTTAATTTGTAACCATCTGGTGCAATCACTTCCACTAAAGTATATTCTCCTGGTGCAAGTCCTTCAATATAATGTGGTACATTTGTTGATACCCATTTATCTATTTGTTTTCCATTTTTATCTTTGATAACTAAAGTTGCTCCTGGAAGTTCTTTTTTCGTAGTTATATCCTGTTTACTAATTTTAACTTTAGTTACTTCTTTTTCATAGTTTAAAACTAGTTTTTCAGATATATTTTGACTTTCTGTATAAACTTCTGGAATTATATCTTGATAGCCACTTTTGTTTGGCGTATAGATATATGTTTTTTTGATAAGACCAGTAGCATTTATTGATAAGGTTATACTACCTTTACCAGATGTAATATCACTATTAGGAACATAAACTATAAATTCTTCACCACTATTGAAAGTATTTTTTTGTTTTCCGTCTTTATCTTTAATAATTGTTCCTTTAGTAGCTTTTTCTAATTTTACTGTATAAGTACCTGTAGTATTTGTAAGATTTACTTTAATTGGACTAGATACAAAATAACCATTTTTTAAAGTTAATTTCGTACTTGAATATGTAAGACTAATAGTTGGTGTTGGATAAGAATCCTTAACTGCTGCTAAAGCACCTTGTACTAATTGATAAACGTATCCTTTCATACCTGTTGATGAACTATCAAAGTTAGTATTTTTCCAGTTATTACTACCACGGGTTTTATCATAATATTCCCAAATAGCTGATTGAGTTATATAATAATCTTTTTTAGCATTTCCAGTAAAACTTTTATTAGGATAACCATTTTGAACAATGTAGTTTAAGCCCATATCATTATTAACACCTTTTAAAGTTAAAGTTAATCCGGCTGGAACTTTGGTATTAATATTACTAGCACAATATGCTAAAGAACCATTAGTTAATTCTTTACGATAAAAATTATAACCACTAATGTAGTCAGTACCATCTTTCTCTGAAAAATAATAAAGACTTGATTTAGATTTTAATGTAATAGTACTTGGTGCTGTTTGAGCTTCAACATTTAAAAAGCCAAAATTTGCAATCATAACTATCAATGACATAGCCATAAATTTAAATATTTTTTTCATAATCTTTCCCCCTTAATAACTATGTTGCTTCATATTTTACCACAAAATTAATAAAAAAGCAACATTTTTATTTCTTTTAACTTTTGTTTTTTATTTCTTTTAACTTTTGTTTCTTACTTGGACAAGTAAATACCATTATTAGTATATCAGTTGTAATTACTTGTCCAATAACTAACCAATGAGTAATGATTGATTGATATTATAAAATATTTCCTTTATTAATTCTATTTTTTAAATAATTTAAATTTCTTTATCACAATAGCCAATTCTATTTTTATTTTGTAATAAATTTAGAAATTTTTATTAAATTTCAAAAACAATTTTTTTAATCACAATATTATATAGTTACTACAAAACGATATTAGAAAGTAATTATTTCAAAAAAATATTTTATAATCATTAAAACATATTAAAATAAATTGTTAATATGAAAATAACTGAAAAAAGATAAACAAAATGTTACTTTTATTTATCTTTTTCACTTAATTTATTTAAATAGTCAAAACGATCTTTAGCATTATTCATATTATTTTCTAGTAATTCTTTATAATTATCCGGATTTATCTTCTTTAAAGTTCGATATCTATCTTCACCAGCAATAAATTCATAATATTTATCAAAATCAGCTTTAGAATCTATTTCTAATCCTTTTTCTGGATGATATCTAAATAAAGGAAAATATCCTGATTCGGTTGCTAATTTTTCTTCTTCAATAGAATTATTCATTCCTTTTAAAATACCATGAGCAATACAAGGAGCATAAGCAATAATAATACTTGGTCCATCATAACTTGCTGCTTCTTTGAATACTTTAATAGTTTGATTCATATTAGCACCTAAACTAACTGTTGCAACATAAGCATGTTTATAGGTTAAAGCAATCTTAGTTAGATCTTTTTTATTACTTAATTTACCATGACTAGCAAATTTAGCAACGGTTCCTATTTGACTTGATTTACTAGTTTGACCACCAGTATTGGAATACACTTCGGTATCTAAAACTAAAATATTAACATTATAGTTATTAGCTAAAACATGATCGATACCAGAAAAGCCAATATCATAAGCCCAGCCATCACCACCAACGATAAAGAAAGTTTTATCTTTAATAAAATTTTTATATGGTAATAAATCTTTATCTTTAGTTTTAGAAACATAATCATATAATTTTTGACTATTTTCTTTTGGACTAGCTAGATATTCATCAAATATTTCTATTTCTTCATCATCAGCACCTTTTATTTTTTCTTTTACTATATCTTGAATATGTTTTTTCATGGTTAAATCAGCAACACACATACCAAGTCCAAATTCTGCATTATCTTCAAAAAGGGAATTAGCCCACGGAACATTGTAAGCCATTGATGGATAGGAAGCTGAATAAATAGATGAACAACCCGTGGCATTGGCAACAACTAAATTTTCACCAAACAACTGAGTCATTAATTTTAAATAAGCTGTTTCACCACAACCAGCACAAGCACCAGGATACATGAATTTTGGTTTAACAAATTGACTACCTTTTAAAGTAAATTTATCTAAAACTTCTTTAGTAGTTATATTTTTATCAAGATAATCAAATCTCTTTTGTTCTTTTTCAGTTAAAAGTTTAGAAACATCACTAAGTTCTAATGCTTTTATTCCTTTTTTACCTGGACAAGTATTAACACATAAACCACATCCTGTACAATTAGCTACATTAATAGCTATAGTAAATTTATAAATTTTACTTTTAATAGAAGTATCAATACAATTACTTCTAACATAATCAGGAGCTTTTTCGTATTCTTCATCTGATAAAAGGAAAGGTCTAATAACCGCATGCGGACAGACAAATGAACACATATTACAACTAATACAATTTTCTTTAAGGTATTTTGGAGCCACACTTGATGTATATCTTCTTTCTAAAGAACTAGAAATAGGTGGTGTCATTCCATTATAATTATCAACAAAAGAGGAAACAGGTATTTTATCACCCATTCTTTTTTCTAATACTTCAAATATAGTCATTCCCTCTTCTTTCATTTCGATAGGTCCAATATCTTTTTTATCAATAATAATTTCTTCATACTCATCGATTCTTTTGATAGCCTCTAAGTTCTTTTCAAGAACGTTATTACCTTTATTTTTAAATTTTTTCTCTAAACTATTTTGAATTTCTTTATTAGCATAAGTAAAATCAATAATATGACAAATTTTAAAGATAAATGCTTCCATAATTGAACTTATTTTACCAGGAAGTCCTACCTCATTAGCAATTTTTGAAGCATTAATGATATAAATCTTAATTTTATTTTTTCTTAAAATATCTTTATTTTTATTCGATAATAATTCTAATACTTCATCTTTAGTTCTTTCAGTATTTAAAATAAAAATACCATTTTCTTTAATTTTTCCAAATAAATCAAACTTAGTTAAATATGTATCCTTAGTAACTACTAAGGTATTAGCCATATTTACATAGTAAGTAGAACGAATAGGATTTGATCCAAATCTTAAATGTGAAATTGTAACACCACCAGATTTTTTAGAATCATATTCAAAGTAACCTTGAACAAATGCTTTACTACCCGTTCCTGTTATTTTAATAATATCTTTGGAAGCTGAAACCATTCCATCTGATCCAAATCCATAAATTAACATTTCATAATTTTTACTTGGTATTTTAAATTTAGTTGTTTTTAAACTTAAATTTGTTACATCATCAACAATTCCAATAGTAAAGTTATTAAATATTTTTCCATTACTTAGATAATCATAAACCGTTTTAATATGACTTGGATTAGTATCTTTTCCTGATAAACCATATCTTCCACCATATACTTCAATATTTAAGTTATTTTCTTTAACAAAATTAGAAATATCTAAATACAAAGGTGCATTACTACCATTTTCTTTTGTTCTATCTAAAACTGCTATTTTTTTAACACTTTGTGGTAATACTTTTAATAAATATTTACTTGAAAAAGGTCTATATAAATGAACTTCGATTAAACCATAATCTAGGCCTTGACTATTTAAATAATCAACTGTTTCTTTAATAGTTTCACAAACACTCCCCATAGCAACTATAATATTTTTAGCTGTTGGACTACCATGATAATTAAATGGTTTATAATTTTTGTTTGTTATTTCATTAATACGTTCCATATAATCATTAACAATATCTGGTAAATTATCATAATTTTTATTTTTGGCTTCAGCATATTGAAAATAAACATCATCCATTTGACAAGTACCAAAGGTATGTGGATTATCTAAATTAATTCCACCATTACGAAATTTTTGTAATTCTTTTTTATCAATTAATTTAGAAACTTTATTTAAATCGATTAATTCAACTTTTTGTAATTCATGACTAGTTCTAAAACCATCAAAAAAGTTTAAAAAAGGAACATGCCCTTTAATTGCTGATAAATGAGCAACACTAGTTAAATCCATAACTTCTTGAGGTGAACTATTAGCTAAAATAGCAAATCCCGTTGATCTTGTTGCATAAACGTCTTGATGATCACCCATGATTGATAAAGCATGGGTTGCTAAACTTCTAGCAGCAACATGCATAACCATTGGTAATCCTTCCCCAGCTATTTTATACATATTAGGAATCATCAAAAGTAATCCTTGACTTGCTGTATAAGTAGTTGTTAAAACTCCTGATAACAAGCTACCGTGAACAAGTCCTATAGCTCCAGCTTCACTTTGCATTTCAACAACTTTTACTTTTGATCCAAAAAAGTTTGTTTTATCATTACTATCTTTATCAACATACTCAGCCATTGGACTACTTGGCGTAATTGGATAAATACCTGCTAACTCAGTAAAATTATAAGAAACATAACTACATGCTTCATTACCATCCATTATTTTATACATTTTATACCTCCATCTAACACTAAAATTATATCATAACCCTAAAAAAAATAATATAAAAGTATATTATTTTTTTAATTTTTTGATATATTCATTATTACTAGTTATACTATTTTTATCATCATAATCTTGTTGAATTTTTCCTTTCTTACCCATTAGTTTACATACATTTAATAAACTTCTTACATAAAGATATTTATTTTTAGAACTACTTAAACGATTAATAAAAAATATAATAAAATCTTTTTTATATTTTAAATTATTTGTACTAAAATAAATATTTAACAAATCTTTTTCATTACGAGATAACAAATAACTTTTTCTTACTGAAATATCTTTTAAAATATTATCATCATTTAATTTATCTTTTATTATTTTTAAAGTTTTATCAATATTTAATAACTCTTGTTCATTACTATAAATAATTGGAAAATATCGAATATTATTATAGTTATCAAGATAAGTAATTACTATTCTTCCCTCTTTTTGCTTTTGATTAGTTAAATATTCTATATTTTTTCTTAAATATTCCTGAATCTCTTTAGAATATTTATTTCTTATTTCACTACTATTGCTAAAAGATATAGTATATGAATCTAGTTCTTCTAAACTAGGAAAAGTTATTAAATCTTTTTTTCTTATATTAGCATCTCCTAAAACAAGAGAAATTGAAACATAAAAATTATTTATCATAAACCTCCAAAAAAAGTAAAGAAACTATCTTTACTCCTTTATCTTTTTAGTTAAAATTTTAATGATCTAATCATACATTAATATTTTTTTAATTTTTATAATCCTATTTTTTAATCGTTTATTTTGCTTCTTCTTGGGCTCTAACTTCCCGAATAACCGTTACTTTAATAGTACCTGGATATTGTATTTCGTTTTCAATTTTTTCTTTTACTTCACGAGCAATTTTGTAACTTGTTAAATCATCAACTTCATCTGGTTTAACTATTACTCGAAGTTCTCTTCCCGCTTGAACAGCAAATGTTTTTTCAATTCCTGGAATATCAACGGTTACTTTTTCAAGTTGTTCTAAACGTTTTAAATAATTTTCTAAAGAATCATTTCTAGCTCCTGGACGTGATGCTGATAAACTATCGCAAATAGCTACAATTACCGAAATAACACTAGTTGGTTCTGTATCACCATGATGAGAGGCAATTGCATTAATTACTTCTTTTGGCTCATGATATTTTTTAGCAAGATCAATACCTATTTCAACATGACTACCTTCAGTTTCGTGATCAATAGCTTTTCCAATATCATGAAGTAATCCAGCACGTTTAGCTAAATTAACATTTTCACCTAACTCACCAGCCAAAGTTCCTGCTAATTCGGCAACTTCAATTGAATGGGTTAAAGCATTTTGACCATAACTAGTTCGAAAATGTAATTTTCCAATTATTTCTACTAATTTTGAATCCATTTTTGTTAATCCAAGTTGAAATAAAGCATTTTGACCATATTCAATAATTTTTTGATTAACATCTTTACAAGTTTTATCATACAACTCTTCAATCCTTGTTGGATGAATTCGTCCATCCTTAATTAAAGTTTCTAAAGTAATTCTGGCTATTTCTCTTCTTAGAGGATCAAAACTTGATAAAACGACAGCTTCTGGTGTATCATCAATAATTAAATCAACTCCAGTTATAGCTTCAATAGTTCGAATATTTCTACCTTCACGCCCGATAATTCGTCCTTTCATTTCATCATTAGGAAGAGATACAACCGTTACTGTTTGTTCCTCGGCAACATCAGCAGCATATCTTTGCATTGATAAAACAAGCATTTCTCTAGCTTTTTTATCACATTCTAACTTAGCATCATTTTCTCTTTCTTTAATATAATTAGCAATTTCTAATTCAAGTGATTCTTTAACTTTTTCCATCACTAAAACTTTAGCTTCTTCTTTTGAAATACCCGATAAATCTTGAAGTATTTTTATTTGTTCATTTTTAATTTCTTCAATTTTAGCTTGTTCTTCTAAAATAGCAGTTTGCTTATTAGTAATTTTAGATTCACGTTCATCTAACGCTTCTTCTCTTTTTTGAAATAAAAGATCACGTTTATCCATATTACTTTCACGTTGAGTTAAACGATTTTCCGTTTCTTTTAATTCTAATTTTTTTTCTTTAATTTCCTTGTCTGCTTCCATTTTTAATTTATGTAATTCTTCTTTTGTCTCTAAAATAGAATCACGTTTCAATTTATCAGTTTCTTTACGAGCTGTTTCAAGAATTACATCTTTTTTCTTTTGAAGCGAATTACCTTTAATAGTATAAGCAACAATAGTTCCAACAACTCCTACTACTATCCCAACAAGGCCAAGCAAAATGAAAATAAGTGTATTATCCATTTTCTTTCCTTTCTAGTATATTCTAATTAGCAATCCCCGTATACTTCGGTTAAGACTATGTTAACAATAAATTTTTAATCTATATAATAAAAAATATAAAACATAATATCTACTTTCATTTTAATTTTTTTTTTAAGTTATGTCAACATATTTTATTTAATTAAATTTTCCAAAACAAATCACTTTATTTATAATATAAGGGTTTTAAAAACATATATTTTTATTTTAATCTTGACGTAAATATGTTTTTTTCATTAAATTTAGTAGCAAAAATAAAAATTATATAGTATAATTTAATAAGGTGATGTGATGAATTATCCAAATGGTATAAAAAAAGATAATATAAATAAAAATATTACCTATAAAAATCGTGGAATGAATTTAGAAAATGATTTAAATATAACAAATAATTACTATATAGAAAATAATATTGCTTTTATATATAAAAAACCAACACCTATTCAAGTAGTTAAAGCAAGTTATAACGAATCAGGTAATAGAGTTATTAAAGAAGCTTATTATAAAGAACCATCAACAACCGATTATAATGGTATATATAAAGGATATTATATTGATTTTGAAGCCAAAGAAACGAAAAATAAACAGGGATTTCCGCTTAATAATATTCACCCACACCAAATAAAACATTTAAGAAATATACTAAGTCAACAAGGAATTTGCTTTTTGATTATTCGATTTACTAGTTTGAATGAAACGTATTTAATTAAAGCAGATGATTTTATATTCTTTATAGATAATAAGAAAAAAAGTATTATGGGTTTAGATTATATAAAAGAAAAAGGATATATTATTAAAGAAAAATTATTAAAAAGACTAGATTATTTAGAAATAGTTGATAAAATATGGAGGTTATTATGAAAAAGAATAATAATAATAAAATTAAAAATGTTAATAAAAATACTACTAAAAATAAAACAAAACTTAATAAAAGTTTTTTAATTATTTTAATAATAATTATTTTAGTTGTTTTAATATTTGGTATTTTATATGGAAAAGAAATAGCTTTTATTATGTTTCTTGGTTTAATGATTATTTTAGGCTTTGCTAGATTATTAGATATAACCAAACATAAAAAGAAACAAAGAAAAATTTTACAAACTCTTTTAATTGTATTTTTAACTTTTGCCATTATTGGTTTTTTAGGAGTAGCTGCTTTTCTTGGTTATGTTGTTTATAGTGCACCAGAATTTGATACTGATAAATTACAATATAAAGAGTCTACTATTTTATATGATAGTGATGGTAATGAATTTGCTAAATTAGGAAAACAAAAAAGAGAAAATATTGAATATAATGAAGTATCAGAAGTATTTATTGATGCTTTAATAGCAACTGAAGATTCAAGATTTTTCCAACATAATGGTATTGATATAGCAAGATTTTCTAAAGCAGCTGTTAAACAATTACTTGGCCAAGATGATGCTGGTGGTGGTTCTACTATTTCCATGCAAGTTATTAAAAATAATTTTACGGATACTACTAGTACTGGTATTAAAGGAATAATTCGTAAATTTACTGATATTTATCTGGCTGTTTTTAAATTAGAAAAGAACTATACAAAAGAGCAAATAATTGAATTTTATATTAATAACCATAATTTAGGAAGTGCTTGGGGAGTTGAAGAAGCAAGTCAAACTTATTTTGGAAAATCAGCTAGTGAATTAAATTTAGCTGAAGCATCTTTATTAGCAGGAATGTATCAAGCACCAAATACTTATAATCCTTATAAAAATCCGGATAAAGCTGAAAAAAGACGTAATACTGTTTTAAATTTGATGGTAAGACATGGCTATATTACTAAGGAAGAAGCTGATTTAGCTAAAAGTATTCCTGTCTCATCTTTAGTATCCTATGAAGCATCAAATCAAAGTGCTTATCAAGGTTATATTGATACTTTACTTGATGAAATTGAAGAAAAATATGGTTTAGATCCAAATAAAACATCTATGTTAATCTATACCAACATGAATAGAAAAAAACAAGATGCTTTTAATGATGTTATTACTGGTAAAACTTATAATTGGATTGATGACTATGTTCAAGCTGGAGTTGTTGCTTTAAACTCAGCAACTGGTAAAGTTGAAGCTATTATTGCTAGTCGTAGTACTGATCAAAAAGTTTATAATTTTGCAACTGATATTAATCGTCAAATTGGTTCAACGGCTAAACCATTATTTGATTATGGTCCTGGTATTGAATACAATAATTGGTCTACCTATACTCTATTTAATGATAGTTATTATACATATACCGGTGGTAAAGAAATAACCAATTACGATGGTACTCATAAAGGAATTATAACTTTAAGATATGCCCTATCTGATTCAAGAAATGTTCCAGCTCTTAAAGCTTTCCAACAAGTTGACAAAAAGAAAATAATTGAGTTTGTAACAAGTGTTGGCATAACTCCAGAAATTAGTGGCAATACTTTACATGAAGCTCATGCTATCGGTGCTTTTAATGGGGCTAATCCTATGCAAATGGCTGGAGCTTATCAAGTATTCTCTAATGGAGGTAAATACACAGAACCTTACTTAGTATCCAAAATAGTTATTCGTTCAACTGGTGAAGTTATTGAAAATTCTAACGAAACTAAGCAAGTGATAAGTGATGCAACTGCATATATGATAACTGATGTATTAAAAGATGTAGCTGCTAAAGAAAGACTTATGCGCAGTTATAAATATAATATAACTGATAATTTTGCGGCTAAAACTGGTACTACTAACTTACCAGCAAATGCTTGGCAAAATTATCCTGGTCTTCCAAGTGATGCAATTAGTGACTGTTGGGTTATGGGTTATACTAATAAAACTGTTATTTCTCTATGGTATGGTTATAAATCTTTAGATAAAGAACATCCTGAAAGAGCCCTACATTGGGTACCAGCTACTACCGAAAGAGCTAAGTTATTTAATATTTTAGCTAATGCTGCTTTTGATCATGATGGAACTGATTTTGAAATGCCAAGTAGTGTTGTAAAAGTAGGCATTGAAAGAGGAACCAATCCTCCACTATTAGCTAGTAGTAATACTCCACCTGATCAAATCGTGTACGAATTATTTAAAAAAGGAACTGAACCAACTGAATATTCTACAGCTTATTCAAGGTTAGATAACCCAACTAATTTTAGTATCAATTATAAAAATAATAAAGTTTATCTAACATGGAATAAAGTAAATGATCCTGGCTATTTAGCTGATGGAGTACTTGGATATTACATTTACTTTAATGATGAACAAATTGCCTTTACTACCAAAACATCATATACCATCGATGATTTAGATGATTATATCGGTACATATACTATTAAAACTGGCTATAAGGATACATCAACTAGCATGTCAAGTGGAGTTACTCGTCAATTACAAAGCACAGTTTCTTATGAATTAGCTTTAAAAAATAAAAATACTACTTATTTAAGAGTTGGCGAAAATATACCAAAAGAATTATATGATGGAAGTTTAGTTATTCTGAAAGAAAATGGTAAAGATATAAATAAAGATTTAACCAACTATTTAACAATTAAATTTCAAAATAGTAGTATGGATACAATTGACACTATTTCAAACGATACACCTGAAACCTATACCATTACTTATACAATCGATTATAAAGGATATACTAATAGTATTTCTAATAAAATTGTTATTCGTGAATAAAAGAGTCCTCACATGAGAACTCTTTTTTAATCAAAAGTAATATTTTTAATCCTTCCTTCTTTTAAGTCATTTATAATAATAGTATAAACACGATCATAATCAAATTCCAATCCTTTTTGATAAGAATTAGTATTTTTAGCAATCTCTTCTAATATTTCTATTTTAGAAAATTCAGATCTATTTTTCAAATTATAGCGCCTATTTAAAATATCCGGGTAATTTTTAAATAATATTTCTAAAATATAAGTAGCAATTTCTTCTTTATTTAAAATATCTTCATTAATAGAAGCAAAACTAGCTAAATTAAGACCTACTTCCGGGCTAGTTATTTTCGGATATAAAATTCCTGGAGTATCCATTAATTCGATAGTATTACCTATTCTAATCCACGATAATCCTTTTGTTACTCCAGCTCTATTTCCTGTTTCTAAAACATTTTTTCCCCTAATTCGATTAATTAAAGTACTTTTACCAACATTTGGAGCTCCAACTACCAAAGCTCTAAATATTCTAGGTTTTAATCCTTTTTTTCGACGAGTTTCATTTATTTCCTTTAAAGAATCATTAGTTAAATTAATTAAATTATTAATATCCTTTTGATTAGTATTTTTTAAATCATAAACTAAAACAGGATATTCTTTTTTTATTTCATCTAAGTACTTATCAGTTTTTAATTTATCACATAAATCATACTTAGTCACAACGACTATTCTTTTCTTATTTTCAATTAAATCATCTAGTGGTATTCTTGATGAAATAGGTAGCCTTGCATCAATTACTTCATATACAATATCAATTAAATCTAATTTTTCTTTTATTTCTCTTTTAGCTTTGGCCATATGACCGGGATACCAGTTAAGAACGACTTTAGTTAACTTTTCTTCTTGATTGTTATTTTTCTTTTCTGCTCTGATTTTTCTTTTTTGATACATGTCCATTATTTATCACTTCCTTTTTTATAATTTGTCTTTTACTTATTGTATAATGTTATAACTACTAATTCTGGTCTGTTATTTATTCTAAGTGGTATAATACTATTTCCAATTCCTCTGCTCACTACCATAGTAGTCTTATTTTTTTCAATTACTCCACTTGTATATTTAGGGAAAAAGCCTTGATTTGGTGCAACAATACCACCTATAAATGGAATTCTTATTTGTCCACCATGAGCGTGTCCAGTTAATATTAAATCTATTTTCTTTTCGACATAGGTATCAAATAATTCTGGTCTATGGGATAATAATATATTATATTTATCTCCATTATATTTTGTATTATCTAATTCCACTTTTACTATTTCAGAATCTGATATAAAACTTTCGTGAGCCATTCTTGGATCATCTATACCTATTAAATTTATTGACGATTCATTTATTTTTAATTCTTCTTTTTTATTTTCTAAAATAACAACTTTATTTTCGGCTAATTGTTCTTTAATTTTTGTGTAACTCTTAACACTTGCTTCATGATTACCAGAAACATAGTAAATTGGAGCAACAGTATTTATTTTCTTAATAAAATTCATAGCAACTTCTACATTCGTTTTACTAGAATCAATAAAATCTCCTGTTAAAACAATAATATTAGGCTTTTGTTTTTCTATTTCTTTTATTAAATCATTAGTTAGAGTATTAGATTGATTATTATGAAAATCTGATATTTGCACTATTTTATAATTATTAAAATCAACAGGTATATTATTATTAACTATTTTATAATTACTTACTTGTAATTTTGTGTTTTCATAGTGTAAATACAATCCACATAAAACTATTGTAATCGTAATAAAAATCATAATTATAACTTTCCTTTTCATAACCAACCTCCTCATCATATTACTATTCATTTGTTTCATCTATATCTAAATATAAGTTTATTTCTTCTTCTGTTGGTAATTTATCCATTAATTCTTTTGGTAGTTGTTCTTTCAATTCATAAGTTGAAACCCCTATAGGAACATTGGTAGATTTCAAAGACCAATCTACCGTTAGCCTATTCTTCCCTCTACATAATAATAAACCAATCGTAGGTGCATCACATTCTTTTTTTATTGTTTCATTAACTGCTGTTACATAAAATCCTAATTGTCCTATATATTCTGGTTTAAATTCGCTTGCTTTTAATTCAACAACTACATAACATCTAAGTTCCAAATGATAAAATAGCAAATCAATATAAAAATCTTGATTATCAACTGAAATTTTGTATTGATTTCCGACAAAACTAAAGCCTTTTCCTAATTCTAGCAATACATTTCTTATTTTATCTATTAAAGCGGTTTCCAATTCTTTTTCCTTATATTCTTCTTTTAATGTAATAAAATCAAAAATATATGGATCTTTTATGGTATTATTCACTAAATCACTATCTTTTGGAGGCAACATTGCATTAAAATTATTGTTACTATTTCCTATTCTTTTATGAAATTTTGTTTCAATTTGAATAGCAAGTACATTTCTACTCCATCCATTTTTAATAGTATTTTCGGCATATATTTTTCTAATATCCTTATCTTTAATTTTTTCAATTAGTAATAAATTATGTCCCCAAGGTAATTTGGCAACAAGCTGTTGCCATTTTTCATCATCAGCATATTCTTCATAGAATAATCTCATTGACCTTATATTTCTTTCAGAAAAGCCTTTCATATTAGGAAAAGTTAATTTAAGTTCTATTGACACTTGCTTCGTAAAATTATTTCCATATTGTTTGTTTTCTGAAACGATTTTTCCTAATTTAAAATACAACATAATTAAATTACTATTAACTTCTTGCATAGTTTTAATTTGCGTATTTATAATTTCTTCTTTAATATTACTAATAATATCTTTAAAATTTTTATCTAGCATAATTCACATCCTTTCCATTGTTTTTCATAACTCCTGCACATTTATTTTTTTAACACTTTTCAAGTAAAAATATGTTTAAAATGTAAAAAGAGATTTTATTTTTTTCTTTTATTTTCAAAGGTTTAATAGTGTTCTTACCTAATTTTTATTATAATTTTTATTAAAAATTGTAATAAGGATTTTAATTAAAAATCTTATAAAATAAGGGTTTTAAAGAGAGTTTATATAAGTCGTTCTTTACCAGTTGATGGTCTTTTTATTATCATATCCATTTACATTATCAAAATTTGACATAATATCACTTCCTTAAATTAATTATTTTCTCCTCAAAATTATCATCACATTTGTGAGAGTTTAATGTTGTCGCTTTATATAATAATTTATCATCATTTACTAAATAAGTGCTAATTTCTTCATTATTATTAATACAATACGAAGCAACAGTTACATCTGCATTATACCATTTATCATTTATTTTAACTTGATTCCAAACATGACCACCTTCTTCTTTACCACCACCACCACCAACAGTAATGGTTTCCACATTTATTAAACTTAATAATTGTTGTAAATACTTAGAATATCCTTCATATACAGCTTTACCATTTAACACGGAACCAATTAAATTTTGATTTTCTATTTTAGTTTGAAGAACACCATCCTCATCATAAGATACAGTTCTTGCTATATAATTAAATATTTTATAAAATCCATCTAATTGATTTTGTATATTTAATTTTTTTAATATTTCTTCAAACTTATTCGATATTTTTATAAATTCATCTATACTATAAATATCATTTGTAATTTTATTAATTTTTTCTAATTCTATTTTTTTAGAACTATCAATATTATACATTTTAGACATTATTTCATACAAATACTCATAATCTTTTGTTAAATAAGGTATTTGTCCTAATAATATTTCCTTAATTCTATATTGCCCTAATAATTCGTTTAATCTAGTAATTGACAACTCGCTAATTTTATCAACTTGTATTACCAAATCTAAATCTTTAATATCAACTTTACAAATATCAGATAAGTCAACAATAATTTTTATTCCTTTTACCCTACTAGATTGTTGAATTTTTCTATATTCATTAATATCGCGAATACGCACATATATTTTATCTTTATAAATTTCATTAATATTAATATAACTTATAATTTTACTATAATTTTCAACATTAGAAAAATATATAATAAATGCATTTTTATCAAACTCATAAATCTTTTTTAAATCTTGTTTTATTTTTTTATACTCATCTTCACTATCATCAAAAACATCAATATTATAATGAATAAATTTTAAATCATATTCACTAGGATTTGAACCATAGTAATTACAAAAAGTTTTACTTTCTAATGATATCATTACTTCACCTCTATTCTGTATTTTTAACACTTTCTATTTTATTCCTCATTTGAAGTGTTCAACGTCGACCTCAACCCTTCAATTCATACCCCAAAAACAAAGTATTTTTGTTAAAAAATATTATTTTTTCTTTTTTTATATTTTTTATTAAAAATGTGCAAGATTTAAATCTTCTGAAAGCCTTTATTTATAAAGTTTTTATGGAATTGTTGAATAAATCGCTATCAGTAAATTGATATTTGTTTTATTTTCATTATTCATTATTATCACTTTCTCTTACCATCTACATTAAGTTCATATTTGTCATTATAATATTTAATAGAATTAAGCAACAAATTATTTCTACAACTATCTAACTGTTTTGTATTTTGTAAAATTTCAATTAATTTTTCTTTACCAGTAGTTTCTATTAAATAACTAATCATTAAATACGCATAATCTAACTATCGTAATCATACATTCCAAATTCATTTTCTATTTCGTTTTGATTGGGAATGGGGATATTATTTATGTAATTTTCTAACAACCATTTTATTCCTTTAGAATATGTTCCATCTAAATATTTTTTTACTTCTTGTATTTCATCTTTTGTTACAATAACTGATTTATCATTATTTATATTTTCAATATCAAATAATGATAACGAATTCGCTTCTATCGAAAGTGATGAATGAATAGATCGAACCTTTGATTTAATAACTAAATTATCTATTTTTTGACTATTAGTTATTTTTATTTTACTAAGTTTTATATCAATTGATGAAATTTTTTTCTTCATATCATAATCAAAAAAATATATGAATTTTATATTATCAAACATATTCATTTTGTCACCTCAAATCTATTCATATTGTAACATATGTCACTCTAAATGTCACTGTATGTTTAAAATGTTTTATATATAGGTGAATAATTAATATCGATCCAAAAAATTTACTACAAAAAAGCACTATTTCAGTACTTTCTTGTATATATATCTTTGTTGTTTTAATATAGATAAATTATAAAAACTTATTTAAGGAAATGCTTATATTATAAAAATTTGCAATATTTTATAAATGTTAAAATAAAAACTGATGGAATGAATAATATTGAAATAATTATTGAATAAAATATTTATATTTTTCTTTTAAAACATTTGCAACTATTATAGATAATATCAAAGTTACTATTAAAATTAAGAAAACCATTCCCATAGCATCCGTAGGTCCTGTAAACATAGGAAAAATATAAAACATAAATAATTGGATTAACAATACTATAATTTCTTTCAAATATTTTTTCACTTTATTCTCCTCTTTATAATTACAACAAAAAATATCAATTAATTAAAGTTATTTAAACATCTCTAAAATAGCTTCTTTATATATTTCTTTAGCTATTTTTTCTCCATTTTCATGTTGATTAATAAAATTTTCCATCATAACACCACTATTTATTTCCATAACATAAAATTTATTTTCAACTGTTTTAATAATATCAACACTAACAAATTTAAGATCTAAAAATTCATTTATTTTATTAATAATATTAATTATTTCTATCTTATCAGATTCTAAAATATCTAAAGAAGAAAGAGAACCTCTTGATAAATTAAATTTCCAATCATATTCAAATACTTCTCCTTGTTTTAAAATTATATTTTTATTATTCTCATTATAATCTTTAAAATATTCAGGATTAAATTCTTGTAATAATTCTTTAATTGTTTTTTTAGAATCTCCTACTACTCTAGGATTTATCTTTTTATATAATAATTTAATTTGACCATTTACTAAAATAGCTCGGTATTCATTTATAATATCGTAAAAAGGACAAATGCTAATAGCTGAATGTTTCATCATTAATTTATTATATTTACTAGTTAAATCATTAAGATCTTTTACATGATATATATCTCTTCCACAAGTACCATTATTAATTTTTAAAACAATATTTTCTTGATATTTAGAAAATAATTTTTGAGCATATTCTAATCCTTTACAATCTTTAGCATATAAATTATTATTACTATCTTGATAAACGATGTCGTGTTTTATAACAGGAATATTTTTGTAATTTAAAACATCATACATGGCATATTTATCATCTAATATTAATCCTAAAGCATGTTTATTTAAATCAAATTTATAACCACTTAAAAATCTAGTTTTATTCTTGTATTCTAACATAATTACCCAATCCTTGGATAAAAAAGTATATTTGATATTTAATTCATTACATATTTCTTTAATTATTTTTAGAAAATTATTCATATAAACTCCTTGTTAAAAACATTATATCATGAAAAAAGCAGATTATTCTGCTATTTCTTATTTCCAAAACGATTAAATGGAAATATTACAAAAGAAGTTTTACCTAGTATATCTTCTTCTTTAATAAGACCAATATAACGTGAATCATTAGAAACAGGTCGATTATCACCTACGACAAAATAATATCCCTCGGGTATTTTTTCTTCTAAAATAAAATCAGGTGTTTCTTCATGATTAAATTTTTCAGCTACATTTTTATTATTAATATATAATTTATTATTTTTATATTCAACTGTTTCTCCTGGTAGGCCAATTACTCTTTTAATTAAATATTCTTTATCTTTTTTAATAACAACAATATCAAAACGTTTAATATCTTGAAAACGATAACTTATTTTATCTAAAATCATTATATCTTTATCTTTTAAAGTATTATTCATACTATCACCATTTACTTTAATTGGGGTAACTATAAAATGTTTAATTAATAAAACTATTACAATAATAATAACATAACTTAATATTTCTTTTACTTTATCATTCATATTAACAAAAAAGATAAGGTCAAACCTTATCTATCCTCTCTCTTTGATTTTGTATTGACCAACTAAATCTCTTAAGAAGTTTAACTTAGCACGTCTTACTTTACCTTTTTTAATTACTACAATATTAGCAATTTTTGGAGAATGAATTGGAAATGTTCTTTCAACACCAACTCCATATGAAACTTTACGAACAGTAAAAGTTTCACTTATACCAGAACCATGTCTTTTAATAACGATTCCTTCAAATGCTTGAATTCTTTCTCTTTTTCCTTCGATGATCTTAACATCAACTCTAACAGTATCTCCTACACGAAACTCTGGAACGTTAGGATTTAACTGTGACGCAGTAATTTTGTCAATTACGTTCATAATACACTTTCCTTTCTAATCATGATTATACTAAGACCTAGCAGCGAATCACATTTAAGAATATATCATACTTTTAATGATTTTGCAAACAATTTTTTCAATATTTCTTAAATTTCCTTAATAATATAAGATTCTTTAATTATTTTTTGAATATTATTAATTAAATTAGTATCTATTTTGGTAAAATATAATTCTAGTTTAAAGTTAGTATCATTACTAATTTCTATACTATTTAATAAAGGAATAGCCATATTTAAAATAGGAATGGAAAGATATTTTTTTAATTCATTTATTAATAAAGGATAATGTGTACAACCTAAAATTAAAATATCATGATTAAACACTTGTAAACAATAATTTTTTATAATACTAAGATCTAATTTATTATTTTCAATCATAGGTACAAATTCTGGTGTTTTTATTTCTAATACATCTTTAGCTATTAATTTATCTTTAAATATATGACTATCAATTGTTCGATTAGTTGCAAATATTGCCATAGATTTATAATTATTATGATTTAAATAATTAATAGTAGGCGTAATAATATCATAAACAGGAATAGTAGTCATTTTTTTTAATTCAGAAAAACAGGTTGAACTAATAGTACCACATGCAATAATAATAAAATCAACTTTTTGTTTAGCAAAAAAACTAATAATAGGTTTTACTAATTTTAATAATTCTTCTTTATCTTTTGTTCCATAAGGTAAATTTTTGGTATCACCATAATATATATAATGATTATTCGGATATTTTTTAATAAATTCTTTTAAAACGGTTAATCCACCGATTCCGGAATCAAACATACCTATTTTCATAAATCCTCCTATTTTCCTATTAATTATATTCTTATTAAGAAAAAGTATAGAACTAATCTATACTAATTTGTTTTAATTTCACTCATACCACCCATATATGGTCTTAAAGCTTCCGGAATAGTAATAGTTCCATCTTTTTGATAATGATTTTCTAAAAAAGCAATTAAAGCTCTAGGACTTGCTAATACCGTATTATTTAAAGTATGAACATAATAAGTACCATTCTCACCTTTAGTACGAATTCCTAAACGTCTAGCTTGAGCATCACCTAAAGTTGAACAAGATCCAACTTCAAAATATTTTTGTTGTCTTGGACTCCAAGCTTCAACATCACATGATTTAACTTTTAAATCAGCTAAATCACCTGAACAGCATTCTAAAGTTCTAACTGGTATCTCTAAACTTCTAAAGAAGTCAACCGTTAATTTCCACATTTTATTATACCAATCCATAGAATCTTCTGGTTTACAAAGAACAACCATTTCTTGTTTTTCAAATTGATGAACACGGTAAATGCCTCTTTCTTCAATACCATGAGCTCCTACTTCTTTTCGAAAACATGGTGAGTAACTAGTTAAATTAATTGGTAAATCGCTTTCTTTAATTATTTGATCTTTAAAACGACCAATCATAGAATGCTCACTAGTTCCAATTAAATACAAGTCTTCCCCTTCAATTTTATACATCATATTTTCCATTTCGGTAAAGCTCATAACTCCAGAAACAACATCAGAACGAATCATAAATGGTGGAATACAATAAGTAAAACCATGATTAATCATATAATCTCTAGCATAAGTTAACATAGCTGAATGAAGTCTAGCTGCATTACCCATTAAATAGTAAAAACCATTACCACTAGTTCGACCACTTGATTCTTTATCAAGACCACTCATCTTCTCTAAAATATCAGCATGATAAGGTATTTCATAATCTGGAACAACCGGATCACCAAATTTTTCAATTTCCACATTTTCCGTATCATTTTTACCAATTGGAACACTTGCATCAATAATATTAGGAATAGTTAACATAATTTTTCTAATTTCTTTATTTAACTCAACTTCCTCTTCTTCCATTGAAACTAGTTGATTATTAATATCAGTTACTTTGGATTTAGCCATTTCTGCTTCTTCTTTTTTGCCATTTTTAAAAAGCATGCCAATTTCATCACTTATTTTTTTTCTTTCACTACGTAAATTATCACCATTAGCTTTTAATTCTCTTGATTTTTTATCAAGTTCAATAACTTTATCAACAAGTTCTAATTTTTCATCTTGATATTTCTTTTTAATATTTTCTTTAACAACATCAGGGTTTTCCCTAACAAATTTTATATCTAACATTTTATTTCTCCTTTTTCATACTATCTAATTTATTTAAAATTTTATTATAAGCAGGTATATATCTTTTAGTAACTCTTTCATAATCGTTAACCGATGGATCTTTAATCCTATTAATATCAATATTATGAGTTAAATCAGCTAATTTAACCTCAAGAGCCAACTTATTATCACTATTAATTATTCTTTCAATATAATCAGGATAATATTCACCTTTTTGCTTAGTTAAATAAGTTAAAGCTTCAATTATATCATCTGAATAACCAAATTCTTTTAAATCTTTGAAAGTAACATCTGTATCTTCAACAACATCATGTAATAAAGCAATTATTTTTTCTTGATAATCACTAACACCTGCATAAACTTTCATTAAATGATTTAAATAAGGAAGTCCTCCCTTATCAGTTTTTCCTTCAAATAATTTAACTACTAATTCTAAAGTTTTAAATAATAAATCATTAGAAGCTTGTAAACTATTATATTCTTCTTCTGTAAAATATTTTTTTAACATATTCCCTCCTAAAAAAAATAAAAGAATAGTACTAAGGAGTGCAAAGCACGGTACCATCCTTTCTTTTACTCAATTAAATAACGGTTTTAACCGGGATTGATTAGATCCAAACTAAGAGGAGATAAATAGATTTTATTATAATTTTCCACCAACCAATTACTCTCTCAAAATAAAGATTCTATTATTATCTCTTAGATAATTTTTACATATATTTTTGCATTTGTTTCATCATTTGATTAACTTGTTTTTGGGTAGGAGTTCTTCCCATTCCACTCATTAAAGTTTTAATCATTTCCTCATTAATAGGAGGATTTTTTTTCATATATTTCATTATTAGTTTTCTCGATACAAAGAAACCTACTACTCCTCCAGCAATAAAACCAAGAGCAATTTGTAATATATCTAGCCACATAATATCAACTCCTTATAAGTATATTACTATAATAAAAGAAATATTTCAACTATTATTTGTAAAATTAGAAAAAAAATAGAAAAGATAAAATTTTAATTTAGATTTACCATTATGGTTTATTACTCATTATATAATCAACATTCATATTGTTATATTTTTCTTTATCGCTTTTACTATCACACGAATAAGTGGAAACTTTTAATCCATTATTATGTAAAGTATTTACTATTTTTTGACTAATTATTTTTTTATTTATATTTACACCTATTGCTTGGGATTTCTTTGCATCATTTATTATTCTTGTTAATCCTGTCGAACTATTGTTCCATAATAACCATGTTACAGCATTTGGTTCAATTCTTTTTATTTCAACTATGTATTCAACTATACCACATTGCCAAACAATTTGATCTAACATACCATATGATTTTACCATATTAACGGCATCTTGAACCATTTTTTTCCAACTTCCATATTGTTTGAAATAAGAAGAAGATTTTAAATCAACTATACCTACTAAATTATATTCTTTTATTATTTTTAGATATTCTTCAAATGAACAATAGCTTTTACCTCTATCATGAACCATTGCTAGTCCATTTCCTCGAAGCTGCAAATCACCTTCTATTCCATAATATCCTGCTTTTGCTGCTGCTAGATAACTTTCTTTTGAATTATCTTTAGCACCATTTACTCTATATCCCATATGAGATAATTGTACATATCCATTTAGTTTTTTATCTAATTCTATATTACATACTATTTTACTTTTATTACCTGCAGTATCATATACTAAAACATATACTTCTTTTTCAAGTCTTCTATTAAATTCATATTTTGAATATTTATTTTCAGATAATAAAATATTAGAAGCATAATAACTATATTTAGCAATTCCACTATTATCAGTTGCTGAAACATTAATTGTAGATTTTGTTAAAGTATTACTTACCTTACATGTTCCAACTGGAGGAATTGTATCAATATTTTTAATTTCAACATCTTTCTTTTGAAAATTTCCAAATTTATCGTAAGCATAAATTGTATAAACACCATTTTTACTAACACTATAATTGTAATTTTTACTTGCTATTCTATCACCATTCGGTAACACTAAATATGCAAAATTTGTACCTGATGCCTCTATTGATATAACAAAATTATTATTAGATTTATTCTCAACTTTAGTTGTCAATTCTAAATCATTTATTGCTAAAACTCTTATTTGCTTTTCTAATGTTTTTTCATAACCTTTATAAGATAAAACATATTTTATAATATAATTTCCAGGAATACTAGTATCAACATTATTCTCAATAGTAACATAGCTTATTATATTTTCATTATCATATAATGCTATAACCCCATCATCTATGTAATTATCATTTTGATTAATTATAACAAGCTCATCATTTTTTAGTTTAAAAATTATCTTCTTTTCATCAAATCTATCATCTTTAATTATATTTATAGTTCTTGTTTTTACATAACCATCTTTAGAATAAATAATTTTTTGTTCGCCAATAATACTTGTATCTATTTTAGAAACCTTTATGCCATCTCTTTCAATTTTACCATTACAATAATAATAATATCCTGGTTCATTATAAGGATCATTTTTATATAAAGTCATATAATCTTCACCCATAAGTACTATTTCACATTTACTTATATTATTATTTTCATTATTTTTACTAATAAATATGAATATTAAAGCTAAAATCAATATAATTAAAAAAAGTATTATTATTAAGTATTCTTTAATTTTTTTCATACTTACCACCATATATTATGGTAACAAATTTTTAACAAAAAGTCATTAATTTTTCTTAAATTTATTTACAAATATATTAAAACAAATATTTTTTTATTCTTTTAAAAATCAAATTTATATTTTATTCTAATCATTTGTTAAAATTATCTTTCTTTTTACTAATTTTTTCGTTATAATTAAAAAGAATAGGAGAATATATGTTAGGAAAAATAAAAGAAATAAATAATAATAATTTAATAATTGAATATCAAGAAAATCAAGAATTAAATTTATTAAATCACTTTGTTAAAATAGGAAATAATATCATTGGTGAAATTATTAATATCAACGAAAATCTTATAACAATAAAATTACTAGGAGAAATTATTAATCAAGAATTTAGTTATGGAGTTTTAAAAAAGCCAAGTTTAAAAGAATCAATTAGTTTAATTGATGATAATAACTTAAAAATAATTTTAAATACTTTAAATTATCAAGAAGATAAAGATTTAATTTTAGGAATAAATCCTATTTATAATCAAGAAGTAACTATTAAAATAAATCCTTTTTTTCAAAATCACTTTGCTATTTTTGGATCAACTGGTTCAGGTAAATCATGTGGTATATCAAGAATTATTCAAAATATTTATAGTAAGAAAAACTATATTGCATATCACTCTAATTTATTTATCTTTGATAATTATGGAGAATATTAACCAGTTTTTAATAATTTACCTAATTTAAATCCTTATCTAAGTGCAAAAAGTTATACAACTGATTTAACGAAAAATAATTTAATTAATATTCCTCCTTGGTTATTAGGAATCGATGATCTAGCTATCCTTTTAAATGCTACTACCTCTAGTCAATTATTAATAATTGAAAAAGCTTTAAAATATGTTAATGTCTTCGCTAGAGAAGAAGAAAGTTATGTAAAAATAAAAAATGATATTATCGCAAGAAGTATCATTGATATTTTATTAAGTGGTAGACCTCCTGTACAAATAAGAGATCAAATATTTTCTATTTTATCATTTTATAAAACAAAAGATTTAAGTTTAGAAACTATTATTTCTTCTCCTGGTTATAATCGAGCTTTAAAACATTGTTTATTAATAGATCCTGATGGTAAAATAAGAGAAATGGAATTATTAATTAATTTCTTTAACGAATACTTACTTGAAAATGTTAATTTAAGTTTACCAGATGGAACATTTAGATATTCTTTAAAAGATTTAGAAGATGCTCTTGATTTTGCTTTAATTGATGAAGGAATATTCAAAAGTGAAAAAATATATGATGAATCAAATATTATTAAAGTAAGACTTCATGCTTTAATAAATAGTAGTAATAGTATTTTCTTTGATGCTAATAATTATATTTCAAGAGATGAATATATTATTAATTTAATTAAAAGTATTAATAACAATAAAGCTCAGATAGTTCATTTTAATATTAGTTATATTGATGATAGATTAGCTAAAACAATTGTTAAGATTTATTCAAAAATGTTATTTGATTATGCTAAATCGAGAAATGATCGAGGAAGTATTCCTTTTCATATTATTTTAGAAGAAGCACATCGTTATGTTCAATATGATAATGATATTAACTTACTAGGATATAATATCTTTGAAAGAATTACTAAAGAAGGAAGAAAATACGGAGTATTACTAGGTTTAATTTCCCAAAGACCAGATGAATTATCCGAAACAGTTGTTTCCCAATGTAATAATTTTTTAATCTTTAAAATGAATCATCCCAAAGATTTAGAATATATTAAAAAATTAGTTCCCGATATTACCGAAGATGAAATAAATAACTTAAGAGTATTAAAACCAGGTAGCTGTATTGGTTTTGGAAATGCTTTTAAATTTCCAAGTATTATTAAATTAGAATTACCAAATCCTACTCCTTTAAGTAATAACACTGATATTTCTAAAAAATGGTTTGTTAATATAAATAAAAATTAAATATAAAAAAACGGATATTTTATAACAAAATAAAGCCGTTTTTTTATTCCTTTAATTTACTTGCTAAAGTTATTTCTATTTGCATATTACTATCTATTTTAGTTCCTGGTAAAATACTTTGATTTATAACATAACCATGTCCTTTAATAGTATAAGGTATTTTTAATAAAGTTAAGACTACTTCTAAATCATTTTTCGAATATCCTGTTAAATCAGGGATTACTAAATTATTACTATTAGTAACGAAGAATACTTTATCAAAAGTAGTAATAGTTGTATTAATTGGATATTGATTAATAATTTTATTACCATCTCCTAAAATTATGGTATTAATTTTTTCTTTATTCAATATTTCTTTCACTTCTTTAATTGATTGATTAATAAAATTATTAAGTTGATAAGTTGTCCCATTTGATTTAGTTGCTTCTTGATAAATATTATAATACTTAGAAATGTTTTTTACTATTTCTTTAACTGGTTCTGCTAAAGCTTGAATACTATTTGGTCTTTTAGCAGCAGCATAGATAATTATTTCTGGATCATCTTTTGGGAACATTAAAGCAACACTTCTTATAATATCTCTATCTCCCGTTAAATATCCTTTTCCATTCGTACTAGCTATTTGGGCGGTTCCGGTTTTTCCAATTAAATCAAAGCCATCAATATAATAGTAATGACCGGCTCCATCATTATCGTTAATTGTATGCCACATTAAATTTTTCATATATTCAATCGTTTGTTCACTGGCTACTTTTCCTAAACTAGTTCTTTTATTCTCAGTAACACTGGTATCACCATTAACAATTTTTTTAATAACATAAGGGCGTAATAACTCCCCATTATTAGCAATCGATGTTAAAGCTTGAATATGTTGAATAGGAGTTGTTGTTATACCTTGACCAAAAGCCGCATTAAAAACTTCAGTTTCATATTTAAATTCAATTTTACCACTTGTTTCATTATAAAGACCAATATTCGTTTTTTGACCAAAACCTAATTTTTTTAAATAACTTTTTAAATCCGTTGCTTGTAAATATTTATCCATAATATTAACAACAGCTGTATTACTAGAATAAATAAAACCTTGATCAAAAGTAATACGACCCCATCCTACTTTATTCCAATCACTAATAACCGTTTTATCTTTGGTGGTAAAACTACCTGATTGATAAGTATCACTACCTTTATAAACCCCAGCTTCTAAAGATGCCATATAAGTATATATTTTCATCGTACTACCAGGTTCAAAAGCAACTGAACTATTAGAATCTAAATAATTTTTAATATCTCTAATATTAGGATCAAAACTAGGTGTCGTTGCATAACCAAGTATTTCTCCTGTTTTAGCTTTCGCTACTATTATATCTATTTCATCAAATTCATACTTTGAAGTAACATTATTTAAAGCTTCTTCTAAAAAGAATTGCACATTATTATCAATAGTTAAATAAATATCCGATCCATCTATCTTTTCCTCAGTCATTTCTTTAGTACCAGCTATCTTATAACCTTTTAAATCTTTTTGATAAACAGTTTTCCCGTCAACTCCCGTTAATTCTTGATTATAATACTTTTCAATTCCTAATTCTCCAACCATATTACCATTTTCATCTTGCTTAGCATAACCAATTAAATAAGATAAAAATTTACCATAAGGATAATATCTTTTAGTAGTTTCAAGAAAATCAATTCCTGGTAATTTAGTAGCTAAAATAGTATCTTTCTCAAGTTCAGTTAAACCTTTTCCTTTAACTCCAAACTCCGTTTGATAAACACCTTCTTTATTTAAATAACCTAAAACAGTATTATAATCCATTTTTAAAATAGCTGATAAAACTAAAGCGGTATTTTCTTTATCAACAACATGTTGCGGATTTTTTTCATCAGTTGTTCTTTTTGGATCTAAATAAGCAATTAAAGTATAACTAGCAACATCTTCAGCTAAAACTTCGCCTGAATTATCAAAAATAGTTCCTCGATTAGCTTTTAAAATAGTTTCTTTAGTTGTTCTTTTACTAGCTAATTCCTGAATATTAATATCATCAACTTCCTTCGATAAAGCAATATAAGAAACCCGACCAATTAAAATTAAAAATAAAAAAAGAGTAACGATTAAAACTATATTACTAACTTTAATACCTTCCTCTTTTTTCATATACCCTCCTAATCAATGTTCTTAATACTATCGTTATTATAAACTAACCCCTCATCTTTAATCACTTTTTGAATATTTTCTAAACTAGCAAGTTCATTTATTTTCATTTTTAAACTTTCATTTTCTTTTTCTTGACTAGCAATTTCTCTTTTAATTTTTTCAACTTCATAGTTAACTTCTGATAAAGTTGATTTCGTAAACACAATGAAAATTGGAGAAACTAACAATAAAAAACAAGTCAAAGTATATAAAAACTTTTCAAATTTCGAAATTTTTACTTTTTTCTTTTTTTTCATGTTATCCTCCTTTTAATTTATTATTTAATTCTTTCAATTACTCTTAATTTACTTGAATGACTTCGATTATTTTCTTCTAATTCTTCTTTACTAGGTAAAATTACTTTATCGGTTACTAATTTAAAATCAGGTTGATAAGCATCTGGTATAACTGGTAAACTAGCTACAACTGGATCAACACTTGATACTTCTTTAAATACTTGTTTAACAATTCTATCTTCTAAGGAATGAAAAGTAATAACAACCATTCTTCCCCCAACATTTAAAAGGGATAAAGCATTTTTTAAACTAGTTTCTAAGATATCTAATTCGTGATTAACTTCAATTCTTATCGCTTGAAAAGTTTTTTTAGCCGGATGCTTATTAATAGTATCTTTATACGGCATACTTTTTTTAATAACATCAACTAATTCTAAAGTTGTTTCAATTGGTTTTATGTTTCTTGCTTTAACGATATTTTTAGCAATTGATTTAGCATGTTTTTCCTCACCATAAGTAGATATTATTCTGGTAAGATCTGATTCACTATAATTATTAACAACTTCATAAGCAGATAAGGGATTATCTAAATCCATTCGCATATCAAGTCGACTATCAAAGTGATAACTAAAACCTCTTTCTTTCGTATCTAATTGTGGTGATGATACTCCAAGATCAAAGACAATTCCATCAACTGAATTAATATTTTGTTTAGCAAGTTCTTCTTTCATGTATAAAAAATTACTTTTAATAAGTAAAAAATTACTTCCTATTTTCGAAAGCTTTTCTTTGCTATAATTAATAGCATTGATATCCTGATCAAAGGCGAATATAAAACCCCTTTTTACTCGCTTTAAAATTTCTCCAGTATGACCAGCATACCCTAAAGTCGCATCAACGTAGATACCCGTATCCTTCAAATTAAGATTATCAATTACTTCTTTTAACATAACACTATAATGCATATAAACCTCCTAATTTGAATTAAATAAATTACAAGAAATTTCTGATAAACGATTAAAATTATCTTTCATGAATTCATTCCAATTCTTATTTGACCATATTTCAACACGATTTAAAGATCCAATAATGACGACTTCTTTTTCTAAGCTAGCAAATTCCTGTAAATAAGTTGGAATAATTATCCGACCTTGTTTATCAAATTCCAAAGTTATAGCACCAGATAAGAGAAATCTTACAAAGTTACGATTATCTTTTTCCGTAAAAGCTAAAGTATCAAATTTTTTAAGTAAAGTATTCCAAGTAGCAACTGAATATAAAAATAAACTATTATCAAGTCCTCGAGTTAAAACAATTTTATCCCCTAGAACTTCTCTTAATTTACTTGGAATAACAACTCTTCCCTTTAAATCAAGGTTATTATGATACTCACCCATTAACATAATATTCACCACTTTTCCCCACTAAATGCCTAACTTCAAGTATATTATAGTAAAAAATAACTAATTTGTAAAGTTTTTAAAAAAATATAAACATTAATTTACATAAAATATGTAAAAAACGTCATACTATATTTGAAAGGATAAATTATGGATAATATAAAAATAAGAGATTATATCATCAATAACTTTAAAGATGATGATGAAAAAACGATAAAAAAAGCCATTGAAGAAAGTATTCAAGAAGGAGACGAAGTAACCCTACCAGGTATGGGAGTGTTCTTTGAAATTATCTGGCAAGAATCAACAGATAATGAAAAAAACAAAATACTAACCACCCTAAAAAATAGATTTCATAACAAAAAAGCCAACTAAGGCTTTTTATTTTGTATATTTTTAATATTTTAATAACTATCACATACTTCAGAACCTGTTCCATAGATAGTTACACCACTGGCTGTATAAGGACTACTACTTGATAACCAAGGATAATATTTAGTACTATCAGTACTATATGCAGGAATATTCTTAATATCTGAACAACTTCTATTAATATTTATACTACTTAAATTAGGATTACTAGATGAATTTTTATTAAATGCACTTTGATAAATATATTGAATACCACTACCTATGGTTACGCTTATTAATTGATTTTTATAAAAAGCATCAATTCCTATTGTTGTTACACTATCGGGTATTACAACACTTGTTAATTGATTATTAGTAAAAGCATAATTTCCTATTGTTGTTACACTATTTGGTATTGTTACACTTGTTAGATACTTAGCTTGAAATGAACCAGTAACACTCTGCTTCATACCTTCTAAATCATATTTTTTATTATAATAATTTAGATTATTAAAATTCGAATTAGATTGTTTATTGTTTAATTGTTGAATAATACTAGTTTTATTATTTCCAATTACAGTAACTGGGTATCCTTGAATAGTAGAAGGAATAATAACATCACTTCCACATGTTTCGTCATAGTCAAGTATAGCAACTTCATTACCATCATTTATTGTTCCAACCTTAAAGCAAGATTCGTCAGTATATATATTTTTCTCATTAAAATCTCCTGTTACATTTACTTTAATACTTGCAAATACATCATTCCATTCTTCCATGGTATAGTCTTGATCTACATTTCCTATTTTTGTATCATTACTAATCCACATATATAATCTATAAGTATGCACTACATCTGCTGTTGTATTTTTATTAATAGTATCTACCCAAATTCTTCGACTTGTTAAATCTTGATAACTTTTACTATCAACAACAACTGTTTCAACATCATCTTTAATTTCAACTAAAGTAAATTTTAATAAGTTATCTTTTATTCTGGTTGTTCTTGTTGGATGATTATCTCCATATGATAATACTATTTCATACCAAATATCCTTATTGGTTGTAGTATTCTTTCCATCTATAGTAAATTCAAAATAATTAGTACTATCATAGGTACTACTTGGCATGACATTATCTATTGTTATTTGATTAGTTTCATTATAATGCATATAAATATCACCGACTACTAGTTTAGAATTAGTACTAGTCTTGTTAAAATTAAATACAGCAAATGTTACTCCTAGACTTAAGACTAAAATTGCTACTATTAAACTTGATAAAAATATTATCCTTTTTTGATTCATTTTTATTCCTCCTTCTATAATATAAATCAAAAAAACACGATTAAAGAACAGTTTATTAACTGACTAACCATGTTTTAACCTCGTAAAAGCTTATTTGATCTGGGTTTAGAAGATATTACTACCCCCCCCTTTTATCAAATATGTGTCAAGTAAATTTAAATTATTTTTATTAATTTTTAACATACTTTTCACTCCTTTTACTTTCTTATAGTTAAATATTAACACGTTTTTTTATCTTAATCAAGTATTATTTTTTATATTTATAATATAATTAATTGGTGAAATATGTTAAGTGATAGTAAATTTATAGAAAATAGTTTGATAAGTAATTTATATTATTTAAGAACTTTAAGAGAGTTTTGTACTAGAGTTCAATTATCTTTACCTAGTAATTATAAAGAATATATTGATATAGCTGGAAAACTTGCTAAACAATGTGAAGAATTAGGTAGGGAAATTATGAAATATGCTAATGGAAATATACCAAGTGTTGCTTTAAATAGTGATATTTTTGTTACTCCTTATACTTTAAGATTAGAAGAATTAACTAATAAATTATTTGCTTATGATATCAATACCGATATTACAAAACAAGAATTAGCTTTAGAACCTGGAATACCTAAACCTAATCCTGAAATAGTTAAATCTTTAGAAGAAATTAATCAAGAAGCTTTAAGAATTGCTAATGAATTTATTAATTTTTCTTCTGAATTAAGTAATAATATTGGTAATCAAAATGCTTTTTGCTTTTATTATAACTCTTTAAATACTAATACCGTTTATGAAATGAATGTTTATATTTCTATCTTAGAAAGACTAATTAATAAAGATAATTTAGATCCTTTATATGTTATTGATTATGAATATGGATTTAATAAACTAATGGCTGGTATTGCTACTTATATTAGAGGTGAATGTGATCCAATTTATGTTGATGTTGTTAATCAAGCTAATAATTTTGTCAATGAATATAATAATTTAGTTCTTGAATATGAAAATATTATTTTATCACCGGAAAATCAAAAGAACATGACTGATAATAGTATTGAACTTAGTAAACGTTTTAAATTATTTGTTGAAGATTGCTTAAATAAATTATTAAAAAAAGAATTATATTTTTCTTCTCCTCCGATTACTAAAGATAATGCTTTAACTGATATTAATTTTTTTATTTATAATTTAGAAGAAAATATTAAAGAATTATAAAAGATATCTTTTATAATTCTTCTTCTAATTCTTGAATATTAACTTCGGATATTTTCTTTAATTCTATACTATTTATATTATAATTATCATTTATATTATCAATTAGTTTTTCTATAATCAAAAATTGTTTACTATAAATAGAAAAACTATAAGTAATAATTTGTTCTTTTAAAGTATTTTTAATACTAGAATTATAATTAGTTATTTTTTTATCTATTAATTGTTGTTTGATAAATTCTCTTAATTCTTTGGATTGATTTCTATTTATTTTAATAATGATCATATATTCTGAAAGAGAATTTTTTTTATCACTTAAATTATTAATTAATTTATTAACATATCTTAAAATAATATTAGAAAATAAGATTAAAATAGTACCTATAATAGCTTCTGGAATAGCACCTCCTGCACAAAGAGTTCCGATTGCTGCATCACACCAAAGAGTAGCTGCTGTTGTTAAACCTCTTATTTTTTGACCATCTTTTAATATTACTCCAGCTCCTAGAAAACCAATTCCGGTTACTACTTGACTAGCAATTCTTGATAAATCAGTTGCTCCAACCGAAAAAGAGAAAGTTACAAATAAAAAGGCTCCTAAGGATACTAAAATAGTTGTCCTTAAACCAACTACTCTTCTTCGATATTGTCTTTCAACACCAATTAAAAAACTTAAAACAAAACAAATAATTAAATATAAGATAAATTCACTATTCATATAACACCTCTTACTATATGTATGATTATATCATAGTTAATAATAAAAAAAAAGCCTATAGCTTTTTAAAATTTAATTTTATTTTCAATATAATTTGTAACTTCATCTATTGGTAGAGTAATTTGTTCCATTGTATCACGATCTCTTATCGTTACCGTATTATTTTTAATTGTTTCATCATCTATTGTTATACAAAATGGCGTTCCAATAGCATCTTGTCTTCTGTAACGTTTACCGATATTACCTGCTTCATCATAAGTTGTCATGAAACTTTTACTTAATTCTTGATATATTTCTTTAGCTTTTTCTTGATGGAATTTTTTAACAAGTGGTAAAACACATACTTTATATGGTGCTAAGAAAGGATGAAATTTCATAACTTCTCTTTCTGATCCATCTTCTAATTTTTCTTTATGATAACTATCACATAAAACGGTTAAAACTGTTCTTTCAACCCCAACTGATGGTTCAATAACATAAGGAATATACTTTTCATTTGTTTCAGGATCTAAATACATCATACTCTCTCCTGAGATGTTTTGATGACAAGTTAAATCATAATCGGTACGTGAAGCAATTCCCCATAATTCGCCCCAACCAAATGGAAATAAATATTCAATATCGGTAGTAGCATTACTATAAAAACTTAATTCTTCTTTTGAATGATCACGAAGTCTTAATTTATCTTTATCAATACCAAGTGATAATAAATAATTATAGCAATAATCTTTATAATATTTATGCCATTCAAGTTCGGTTCCTGGTTTACAGAAAAATTCAAGTTCCATTTGTTCAAATTCTCGAACACGGAAAATAAAATTACCTGGGGTTATTTCATTTCGAAAACTTTTTCCAACTTGGCCAATACCAAAAGGTACTTTTAAACGCATACTTCTTTGTACATTTAAGAAATTAACAAAGATTCCTTGAGCAGTTTCTGGTCTTAAATAAATAGTTGCTTTGGCATCTTCGGTTACTCCTTGAAAAGTTTTAAACATTAAATTAAATTGACGAATATCCGTGAAATTTGATTTACCACATTTTGGACATGGTACTTTATTTTCTTTAATAAAAGCTACTCTTTCTTCATTAGTTAACATATCACCTTGATTACTATTAGTATAATCATTGATTAAATTATCAGCACGATGTCTTGTTTTACATTCTTTGCAATCAATCAAAGGATCAGCAAATGTTTTTAAATGACCTGATGCTTCCCATGTTTTAGGATTCATTAAAATAGCTGAATCAAGTCCTACGTTATTAGGATCTTCTTGAATAAACTTTTTTAACCAAGCTTTTTTAACATTTTCTTTTAATAAAGCTCCAACTGGTCCAAAATCCCAAGTATTAGCAAGTCCTCCGTATATTTCACTTCCTTGAAATATAAATCCATATTGTTTACAATAATTTACTAAATCTTCCATTTTCATATTATCTTCCTCCTTAAAAATAAAAAAGAGATTCTTATTTGTAAAGACGAATTAAATCCGCGGTTCCACTTTACTTATTCCTAAGAATCCCTTTATTTATATAACTGATAGGTTTCCAAGCCCGTCTTCGTTTCCTTTTCTTAATTATATATAACTTTTAATTGTTTGTAAATAGTTTATTTTATTTTTAATCAAATTTCTCAAAAATTCTTGTTAATTCATTTTCTAAATCATTAATAATGATATAATCAGTAAAACCATCTTCAATAAAATGTTTACCTAATTTTTTATTATTTTCATCTAGCATAACCATAACTGGAATATCTAAATTTAATTTTTTAATTTCTTGTAAAACTTCATATCCATTCATTTTTTTCATTGAATCAGATATTAAAATATAATCATAAGTATTCGTTTTTAATCGATCAATTGCATAGGTACCATATAATATATTTATAATAGTTAAATTATATTTATTACTAAGTCTTTTTAAATCATTAACTAATTCTTTATCTTGGGATATTACTAATACTCTTTTATAATCATTAAAGAAATTTTTATATTCTTGATAGAAATCTTTAGGTTGATTATTAACCATTTTTTGATCAATAACAACTGTTGTTTCTGTTCCTTTCGAACTTGATTTTATCATTAAATGTCCACCCATAAATTTAATTACTTTTTGACATAACTGCATATTAAATTCTGTTTTCTCTAAATTTTCTATTTCTTTTGGACTAAATTCTCCAGTTGCACTTAATATTTCATTAATATCTTTTAATGATAAATCTTTTCTATTATCTAAAATAGTAAAAATAATTCGACAAGCATCATATCTTTCTAATAAATTAACTTTAAATTCAATAGTTCCTTCTGGATTATTCCGACATGAATTAATTAAAATAGAATAAATAATTTGTTTTAATTTAATATAATCGCCATATAATATTGGTAAATTATTAGGTAATTCTACTCTTAAATCAACATTGATATCGGAATTCATTTTAACTTTTCTGATTAAATCTTTAAAGAAATTATCTAAGTTATACTTAGTATCAACTAATTTTAACTTTTGAGCATCAATTGAAGAAATATCTAAAATATTATTAATTGAAAAATCTAATTCTCTTAATTTAGAAATTATTAAATTAACTCCACCTTTAATATTTTTTATATCTTCTTCATTTTTTAATTCTAAACAAACTTGATTAATATCTATTAAAGGTCTTTTAACTTGTTCAGTCATTTCAAATAAGAAATTATATTTATCTTCATATCCTTGTTCTACTAATTCTTTATTTTTATATAATTCATTTAATAATTTTATATCCGGATTTTCAATAGTAAAATACATAATTAAATCGATATAAACTAAAACAGTTGGTATTATTAGTAAAGTAGGATTAACTACTCTTATAATAGCTATAAATATTAAAAGTATCATTAAAACAAGTATAGGAATATATTTTTTATTAAATACTTTTTTAATATTTAATATTAAAGTTAAAAGTATTAATATTATATATATTATAGCTGTTATATAAACAATCGTTGTACTAAATCCACTTATACCCATAACACCATTTTCATTATATAAATTTAATGGTAAGAAAAATTCCATAATAATGACAATTACATTTAAAATCATCAATCTATTTTTTAGTTTATTATATTTTTTCAAAGTATTATCATCATTTTTATAGGTAATATAGTAAACATATAAAAATAGAAGAAATGTCCAAATTATATAATGAATAAAATCTATTTTATTTAAAATCCAAATTATTTTAGAAGTAAAATCATTATACGCTAAATAACCTAAGAGAATAGTTGTTAAACATATTGAAATATCTAAAAAACTACTTATTAACATTAAACTATAAATTTTGGTTTCTTCACTATCAATTCTTTTTCTTGAAAAGAATAGTATTAACAAGAGTATTATTACAAAAAAACCTGATATAGGAAAATATAAATTAGTCATCTTTACTCCTTTTTACTTTTTATATTTTTTAACGAAAACTCGATTAACTGGATATTCGTTATATACATAATCTTGGTTGTTAAAGATGAATTTTTGTTCTTCTAAAACATCATATTTAAACATGGCTGTATTCATTCTTAAGTTAAGATGATTCTCATATACATCAAAATCAATATCTTCTCTTTTCATAAGGGGTTGTTGTTCTAAAATATGCCATTTAATAGTTGCCATTTGTTCTCTTAATTCTGAAAGTTTTTCTAATGTATTATCATCTTCATGGACATAGATTGGTGTACCAATTTGGATAATACATTTTTTTATTAAATCTTTTTCTTTTTTGACATCTAAATCGGTATCAATATATTCCATAACTAAAGGAATAATCGGTTTTTCGGTTATTCCGGCTATTTTTATAACTCCTGTATGCATAGGTAGTAATAACTTAGCAGGATGAATACACCAAGTAGCTTCTGGGAAAATTAGTATATCTTTTCCTTGTAAACTTTTTTCAATTAGCATATTTCGACCGTTAAAAGTTGATTCTTTATCGTTTCGATCAATAAAAATACAAGCACCTAATTTAAGTAAAAATTTACTAAATTTATTTAAAGTATCTTCACCTGATAAAGCATAAAAGATATTAGGTAAAATTTCTTGTAAATTATAATAATCATGACTATTTGAATGATTACAAGCAAATATAACATTGGTATCAAGAGGAATATTCTCAATTCCTTGAAGTTCAATATCATAATGCCTTAATATTTTAGCAATATGCGTATAAACTTTATGAACTTTTTGATAAAAGTTATCATTTAACCTACCTTGTTCTTGATAAAATTTTCGCATTTTTTGGTAATATTCTTTTAATTCACTAGCACTTAATTTTTTTTCTTCTTCTCTACTTAAAAATTTAAAACTTTCCATAACCCCTCTAACTATTAATTTCTTTTATTTTATCTTCGATTTTTTTAGCATATTCAAGTGATTCATCATAGACAAAATTAAGTTCTGGAGTATGTCTAATATCTACTCTTTTCGCTACTTCACTTCTTAAAAAACCGGAACTTTCTTTTAATTCTTTTAAAACGATTTTTCTATCTTCATTAAAACAAGTAAAGTAGACTTTAGCAAAGCTTAAATCATTAGTAATTTTAACACCTGTTACAACAACACTTTTTAAAATTTGATTTTTTACTTCGGTTCCAAAGATGATATTTAATTGTTCCATGAAAGCATTGTTGTATCGTTCTAATTTAACTGATTCCATTATTTTTTCACCTCAACATTAGTAAATGCTTCGATAATATCTCCTTCTTTTATATCTTGGAAAGATTCAATGGTGATTCCACAGTCATAACCATTTTTTACTTCTTTAACACTATCTTTTTCTCTTTGAAGGGAACCAATTTTACCAGTATAAACTACAACTCCATCACGAATAACTCTAGCATCAGCTCCGTTTTTAATAAGACCTTTATTAACATGAGATCCGGCAATATTACCAATTTTGGAGAATTTAAATATTTGTCTTACTTCGGCTTCTCCTAAAATAACTTCTTCATAAGTAGGATCTAACATACCTTTAATTGCACTTTCCATATCTTCAATTACTTTATAGATGATATCATATAATCTTATATCAACACTTTTTTCTTTAGCAAAATCCATAATTTTGGTATTTGGTCTAACATTAAAACCGATTATTAAGGCATTTGAAGCTTGAGCTAAAAGAATATCACTTTCAGAAATTGCTCCTACGCCACTTCTTATAACATTAATCCAAACACCATCAATATTAATTTTGGATAAAGATTGTTTAACAGCTTCTTCGCTACCTTTAACATCACATTTTAAAACAACATTAATTTCTTTTTCACCGGCTTCAACCATACCAAATAAATCTTCTAAACTCATACCGGCTTTATTAGTAGCAATTTCTCTATTTCTTACTTGTCTTTCTAAAGAAATATTTCTCGCTTCTTTTTCTGTTTCAAAAGCCATGAATTTATCTCCAGCAAGAGGTAATTCGTTAATACCGGTAACTTCAACGGGAGTTGATGGTAAAGCTTCCGTGATATTATTACCTTTATCATCTTTTAAAGTTCTAATTTTGCCATAACTTGTTCCAATTACAACAGGATCTCCTAAACGAAGAGTACCACTTTGCACAAGTAAAGAAACGATACTTCCTACTTTTGCATCAGTTCTGGCTTCTAAAACCGTCCCAGTTGCATAACGATTTGGATTTGCTTTTAATTCTTGCATTTCACTAACTAATAATAAAGTTTCTAATAATTCTTTAACGCCATCACCTTTTTTAGCGGAAATATTACAAGTAATTGTATCACCACCAAATTTTTCCGGAACTAAACCATATTCTGTTAATTCAGTTAAAACACGATCAACATTAGCTTCTGGTAAATCAACTTTATTAACAGCAACAACAATTGGTACGCCAGCTGCTTTTGCATGATCAATGGCTTCTTTCGTTTGTGGCATAACTCCATCATTAGCAGCAACGATTAAAACAACAATATCGGTAACACTAGCTCCACGAGAACGCATTTTCGTAAATGCTTCATGACCAGGAGTATCAATGAATGTTACTTTTTTACCATTAACTTCAACTTGATAAGCTCCAATTGCTTGGGTTATTCCACCAGCTTCTCCACTAGCTACATTAGTTTTTCTAATTGTATCAAGTAAAGTTGTTTTACCATGATCAACATGACCCATAATTGTAATAACTGGAGGTCTTTCCACTTTATCTTCTTCTTTATCTACTATTTCATATTGTTCAAAGTTAGCTTTATCAACACTTTCTTCATTTTTTAATTTTTTATTATAATCAACTAAGACTAATTCAACTGTTTCAAAATTCAAGTTTTGATTAACATTAGCCATAATACCTAAATTAAATAATTTTTTTATAATTTCTGAAACATTAACTTTTAATAAACTAGCAAGTACTCCTGGAGTCATTTTATCATGATAAACAATAACATCATCACTTTCTTGATTATTCATCAATTTATTACGATGTTTATAAATTTCTTTTTTATTCTTTTGAAACTTAATCTTAGCATCATTTTTACTATCAACTTTAGTTTTTACTTTTTCTTTTTTGGAACTAACTTCATCTAAGTCAATATCAATTTTACTAACTAAGTTATCAACTTTACTTTCTAGTTCTTCATCAATCTCATAATCAGGATTTTCATTTTCTTTTAAAGAATCTAATTCATTATCTAGTAAAATAATCTCTTCTTCAGTTAAAAAATCATCTTCTTTATTCTTGTTTATCTTTAAACTTTGACATAAATTAATAATTTCTGAAACATCCTTATTTACATCTAATGCGTACTCTAAAATACTCATATCTCCACCTCTTTCTTATTTATTATTTATAATTACCTCTTTAATTTCTTCATAAACAGAATCAGGTATTTCTATTTCTAAACATTTATTTAATATTTTACTTTTTCTAGCTTTTTCTAAGACCTCAAGATCTTTTTTGATATAAGCTCCTCTTCCATTTAGTTTACCTGTTAAATCAGCTTTTATTTCCATTTCTGGCGTTCTAACAATGCGAAGTAATTCTCTTTTTTCTAATTTTTCCTTGGTAACTACACAAGTTCTTAAAGGTATTTTTTTTACTTTCATAAAATCCTCTATTGTAATTTAATACCTAATTCTTTAGCATCTTCTTCGCTTTTAATATCTAATTGATATTTAGTTAAACGACTAGCTAATTTAGCATTAATTCCTTTTTTACCAATTGCAAGTGAGAAATTATCACGATCAGCTACAACAATAGCTTCATTTTTCTTAGGATCAGTAATTAAAACTGTTAAATTTTTCGCTGGAGCCATAGCATTTTCTATAAATACTTTAGGATCTTTATCATATTTAATTAAATCGATTTTTTCTCCTTTTAACTCTTTAATAATACTTGCAATTCTAACTCCTTTTTCTCCTATACAAGCTCCGATTGGATCAAAATTAGGATTTTCTGAGTAAACAGCTACTTTACTACGTACTCCTGGTTCACGACTAACAGCATACATTAATACGTTACCTGATTCAAATTCTGGTATTTCTAGTTCAAATAAACGTTTAACAAAACCATAATGTCTACGACTTAACTTAATAACTAAATTACGACCTGTATTATCAATTTTAGTTACATAAACTTTAATTGATGATCCCATTTCAATTTTTTCCCCAGGAATAATCTCTTTTTTCGGTAAAATACCATTACTTCTACCTAAATCAATATAGTAATTATCTGTATCTTCTAAAGCAACCGTTCCCAGTAACATCTCACCTTCTTTATCTTCAAAAGCTTCAACAATACTATTTCTTTCAGCTTCTCTTATTTTTTGCACTACTACTTGTTTAGCAGTTGAAGTTGCAACTCTAGAAAAATCTTCTTTTGGTTTAATCTCCGTATCAATAGTATCACCTATTTCTAAAGTCTTATTAATTTTTTTAGCATCACTTAAAGTTATTTCAAGTTCTGGATTAATTTCTTTTGTATAAGTATTTCCTTCTTCATCAGTTACTTCCAAATTATCATCAACAACTGTTAAATAAGAATATACTTTAATATCACCAGTTTCTCGATTAATTACTACTTTACTATTACTTTTTCCATAATTTTTCTTGAAAGCTGTTGTTAAAGCTGCTTCCATAGCTTCAAAAACTATTTCCTTATCTATATTTTTTTCTTTAACAATATTATCAACCGCTTTTAAAAATTCACTAGCATTCATAACTTCCACTTCCTTTACTTTTACCATATACATCTAAGACATAAAATTCATCTATCAAATTCGCTTTTGTTATAATTGGATCAATTATCTTCGTAGCTGCAACAATCATTTCTAAATCAATTATGTTCTTAGAATCTAAACAAATTTTTAAAGTTAAATTATTATCTTCTTTTTCTAAAGAAACACTATCAACAAATAAATCTAACTCATCTAAAGAATTACCTATTAAATCTTTAACTTTATCTTCCATACTCCTCCTTATTAAATTAAAGAGTAGGATTTCTCCCACTCAAACAACCTTATTATATCATATATTTCCATTAATTCAAGCAAAATAGTTATTATTCCTTAAATTTTAATAATTTTTTTATATATCAAAAAACCAATAACTAAAGCTATAAGAAATAGTATTATTAAGACAATTAAAACAATTTTTCGATTAGGTTTTTCATCAAATAATATTTCTTCTTCATCTATCTCATCATCTTTTATTTCTTTTATTAACTCCTTTTTATCTTCATCTACTTCTACTAATTTATTTTCTTCTAGAATATGATAATTTTTATCATCGTCAACAGAATTTAAATCTTTATCTAATTCATTAATTGATTTTTCATCCTGATTATCTAATCCTTTTTCTTCCTCTTTTTCATCTTTATTTATCTTATTTTCTTGATAACTATCTTCTAAAATAGGTGTTTCTAAAGGAGGAATAACTGCTGTATTATTATCACTTGGCATTAAATCAACTAATAAACCATCATTTACTTCCTTTTCATTTTCTTTTTTATTTTCATTAATACTTTCAATTAAATTATTAATTTCTAAATCATCTACTTTAGTATCAATACTTCTTTTTAAATTATCATCTTTTTTACTAGCAAGTGCTTCTTCAATTAAAGTATTAATATTATAAATCTTATCTTCATATTTAACATCAACTAATTTATTTTCTTTAATTAATTTTAAATTTTCATTTTCTTTTAAATCATTATCTTCTTGCATAAAATGTTTTAAATTATTAATATCAACACAAACATTATTCATATAAACATCTGTATATAATTCTTGATTTTTATTTGTTCTTGTTTTTAAACTTTCACTTACTTCTTCATTATCATTATATCTATCCATTCGCATTTATATCACCTACTATTAATATAATATCATAAAATTAAAGGAATTTATAGATTAAATTTAAAATTTTTAGGTGTCAAAAAATGTCTTTTTTAAAGTTTTTACTTTTAAGGATATTCTAAATAATATATAATTAAAAATGGAGGATATTATGTATAAAAAATATAAAAGAATTTTTTTAATTGTTTTAGATTCTGTGGGAATTGGTGGAGCAATTGATGAAAAAGAATTTGGTGATATAAATGTTAATACTTTATTACATACACTTGAAGTTACTAATGGTAAATTACCTCATTTAGAAAAGATGGGTTTAATGAATTTAATAAATAATCAAGATAGTGAAAGTGATTCTTATTATACAAGAGCTATTTGTCAAAGTTGTGGAAAAGATACTTTAACTGGTCATTTGGAAATGATGGGAGTTTTAACAACCAAACCTTTAAAAACTTTCACAGAAACTGGATTTCCTAAAGAATTAATTCAAGAACTTGAAGAGAAAACTGGGCGAAAAGTAATTGGTAATATTAGTGCAAGTGGAACAGAAATAATTGAAAAACTAGGTCAAGAACACATGGAAACTGGGGCTATTATCGTTTATACTAGTGCTGATAGTGTTTTACAAATTGCTGCTCATGAAGATATAGTTCCTTTAAATGAATTATATAAAATATGTGAAATAGCTAGAAATATTACTTTAAAAGATGAATGGAAAGTAGGACGTATTATTGCTAGACCTTTTATTGGTCAACCGGGTAATTTTACAAGAACAGCTAATCGTCATGACTATGCTCTAGATCCACCTTCTAAAACAACTCTTGATGTGTTAAAAGAAAATAATTTTGATGTTTTAGCTATTGGAAAAATAAGTGATATTTTTAATAACTGTGGTATTACCAAAAGTGTTAAAACCAAAGATAACTTAGATGGAATTATAAAAATTGAAGAAGCTATGAAAGAAGATTTTACTGGTCTTTGCTTTGCTAATTTAAATGACTTTGATTCTAAATATGGTCATCGTCGTAATCCAAGTGGATATATGAATGCGCTACTTGAAGTTGATAATAATATTGATAATATTAAAAATAATTTAAATGATGACGATTTATTAATCATAACAGCTGATCACGGAAATGATCCTACTTATAAAGGAAGTGATCATACAAGAGAAAATACTCCAGTTTTAATCTATAATAAAAACTTTAAAAACCCTACTCGTCTTCCTAATTTAGAAACATTTGCTGATTTAGGTGCAACCATAACTGATAATTTTAATCTTTCTTCTTTCCTTGGAACTAGTTTCTTGGAGTCTTTAAAATGAATTTTCAAACAACCTGGAATCAAGAAAAATATCAAGAATTAAATAATTATTTAAAAACAAAACAAGATTTAAAATATCAAGATTTTCATGGAAAAATTATTAATTCAAATAATTTAATTGGTATTAGAACTAATGAATTAAAAAAAATAGCTAAAGAAATTAGTAAAGGTGATTATCAAACCTTTATAAAGATAAATAACTGTAATTTATATGAATTTACCATGATAGAAGGATTTATCTATGGTTATTTAAAAATAAATATACAAGATTTAATTACTTATTTAAATAATTATTTAGAAAAAATAGATAACTGGGCTTTAGTTGATTTAACAGTTAGTAATTTAAAAATATTTAAACAAAAAGAAAATCAAGAAATAGGTTTTAAATATGCTAAAAAACTTTGTAAAAATAAAAATACTTGGATTAAAAGATTTGGTATTGTTCTTTTATTAAATTATTATTTACATGATATTTATATTGATAAAACTTTAGAATTAGTATCAAAAATAAAAACAAGTGATTACTATGTTCAAATGGCTATTGCTTGGTTAATGTCTATTTCCTATATTAAATATAAAGAAAAGACTTTAATCTATTTAGTTAATATTCAAGATGACTTTATATATAATAAAACTATTAGTAAAATAATTGATTCAAGACTAATTAATAAAGATGAAAAAGATTTTTTGAAAACTTTAAAAAGAAAAACGAAGAAGAAAAAGATTAAACAATAAATACTTATTTTATAATAGGTATTTTTTTTCTTAAGTTTCATATCTTTTATTGATGAATATGAAAAAAATTAAATATCTTATATTATTATTTTTAATATTACCTATTATGGTTAGGGCTAGTGATGCTGTTAATTTTAAAGTTGGTAATCGTTTCTTTGAATCTTTTTTCGAAGCTTATCAATATGCTAGTTTAGATAATCCTTTAATTATTCTAAATGATATTAACTTTGATGATACTTTAAATATTAATAAAAGTATTGAGATTAATTTAAATAATCATGATATAAGTAGTCCAAGAATGGTTTTTAAGTTAGATGGTGGTACTTTAAATTTAACTGGTAAGGGAACTGTTCGAGAAAGAAATCCTTATTATGGAGCGGTGGTTATTAAAGGATCAGAGACTAATCAAGAAGATTATAGTATTTTAAATGTATCTTCCGATGTTACTTTAGAGGGATGGACAGGTATTTTTATTGATCAAAAAAATAAAAAAGCTTATGGAGTCAAGGTTAATTCTAATGCCAAAATTAATGCTTTAAATGATACATCGGGTGATAGTGGAATTGGTATTTATGTTAATGGACAAATTAAAGATTCTGTAAATGCTCCAGAAATTAATTTAGGTAATAATTCTTATATTAAATCAACGGGACCAGGTATTTATTTAGCTGGATATAGTACTTTAAATGTTGATGGTTACATTGAAGGAATTGATTCTGGTTTATCTTTAAAATCAGGAATTATTAATATTAATGGTGGAACAATTAAAGCAACAGGACCAGATAATACACCTACTAGTCCTAATGGCAATGGTACGAATAGTAGTGGAGCTGGTATTCAAATAGAATCCAATAATTCTTATGCTGGAAATATTGAATTAACTATTAATGATGGTAATATCATAAGTGAAAACGGTTATAGTTTCTATGAATTTACAGCTACTCCAAGTACTAATACCAAAGTGAAAAACATTAATATTTTAAATGGAACTTTTACTTCTTTAAAAAACAATTTCTTATTATCCGATAGTTTTAAAACTACTCATCCCAAATTTATATCCGGTGGTAAATTTACCAGTGATGTTTCACCATATTTAAAAACTGGTTCTTTAAGTCATAATGACAATTATTATCAAGTTGTTAGTAAAAATTTCGATAATATTAAAGATTTAACAATTAGTAAAAAGAATTTATTACCAATTATTATTATCATTACTTTTTTAATTGTTGTACTAATTAATCTTTATTTATATACAAGAAAAAAATTATTAAAAAAAAAGAATAAGTAAGTTTATTCTTTGATTTCTTCAATAGCTGATGTTGGACAAGATTCAATAGCATCGACTACAGCTTCTTTTTCTTCTGCATCAGTAATTTCACTTTTAATTACTTGTGATACACCATCTACTTCAAATACTTCTGGACAAATACTTTGACATGCACCACAGCCAATACAATTTTCTTCAATAACTTTTACTTTCATTTTTACCTCCTACTTAATTATATTTATTTTCTTCATAATTAGCAAGTTAAAATATTTAATAATTTAAAAAACTTCAAATTTCGTCTTATCTTTTAAATAAAGACCAGTATAAGTTTCATAATATTCACTAATAAAATTATTTATTTCTTGAATTACTTTCAAATTATTTATATTTAATTTATCTATTTTTTGAATATCAACACTTTGAAATAAATTTAATAATTTTAAAGTGTTTTTTTCAAATAAATAAGTATCTTGATAACAATTAGAACAAACGGATCCACCAAGTTTTAAATCAAAAGTTAAAATATCCTCGGAGCCACATCCTAAACAACTAGTAAAATTAGGTTTTACTCCTAGAAAATCTAAATATTTAATCTCTACAATATTCGTAATTAGTAAAGGATTAAAACTATTATTTATCTTAATTAAAGCATTCTTTAAAATTACATAAATATCCGGATTAAAATAATCTTTTAAAATACTTTTAGTAATATCAGTTAAATACATGGCATAATTCATTTTTTTAAAATCCGTTAAAATATATTTTAAAGAATCAATCGTATTTCCTTCTAATAAAAGAGAAATACCATTTTCTTTATAATTAATAGTAAAACTAGCTAAAGCTAATTTCATGCTAATACCACGTAGTTTACTTTTTAAAACTCGACAACCTTTAGACATAATTGAAATATAACCATAGTCTTTTGTTAAAACATTTAAAATTTTACTAGTTTCGCCATAATTAGTTTCATTTAATACTATTCCCTCGACGGTTATTTTTTCCATTTGTACCTCTTACTTTATTATATAAAAGATAATAATTAACATTACCCGTTTTCATAAATAAATCCCATAATACTTTTTCCATATCATCACCATTAATATAATGATGTTTTTTTAAAATTTTATTCAAGATCTAAATCATCTTTTAAACCAAGTTCTTGTAAATATTTTTCACGATCACGCCAATTTTTAATGGTTTTAACATATAAAGATAAATATACTTTTTTATTAAAATATTCTTCTAAATCAATTCTTGCAGCTGTACCAATTTTTTTTAACATTGATCCGTTTTTACCAATAATAATTTTTTTTAGATTATCTCGATCAACAATAATTAAAACTCCTAAACTAACTAAATCTTTAGTATTTTCATATTCTTCTAAATAACAGGTAACAGAATGTGGCACTTCATCATTAGTTTCTCTTAATACTTTTTCTCTTACTAATTCCGTTATCATCATAGAAGTTGGTTGATTAGTTAAATAAGTGTCATCATAGTATTTTTGATCATTTGGTAAATATTTTTTAATAGTTTTAATTAAAGCATCAATATTAGTATTTTTAAGAGAAGAAATAGGAACTATTTCTAAAAAATCATATAATTCTTTTAATTTATCAATTTCTTTTAAAAGAATTTCTTTATCTTTAAGTTTATCTATTTTTGTTAAGACTAAAATTACTTTTTGGTTATCTTGTTTTAATTTATCAAGAATAAAGCTATCTCCTTTCCCAAATCCTTCTTTAATATCAACTAAGAAAAGAACTAAATCAACATTAGTAGTCATGGAATAAGCTTTTTTATTTAAAACGGTTCCTAATTTATGTTTTGGTTTATGAATACCTGGAGTATCAACAAAAACTATTTGAGAATCTTCATCATTATAAACACCTTCAATGATATTTCTAGTGGTTCCTGATTTATCCGAAGTAATAGCAATATGACGTTCTAAAATAGCATTTAAAAGAGTTGATTTTCCAACATTAGGACGTCCTACGATACTAACAAATCCAGATTTCATAAATTATCCTCATTAAAGACTAAAGGTGTAAATTCTTCTAAAAGATGTTTTTCTTCTTTATCTTTAGTATATAAGTAAACAAGCATATCAGGACTACAAAATTCAATTAAGACTTGTCTACAAATAAAACAAGGAGTAGCAATCTTCGAACTTGAATTCATGATATGAATTTCTTGAAAATCACCTTTTTTATAGCCATGACTAATAGCTGATAAGATAGCACTTCTTTCAGCACAAATAGTTGCACCATAAGAAGCATTTTCGACATTAACCCCCATAAACTCTTGATTATCTTTGGTTTTAATAATACAAGCTACTTTAAAATGGGAATATGGAGCATAAGCATTATCTAATAATTTTTCTAATTTATCTTTCATTTTTCATCCTTTCTAAATATTCTTTAACCGGAGCATAGCTTTTTCGATGTAAATCGATAATACCAAATTGATTAATAGCTTCTAAATGTTTTTTAGTAGGATACCCTTTATTATGTTTAAAATCATACATTGGATATTTCTTATCTAATTCAATTAACATTCTGTCTCTTGTAACTTTTGCTATCACACTAGCAGCGGCAATACTTAAACTTTTACTATCACCTTTAATAATCGAATTACTAGGAATAGACGTGTCTAATTTCATAGCATCAATTAATAAATATTCTGGTTTTGTAGCACAGTTTTTAATAGCATCTTGCATAGCTAATTTTGTAGCTTCATAAATATTTACTTCATCTATTTTTTTGGCTGATATAATTCCAACACCAATACTAAGAGCTTCTTTTTTTAAGATTTCATAAAACTGTTCTCTTTTCTTTTCACTTAGTTTTTTTGAATCGGTTAATCCTTCTAACTGATAATTTAACGGTAAAATAACACAAGCAGCTACAACTGGTCCAACTAAAGGACCTCTTCCTACTTCATCAATTCCACCAATTAAAGTTATTCCTTGCTTAATTAATTCGCGTTCGTAAGTATATAAATCTTCCATTATAAATTACTAAGTTTATCTTTAATGATAAGACTTACTTCTTTCATATCACATTTACCTTTAACAAGAGGTGTTAATTCTTTCATAATAAGACCCATATCTTTAGATGAAGTTGGGTTAACTTTAACAAAGACAGAATCAATTAAATTCATTAATTCATCATGGGATAATTGTTCTGGTAAATATTTACTTAATAATTCTATTTCAACATTAGTTTTTTCAATTAAATCAGAGCGATTTCCTTTTTCAAATTCCAAAATAGATTCTTTTCTGGTTTTAATTTGATGACTAATAACATCAATTACTAATTCATCAGTTATTTCAACTTTTTTATTAATATGTTCTAAATCAATTTCTCCTTTAACTCCTCTTAAAGTTTGTACTTTTAAAGTATCTTTTTCTTTCATTGCATCAACAATAGCTTTTTTTAATGTTTCATACATAAATATCACCTTCCACTTTAATTTTATCAAATTGCTTTTATAAAGTCCATAAATCTATTGGAAAAAATTCATAAATCTAAGTTTTTATTTATTAATTAATCCTAATATTTCTAAAGAATAAATGGTAAATGGCGTTAAATCTTCTTTTTTTAAATCTTTAATAGAATACCAAGAAGCTCCTAGCGAATCTAATCCATCTGGAGTATCCTTTATTTTACCTTCTTTAATATTAGTTTTATACAAAACACCTATATGCTGTAAATCTTCTACTCTCTTATCATCCATTTGCCATTTTATATTAACAGATTTAATATCTAAGAGTTTATAGTAGGTTACCTCAACTCCTACTTCTTCCATGATTTCTCTTTTTAAAGCATCTTCTGGAGTTTCCTCATGTTCAATTCCTCCACCTGGTAAATCTAAAAGTCCTTTATAACCTCCATAAGCTTTTTTTACTAATAAAATTTTATCATTATTTATTATTACACCATATGATCCAATATGTGTTTTTTTTATTATCATATATCCTCCTAAATGACTTAAAAAGACTAATCTCTCGACTAGTCTCTATTATTTTTTTCACGTTTACGTGCATTTTTTATTCCAGCTTTTTTAGCTTCACGTCTTCTAACGCCTGGTTTATCGTATGCTTCTCTTTTTTTGAATTCAGAAGGGATTCCATCTCGTGCAACTTTTTGTTTAAACTTTCTTAAAGCCCCGTCTAGATTACCGTTTCTAACAGCAACATGTGTCATTCTTTACTCCCTCCCTTCGTTCTAAAATCAATATAGATTATAACAAACTTTAAAACAAAATTCAACCTAAATCGACATTTTTTCTAAAATATTATATGTTTTTTTCGTTTAAAGATGTCGCTTTACAGCAAATTAGAAGTAATTTCAAAAATATTTCTTAAAAATGTTCCATAATATTTTCCTATTTCTAAGATAACCCAAAACCAATATTTTAAGACAATAAAGCTAATTGGTATTAGAATAATTAATAACACGTATCTAATTATATTATTATTTAATTTTAATTCCATATTACTTTATTTGACAAAGATTATGAGCAGTAAATCTTCGAATAGCACTTCCAAAGGCTTGACCAATTTCTTTAAAAACACCTAAATAGCCTTTTAAAGCTGAAATAACGGCTCCACTTATAGTAGCTCCTCCTATAATATTTTTCATTTCTTCCTTACTTAACATAAAACCCTCCTAATTACATTTAACAGGTCTTGTAAACCCATCTAAAACACCTGAAATAAAAGCAATTGCTGAAGCAATCCCAAACATTGCTAATATCCAAGATGATGCTGATCCTCCTTTAATATTTTTCATTTCATTAATTTTTAATTCTTGCATTTAATCTTCTCCTTTCATATTTCTTAGTATAAATTTTAATAAAGTTTCTTCCTTAAAAACCAAAGGAATTTTTTTATTTTTAAAAATATTTATATTTTCCTTAAACTTTAATTCCAGATTATATTTTTTGTTTATTTCTTCAATATTTATGATTTCATATTTAATTTTTTTATTATCAATAATTATTTCTTGACTATTTACTATCTTATTAAAGTTAAATAAATCTAAACTAGTAATTAATAAAGTATTATTAGTACTTAAACTATATTTTAAATCTAAACTATCTTTATTTTTAAACTTAAATAATTCTAAGCCAATAATTAATAGTATTATTAGAAGAAAAATTAAATATAAACTAATTATTTTTCTAATCTTTAAATTATACTTATCAATCTCTTTAATAATCATAAATAACTCCTTTATCTAATAAAACAAATTGTTGATATAAATCTCTATTATTAAAACGATGACTAATAACAATAACTGTTTTATACTTTAAATAATCAAATAAATCTTTTAAAATATATCTTTCATTTTTAATATCAATTGCACTTAAAGATTCATCAAAGATATAAATATCACTTTGTTTTACTAAAGCTCTAGCTAATAAAATTCTTTGTCTCTCTCCTCCTGATAAATTAGATCCATTGTTTTCTATTAACATAGAATCTTTTAAAATACTTCTTTTAATTATTTTATCAACACCGGTTAATTTTAAAATATTTAAATATTCTTGATAAGCTATTTTATTATTTAAAACAATATTATTATAAATAGTATCTGTATATAAATATTCATCTTGGGATAAATAAGTTATTTTCTTTCGAATATCAAATAAATTATAATAACTAAGTTCTCTATTATCAATTAAAATATCCCCTTCATAATTAGTTAAATACTTAACTAATAATTTCATTAAAGTACTTTTACCTACCCCACTTGTACCATATAATAAAACTTTATTACCCGCGTTAATTTCTAAATTGTCACACTTTAAAATATTTTTAATATTATTATAAGAATATCTTAATTTAGAAAATTTAATATTTCCTATTAAATGATGATTAATATTTTTTAAATCAGGCTCTATTTTCTCTTTTGAAACATTGAATAATTCTTTAATTCGTAAAAAAGAAATACTTGCTTCTTTTAAAGATATTTGTAAAGAACTTAAATCTTGAATAGGATCAAAGTAATAAACTAATAAACTATTAAAAACCAATAAATTAGCTAAACTAAAATTATTATTTAATACTTCATGAAATCCTAAATAAATAATAATTAATAAACCTAAACTATAGATTAAATTCTTTAAAAAGTTTTCTTGATAATATTTTCTTAATAAACTAAAATTAGTATCTTGATAATCATGATATTTAACTAATAATTTATTTAATAAAGTGTCTTCTATTTGCATACCTTTTACAGTATTTATAGAAGTTAAAGATTCTATTAAATGATTATTGACAATTGATTCTTGTTCTTTTAAAGTTTTTAATTTTTTACTAATAATTAAGTTATAGAAATAATTAATTAATAAATAAATTATAGTTAGAAAAATAGTTATTAAACCTAATTTTAAATTAATTTTTAAAATAACAACTAATAAAATAATAATCAAAACTAAATCAATTAATAATACACCAAGTAATTTACTAATAATATCGCGAATAGTAAATATATCTTGAATTCTAGTAACAATATCTCCTTTCGTATGATTTTGAAAATATAAATATGGAAGTTGAATGATTTGTTCATATGTATCTTTTAATAAACTTTTATCAAGAATATGATTAATATAATTGATTAAGTTACTCCGAAATAAATTCGTTATTTCTTTTAAAAGAATAATACTTATTAAAAAGATAAATAAAAGTTGCATTGTCTTATTATTTTTATTATTTAATAAATCTAAGAAAAAAGAAAATTGGTAAGACATTATAATATTTGTAAGAGTATAAATTAAAGATAAGATAAATAGGATTAGGATAGTAATTTTATATTTTTTTACAAGAGGTAAGATGAGTATTTTTAAACCTTTTTCCTTATCTTGTTTTAAGATTTGATTTTTAGGTTTTAATAAGATATAAACATTAGTTGTTATTTTTTGAAATTCTTCTTTTGTTAATATTTTAATACCACAACTTGGATCCATAATTGTAATATGTTTTGAAGTAACTTTCATAATAACAATAAAATGTCCTAAATTATTAATAATAACATGAGAAATTAAAGGTGTATCTTCTTTAATTGTTAAAATATCTCCTTTCATAGCTTTAGCTTCAAATCCTAAAATTTTACTACCTTCAACTAAATCATAAACACTTACTCCTTCTCTTGTTGTCTTAGTAATTTCTCTTAAATATTCTTTGGTAGCATAACCACCATAATATTTCATAATAGCCAATAGACATGCTACTCCACAATCTTTTAAATCAGTTTGTTTAACATATGATATTTTCTTCATTTCACCCTCCGAATATAATATAAGTTTTTTTAACTAATTATTAGGAAGAGAAAAATATTCAAAGATGCTTATTTAATAGGTATTTAGAAAGTTTTTTAGGTGAAAAAGTGTTCACCTTTTAAAAATCTATGTTATAATAACCCCATTCGGGGGATTTATGTTAACAAAAAAGCAAGAAGAATTTTTTCAAATTATTGTTCATTATTACCAAGATAAATTTCTTTATCCAAGTTTAAATGATTTAAAAAAATTAACTAATTATAAATCATATAACACTATTTATAAATACTTAAATATTTTAGAAACTAAAGGATATATAATTTATAATAAAGAAGAGAAAAAAATTAGTTATATTAAATATAATTTTTATAATAATAAAATATTACAAATACCAATTATTAATGAAAATGATTATGTTTATCTTTATAACTTAAAGAAAAATACTAATTATATTGCTTTTCGAACCCATAATAATC
>CAMBUO010000008.1 GCA_945871105.1 uncultured Clostridia bacterium
TTGTTTAAAATAAAAACTACCAAGATAATTTATATTATTATTTTGGTAGTTTATTTAGATTTTATAAGTATTATTTTAATTCTTCTATCATTAAGTTTTTAATATAATCAATATCCGTAAAAAATAAGTTCAGTCCACTAGATTTTAAAGATAACATGTACTCAAAATCATCTATAATTTCTTTTTCAACTGCAGATGATATTTTTATAAATTTACCATCAATTGTATGTCTACTTTGAATATATTTTTCTAATGTCGGAAAAGCATTTTGAATTAAAATAGCTATTTTTTTTATTAATATTGTTTTGCAAGTTCCGTATTTCTTTTCTTTTTTATCAATAATAGTTTTATATTTTTCAATTTTAGTACTTAAAGGAATAAACCTTAATATATCATCATCTTTTATAGCTAAGTAAGATGGTCTGGAATGACCATTTTCATGATTTATCATTAAACCTTTATTATTGATTCTATCAAAAAATTCATCTTTGATATGATATAAATATCCAGTCTGTACTTTCACGTTATCAACTCCTGTACATACTTCTATCATAAAATAAAAGAAAACTCCATTATATTAACAGAGTTTTCAAACATTTACAACCGAGATCATTTATTGCTCGCGCCACTCGGAAGCGATTAACATTTCACGACTAGGATCATTTATTGCTCGCACCACCTAGAAGCGATTAACATTTACATATTAAGGCACCTTTTCAAATTCAATAATAATATACTATATTTTATGATAAAAGTCAATCTTATATCATAAAATTCGCAAATTTTCATTAGCATTAATATTATATGAAGTTATTAGCTTTTTAAACATAATATTAATATAAATTTCAATTATTACATAAAATTAATTATGAATAAGATATTGCTTTCTTTTATATTAACTAGTATAGCAGGTTTATCAACTATTCTTGGTTATTTTATTATTTACATAAAAGGTAATAAAAATAAAATTATTTCTAGCCATTGCTAGTGGAGTAATGTTAACTATTTCTGTAACTGATCTTATACCATAATCTTTTACTTATTTAAAAGATTATAATTTCTTTTTTAGATTATTATTAATTACCTTTTCTTTTATTTTAGGAATATTTTTATCATATTATATTTCTTTAAAAGTAGAAAAAGAACATACTAATTCTTTAAAAAAAATAGGAATAATTTCGATGTTAGCTATTATTTTACATAATATACCAGAAGGAATTATTACTTTTATGGTAACAGGAATCAATTTAAATTTAGGTATTAAATTAGTAATTGCTATTAGTTTACATAATATACCAGAAGGTATAAGTATTGCTATTCCACTTTTTTATGCAACTAAAAAGAAATTAAAAACTTTTCTCATGGTTTTAATTTCCGGTTTAAGTGAAATATTAGGAGCAATTCTTTCTTATTTATTTTTAAGTAAATTCATGAATAACTTTTTAATAGGTAATATCTTTAGTTTAATAGCAGGTATCATGATAAATATTAGTTTAACGGAAATATTACCGGAAACTTTTAAATATCAAGAAAATAAATATTTATATTTAGGATTTAGTTTAGGAGTAATAATAATGATTATAAGTCATTTTATTCTTTAAAAATAATTTTCTTCTAATAATTCATAATTAATATTTAAATTATTTAATTTAGTTAAAATATCTTTATTAACAAGTAAATAATAAATTATATTATTACTATAAATTATATTTATAATATTATCTTTATTAAGAAAAGATAATTTTTTTTGATCATTATAGTCTAAGATAATTTTAATTTTATATTTAAGTTCTAAAGGTACTAAATTAGTCTTTTTAAGACATAAACTACAACTATTAGAATAGGCTCTTATTAAACCACCACTTCCTAATTTAATACCCCCAAAATAACGAATAACAATACAGATAACATGATTTAAATTATTTTTTTTTAAAACTTCTAAAATAGGTAATCCGGCTGTACCAGATGGTTCATTATCATCGTCAAATTTAATATTATTATCAAGAATATAAGCATAACAAATATGAGTTGCATCTTTATATTCTTTTTTTAAATTAATTAAATAATTATTAATATCTTCTTTAGAATGTATTTTATATAAATAAGTAATAAATCTTGATTTATTAATAATTAATTCATTTATACAATTATTTTCTATTATCATAATAAGTTCCTTTTCTATATTATAACTTAATTTAGAAAATTTGTAAAAATAATTAATTTAATGATTATTAAATGTAAAATATGTCAAATAAATTTAATAAATTATGTATAATTATTTATTTTTATAGATAAAAGATATTCAATTCTTAAAATTTAGCTTTTGACATCTATTTATTAGTCTGTTATATTTGATTTGTCCATGGAAGTTTATTGATAAGTAATAGTCAAATTACTTGATTATTTAAGCTTATCAAGTTACAATTAAATTAGTTAAGATATGAGGAGGATTATGGAAAAAAATAAAGAAGTTGATAAAGCATTAGAAAGTGTTTTAGCTGATTTGGAGAAACAATTTGGAAAAGGAGCTGTAATGAGACTTGGAGATAATCATCATGCTAAAGTAGAAGTAGTTTCAAGTGGATCACTAGCTTTAGATATTGCTCTTGGAGCAGGTGGTTATCCTAAAGGAAGAATAATTGAAATATTTGGGCCGGAATCAAGTGGTAAAACAACATTTGCTTTACATGCAATAGCTGAAGTGCAAAAATTAGGAGGAAGAGCGGCTTTTATTGATGCTGAACATGCCTTAGATCCTGTTTATGCTAAAAATTTAGGTGTTGATATTAATAATTTATTATTGGCTCAACCAGATACCGGAGAACAAGCCTTAGAAATATGTGAAGCTTTAGTTAGAAGTGATGCTATTAGTATTGTAGTAATCGATTCTGTTGCTGCTCTTGTTCCTCAAGCAGAAATTGATGGAGAAATGGGAGATTCTCATGTTGGTTTACAGGCTAGATTAATGAGCCAAGCTTTAAGAAAATTATCTGGAACGATTAATAAAACCAAAACAATTGCTATCTTTATCAATCAATTAAGAGAAAAAGTAGGGGTTATGTTTGGAAATCCTGAAACAACTCCAGGAGGAAGAGCTTTAAAATTTTATGCTTCGATTAGATTAGATGTTAGAAAATCCGAGGCTATTAAAATAGGTGATAGTATAGCAGGAAATAAAACTAATATTAAAGTTGTTAAAAATAAAATAGCTCCTCCATTTAGAACAGCAACGGTTGATATCATGTATGGAGAAGGAGTTAGTAAAGAAGGCGAAATAATTGATCTAGGAGTAGATACAGGAGTCATCGAAAAATCTGGTTCTTGGTTTGCTTATAAAGGAGAAAAATTAGGTCAAGGAAAAGAAAACGTTAAAGTACTTCTAAAAACTAATAAAAAATTAGCTGAAGAAATAGAAAAACAAATAAGAGAATTCTATAATATAAACGATACTAATAATAAAGATAAATAATTAAATCTTAATAAATAGTATTCAAAACATAAATTCTTGCATAAATTAAATTGAGGAGGATTTATGTCTAGTTATAGAGAAATTGTTACGAAAGCTGTTTTAGGAAAAGGTAAAAAAATATTTAATCATAGTCATTTTGTAAATGTTAATAATACCCCTAGTAATGTACTTGGTTGTTGGGTTATTAATCATAATTTTAAAGGTAATAAAGAAGGATCAGTTATTACAGTTACAGGTAGTTATGATATAAATATTTGGTATTCTTATGATAATGATACAAAAACTGATGTTGTAAAAGAAACCTTTAATTATAAAGAAAATGTTAATATTCGTGAAAAAGAAGGTGTTGATTACTCTGATGCTTCTATTATTGTTCGTTCTTTAAAAGATCCTACTTGTCGTGAAGTAAAAATTGATGGTAATAAAATCAATTATAAAGTAGAAGAAGAACTTGGAATTGAATTAATAGGTGATACTAAAGTAAAAATATTAGCCGATGATAATATGGATGATTGGGAAGAAATTGTAGATGAATCCGATGCTATGAAAGAAATAGATGAAACGGTTGATGAAGATTATTTAGATAAAAAATAATATAAGAAATTTATATTATTTTTTTAATTAAAAGCTATTTCTACATCAAGGTTTTCATCATTAATAGCAATAGTTAAAAAGATAATACCACTTATTAAAACTAAGAAAGATCCTAAAAAAGACATATAAGTTAATACTTTCTTTTTATTAGTATCATTTAACTTTAATTTTTTTATATCATCATAACTTGATTTAGCAAAGTAATAATAAATTATTATTAAAATAGTAAAAATAAGAATCAGTAAATTTTGATATTCTTTTCTACTTTTTTCATCTTGGTTAATTAGAAAGTTTTTTTCTTTACTATTAGCATACCAACTTAAAATAATAATAAAGATATAAATTACCCAGATATAATTTTCTATTTTAATATCATTTAGTTTATCTAATCTATCTTCCATATTATATGATATTAAATTAAGATATTTATTATTTATAGAAAAAGCAGATTTTATTATCTGCTTACTTAACTTTTTCTAAATCATATATTTTATCAACCATTTGACATACATTAGGGGAATGGGTAACAATTATTACACATTTATCATCTTCATGAGCTAGTTTTTGAAAAATATCTAAGATTTCTTTTTCCGTTATTTTATCTAAATTACCCGCTGGTTTATCAGCAATTATCTATAAGATAAACTTATAGCAATAGCAACTCTCTGTTATATAGAATATTTGTTGTTTTAAGACAACCGATAGGAAAATTTTTTGAAGAACAATAAAAAATATGCTTATTCAATAAAAGAGCATATTTTTTTAACTTAAAACATCATTTTGATTAAAATAAATCACTATGTGATCCGGTTTCAATTAAAAATAATATTAATTCATCATAGTTTTTCTTATATACCAATAACCAATCTGGTTCTATATGACATTCTCTGCAATTTTGAAAACGTAAATTATTTACAAGTGAATGATCTCTGTTTTTTAAATCTAATTTTTCATCATTTGCTAGTTTATTTACAATTTCAGTTAATTTTGATAAATCCTTATTTTTTTTTTAGATTTTTAAGTTCTTTTTTAAAAGCTGAGGTCATTATTATTTCGTATTTCATTAATCAATATCCTTTAAAGCTTCATCAAAATTTTTATATTTCTTAGCTTCGATTTTACCTTCTTCAATAGCTTCAACTTCTTCTATAGCACTGAGTAATCTAGCATTTGGAGCTTCCATTGATGGTATAAAAGGAATGCTTTGTTCTCTAACACTTTGAGATAGAAACATATTAAGGGCAACACTTGTATTCATTCCAAGACTCTTAAATAATTTATCAGCTTCTTTTTTTAAATTTTTATCTACTCTAAAACTCATGTTTATTGCATTAGAAATATTATTCATTATATCATCTCCAATCTATAGGAATTATATCATATCTACATCAATTAGTCAATATATCTTCAATATATTGTCAATATTATTTTATGTTATTTGTTTTATTTTATGCATATAAATATTAATAAAAAAACGAACTCTTAAAAGTTCGATATATGCATAAGATTGGTGCGGGTAACAGGAATCGAACCTGCACTCCGAAGAACTAGTTCCTAAGACTAGCGCGTCTGCCAGTTCCGCCATACCCGCAAAAAAACAAAAATGGTGGACCCTATAGGACTCGAACCTATGACCGCCCGGTTATGAGCCGGATGCTCTAACCAACTGAGCTAAGGGTCCATTTCACATTTGCTAATTTATAATACCATAATTAATTTATTAAATCAATATCTTTTTGTAAAAAAATGTTACCTAAATTTTTTAAAGCTTTTTGACGAGGACTAATTTTATTCTTTTCAGGGATAGTCATATCGGATAAAAATTTATCTTGATAAAGAAAAATACTATCAAATCCAAATCCCATATTTATTTGTTCTCTATAAGCAATTGTTCCTTTTAAAACAGATTCACTTGTTTCCAGATGTTTCCCATCATAAAAAGCAAAAGCCGAAACAAATTGACAATTTCGATTCTCTTTATCTTTCATCATATTAAGAAGAGCTTGATTTTTTTCAGAATCGGTTTTCTTTTCGCCTAAAAAACGATTAGTTAAAACGCCAGGGAAACCATTTAAAACTTCTATTTCTAAACCACTATCTTCAGCTAAAGTAGGTATTTTGGTTTTTTCATAAATAGTTTTAGCTTTAATAATAGCATTTTCTAAAAAAGTTTTACCATTTTCATCTACTTCAATTTTTTCATTTAAATCTTTTAAAGATAAAACTTTAGTCTTTAAGATATCTTCTACTTCTTTAACTTTACCTAAATTAGTAGTTGCAAATAACATAATATCACCAAAAACATTATAAGTTAAATTAATTTTATAGTCAACTTATTTACTTTTAACTTAATAAATAATATAATTAACTTGGTGAGAATATGTTTCAAAATAAAAAAATATTAGTTTTAGGAGCAGCTAGAAGTGGAACAGCTTGTTGCTTTAAATTAATCAAATTAAATAATGAAGTAGTCTTAAATGATTCTAAAGAAGAAAGTAAATTAGATAGTGAAAAAATAAAAGAATTAAAAGAATTGGGAGTAAAATGTGTTTTTGGTTCGCATCCTGATGAATTATTAGATGAAACTTTTGATTATGTTATTAAAAATCCTGGGATTAGAAATGATCATAAATATGTTTTAAAAGCTAATGAATTAAATATTCCAGTTATTAATGAAGTAGAGTTTGCCTATCACTTATTACCTAAAGTAAAATTAATTGCTATTACAGGTACTAATGGTAAAACAACAACAACGACATTAACCTATAATATTTTGAAAAATTATTATGGAGAAAGAGTTAAATTAGCTGGTAATATTGGTTATCCTTTAACTAGTATTCTTGATTCAATTAAAGAAAATGATATTTTAGTTATGGAAATATCTTGCCAACAATTAGCTAATTTAGATAAATTTAAACCTGATATAGCTCTTTTAACTAATTTAAGTCCAGCTCATATTGATTTTTTTGGTGATTATGCTACTTATAAAAAAGTTAAAGCAAAGTTATTTAAAAATCAAACTAAAGATGATATAGCTATTATTAATGAAGATAATTTAGATAGTTTAGAAGAAACGAAGAATATTTTAAGTCAGAAACTTTATTTTTCTTTAGAAAAGAAAACTGATGCTTGTTATTTAAATAATGATTTAATTTATCAAGATGAAATTATTATGAATCGAGATCAGATGTTTTTAAAAGGAAATCACAATGTTAGTAATGCTTTAGGAGCTATTACTATTGCTAAGATATTAAATGTTCCTAGTAAAAATATTAGGGAAGTTTTAGAAAGTTTTCGGGGTGTTGAACATCGTTTAGAATTAGTTGATATTGTTAATGATCGTAAATTTTATAATGATACCGAGGCTACTAATATTAAATGTACGCAAATAGCTTTATCTGCTTTTAAAGAACCAATTATTTTATTTTTAGGTGGACTAGAAAGAGGTCAAAAATTTGAAGATTTAACGCCATATATGCAAAATGTTAAATTAATTTTGGGAATAGGAGAATGTCGAGAAAGAGTTTTCGAATATGGTAATAGTTTAGGTATTAAAACTATTATTCATGAACATTTAAAAGATGCTTTTAAAGATGCATATAGTAATTCTTTGGAAAATGATGTTATTCTTTTAAGTCCGGCTTCAGCTTCATGGGATCAATATAAAGAATGTGAGGAAAGGGGAGCAGAATTTAAAAAATTGGTAGGTGATTTAAAGAAATGAAAGTATTAAAAAATCGTATTTATAAGCATTTTAAAGGAGATTATTATTTAGTAATTGATATTGCTATTCATTCAGAAACTGGAGAAGAGTTAGTTGTTTATAGACAATTATATGGTGATGGTTCTTTATATGCTAGACCAAAAGAGTTATTCACATCCCTTGTGGATAAAAATAAATATCCTGAAGTAAAACAAAAATATCGTTTTGAACTTCAAGAGATTGAAAGTAAAAATAAACAATAGGAGGAAAAAATGAAAATTAAAAATGTTATAGGAAGAGAAATATTAGATTCAAGGGGAAATCCGACAGTTGAAGTTGATGTAATTTTAGAAAATGGCGTTATGGGAAGAGCGGCTGTTCCAAGTGGAGCATCAACGGGGGAAAGAGAAGCTTTAGAATTACGTGATGGTGGAAGTCGTTTTGGTGGAAAAGGTGTTTTAAAAGCTGTTAATCATGTCAATCATGAACTTCGTGATTTAGTTGTTGGAATGGATGTGTTAAAACAAGAAGCCATTGATGAAGCTATGATTAAATTAGATGGAACCAAGACGAAATCTAATTTAGGTGCTAATGCTATTTTAGGAGTTTCTATGGCTGTTTTAAAAGCAGCAGCTAATTTCAAAGGCTTACCATTATATAAATATGTAGGCGTTGGAAAAACTTTACCAAGACCAATGATGAATATTATTAATGGCGGAGCACATGCGGATAACAATTTAGATTTTCAAGAATATATGATTATTCCTGAAGCAAGTACTATCAAAGAAAGAGTAAGAATTGGAGCAGAAGTTTTTCATGCTTTAAAAAGTGTTTTAAAAGCTAAAGGATATGTAACAAGTGTTGGTGATGAAGGAGGATTTGCTCCTAACTTAAAAACAAATAAAGAAGGCTTTGAACTTATCATGGAAGCTATTGAAAAAGCAGGATATAAACCAGGTGTTGATGTTAATTTAGGAATAGATGTTGCAGCTAGTGAGTTCTATGAAGATGGTATTTATTATTTAAAAGGTGAAAATAAAAAATTAACAACCGAAGAATTAATAGATTTCTATGAAGAATTAATAACTACTTATCCAATTATTTCAATTGAAGATCCTGTTGATGAAAATGATTGGGAAGGATTTAAACTAATAACTAAAAGATTAGGTGATAAAATTCAATTAGTAGGTGATGATTTATTTGTTACTAATAGTGAATACTTACAAAAAGGAATTGATATGCAAGCTGGAAATGCCATTTTATTAAAAGTAAATCAAATCGGTACTATCACCGAAACAATAAGAACAATTGAACTTGCTAAGAAAAATAATTATAAAACCGTTATTTCACATCGAAGTGGCGAAACCGAAGATACAACTATAGCTGATTTAGCCGTAGGACTTGATTTAGGTCAAATTAAAACTGGATCAATGTCAAGAACTGATCGAATTTGTAAATATAATCAATTAATACGAATTGAAGAAGAACTAAATAACTAATTAGTTCTTTTAATTTTCCTTATTTTTTTTCTATTTCTGATTGTAAAAATTTTTTTCTTGTGGTACTATATTAATATACGGAGGTCTAGCATGAATGATGATAAAAAGAAAGAAATAGATGAAAAAGTAACAGAATACTATGTTGAAGAAAATGAACGAAAATATCCATCTTTTATTGTTTTACTTTTATTAACAACCTTTGCTGTTATAGCTGCTTTAGGTTTATCTTTTTCAACAATTACTTTATTAGAAGGAAATCAAACTATTAATACTTTAATTTCGCGTATTAAAGGAGAAAATGATGATAAAGAACGTTATATAGTTACTTATGTTGAAAACACGGGACCATATAAAGATAAAGGAATATATTTAATTAATCAATTTCCAACTAGTGATAGTAAGGGTAAACTTTTTGAAGGAGAAAACTATGTTTTTCATTTTTCACTTTTATTAGGATCAAAAACTAAAGATGTTTATTATGAGTTAACAGCTGTTCCTAATAGTGATAATACTTTAAATCCTAAATATGTTAAATTGTATTTAGAAAAAAATGGGGAGGGAGTTAATTTTTCATATAATCCTAATAATAAGGTAAAAGTATTTACCGATTATAAAGATAGTGACTATGAAGAAACTGAAGGTAAAGTAATATATCAAGATTATATTACTGAAGCTGATGTTAAAAATAAAAAAATTGATTTTGTATTGCGTATGTGGATAAGTGAAGATGCTAAAGTAGATGAAGATTTCATGAATAAAACTTTTGGTGTTAAAATAAATACATATGCTAAAACTAAATAGGTGAAATATGGAAAATGTAATGGAAAATAAAACAATTTGGCAAAAAATTAAATGGTGGTTTAATTTTATTACTAGTATTATTATGAATTCTATAATAGTTATTTTAGTTTTAATAGGATTTTTATTTCTAGCTTATTATATTGATGTTACTAAAAATGTTAATACAGGTCATTGGCAACCACCTTTATTTGGAGCTTATGTAATAGTTTCTCCTAGTATGGAACCAACAATTCATGTTCAAGATGCAATTTTAATCAAAAGAACCGATGATTTAAAAATTGGTGATATTTGTACCTATTATTCTACTAATCCAAAGTATCCTGGCAAAATGATTACCCATCGAATAGTTGGTACTAATCTTAATGAAAAAGGTGAAAAAGTTTATGTTTTTAAAGGTGATAATAACTATTCAAGTGATGAGATGGCTGTTTCTTTAGATCAAATTTATGGTAAAGTTATCATGAAAATACCAAAGATTGGTTATATTCAATATTTTCTATCTCAAGCTTATGGTTGGATTATAGCAATAGTTGTTCCATGTGTTGGTATTATTACATTTGATATTATGAAATTAATTAGGAATACAACTGTAAAAAAGAGAAAGAGGTATGATTATGAAAAATAAAGTTTTATTAATATGTGGATCATTACTATTATTGCTTTTTATTGTTCTTGGAACTTATACTTGGTATTTATTCTTTCTAAGAACAACTGGTGAATATTCAATTGTTACTGGAGAAGGAACTAAAACAGGTGATATTGTTTTAATTGACAATGGTAATAGTATTTACGAAACAGATGCTTCTGATGTTTCAGATGAAGATGTAAATAATGTTTTACCATATAAATTTAAAATAATTAATCAAGGAAATGATTTACAAGAATATACTTTATATTTAGAAGATCTACCAGTTAATAGTATTAATGATGGTTGTACAAATCAAACTTTATTAAAAAGAGAACAATTAAAATATCAATTAATTGTCAATAGTAAAGTAATAAAAGAAGATTATTTATCAAATATCAAAGATAATATTTTAGATACAAGAAGTGTAAATGGAAAAGATGCGAATGCCTATGAACTTCGTATTTATATCCATGATGAAGCTGAAGATTGGTATGGTAAGCATTATCATTATCGTGTTGTTTTAAAGAAAACTAACTAAGGAGGAATATGAAAAAATTTATTACAGATTATTTAAATATAATTATTTATTGTATTTTAGGATTAGTATTAATGATAGCAAGTTTTTATTTATTTATAAACTATTATCATTCAGAAGAAGTAAAAACCACTATTTATGTTTCAGATACTGATGCTAAATATTTAAATTATAAACAAAACTTAGAAACACTTGACAATAATTTAACAAAATATAAAAACTCAACAAACAAAGATAAATCAAAAGATACTTTATATAATAAATTATATACTTGTAGTCATATTTTAAAAGATACAGGAACTTTTTATCAAGTTATACCTAATCAATTTTATACTAATTATGATATTTATCAATTAGGATCAAAATTTCAAACAGATATTTTAAATATTTGTTATGCTTCTCATCTAAGTTATTTAACAACTAATGAAGTTGATGAAAATTTACAAATAGTAGGATCTTTTTTAAAGAATGATGTTAATATCTTATCTAATCAAATAAAATTTGCTATGGAAGAAATTCAAAATAATAGTAGTTATTACTTTTCAACTAATGTATCATCATCAACTATTCGTAATAGTTTAAGCTCTGATTATACTATAATTGCTAATTCATATATCGAATTTGCTAATATATTAATTAATATTTCTAATACTTTAACTGAAGGAGGTAATAACAATGACTAAAATATTAAATAAATTAATTTATATTTTAAAAAATATATTATTACCACTTACTTTTATAGCAACTATTTATATAACTGTTTTTATGTTTAAAAGATTAGAAAAAGATATATTTGGAGCTAATTTATTTGAATTTTTAAAAGTAGTTATACCATTTATAATTTTATTAATACTTATTTTAGTTAATTCATTCTTAAATATTAAAACAGTTAAAGATAATATTTTTTATAATCTAACTTCTTTTATAGTATTAATAACTATTAGTATTTTCTGTTATAGAGCTTTATTGGATCAAAATATGTTTTTATGGCATAAATATGGATATAATATTAATTTTAATTATTTTTCTGATCAAATAGCTTCTATTCAAGTAATGTTATATGGTTTATCTTTAGCTAATATTTTATTAATTATAAAAGATAAATTAAGTGTTGATAAAAAAGTGAATAAAAAAGTAATAAGTGAAACATGATATCTTTGGTGATATTATGTTTTATTTTATAATTAAATGTTTAGTTTATTTAATGATTATTGCTTTTAGTTATTATTATTTTAATAAAAAACCAATAACTATTCTAGAAATATTAATATTATTATTTATTTTAAATATTTGTCTTTTTAGTTTATATCATAATACTAATTTAATAATTACTTTATTATTAGTTATTTTAACTATAATAGTTTATTATTTAACTAAATTTTTAGAATCTAAAAAAGAAATTAAAGAAGAAAATATATTAATTAATCGAGGTATTATTAATTTTCAGGGTTTATTAAAAGAAAATATTACTTATGATAATTTATTATTAAGTTTAAAAAAAGAAGGAATAAGTAATCCTTGTTTAGTTGATTATTGTATTAAAAAAGGGCAAGATTTAATTATTTTACCGAAGAATAGTTTAGGTACTTATCCTATTAGTTTAATAATTGATGGGAAGGTCTTAAAAGATAATTTATTTAGTATTAATAAATCAATTGATTGGTTAAATAAAAAAATTAAAGATAATAATTTATCTTTAATTAATATTAACTATGCTTATTATAAGAATAAGAATGTTTATTTTATAACTGATTAATAGTAGTTACTAATTCTTTAATAACTTGTTTAAAGTTATTTTCACATTTTTTAGCTGTTTCTTTAACATCTTCATGAGTTAAAACTTCATTTTTAACTCCTGCTGCCATATTAGTAATACAAGTAATACCAATTGTTTTTAAACCAGAATGTCTAGCTACAACTGCTTCAGGGACAGTTGACATACCAACAGCATCAGCACCAAGGGTTCTTAAAGCTCTAATTTCTGCTGGAGTTTCATAAGTAGGACCTTTCATATAAGCATAAACCCCAGTTAAGCATTTACCAGTAATTTTTTCCATTATAGGTTTTAAAAGTTCAATATAAGCTTTATCATAAACATTAGACATATCAATAAATCTTTCCCCAAATTCATCTAAATTAGGCCCTCTTAAAACACTTTCCGCAAAGAAACTTAATTGATCTTCAATAATCATTAAATCACCTTTTTCAAAGTTAAGATTAATTCCTCCAGCTGCATTAGTTAAAATTAAAGTTTCTACCCCAAGTAATTTAAAGATTCGAATAGGATAAGTAGTCATTTTTAAATCATAACCTTCGTAATAATGAAATCTTCCATTCATGGCAATAACAGGAACATTATTTAAAGATCCAAAAATAAGTTCTCCTTTATGACCAGCTACTGTTGAAATAGGAAAATTAGGAATATCTTTATAAGAAATAATCGTTTTATTTTCTATTTCCTCGGCTAGACTTCCAAGTCCTGATCCTAAAACAATAGCAATTTTAGGAATATCTTTAACTTTACTTTTAATAAAATCAACTGTTTCGAAAAATTCTTTCATAATACCTCCATTAATAAAACTATAACATATTATGAAAAGAAAAAAAAGCATAATTTAAGTTATTTCTCGACAAAACCATGGTTATTAGATATGATTTAATCACAGTTTTTTAAAGATCATTTATTTTATGGAGGTAAAATGAATGAATTAAGAGAATTAGAAAATTCTTACTTAACCAAAACTCTTAATTTACTTGATCAAAGGATTCAAGAATTAGGAGGTAATCTTGAAATTGAAAACATCAAAATTAATGAATTTCAAAAATTTATTTTTAGTGAAATAGGAAATATGGATAAATATGAAATTCAAAGTAATTTATTAGCTAGTGATATGGAATTAAATGAATTTGAACGTAAGGCTAAATATTTAAAAAAATTACTCCGTATTAAAGATAATCCTTATTTTGGACGAATTGACTTTGAATCAGATAAGAATTATCAAGTTTATGTTGGTATTACTTATTTAACTAATGAGGAAAATGAAAACTTAATTTATGATTGGCGTAGTCCGATTGCATCTTTATTTTATCAAAATGATTTAGGTAATACTTCGTATCTTGCTCCTAGTGGAAAGATAGAAGGTAATTTAACTTTAAAAAGACAATATGTTATTAAAAATCGTGAATTATTACAAATAATTGATAATTCTTTAAATATCACTGATGATTTGTTACAACAAGTTTTAGCTACTAATTCTAGTGATAAAATGAAAAATATTGTTAATACCATTCAAGAAGAACAAAATGATATTATTCGTAATTTAAGTGATAAAAACTTAATCGTAGAAGGAATAGCTGGATCTGGTAAAACTAGTGTTGCCTTACATAGAATTGCCTATCTTTTATATCAAATAACTAATTTACAAAGTGCAAATATTTTAATCTTTTCTCCTAATGATTTATTCTCAAAGTATATTTCTAACGTTTTACCAGAATTAGGAGAAGATAATACTAAAGAAACTACTTTTTCTGATTTTCAAAGTACTTATTTAAAAGAATATAAACAAGTTGAAAGTTTTCCTAACTTTATTGCAAGATTTTATCAACAAAAAGATTTTAACAAAGATTTAGTTAAAATAAAACAAAGTGATTTAATGATTAAATTATTAGAAAACTATGTGTTGGATTTAAGTAATTCACTTAAATTTTTAGAAGATTATCAAGATAAATTAATTTATTATTCCAGGTCATCTTTAAATGAATTATTAAAAAGATATGAAAAATTAACTATTATAAAAAGATTTGAAAGTATCTCCGAATATATTTGTTTACAAAATGATCTTAGTTATAAAAAACTAGGTAAAAGTATTTTTAATAAATTAATTAGTCTTACAAATTTTAATAAAGATATTAAAGTTATTTATACTAATTTTTATAAAAGTAAAATATTTCAAAGTATTTATCCTTTAACTGATTTAGAAATAAAAGAATTTGTTAATAAAAAAGAAATTAATTATGAAGATAGTCTATTAATGATTTATTTAAAAGGTTTAATAAATGAATTTCCTTATAGTAATTTAATTAAAGAAATCGTTATTGATGAAGCTCAAGATTATAATTTAATGCAATATATTATCTTAAAAAATATCTTTAAAAAAGCTTCTTTTACTATTTTAGGTGATGTTAATCAAACTATTAATCCTTATTATCATTATAAAAGTTTAAATGATATTAATAAAGTAATTGGAGCCAAATATTTAAGATTAACCAAAACTTATCGTTCTAGTAAAGAAATAATTGAATATGCTAATAGAATATTAAATTTAAATCATGTTGTAGCTATTCGAAAAAATATAGCAAAACCAGTTATAGAAAGAGAAACGGAAGATCTTAATTATCTTGTTAAAGATTTAGAATATGGTCTTAATTCTTATAAGAGAATTGCTATTATTACGAAAACTGATTCAGAAACAAATAAATTATATAATTATTTAAAAGATAAATTTAATATTTCGAATATGTTAGATAGTTCTTCAATAAAAAATCCTAATTTAGTTATTATTCCTACTTATTTAGCTAAAGGTTTAGAATTTGATTTTGTTATTATTTATACAGATTTAGTTAATAAATATACAAGTTTTGAAAAATATTTATTTTATGTAGCTGTTACTAGATGTCAACATGAATTAATTGTTTATAATCAGTTATAATTTTTTTAATTCTAAATATAATGAATTAGGAGGATTCTATGATTAATAAACAAGGTATTTGGTTTTTAACTTTAACTAGTTTGGCTCTTGTTTTAAGTGTTTATTATATTACAATGCCAAATGAATTATTATTAACTAATAATAGTAATTTTAACACGGAAAATAATACCGTGGATACCGTTAGTAATGAAACTGTAACGATTAAAGATTCAGAGTTAATAACTAGTATGCGGGTAGAACTTGATAATGAAAGAACGACTTTAATGAATGAATTACAAGGTAAATTAAGTGATAAAAACTTAACAGTTGATGAAAAGAATGAAGTTTATGAAGATTTACGTTATTTATCGAATATTGCCTCTTTAGAAGAAACTTTAGAAAGAAAGATTAAAGATGAATTTAAATTAAATAGTTTTGTTAAAATAGATGGTGATATTGTAGAAGTTACTATTTCAGCTTCTAATCATGATAAAACATTAGTTGTTAATATTATGAAAAGTTTACAAGAAGAGTTTACTGAAAAAAAATATATTTCAATTAGTTTTAAAGATAATTAGCCAATTTAAAAAACCTGCATATACTATATTAGTTATGAGGGGTTTATGAAAAATATATTAACAATAAGAGAAAAAGAGGTATTTAATTTATTAATTCAAAATAAAACGACGAAAGAAATAGCTAGTTATTTAAAAATATCTGAAAAAACTGTTCGTAATCATATCTCAAATGCTATGCAAAAATTAGGTGTTAAAGGTCGTGCAGCAGCTGTTGTTGAACTTTTAAAATTAAATGAAATATCACTTTAAACGTACTAAATAAGTACGTTTTTTCATATCTTTAAATAGGTGAATTATGTTAAGAAAAAAAGCTTTAAAAAGAATAAGTTTAACAACTTTAGTTTTATTTATTATGTTAGTAACGTTTTCTTTTGATATGTTAAATCAAGATAAAAATACTAATTTAGATGAAGTTGAATATGTTAGTAATTTAAATACAACCCATATCTATTTATTAAATAAAGATAATTATTTAGTTAAAGTTGATATTTTAATAAACCCTGAAGAAGTTTCTAAACAAGCTTTAGAAATTTTAAAAAATTTATATACCAGTAATAAAAAATATAATAATTTAAAAGGATTAATACCAAGTAATACTAAAATAAATAAAATAGATTATGTTAATAATACTTTAATAATTGATTTTTCAAGTGATTTATTAAAAGTAAATAAAGATTTAGAAGAAAAAGTAATTGAGAGTATTGTTTATAGTTTATTAGAAATAAATGGGGTTAATAATATTCAAATTAAAATAGATGGGAAAATTGTTAATAAATTAGAAAAAAGTAATATTACTTTACCAGATATATTGGATAATTCTCTTGGTATTAATAAAACCTTTGCTATTAATAGTTTAAAAGATATTCAAAGTGTTGTTTTATATTATGTTTTTAATAATGATAATAGTGATTACTATGTTCCGGTTACTAAATATATTAATAGTCGGGAAGATAAAGTTAAAATAATAATAGATTCTTTAAAAGGTAGTTTTACTTCCAGTACTAATTTAAAAAGTTATTTAAATTATAAAGATATTAAAGATTATAGCTTAGATAATGATATTTTAACGATTACATTTAATTCTTTAAATGATGAAAACTTAGAAAGTGTTACTTATACTTTAGCTTGTAGTGTTTTTGATTCAACAGATATAAAAAAAGTTATCTTTGAAGTAAAAGATAAAATAATAGCTGTTAGATTAAATAATTAAGATTTATTGACTCCTTCTAAATTAAAGTCAGGAATATATTTTTTAGAATTAGTATCTTCTAATTGACAATAACAATTACTAATACCTAAGTTAATGGCATAATCAATTACTTCATCATAATCTTCTTTTTTAATATTTTGTCTTAATTCTTGATAAGGCAAGTTATCCATAATAGTATATTGATTCATTAAACTTAGATAAATATTATCTTGATAAGTTTCATATAAATATTTAAGAATTTTTTTCGTATCTTCTTTTAAACCTGGTAACATTAAGTGTCTAACAATGACTCCTTTTTGAATATTTCCTTTTTTAAATTGACATTTTCCTACTTGTTGATACATTTCTTTAATAACTTCTTTAGTTACTTCTTGATAATTATAAGCTTTCGAGTATTTAATAGCATATTTATTATCAAAGTATTTAAAATCAGGTAAATAAACATCAATTAAACCATTTAACATTTTAATAGTATTAAGATTTTCATAACTTGAAGTATTATAAATAATTGGTATAGTAAGTCCTTGTTTTTTAGCTAGTTTTAAAGCTTTAATAATACCAATAACATGAGGAGTAGGGGTTACTAAGTTAATATTGATAGCACCTTTTTCTTGAAGTTCTAACATTATTTCAGCTAATCTTTTAATAGTAATATCTTGACCATAATTATTCTTAGAAATTAGATTATTTTGACAAAAAACACACCCCATATTACAACCAGAAAAGAAAATAGTTCCCGATCCTTTTCTATTTGAGATACATGGTTCTTCAAAATAAGTTAAGGTAGCTTTACTAATTCTTATTTTATTACTTTGTTTACAATAACCTTTTTCTTGATAACGATTAACTAAACAATTTCTTGGACATAAATTACATTTTTTTAATATATTCATATAAATCACGTGGTTATTATATTACAAAAAAGAAAAAAAATATATAACTTTTAAAAAAAATATGATATATTTAGGAAGTGGAGATGATAGTATGAAATATTATTTAATAGGTATTAAAGGATCAGGAATGAGTGCTTTAGCTTCTTTACTACATGATTTAGGAAATACGGTAGTTGGTTATGATGATAGCTTAGAAGAAAAGTTTACTATGCAAGGATTAAATAAAAGAGGAATCAAAGTTTACCATGATGATAGTTTTATTCCTGATGATGATTTTTTAGTTTGTTATTCCAATGCTGTTTCTAAGAGTCATAAAGAAATTAAAAGAATGCAAGAATATAATTTAGAAATGATTAGATATCAAGATTTAATTGGTAGTTTAACCAAGAAATACGATACTATTTCCGTTAGTGGAACTCATGGTAAAACTACAACTACTTTAATGATTTCTAGTATCTTAGATGAATATTTAGGAGTTAATTACTTTGTCGGTGATGGAAGAGGTCATGGCAATAAAGAAAATAAATTATTTATTTTAGAATCATGTGAATATAATAAGCACTTTTTAAGTTATTATCCGAAAACTTTAATTATTACAAATATTGATTTAGAACATACTGAGTGTTATAAAGATATAAATGATATTATTGATAACTTTAATATTTTAGCAAATCGGAGTGATAATTTAATTCTTTGTGGTGATGATGATAATATTTTAAAAATAAAAACCAATAATTTAAAATATTATTATGGCTTTCATGATAACAATGATTTAATAGCTAAAAACTTAGAATTAACCAGTACTTATTCAAAATTTGATGTTTATTATAAAAATGAATATTTTGATACATATAAGTTACAAGTATTTGGTAAACATATGATTTTAGATGCTTTGGCTTGTATTATGACTTGTATTTTATATCAAGTTCCTAAAGAATTAATTAAAGAAAAATTAGAAATATTTCAAGGTGCAACAAGAAGATTTAATGAAACTAAGATCAAGAATACTATTATAATTGATGATTATGCCCATCATCCAACCGAAATAAAAACTGTTCTTGATAGTGCTAAACAAAAATATCCAAATAAAAAGATAATTGCTGTTTTTTTACCTAATACTTATTCCAGAACCAAAGATTTCTTAAATGATTTTATAAAAGTTCTAAATGAATTTGATTATAGTTTTGTTATGGATATTAAATGTGATCGAGAAGATCCTAAAGATTATCCAGGTATATCAAGTGATTCAATTATAAATAAATTAAATCATGGAAACAAGCTAAGCAAAGAAACTATTAATTTACTAAATAAGTACCAAAATGAAGTAATTTGTTTCATGAGCTGTGCTAATATTACACCAATAATCGAAGAATTTAAAAAACAATTATAATAAAATAAACGAAAAAAAATATTAACATATAATACCATGGTGATTATATGAAAATAGAAGTAACGGATGAAAAAACAATTTTATACTTAGAAAATTATTATTTTAAAACCAAAGATAAAGAAAACTTAACAAAAGAAATAAAAGATATATTTATAAAATTAATAAAATATTATAAATTTAATTTTAGTGGTATCTATGAAGTAAATATCTTTGAAAATAATAAATATGGAACAATTCTCGAAATAATTAAAAAAGATGAATTACTATTTTCAAGAGATTTAATTGATATTAAAGTAAAAATAAAAAAATATAGTCATCTTTATTTAAAAACCAAAGATTACTTTGTATTTAAAGATTATAAAGATATTTATTATCAAGATAATAATTATTATATAGATATAAAAAGTATCGATAATTATTTAAAAGTAATAGAATCTTGTGAACTAATATATAATCAAAAAGATAATTATTTAACTAAGATGTTATTAATTAAATAATATCTTTTTTTAAATATTCAAATATTATTCGAGAAACTAAATATTTCTTTTCTAAATAAGGAAAATGATAAGTATTATCTATTTTAATTAAAACCGAGTTTTTAATTAATTTATTAATTTTAATTCCATCTTTATAAGGAGTTATATTATCATATTCACCCCAGATAATAAGAGTTTCTAATTTAATTTTGGAAAATTCTTTGGTTAAATCAACTTTAACAATATTTTGAAAAGTCTCTTGCATATTTTTAGCTAATTCTTTATAGTCAGATGAAGCAAACCTAGAAAATAAGTAATTTAAATATTTATGTTTATAAGGTTTAGGAATAATTAATTTGCATAATTTTAATAATTTATATAATTTAGTTTTGAAAAATAATTTAAGATTAAATTTTGGTTTTATACCAGCTATATCAATTAATAATAGTTTTTTTATTTTTAAATCATAGTTATTAAGTAAACTAATAATTCTTCCTCCAAAGGAATGACCAATTAAAATAGGATTAGTTATATTTAAAGAGTTAATAAATTCATAAATTAAATCAGCATAGTCATAAATAGTTAAAGATTTATTAGGTAGTGTTGAATTACCAAAACCAGGATAATCAAGAATATAAATAGTAAAATAATCTTTTAAGTAGTTAATTAAATAATCAAAGGTTTTTCTAGTATTACCCCAACCAGGTAATATAACAATAGTTTGTTCTTTGGTACCATATTTTTCATAATAGAGATTAATATTATTGATATTTAAATACATATAATCACCACTATAGTATATGATTAATAAAATAAAAGGTATTTTCAATTATAAATAAGTATGATAGAATGAAATAGTAGAAGGATAGGTAGTATGCGTAAAGATAAAAAGGACTGGTTAAAAGATAATTTTAGTTATTTAGTTTTAATATTTTTATTTGGATCATTAGTAGGATTTATATATGAAGAATTATTTTATTTAATTGTTGATAAGAAAATAGTTTATCAAGGTTTTTTATATGGACCTTATTTACCTATATATGGATGGGGATGTTTAGGACTATTAAGTTTAAAAAAAGTAAAGAAGCATCCTAGTTTAGTGTTTTTATTAGCTATTTTAATAACCGGTATTTTAGAATATATATCAGGTTTTATGTTACTTAAAATATTTAATCGTACTTGGTGGGATTATACAGGATTATTTTTAAATATTGATGGTTTTGTTTGTTTAAGATCGGTTATTACTTTTGGTATAGGAGCTTTATTATTAATTTATATCTTTGAACCTCTTATTATTAAGTTTTGGAAAAAGAAACCAAAGTTAGTTAGAGTTATAGTTATTTCATTTTTAATTATTTTTATAATTGATAATATTTTAACTTTTTTATTTCGTTATTAAATTGACAAAAGGTAAAAAATATAATATAGTTTAGAACTTGAAAGGGATTTTATGAAAAACGAAGATATAATTAAAAGTATAACGAAAAAATATAAAAAAGAAATTTGGTCAAGATTTAATAAGGCAATTAAAGAATTTAAATTAATTGAAGAAAATGATAAAATTATGGTTTGTATTAGTGGTGGAAAAGATTCGATGTTACTTGCTAAGTGTTTTGAAGAATTAAAACGTCATAGTTATTATCATTTTGATTTAGAATATGTTGTGATGAATCCGGGTTATAAACAAGAAAATCTGGCTTTATTAAAAAGTAATTTAGAAAAACTTAATATTGAAGCTACTATTTTTGATAGTGATATCTTTGCTGTTTGTGATAAAATTTCAAAAGAAAATCCCTGTTATTTATGTGCTAGGATGAGAAGAGGTTGGTTATATAGTAAAGCAAAAGAGTTAGGATGTAATAAAATAGCTTTAGGTCATCATTTTGATGATGTTATTGAAACAATTATGTTAAATATTTTATATGCTGGGGAATATAAAACGATGATGCCTAAATTAAAAAGTACTAATTTTGAAGGATTAGAGTTAATTAGACCATTTTATTATGTTCATGAAAGTGATATTAAAGATTGGGTTAAATATTTAGATTTAAAATTTTTAAATTGTGCTTGTTCAGTTACTGATGGAAGTGTTGAAAGTAAACGAAAAGAAGTAAAAGAGTTAATAAAAACTTTAAAAAAAGTTAATCCTAATGTTGACATTCATATTTTAAGAAGTAGTTTTAATGTTAATTTAGATAGTATTATTGGCTATAAAGATAATGGGGAAGAATATTCTTTCTTAGATGATTATGGCAAATAAGTGTCAATTAAGTCAAATTGGCTTGATTAATTAATAGATATTTGCTAAAATAGTTATGTTTTATCGGTGAGGTTCCTATGAGTAAATATTTCAAAAATGAAGTAGTTGAAGGGTGTGTAACAGGAATTGAAAAGTATGGAATTTTTGTAACCCTTGATGAATATTATAGTGGTCTTATACATATATCTGAAATATCGGATAACTTTGTTCGTGATATTAATAAATTTGTTAATATTGGGGAAACTATTAAAGTTAAAGTTTTAGATACTGATGATGAAACATTTCATGTTAAATTAAGTATTAAAAATCTTGATTATCGTTTAAATAAGAAAAGAGAAACATATATTCAAGAGACAGAACATGGTTTTAATACTTTAAAAAAAGAGTTGCCTATTTGGATTGAAGATAAAAAAAGCAAAAAAAACTAAAAAACATTGTATTTTTTTATTGACAACCTCAAAAGAAAATGTTATAGTTATTGATGTCTTATCGAGAAACGGGTGATTAGCTCAGTTGGTTAGAGCATCTGCCTTACAAGCAGGGGGTCATAGGTTCGAGTCCTATATCGCCCACCATTATTATGCCGAAATAGCTCAATTGGTAGAGCAATTGATTTGTAATCAATAGGTTACGGGTTCGATTCCTGTTTTCGGCACCAGTTGGAGAGATAGCGAAGTGGCTAAACGCGACAGACTGTAAGGTATTGAAGATAAATATCTTCTAAAAACTTGCACCTCAAAGTAGAAATATTTTGAGTGGACATCGCTAATTCGGGGAACCCTTCCAGGTTATGCTGATGGCAATCCCGAGCTAGATAGTAATATCGAGTGTAGAGACTTTATACGATGTACCTATGGGAAACTATGGTAAAGAGAAAGTCCAGACTACAAACAAACTTGTTTGGTAACGAAAGTTATAGTAGTATGAAATCTGTTCCTTCGGGTTCGATGGTTCGAATCCATCTCTCTCCACCACGTTATTGCCTCGTAGCCAAGTGGTAAGGCACGAGACTTTGACTCTCGCATGCGCTAGTTCGAATCTAGCCGAGGCAACCAATCATTTATGTCCCGTTAGCTCAGTAGGTAGAGCATTTGACTTTTAATCAAAGGGTCGTGAGTTCGAATCTCGCACGGGACACCATTTATATGTGCCTGAGTGGCGGAATAGGTAGACGCACAGGACTTAAAATCCTGCGAGCATCAAAACTCGTGTCGGTTCAAGTCCGACCTTAGGCACCATTTTTTTGGAGGAATACCCAAGTCCGGTTGAAGGGATCGGTCTTGAAAACCGAGAGGTCGTGCAAGCGGCGCAGGGGTTCGAATCCCTTTTCCTCCGCCAATATTTTTTATCGCGGGATAGAGCAGTCCGGTAGCTCGTTGGGCTCATAACCCAAAGGTCGTAGGTTCAAATCCTTCTCCCGCAACCAAAATGGTCTCGTAGTGCAGTGGTTACCACGTCTGCCTGTCACGCAGAAGATCGCGGGTCCGATCCCCGTCGAGACCGCCATTTTTATTTGGCTCTGTAGCTCAGTCGGTAGAGCAAGGGACTGAAAATCCCTGTGTCGGTGGTTCGATTCCACTCGGAGCCACCATTTGTTATTGTTTGCGCTCATAGCTCAATTGGATAGAGCGTTTGGCTACGGACCAAAAGGTTATGGGTTCGACTCCTATTGGGCGCACCATTTTATAGTTCGGGAAGTGGCTCAATTTGGTAGAGCACTTGGTTTGGGACCAAGGGGTTGCAGGTTCAAATCCTGTCTTCCCGACCATTTATGTAATTACTCTTGTTTTTCAAGAGTTTTTTTAATGTTTTAATACTAATATTGAATAATAGTAAAATGACTATTTTTTTTTCTAAATATTTTGTATAATATTTCTGTTAGGAAGTGATAATGTGGAAAAAGATGCTTTAGAACTTTGTCCTTTAGATGGGCGTTATAAAGATATACAAGAATTACTAGCTCCTTATTTTTCGGAATATGCTTATTTTAAAAATCGAGTTTTAGTAGAAATAAACTGGTTAATTTATCTAATTGAAAAAAATATTATACCGTTTAACGATATAAATACTTTAAAAACTATTTATGAACAATATGATATGCAAGCTTATTTAAAAATTAAAGATTGGGAAAATATCACGAAACATGATGTTAAAGCTGTTGAGTATTATATAGACGATGTATTAAAAGAAAAAAATATGTCTGATTTAATTCCCTTTGTGCATATTGGTTTAACTAGTGAAGATATTAATAATACATCTTATGCTTTAATGATAAAAGATTTTTTAAATAATACTTATTTTCCTTATATCAAGGATTTTCTTACTTATTTAAAAAAAATTAGCACTAAATATAAAAACATTCCTATGCTTGCTCATACTCATGGTCAACCTGCAACACCTACTACTATTGGTAAAGAATTTAAAATTTATGTTTATCGTCTTGAAGAAGAATTAAAAAAATTAAAACAAGTAAAAATTAAAGCAAAATTTAATGGAGCAACTGGTAATTATAGTGCTTTTAACTTTGCTTATCCAGATATTAATTCTATTTTATTTTCCAAAGAATTTATTGAAAAAAAACTAAATCTAACTTTTAATCCTTTAACAACTCAGATTGAAAATCATGATTATATAGTTACTATTTTAGATTTTATAAGACATATAAATAATATTGTTTTAGATTTAAATCTTGATATGTGGTTATATATTAGTAAATCTTATTTTAAGTTAGAAGTAGTTAAAAATGAAGTAGGTAGTAGTACTATGCCTCATAAAGTAAATCCAATTAATTTTGAAAATAGTGAAGCTAATTTAGAAATAGCTAATGGTTTATTAGTTACTCTAAGTAATAAATTACCTAAGTCAAGAATGCAACGCGATCTATCTGATTCTTCTACTTTACGTAATCTTGGAGTGTCTTTTGGTTATTCAATTCAAGGAATGAAAGAAACTCTTAAAGGTTTAAAAAAGATAACTATTAATAAAGAAATTTTAACTAAAGAGTTAGAAAATGAATGGGAAATCTTAGCTGAACCTATTCAAACTATCTTAAGAAAATATGGTATTCCTGATGCTTATAATAAATTAAAAGATTTAACTAGAGGTAAAAAAGTAACTAAAGAAATAATACATGACTACATAAAAGAATTAAATATTTCAAGAGAAGATAAAGAAAGATTATTAAATTTAACTCCTCTAAATTATATAGGATTAGCCAACAAAATATAAAAAAATAGCCTTGATTCTAAGAGAATACAAGGTTATTTTTAAATTTTTACTAACTCTTTATTTCTATCACATATTTTATCAACTGATAAATTAAAATTAAGAGCTAAATTATAAATAAAGACAGTTAAAACTAAAGTTTTCCCTTTTTCATAAGAACTAATAGTTGATTGCGAGGTATTAATAACTTTAGCTAATTCTTTTTGAGTTAATTGATATTTTTTTCTAACTAATTTTATATTTTTACCAATAATATTCTTGTTAATTTCTTGATTATATATATTATTATTAAAATTATTTTGATTACTTAAGTTTAAAACATAATCCATGGTTACTTTAAAATATTTGCAAAAATCGTTTAAATGAATAAGAGGAATCACTTGTTCACCTGTTTCCCATCTAGCATAAGTTGATTTACTTACATGTAAAATTTTAGCAACTTCACGTTGAGAAAGTTCTTTTTTCTCACGAATTATTGCTAATCTTGAAAAATCCATATTTTACCACCAATATAATTTTCTCATTATATTTAAAAAAAATATAAATTTGCCCCTCAAATACGATTTTGTGATATAATGGTATTAGGTGTTATGATGAAAAAGAAAAAAGATTATATAGATATTGATAATCCTATGAAAGATTTATCAGCTTTTACAAATAATCAAGAGTTTTGTATAAACTTTTTTATTAGACAATTATTATATTATAAAAAAGTTTATGATACGGTTAAAAATTATCGTCCTTTTCGTATTTTTAAAAAGAAATATCAAGAATGGGAAGTATTAGTTAAAGAGTTAGAACAAAATATTGCTGAAACTGAAAATAAATTATTAAAATATACAAATGATTTCGATAAACAACAATTATAATTGTTTTAAACTTAAAATTTCTTTACTTTTTAATAATTAATGTTAAAATGTAATTGGAGGTTATATGGAAAAAGTTATAGATAAAATATTAGAGGGTAGTATTGATTTAGTTTTTAGGATAATACTTGCTATTTTAGTTATTGTTATTGGTTCTAAATTAATAAAAGTACTTGTTAAGAAAATTAAAAATGGAAAATTATTTCAAAAAATTGAAAAAAGTTCCCAAACATTTATTAGTAGTTGTTTAAGTATAGTTTTAAAAATAATTATATTTATTATAGCTATTACTATTTTAGGTATTCCAACGACAACTATTGTTACTATCGTTGGATCAGCTGGACTTGCTTTAGGACTTGCTTTACAAGGTGGTCTTAGTAATATTGCTGGTGGTTTGATGATTATGATTTTTAAACCATTTAAAGTAGGAGATTTTATTGATACACATGCGGATACTGGTACGGTTAAAGAAATTAATATTTTTAATACAGTTTTAGTAACTCCTGATAATAAAGTAGTTGTTTTACCAAATGGAACATTATCTAATTCTACAATTGTTAATTATAATACAATGAAAATTAGAAGATTAGATTTAAATATTTCAACATCATATCAAGATGATATAACTAAAGTAAAACAAGTTTTAGAAAATATTATAAAAGAAAATGAAAATATTTTAAAAGATAAAGATATTTTAGTTGCTTTAAATGATCAAGCAAGTGATGCTTTAGTTTATCTAGTTCAAGTTTGGGTTAAATGTGAAGATTATTTAAAAACTAAACATCAATTACTAGAAAAAATTAAAACCACGTTTGATAAAGAAGGTATTAGTATTCCTTATAAGCAATTAGATGTTCATGTTATTAATAATTAAAGGTAGTTAAACTATCTTTTTTATTTAGTTTACTTGTCAAATTATTTACAATCGATTACTTAAATGTTATACTCTTTGTGATAGGAGAAATAGATATGGGAATATTTAGTAATATAAAAAAATTATTTAAAAAAGAAAATGAAGAAAGAGAAGAACAAAATCTTAGGAAAGATAATAATATTCAAGAAGAATTAGAAGAAGAAAAGAATATTCAAGATAGTTTTAAGGAAGAAAAAAAAGAACAAGAAGATAATTCTCCCCCTGAAATAATTAAACAAGATAATTTAGAAGAAACGAAAGAAGAATTTCAAGAAAAAGTTAAATTATATGATAAAGGTCTTAGTAAATCAAGAGATAATTTTGTTAATAAATTAATTAATTTAAATAATAAAACAAAAAAAATAACTGATGAATATTTTGAAGAACTTGAAGATATTTTAATTATGGCGGATATTGGAGTTAATACAGTTTTATCTTTTATTGAAAGATTAAAGAAACGAGTTAAATCAGAGAACATCACTGATTTAGATTATTTAAAAGAAGTTATTGTTGATGAATTATTTATTATTTATGTTGATAATTCTATTCTAACTAATAAACTTAAGTTCAATGAATCTGGACCAACAGTTATTTTATTTGTTGGAGTTAATGGGGTTGGAAAAACAACAACTATTGGTAAAATTGCTAGTCAGTTAAAAAATAAAGGTAAGAAAGTTTTAATGGTAGCTGGAGATACATTTAGAGCTGGTGCTATCGAGCAATTAGAAGAATGGAGTAAAAGAGTAGATTGTGCTTTTGTAAAGGGATTAGAAGGAAGTGATCCTTCAAGTGTTATCTATGATGGAATTAAAAAAGCCAAAGATGAAAAATATGATGTTATTTTAATTGATACAGCCGGACGTTTACAAAATAAAGTTAATTTAATGAAAGAACTTGAAAAAATGAATAAAGTTATTAATTCTTTAATTGAAGGTGCCCCTCAAGAAACACTTTTAGTAATCGATGCAACTACTGGTCAAAATGGTATAAGCCAAGCTAAATCATTTAAAGAAATAACTGATATTACCGGTATTGTTTTAACTAAATTAGATGGAACTGCTAAAGGAGGAATCGTTTTAGCTATTAAAGAAGAATTAGATATTCCAGTTAAATATATAGGTCTTGGAGAAGGCATAAATGATTTAGAAACATTTGATATTGAAAAATATATCTATGGTCTATTTAAGGATATGATGTAATGGAAAAATTAGTTTATTTAAATAATCTATATGATTTATATGGAATATTATTAACTGAGAAACAACAAACTTATTTTGAGGAATATTATTTTAATAATTTATCTTATGGAGAAATAAGTGAAAAATATAATATTAGTCGTAATGCATGTTTTAAACAATTAAAAATAATTGAAGATAAATTATTTGATTATGAAAAAAAATTAAAATTATACTATAAAAAAGAAAAAATAAATGCTATAATTAATATGATAGATGATAAGAAAATAAAAGAAAAATTAGAAAACTTATTATAGGAGGATATATGTTTGAAGGGATTGTTTATATAAGTGATCATGGTGCTCATGTTAAGGTAAAAGAAGGAAGTATTAGAACTAATATGATTAATCAACATTTAGTTTTTGTTGATAATAATAGACAAATAGTATCAGAAGTTGAATATGTTCATGATAATATTATTGAAACAAGATTTATTGGGGAAATAGTTAATAATAATTTTCAAGGTGGTATTATTTCGAAACCTAGTATCAATGCTAGTATTCGTTTATTAGATGAAAATGAAATGACGATGATAACAGGAAATAATGAATTTGGTAATATGACCATTGGTTGTAGTCCTTTTTATAATAATAAACCAGTTTATATGAGTATTAATAATTTATTTAGTAATCATTTAACTATTTTAGGTAACTCTGGATCAGGTAAAAGTTATGGAACAACCAAATTATTACAAACTTTATTTAAAACGCCTAATTTTTATCCATATAAAGCTACTTTAATAATCTTTGATAATAATGGAGAATATATTTCTGCTTTTAATAATTTAAATCAAATAAATCCTAATTATCATTTTAAAGTTATTACAACTAGTAATACGAATAGCTTTGAAAAATTAAGAATACCAACTTGGTTATTAAATATTGATGATTTAGCTTTACTTTTAAGACTTGAAAAAGTTAGTCAATTAACCCTTCTTGAAAGAATGATTAAATTAGCAAGAATTTTCTCTTTAAATGATGAAATTAGTTATCGTTATAAAAATCATATTTTAGCTAAAGCTATGTTATCTATTTTTTATTCTAATAAATTACCAAATACTAAACGAAATGATATTTTTGATTTGTTTAATACTTGTACTACCAAAGAATTTAATATGGAAGCTGATGTTGAAGGAGCAGGATATACTAGAAAATTCAGAGAATGTTTTAATGTCGATAGTCAAGGAAATTTTACGGAAAGTATTTTGGTATCCAAATATATAGCTTCATTTGTTGATCCGTCCTTAGATAATTATGAACCAACTACTTATAATAAATACAATTTAGAAGATTTAGAAAAAGCTTTAAACTTTACTTTAATAAGTGAAAATTGGTTAAATAACGATAAAACTTATGGTGATAGTATAGCTGTTAAAGTTAAATTACATTCTTTAATCATTAGTGAAAATAGAAAATTCTTTGAATATGATAATTTTATTGGGGTTGAACAATTTTTATCTAGTTTAGTTATTAATAATGGTCAAAAATATCAAATTTTAAATATAAATTTAGAAGATATCGATGATAGTATAGCAAAAGTAATTACAAAGATTTTTTCAAGAATAATATTTGAATACACCAAAGCTTTACAAAATAGAGCAACAATTCCTTTTAATTTAATCGTTGAAGAAGCTCATCGTTATATAAAAAGCGGGGAAGATATTGATTTAATTGGTTATAATATATTTGATCGTATTGCTAAAGAAGGTCGTAAATATGGAGTATTATTAACATTAATTTCCCAAAGACCAGTTGAATTATCAGAAACAGTTATGTCACAATGTGCTAATTTCTTAATTTTTAAAACAACACATCCAAGAGATATAGAATATATAGGTAAAATGGTACCAAATATAACTGAAGAAATTGTTGAAAAACAAAAAGCTTTACAACCAGGTTATTGTCTATGTTTTGGATCAGCTTTTAAAGTACCTTTAATTACCAAAGTAGATTTACCAAATCCCGTACCAGAAAGTGCTAACTGTAATGTTATAAAAACTTGGACTATTAATCAAGGATAGGTGATATTTTGACAAAAGAAGAAAATAGAAAGGTTTTATTAAAAAATAAAAGATGGTTCTTATTTAAATTTCTTGCAAGTTTATTTATAAGAACTTTTCTTTTAATTATACCTCTTTATTATAGTTATTTAATTGATGAATTAACGAAAGGTAATTATAATGCTGCTTATCAAATGTTAATTATGTTTTTTGTCTTTACAATTCTTTATCGAATAACAGAAGTAATTAATCAAATAAGTTATTATAAATTATATTCTAATTTATATAAAACTTATTTAGATTTAGGATTTTCTAAAACTTGTAATAATTCTTTATATAGTTTATCAAGATTTAGTTTATCAGAGTATAGTAATATTATGAGTGAAGACTTTGAAACTTTAAGTGATTATTATACAACTTTAGTTATTCGCGTAGTTGAAATATTAGAAGCTATTTATATTATTATTTATTTCTTTACTATTAACGTTTTAATAGGTTATTTAACCTTATTAATATCTTTAATTATTCTCTTTATTCTATTATTCTTTAATCCTAAGATAGCTAAAACTAATCAAGAAAGAAAAAATAGACATGATAAAAGAATTAGTTTATTTCAAGAATTATTATTATCAGTTAGGGAAATAAAAGGATTTAATATTTTTAATGTTGCTCATGAAAGAACTAAAAATACGGTTGATGACTATGTAAAATGGAATAATAAATTAAATATAGATAAATATAATTTAAAACAATTATCTTTAGGTTTAATTGATGTATTTCAGTTTATTGGTTTATTAATTGGTATTAAAATGATTATAAGTGGTAATATGACTATCGGGGTTTTAACAATTATTTATAGTTATTATACTAAATTAAGTAATTTATTTTTATCAATTATTACTTTATTTGAAAGTAGAATCAATGTAAAAGTAGCAAGAATTAGAATTCATAAGTTATTTCAATATGCAATGGTTAATTATACTAATGAAGTAGTAAAAGCAGATATTAAAGGTAAGATTACTTTTCAAAATGTTTTATATGGTAATAAACAAGATCCTATTTTAAATGATGTTTCTTTTGTTATTAAACCCAATACTTTTAATATTATAACTGGTTTATCAGGATCAGGAAAAACAGGAATACTTGATTTATTACTTCGTTATAATAGACAACATCAAGGAACTATTTTAATAGATGAAGAAAATATTAGTAATATTTCAAGTGATAAACTTAGTAAGATAGTTAGTGCTGTTCGAAAAAATCCAACTTTTTTTAATATAAGTATTAAAGATAATTTAAGTATCTTTGATTCTAACTTTGAAAATATTATATATTTTTGTAAATTATTTGGTATTCATGATTATATAATGGGTCTTGAAAATGGATACGATACAATTCTTTTAAATGATGCAACGAATATTAATAGTGATGTTAAATATGTATTAGCAATTATTCGAGTATTTTTGAAAAAAACTAAGATTATGTTATTCGATGAGGTATTTGATTATTTAAGTAAAGATATAAGTACTAATATTTTAGACTTTTTAAAAAATTTAAAAAATGAAAATACTATTATTGTTATTACGAAAAATAAAAATATTCTTAAAGATGAAGTAGTTAATCAAATAATATTATTAGATAATAATAAAGTAATAGGTATAGGTTTATATGACGATTTAAAAGATGATAATAAAAAAATATTTAATAATATGTAACAAATGTTTGAAGTGAAATACCACAAATGTTTGAAGTGAAACACCACAAATGTTTGAAGTAAAAAACCACAAATGTTTGAAATGAACTTGATTATTTCTTTATATTAGTATATAATTTATAGATGAAAGGATTTACTATGAAATATATAAATAGAATTGTTGACGATGAAATAAATAATAAATTAAATATAACTGGTGCATTATTAATAAGAGGACCAAAATGGTGTGGAAAAACGACAAGTGCTAAGAGGGTTGCTAAAAGTATTTTGGAAATGCAAAATCCAGATTTACAAGATAATTATTTAGAATTAGCTAATGTAAAACCTTCTTTATTACTTAAAGGTGATAAGCCAAGATTAATTGACGAATGGCAATTAGCACCAAAGCTTTGGAATGCTGTTAGATATTCGGTTGATAATATAAATTTACCTGGTCAGTATATTTTAACTGGATCATCTACTCCTGTTGAAGATGACACTTTGCATAGTGGTGTAGGGAGATTTTCTTTTATTAATATGAAATCTATGACACTATATGAATCAGGCGATTCAAATGGTAAGATATCTTTAAAGGATATTTTAGATGGTAAAAGAGATATTGATGGAATTAAAACAGATTTAACATACGAAAGAATAGCTTATTTAGTTTGTCGAGGAGGATGGCCTAGTTCTTTAAATTTAAATGAAAATATGGCTTTAGAAATTTCTAAAAATTATATTGATGTCTTGGTTGAATCAGATATTTCTAAAATTGATGGTGTTAAAAGAGATCCAGCACTAGCTAGAACTATATTAAAAGCATATGCAAGACAGGTCTCAACAATAGATTCTGATCAATCATTATTTGATGATGTTAAGAATAATTATGCATTTATTTCTGATAAAACAATAATTGAATATTTAAAAATTTTAAAAAGACTTTATATAATTGAGGAGATTGAAGCATGGAATCCTAATATAAGATCTAAAACAGCAATTAGAACCTCACCTAAAAAGAGTATGATTGATCCTAGTCTAGCAACAAGTGTTTTAGGTGTTAGTCCTCAAGAACTAATATATGATGTAAGAACTTTTGGTTTATTATTTGAAAATTTAGTATCAAGAGATTTAAGTGTTTATGCTAGAAGTATAGGGGGAACTTTGAATCATTATCGTGACAGATATGGATTAGAATGCGATAATGTTGTTCATTTTTCAAATGGTAAATATGCCTTGATAGAAGTTAAACTAGGGGGAAATAAAATTCAAGAAGCAGAAGAACATTTGAATCATTTAGAAACTTTAATTAAAGAAAGTAATACTAAAATTCCTGAGCCATCGTTTAAAATGATTATAACAGGAACAGATATGGCTTATACAACCGAAACTGGTGTTTTAGTAGTTCCAATAGGTTGTTTAAAAAATTAAAAAAAACTTGCTAATATTGAAAATATTTGATATTCTATTATTGAATAATAGGAGATGATGTTATGGAAGAAAATAACAATAATAAAAAAAGAATTATCTTTTTAGTTTTAACATTAATCATGTGTTTAGGTTTAACTTTAGGTGCTATTTATTTTATGTATACTAAAAAAGATACTAGAACTAATAATATTGAATCTGGTTTAATTTCTATTGATTTTATAGAGGGATCAGGAAAAATTAATTTAGTTAATACTTTACCAGTTATTGATGAAGTAGGTTTAGGAAATGCTCCTTATGAATTTACAGTTACTAACACTAGTAGTGTACCTATTAATGCTAAAATACAATTAGATATAGCTCCTTCAACAACTATTCCTTTAGGGGCAGTTCGTTATGCTTTTTATGTAAATGATGAATTATTAACAAAAAGCAATTTAGGATCTTTAGTAGATAATACTTTATATACTTATCCTAATATGGCTGTCAATGAAACAGCTAATTGTAAATTAGTTTTCTGGGTAGACTATTATTATACAGAAAGTGCTAAAACATTTTTAGCTAAAGTTAAAGTAACTGGAGAAAGTATTGATATAATTGTTGAATAGAGGATTTATGAATAAAAAAGCTTTTACAACGGTTGAAATGATTTTAACTATTCTTTTAGTAGTTGTTATTATGGCAACTATTACCAGTGTAACTTTAGTTTATCGAGATAAATCCGAATATGAAGAAAGTGTTACCGAAATAGAAAATTATAAAAACACTTTAACAAAGATTATCTATGATGATATTTTAGATGAAACTAATCCTGTAACAAGTATAATAGAAAATGGTAATACTTACACTTTAGTAAGAGCAACTAATCCTATAACTTTAGAAATTATTAATGATCCAAGTAATAATAAAATAGGAATAAAATATGATTCTGTTAATTATCTTGTTCCTGGATGTGATAAAGGTTTAGTTAGCTTTGAAGGAGTAGATTTAACTAATACGAGTGGTATTTATAATATGAATATAAATTTTTCATCTCGTAAATATGAAAAAATGTTAACCATTCATTTTATTATTTTAAATACTTAAAACTAAATAAACCAAACTAAAACTAATTAATCCATGAAATATTCTAGCTAATAAATAGTTAGAATATTTTAAATTATAATCTTTTAAAATACTAAATACTTGCATATGAATACTAATACCTCCAAATGATAAAAAGAAAGTAATAATCGATGCTTTTAAAATAATATTAATATTACTACTAGCAATATAATAAATTCCCTGAGTCATTTCTAGTAATCCACAGATAATATTTAAAATAAAAGAATTAATTTTTAAATTAGTTTTTAAAATACTAGTAATTAACATGAAAAAAGTAATAATACCAAATAATAGTAATAATATTTTAATTGTTTTATAAATAGAATTAGTTAAACAATTAACAAATGATTCTTTATCTTTTTTTAAAATAATAATACTTTCTAAATTAACATAATAATTACGATAAAAGAAACCAATAATTATATTAGTTATATAATGCATAACTAAAATTAATAAACCAATTTTCTTATTATGTAAAAAGTTAATACCTATACTTTCTATTATAAATAAAGGATTAGAAAAATGAGTAAATGTTAATAACTTATTAGCTTCTTTTATATTTATAGTTTTATTATCTAACATCATTTTAATATATTTACTATTACTAGGAAATCCACTTATAATTGATAAAAGAAATATAAAACTAGTTTCTTTTTTCATTTTAAATACTTTTTCCATGAATTTACCAAATAATTTACTTAGATAATAAAAACCATTATAATTAGCTAATAAATCTGTAATAATATAAATAGGAAATAAAGTAGGAACAATGTTATAAAACCAGATATAACTACTTTGATAAATAGTATTAATAATAATACTAGAATGATTAAATATTTCTAATAAAAAGAAAAGAATAAGTAAACAAATTAATAAATTATTATATTTTTTATTCATAAAAATCCTTGTTTTTGTTATAATTAAGTAGGTGATAATATGTTTAATAAAATATATGAAAATATAAAAACTTTTATTAAAGAAAATTATAAAACTTTACTTCTTTATTTAATTCTTTTAATTATTTGTACTTATCGTTTACCTTTTTATATTTATACTGGAGGAGGAACTATTGATTTAGAAAAAAGAATTGATTTAAAAGGTAATGAAAAAGGTTCTTATAATTTAGCTTATGTTAAACAAATTTATGCAACTATTCCAACTTATTTATTAAGTTTTATTATGGATAAGTGGGATGTTGTTAAAGTATCAGATTTACAAATTGATAATGAAGAAGATGTTAAAGATATTGATAACAGGGAAAAATTGTATTTAGAAGAAGCTAATAATCATGCTATTTTAAATGCTTATAAATTAGCTGGTAAAACGATTAATATGAAAGAATCTAGTTATAAAGTTATTTATGTTAATAAAGATAGTGATACCAATATTTTAGTATGTGATAAATTAGTAAGTGTTAATGGAGTAAAAATAACTAATAATTTAGAGTATAAAAAATATTTACAAACTTTAGATGTTGGAACTAGATTAGAAATTAAAGTAGAAAGAAATGATAAAGAAATTGATTGTTATGCAATTTTAAAAGAAATAGAAGGAGAAAAAATAATAGGTTTATATTTAGTTAATATTTATGATTATGAATTAGATCCTCCAATTAATTTAAAGTTTAAATGGAATGAATCAGGTTCTAGTGGTGGTTTTATGTTATCTTTAGCGATTTATGATAGACTTGTTGATGATGATTTAACGAAAGGAAGAAAAATAGTTGGAACAGGAACTATTGATGCTAATGGTAATGTTGGTGAAATAGGTGGAGTAAAATATAAAGTATTAGGTGCAAGTAAAGAAAAAGCTGATATATTCTTCTGTCCTAAAGAAAACTACGAAGAAGCTATTAATACTAAAAATAAATATAATTTAAAACTAAAAATAGTTAAAGTAGAAACTTTAGAAGAAGCTATAAATTATTTAAAAAATAACTAAAAAACAACTTGAAAATAATTAAAAAAAATGATAACATCATATTGTAAAAAAGTAAAAGGAGTGAAGAGTATGATTAATAAAAATAGATTAAATTTACTTGACACATATTTGACATGGGGGGGGGTAGTAATATCTTCTAAACCCATATCAAATAAGCTTTTACTAGGTTAAAACATGGTTAAGGCAGTTAATAAACTGTATTTTAGTCGTGTTTTTTTGATTATAGAAGGAGGATAAAAGATGAATCAAAAAAACAAAATTATATTTTTATCTAGTCTAATAATAGGAGTATTAACTTTAACACTAGGAGTAACATTTGCTATATTTACCTTTAATAAAACTAGTACTAATTCTAAGCTTATAGTAGGAGATATTTATATGCATTATAATGAAACTAATCAAATAACAATAGAAAATGCTATGCCAAGTGATACTTACAATAGTACTAACTATTTTGAATTTACAGTAGATGGAAAAAATACTACAACCAATAAAGATATTTGGTATGAAATAGTATTATCATATGGAGATAATCATCCAACAAGAACAACCAGGATAAGAGATGATTTATTAAAATTTAGATTAGTTGAAACAAAAGATGGAGTAGAAACAACTGTTATTGATAACAAATCTTATAGTGATCTAAATAATCATAGAATCTGGGTAGATACCATTAATAAAAATACGACAGAAGATGTAGTACATACTTATAGACTATATATGTGGATAAGTAATGCCACAAAAATAGGAAATATAGATCAAGACTATACCATGGAAGAGTGGAATGATGTATTTGCAAGTATTAAAGTAAATGTAACAGGAGATTTTAATGAAAAAGAATTACCTATTGAAATTACCCCAGAAAGTTGTTTTACTTATCAAGAAATAGAAGGTGGAGTTGAAATAACTAATTATGATGCATCTTGTGGAACAGATGTTGTTATACCTGATACTATCAATGGTTTAGATGTTTTAAGTATTACTGCTTTTCAAATGGAAGTTGCAGATTCGATGGTGACATTCGATGGTTTTTCTAGAAAAAACTTAACATCTGTAATTCTTCCTAGTAATCTAGTAACCATCAAAAATGGAGCTTTTTCTTCTAATCAATTAACAAGTATAGCAATACCAGATAGTGTAACAACAATAGGAGAGGGTGCTTTTTCTTCTAATCAATTAACAAGTGTAACAATACCAGACAGTGTAACTTATTTATCAGGATTTTCTGAAAACAAATTAACAAACATAGTAATACCAGATAGTGTAACAACAATAGGAGAGGGTGCTTTTAATAATAATCAATTAACAAGTGTTGTAATACCAAATAGTGTAACAACAATAGGAGAGCGTGCTTTTAGTGGTAATCAATTAACAAGTGTAACAATACCAGATAGTGTAACATATTTATCAGGATTTGATGGTAATAATTTAACAAGTGTAACAATACCAGATAGTGTAACAACAATAGGAAATTATGCTTTTAATAATAATCAATTAATAAGTATTGTAATACCAAATAGTGTAACAACAATAGGAGAGCGTGCTTTTAGTGTTAATCAATTAACAAGTGTAACAATAGGAAATAGTGTAACAACAATAGGAAATAGTGCTTTTTATAGTAATCAATTAACAAGTGTAACAATACCAGATAGTGTAACTTATTTATCAGGATTTAATGAAAACAAATTAACAAGTGTAACAATAGGAAATAGTGTAACAACAATAGGAAATTATGCTTTTCAACATAATCAATTAACAAGTGTAACAATACCAGATAGTGTAACAACAATAGAAAATTCTGCTTTTTATAGTAATCAATTAACAAGTGTAACAATAGGAAATAGTGTAACAACAATAGGAAATAGTGCTTTTTATAGTAATCAATTAACAAGTGTAACAATACCAAATAGTGTAACAAAAATAGGAGATTCTGCTTTTTCTTCTAATCAATTAACAAGTGTAACAATACCAGATAGTGTAACATATTTATCAGGATTTGATGGTAATAATTTAACAAGTGTAACAATACCAGATAGTGTAACAACAATAGGAGATTCTGCCTTTTCTTATAATCAATTAACAAGTGTAACAATAGGAAGTGGTATTCAATATATAGGAAATCTTGTATTTGAAAAATCTTCATTTATGTCGAGTAGTAATCCTAATTTAAGTAGTATAACTATAAATAAAAGTTGCTCTGATATTAAAAATATTCCTAGATCTAGTACAGATAGTACTAAATATTATCCTTGGTTATCATATGGTAGTCCTTATACAGCTAAGGGTGTAACTATTTATGGAACTGGTTCAGAAGTATGTGATAGTTATTAAAGTATTAAAAATTAAGTAATTTGGTTAACTTAAAAACTAAATTACTTTTTTTATCCTGAAAAATAACTAAAAATCCTTGTTATTTTTTTTATTTAAGTGTAATATATTAATAGGTGAAATGAAGTTATGAATTTAATTATTTTTTATGATCATTCTAAAGATATTTTAAATATAGTAAATAAATATAAAAATGTTTATAATGCATCTGTTTATGAAATTAAAACTAATGAATTAGTAACTTTAAAAGATAAAATTGCTAGTTCTTATTTTAATAAACCTATTAATGTGTTTAGATGTAATCTTAATTTGTTAAATTATGAAAATATTATTTTAATATCACCTTTATGGTTTAATAAAATACCTGGTCCAGTTATTAAATTTTTGGAAGAACAAACTGGTAAAATTAATAATATTATTTATTTACTTTATAATTATAATAAGGAAGATAAACCACAGGAGTTTGATAAATTAGATAAAATTTTAAATTTAAGGAGAGAGAAATCTTATTTTGTTAGTTTAGATAAAAAAGAAATTCATGTTCGTGTTTATCAATAGGGGGGGAAGTATGAAAAGAAAAGTTTTTTTGATAATTCTTGTTTTTTTAATTAATATTTTATGGGTTAATGCAATTGGTGTTACTAATAAATTAAGTGAGAAATATAATATTGTTATTAATACTAAAAATCCTAATAAAAACAATAATAATCCTAATATAATTGATGATTTAGATGTTTTATTAAATGCTGATTTAACTTATGAAGGAGAGAATGCTGATATAATTGCTAAAAAAATTGATCAAAATTTAAAAGATGAAATGCAAGGGTATGGTACTTTAATTAGTAAATATGCTATTAGTAATGATATTAATCCTTATTTAATTGCTAGTATGATAATTGAAACTACTAATTGTGATTTAAAATGTAGTGTTCTGGTTAAACAATGTAATAATGTTTATGAAGCTTTATATAATAAAGATAGTATTAATCAAACTTCTTGTTTTGGTGGTAATTATCAAAAATTTAGTAGTCTTGATGATTCTATTAAAAGTTTTATTAAGTTTGTTAAAACTAATTTTTATGATAAAGATTTAAAAACGGCTAATAGTATAGCCAGTAGTTATAATAAAGATGTTCGATGGATCTTTGTTGTTAATCAAAATATAAATAAAATAAAAAATTCTAGTCTTGATTGATTAGAATTTTTAATTTAATTTAAAAGTATTACTTAAGTTAGGAAAATAATCTATTCTTTTCATACCTTCACTTAAAGAAAAATCTTTATAAATATATAAATCATTTTTTTTATCAATAAATAAACTTAAATTATCTAAAGTTACCGTTTTATATTCTAATATATTTAAGTAATCACTGAAAGTAATATTTTGATCTACTAAATCATTTTCTATTTCATAATTATAATATTTGTTTAATTCTGTTAAAACTTTGGTATTTACTTGATTAATAGTTAAATTATATTTATTTAATAATTCTTGATTAGTTATTATTTGATTAGTATCTGTATTAATATTATAAGTTTTATATTCAATATTAGCTAATTCATTTTCTGTTTCATAACTAATATAAACAATTAAAGATAAGATATTATCATTTAAAGATATATCATAACTCATATAACCATTTTGATAACAAACTCTTAGAAGAGAATTTTCTAATATATCTTTATTTATAGAATCATATAAAGTATTTGATACTCTAAAATAAGGAATTTGGTTTTCTTTTAAAATTTGTTTATCACAAGGAATATTTATATTAATGTCATCAGGGGTTAAAGTTTTAACATAAGTACTAATTAATACTTTATTATTTGGGGTAAAAATATTTAAAATTATTTGGGTAGCTATAACAATAACAGCAATAATTATTAAAATTATAATTGTTTTTTTCTTATCTTTCATAGTCCTCCTAATAAGTTTTTTTATTTAATGGTTCAATGTGCCAATCTTCTTTATATTTAGCATTTAAAAGTGGAAAATTAAGTCCATACTTAGGTGCATTTTCATGAGCCCATTTCATACCTGGACAATTACTATAACTTCGGTTATTTCCACATTTTTGGGTAGCATTTTTATAGAAAGCACTAACATCGGAAGCAATTCCCCAACCATGTCTAGAATTACCTGGTTTAGCTGCTCTTCCTGGAGTTGAACGATATTTTTCATAAGTTGCTACTTGTTGGCTGTAAGTTCTACAACCTTGGGTACTATAATCAATATTATAACCAGCTTGAATAGCCGCTTGTTTCAAAGCTTGTAAGCGATTCCAAAATTCATTATGATAACCATAAGGATTATTAAAAGAGCCATTAGGAGTTTTACAACCTTTACCGGAAGCACCACTTGGAAAATAGAAAACACCATTTTGAACATAGACACCACCATTTTGTTTATTCATATTAGTTGTATTTCCATTATATGATCCAGATACATTATTTTCTTTTCCTTTTTCTTCTTGTTCTTTAAATTTGGCTTGAACATTAGCATAATTAAGAAGATTTTTCTTTCTTTCTTCTTCCTCTTTATTACTAAGTGCTAAAGCTTGTTTTTCTTTTAATTGCGTTATTAAAGTAGGATTAGCTTCTTTATAACAAGTAGCAAAATCATTTGTATAATCACTTGTATCAATACTAGCAGCATTTAAAATACTAAGTAATAAATTAATCATCGTTGGAACTAAAAAAACAATGATACAAGCCATAATTTTATTACTAGATTTTTTAATAATGCTTTCTTTTTCATTTGCTCCTGTTAACATATTTTTGTAAAAATCTAATGAAATAGTAATTATTAATATAATAGGCGTTACAAACCTAACTAAATTTAAAAAAACTTTTAAAAAGTAAATTACTTGGACAATTCCTGGTTGTTCACAGAAAAGTATTTGAAACATATTATCACCAAAGAAAATTTTATCAAAATTATATTAGTTAGTCAATTTAACTTTTAATTTTTCTGTTTTTTTGTTATAATCTTGTTGTTGATTGGAGGGATTACATGAAACTTAAAACGGTTGCTTTAGTAGGTAAACCAAATGTTGGAAAATCTACTTTATTTAATAAATTAGCCAAAGCTAAAATATCGATTATTGAAGATACACCAGGAGTAACCAGAGATCGCATTTACACAGAAGTTAGTTATAGAGATTATAAATTTAATTTAATTGATACGGGTGGCATTGATTTAAGTGAGGGTGTTTTTAATAATTTAATTGAAATTCAAGTTAATATTGCTATTTTTGAAGCTGATGTTATTGTTTTAGTTGTTGATTCGAAAGAAAGCATTAGTGCAAATGATAAATATTTAGCTAATATGTTACATAAAAGTGGAAAAAGAGTTATCGTTGCTTTTAATAAAATAGATAATAAAGAAAGTGAACTTCATAAATTTGATTACTATGAATTAGGATTTTCTGAGTTTGTAGAAATTAGTGCCGAACATAGTCGAGGTATTAATGATTTATTAGATTTAATTGTAAAAGATTTTCCAAAGTATGAAAATATTGATGATTCAAGAATTAAATTCTCTTTAATTGGAAGACCAAATGTTGGTAAAAGTAGTTTAGTAAATGCTATTTTAGGAAGTGATAAATTAATTGTTTCCGATGTAGCAGGAACCACCAGAGATGCCGTTGATACTATTTTTAAATATAATGGAGAAGAATATGTTATTATCGATACAGCAGGTATTAGAAAACAAGGAAAAATCTATGAAAATATTGAAAAATATAGTTTATTAAGAAGTTTAAAAGCCATTGATAGATCAGATGTATGTTTACTTGTTATTGATTATTTAGATGGGATTAAAGAACATGATAAACATATAGCATCTTATGCTTTAGAAAAAGGAAAAGGCATTGTTATCATTGTTAATAAATATGATGAAAACAATGAAGAAAAGAAAAAAGAATTTACCAAATTAATTCGAACTGAATTTCAATTTTTACCTTATGCTAATATTGTTTTTGTTTCAGCTTTAAATAAAAAAAGAATAAATTTAATTATGCCTGAAGTTTTAAAAGCTTATGAATCAACGACTAGAAGAATCCAAACAAGTGTTTTAAATGAAATAATAAATGAAGCTTATAATTTAAATTTACCACCTTCCTATAAAGGAAAAAGATTAAAAATTTATTATGTTGCTTGTGAAGATATAAAACCTCCAAAATTTGTTTTCTATGTTAATAATAAAAACTTAGTACATTTTTCATATTATCGTTATTTAGAAAATAAATTAAGAGAAAATATTGAATTAACAGGAACACCAATTATATTAAAGTTTAAAAACAGGAGTAATGATGATAATTAAAAATGATTTTTTTAAAGAAAATAATAATTATTTGATGCAAGAAAAAGAAGGATTAAATAAAGCTATTAAAAAATTAGATGATCGTTTTAAAAAAGAGGAAATTGATAGAGAAAAATTTTTAAAACAAAATCAAGAATTTGCTAAAAAACAAATGGAACTTAATAAAAGGATAGAGAAATTAAATAGAAAATAAATTATTTTCATATAATATAGGGGAGGTTATATGAAAGATAGTTTATTTAAAAATGTTGAGAAGAAAACTAATATTAATAAAGATACAATTATGTCTTTAGCTAAGAAGTTACAAAGTAGTAATTTTAAAGATGAAAAGGTTTTAAATGAAGTAATTGATGAATTATCTAGTTTAACAGGTAAAAACATCGATGATTCAAAAAGAGATAAAATAATTAAAGCTATTAAAAATGATAAAGTACCGAATGATATTGAAAATAAATGGTAGGTGACTATGAAAAAGTGTGTTGTTATTATTAATCCTAAAAGTGGAGATTCTAAAGGTATAAGAGAAGTAAAAAAGATTGAAACTATTATTGAAAATTATAATTATGATGTTAAGATTATTTTAACAAAATATCGAGGTCATGCTAAAGAAATTATGAAAAATTTAGATAATGATATTGATTTAGTTATATCTGTTGGTGGGGATGGAACTTTTTCTGAGGTGATGAATGGTAATTTAGAAAGAAATAAAAGAATTGTTTTAGCTCATTTACCAGTAGGAACGACGAATGATATAGGTCATATGTATGGTCTTGGTAATAATTTATATACTAATTTAAAATTAATTCTTGAAGGTACGATTAAAAAAGTTGATGTTGGATTAATTAATAATCATGCTTTTACATATGTTGCCTCTTATGGTAAATTTATGGATATTCCATATAAAACACCACAAGAGTTAAAGAAAAGATTAGGTTATATAGCATATATCTTGGAAGTTGTGAAAAGAATTTTTCATCATATACCTAAGTATAAAATTAATTTTTATATAAATGGGGAAAAACATACCGGTAAATATACTTTTATTATTATTTCTAATGCTAATAGGATAGCTGGTATTAATAATTTTTATAATGATATTAAATTAGATGATGATAAATTAGAAGTAATGTTTTGTAGTTTAAATAAAAAAATTGATATTTTAAAAGCTTTTTATACTTTGAAAACAAGTGATGTTAAATATATATCAGGTATTGAAATATATGAAGTTAATCATTTGAAAATAGAATTTTTAGATAAAGTTAAATCTTGGTGTACGGATGGGGAAGAATTTGAAGGTTTAAGTAATATTTATGAAGTAGATTTAGAAAATGAGATAGAGATGTTAATTCCTAATAAAAATATTGAAAAATTATTCTTAAACTAGTTGAAAAAAATATAGTTGAAAAAATACTAAATATGTGATAGTATATAGGTAGAAATGAGGGGATTGTATGTATACTGATTATGTTGATGAAAATGAATCAAATGATCAAAATGACTACTATGATGATGATAATAATAGTAGTAGCAGTAATGATAACAAGGATAAAATTAAAAAAATTGCTTTCATTGCTATTATCTTTTGTGTTCTATTAATAATTATTGTTTTAGTTGCTAAGGGATGTTCTAATAGTAATAATAAAGATAGAAATCACGATTATTCTGGCACAGCAGCCATTGTTATTAGTCATAAAAATTTAACTTTAGAAGTAGGAGAACAAGTAAATTTAAATGCTGATGTTTTGAACACTAAAGAAGCAAATCCAGTTGTTATTTGGATGTCTGATGATACAGAAATAGCTGATGTTACGGATGATGGTGTAGTAACGGCTAATAAAGAAGGTAGTACTATCATTAGGGCTAGTTACGGTGATATTCAAGAAGAATGTTCAATTGTTGTAACTTCTAACGCTTCCGAAATTCAAAGTATTAAAATTGTTCAAGGTAATTTCACCCTTAAAAAAGGTGAAGGGACACTACTTCAAATTGAAACTTCACCAGAAAATGCTAAAACTGAAAATTTAATCTATTCGACTGATGATAGTTCAGTTGCAACAGTTAGTGATATAGGATACGTTAATGGTATTGATGTTGGGACAACAACTATTACAGTCAAAACAGCTTCAGGTTTAAGCACCAGTGCTACAGTTACAGTAACAGGAACGGGATCAACTAGTATTGAACCTACTAGTATTCAAATATATGGTTTATCTAAAGAATTGGTTGTAGGTGGAACAGCTGAGGTTATATTTGATATTTTTCCAACTAATGCAACTAATAAAAATGTTACTTGGTCAAGTAGTGATCCAAGTATTGCCTCTGTAAATGCTAATAATGTAATTACTGGTCATAAAGCTGGAACTTGCACAATTACTGCTAGTACAGCTAATAATATTACCGCTAGATATGATGTTACTGTTCATTCTTCAAATATTGCTGTTACTGGTGTAACAGTTACTAACGGCGATACTTATAATATGAAAGTTGGGTATGTAAAAAGAATTCAATATTCGGTAGAACCAAGTAATGCTACTAACCAAAAAGTTAAATTTTCTTCTAGTAATCCAAGTGTAGCTGCTGTTGATGATAATGGATTAGTTGCTGCTAATAAAGAGGGAAATGCTATCATTACTTTAACAACTGAAGATGGTAATAAAACAGCTATTATTAGTGTTGTTGTTACATCAAGTTCGGGTTCTCCAACATCCGATTCTCCATCTGATTCATCAGGTGGTTCAACAGGTGGAGAATCAGGTGGTTCAACAGGTGGTTCAACAGGTGGAAGTGGTTCTGATGGCTCAGGCACATCATCTTGTCTTGCAAATAGTATGATTACAGTTACTAATAATCAAAAATCTGATGGTGCTGTAGTTTCTTCTATATCATTTGCTAATGCTTCACCTTATACGAATAGTTCTAAGGCGGCTTCAATTGAGGTTGTTCAGTTATCTGATTGTGCTTCTTCGTATAAGTATAAGACTTATTATGGAACTACCCAAAATAATGTATCAACTCAAGTTATGAGTGGTATAATTACTAAAACCGGTTTTTCTATTAATTTTTTCAAATCTGGTGATACTTCTGATGGTTATTATAAAACTGTAATAACGGCAACAGATAATAAAACAGGAGCAACTTTAACGAAAACTTACTATGCTATAGTAAAATTTGGTTCGTCAGTTTCTTCTGATCCAAAAATTAGTTTATCTCAAGATAGTTTTACAGCGTCAGCATCGACTGCAAGAGTAACAGTAACTGCAACTTCTAATTATGGTTTAACTAGCATACGATATTGTAAATCAAATTTACAAACTGGTTGCCCCCCAGATACACCAAAAACTCTTAACAATAACGCAACATATAAAGAAACATTAACTTTTACAGGTGTTAAGGTAGGATATAGTGTATGTGCTGTAGCTTATAATAATAAGGGAAATGTATCAGATAAAGTATGTATTTTAATTAATAGGCATTAAAGTGTCTATTTTTTTATGAAATTTTGATGAAAAAAATGAAATTACTTGCATATAATGAATAAGCACTTTATAATATAATTGTTAAAAGAGATATAAAGAAAGGAGTTATATGTTAAAATTAAAAAATGTTACAAAAATTTATCGTTTAGACAATTCTTCCGCTGTAAAAGCTTTAGATAATATTTCTATTGATTTTCGTGAATCAGAATTTGTTTCTATTTTAGGACCAAGTGGATGTGGAAAAACTACACTTTTAAATATTATAGGTGGTTTAGATCATTATACAGAAGGTGATTTATTAATAAATGGTAAATCAACCAAAAAATTTAAAGATAATGATTGGGATAGTTATCGTAATCATCAAATTGGATTTATTTTTCAAAGTTATAATTTAATTCCCCATCAAACAGTTTTGGCTAATGTAGAACTTGCTTTAACGTTAGCTGGTGTTAGTAAATCCGAAAGAAGAAAAAAAGCGATTGAAGCTTTAAAAAAGGTTGGTTTAGGTGATCAATTATCCAAAAAACCTAATCAAATGAGTGGTGGACAAACACAAAGAGTAGCAATAGCAAGAGCTTTAGTTAGTAATCCAGATATTTTACTTGCTGATGAACCAACAGGGGCACTAGATACTAAAACTAGTATTCAGATTATGGATTTACTTAAAGAAATAAGTAAAGATAAGCTAGTCATTATGGTTACTCATAATCCAGAATTAGCTAAAAAGTATTCTACAAGAATAATAAAATTATTAGATGGAAAAATTACAGATGATTCTAATCCGTATGATAGTAAAGAGATTAAAGATAGTTCTAAGTATAAATCAGGAAAAACCAATATGTCTTTCTTAACAGCCTTATCTTTAAGTTTAAATAATTTATTGACCAAAAAAGGAAGAACTATTTTAACAGCTTTTGCTGGATCAATTGGTATTATAGGTATTGCTTTAATATTATCATTATCTAATGGTATGCAAAATTACATAAATCGAGTAGAGGAAGATACTCTAGCAAGTTATCCAATAACCTTACAAGAAAAAACAATGGATACAGGAGAATTATTAAGTGCAGCTTCTGAAAATATTAATAAAGAACAAAAAAAAGATGACAATCTAATTCATTCTCAAAATATAACTAGCGATATGTTATCTTTAATGGGAAGTGGAGCCAAAACTAATAATTTATATGAATTTAATAAATATTTAAAGAATAATCAAGATAAATTTTCACCTTATGTAAATGCAATTCAATATTCCTATAACTTAGATTTAAATATTTATAAAAATACTGATAAAGGTTATACAAAAGTTAATCCTAGTCAAATTTATAAAGAATTAGGTGTTCAAGAAATGGCTGATAATATGACAAGTATGTTTTCAAATAGTATGTCTTCTTTTAGTGCTTTTAATGAATTATTAGATAATAAAGATTTAATGAAAGAACAATATGATATTTTAGCTGGAACTATGCCTATTAATTATGATGAAGTAGTATTAATGGTTGATAAAAATAATTGTATTACGGATTATTCTTTATATTCAATAGGTTTATTAGATCAACAAGAATTAATTAATAAATATCGAGCTATTCTAAAAGGAGAAAAAGTAGAAGAATTAGAAGAAATAACTTATACTTATGATGAATTATTAGATATTAAATTTAAAGTTTTATTAAATACTGATTATTATGTGAAACAAGGTAATTTATGGATTGATAAAAGTAATGATGAAACTTTTATGAAATCAAAATTAGAAAATGCCTTAGAATTAAAAGTAGTAGGTATTATAAAACCAAAAGAAGATACTATTTCAAGTAGTACCTATGGAGGTATTTATTATACATCAGATTTAACTAAATATGTTATTAATAAAATAAATGAAAGTGAAATTGCTAAAGAACAATTAAATAATCAAAATATTAATGTTTTTACTAATAAAGAATTTACAACGGAAGAATTTAATATTAATAGTTTAAGTAATCAAGAAAAAGCTTATTTAGCTACTTTAAGTCAAGAACAATTAGCTGAATTGTTAAAAAATTATCAAAATAATGCATCAGCAACTTATGAAAATAATTTAACAAAATTAGGAATTGTTGATTTAGAACATCCTAGTACGATTAATATTTATGCAAAAGATTTTGATTCAAAAGAAATATTAAGTGATTTAATTAGTGAGTATAATAAAGATGCTAAAGAAGAAGATAAAATTACTTATACGGATTTAATTCAAGTAATGATGAGTGGCGTATCTAATATTATTAATATTATTAGTTATGCTTTAATGAGCTTTGTTAGTATATCTTTAGTTGTAAGTTCTATTATGATTGGTATTATTACTTATATTAGTGTTCTTGAAAGAACGAAAGAAATAGGAATACTAAGAGCTGTTGGAGCTAGTAAAAAAGATATATCAAGAGTATTTAATGCTGAAACTTTAATAATTGGTTTAACAGCTGGAATCTTAGGAATAATGATAACTTTATTATTAAATATTCCTATTAATATAGTTATAAAATCTTTAACAAGAGTTTCTAATATTTCTAGTTTACCTTTAATTGGTGGTATCATATTAGTATTTATTAGTGTATTCTTAACTATTATCGCTGGATTAATACCATCAAGAATGGCTAGTAAAAAAGATCCAGTTGAAGCTTTAAGAGTTGAATAAATTACTTAAAGAAACTGAGTAAAAATAAATAATTCTTATTCAGTTTTTTTTATTTATAAAAATAAAAAAATGTTTTGTTATAGAAATAAGTCATAAAATTTTAATAGAAAATTAATATCCATCTTATTAAAATATAATTGTAATTAATCTTAATCTCATTTATTTCTAGAAAGATTATTAGTTTTTCTATTATTTCTTGATAAATTAAGTTATTAAGAGTATGTAACTATTTATAGGACTTAAATAGGTATCACTCTTTTTTACTGAAATTTCTTTTTTTCTTGATTAATTAAAAAAAACGTGGTACTATTTTAGTATAAAGAATAGGAGAAGAATATGCTAAACAAAGAAATAAAATTAAATAAATATTTAATAATCTTTTTATTACTAGTTTATGTAATAACCATAGGTTTATATACTTCTTATGCATATTACGAAGTAAGTGTTATAAAAAATGGGGTAGTAGTAATTAAAACAGCAACCATTGATATAACAACAAATATAGTTGATCAAGAAAATAATACATTCACTATTCCTACTAATTCTAATATCACAGTTACAGTTAATTTAACAACCGAATTAACAAATGAAATAGGTTATAAAATGTATTATGAAGTAATATCAGGTGTTTCAACTTTTAATGCTACATCAACTACCACTTTTACAAATGATATTGTAGAAGCTAACATGACTTCCTCAACCCAATTGCAATTTACTTTTACTAATCTAGGTTCTAATGATATAACCATTAAACTAGGTACCAAAGGAGGACTAGCTAATTATCCAATTCCTTTAGATGAAGGATTAGAATTAAAAGTAAATACTACTTTAAGCGTACCAATTAAAAATGCAATCATTGAAAGTGTTAATAATCCAAGTGATTCATCATGCAAAACTAAAGTCGAAGAAGATGGAATAACTTACATTTCAGGTACCAAAGATTGTATTAATTTCAACTATGTCTGGTATTCTGGAAAACTATGGAGAATAACAGCAATTAATCCCGATGGAACCATGAAAATGATAACAGATGATGCAATAACAAATATATCCTATGGAAGCAATGTAAATTTCTATACTGATAATGAAAATAAATCCTATATGTATCAATGGTTAAATGAAGACTTTTTAGATACTTTATATAACTATGAAAATATTATTGTTACAGATAGTAAATGGAATAGTATGACAACCTCAAGTATTTCAACCAAAATAACGGAAGGAGCCGAAGGAGTAACAACAACTACTTCTCCAGTAGGTTTATTAAGTAGTTATGAATACTATATGAGTTATAAAGTGAATGGTACTGACTCTTCATCATATAAATCAGGTTATTTAAATATAGGCTATTATTGGTGGCTTTTGAATCCACATAATACCTCGGACGTCTGGCACGTCGTCAACGTCGGTGGCGACAACAGTAGTGGTCCGGATTTTACGTATGGCGGCCGTCCATCTATTAATCTAAAATCCGGAATCCAATTATCCGGAGGATCAGGGACAAAAACTGATCCTTATACGATAGCAGGAGATAAAGAAGAAGTAACAGCTGGAACAACATTATTAAATACAAGAAGTAGTGGCGAGTATGTAAAATTTAATAATGAATTATATCGAATAGTAAGTATAGAAAATTACATAACCAAAATAAATAAAAATGATTATGTAAGGGATGCAAGTAATAATGTGTTAAGAAAAATGTATTCAACGAGCGAAACATATGGAGGAGGAACTAGTGATGATTATTGGGATTATTATTTGAATAATACCTGGTATAATGCCCTTGATTCTGCTTCTCAAAATATGATATTAGAAAGTACATATTATATAGGAACAGTTGATTATGGTGGAAGTTATAAAGCAGCAATCTGTCAGGCAGTTAGTAATACAGTAACAGTGAAAGATTGTGAAAAGACAAGTAGCACCTGGACAGGAAAAGTAGGCTTACCAAGATATGGAGAAATGTTTGCAAGTCAACAAGAAAGTGGATATTCATCATCAAGTGATATGTGGTTAATGAATCCGCGCGCCTGGTACGTCGACAGCTACGGTCGCGGCGGCCGCAATGGTCCGTCCGCTCACTTCGAGGGTCGTCCATCTATTAATCTAAAATCTAGTATCAAAATAACTGGTGGAAAGGGAACAAAAGATAACCCATTTGAAGTAAGTGAATAATTATGTGTTTCTTTGCTACTTTCTTTTATAAAGAAAGCAGTTTATTTAATTAATCTATGTCAAATATGTGTAAAATGCAAATATTTTTATAATTAGTATGCTACAATCGTTTTGTTGATTTATAAATCAATAGGTGAATAGTGAAACGACCTCGAACGTCTGGCTCGTCTTCAACAACGGTAACGGCAACAACAATAGTCCGACTAATACGAATGGCGGTCGTTAGAGCTTATAAAGACTCATTGATTAGGTTAATACTTAGTCATAAAAGATTATAAACAGCTATTTTCCTTGTTATTATAACGAAAATAATAAATGGAGATGTCTTGATTGTATTATATGAAAAAGACTAGATACTCGCATTAATTCTTAAAGAAATATAAATGGTATATATTTCTTGCAATATATCTTTTGATATATTGCAAGGAGTATATATGTAAAAAGGAGTGTTAACATGAGCGTAAATAAAATGTCAAATGGGGGAGGGGTATATAAACTTTAAACCATATGGTTTATTTTATATACTAGAATCTGAAAATGCTAATTTAATATCCTATTTATTTGATATTAAATTAAAAAGAACACTTGCTTATATACCAAAAGATAAAATAGATAAAATATTAGTTATTCTTGATAAATTAAATATTAATTATAATTATTTAAATACTTATCATGAATTTATTAATAATAAATATGCAT
>CAMBUO010000009.1 GCA_945871105.1 uncultured Clostridia bacterium
CTAGCTAATGAAGAGGCATACTATACTGGACTTCAAGAAGGTGAAGATAAAGGAATAATCCAAGGAAAACTTGAAGGCAAACTTGAAACTCAAACCTTAATAGTTAAAAATTTATTATTTAATTCTATACCTGATGATATTATTATAAAGTCGACTAACATATCAAAAGAAGAATTAGAAAACATAAAAAAAGAAATGTAACAATAATATTACTTCTAGGTAAACAAGCAATTTAAAATATTTTGAATGTTTTAAATTGCTTTTATTAAGTATTTTTTTTAATTAGAAACATATAATATAGAACTATTAAGGAGAAATATGAAATTATTAGCAAGTGATTATGATAAAACTTTAAAAAATGGTTCTATAATTTTAAAATTAAATTTAAAATATTTAAAAAAATTTATTCAAGATGGAAATATATTTTTATTGAATACAGGTAGATCTTATCAAAGTATAAAAAAAGAAATAATAAAATATAATATTCCTTATCATTATTTAAGTTGTAATGATGGTAATATTTTATTTAATCATAAAGATCAAGTTATTTATATATCTAATTTAGAAAAAATAATAGAAAAAGAATTATTAGATTTAACTAATATTTTTAATTTTCAAATAATACCTATTAAATATTTAAGTAATGTGTTAGAATATGAAATAATAATTTCTAAGTTAAATAAATTATTTTTGTTAAACTTAGATAAAATTATGATAAAATATAACATGTGTTATAAGATTTTTAAAGAAAAAGAAATACATATTTATATTTATAGTAATTTAGTTTCTAAATCGAAACCAATTGATTATATTAAAAAGAAAGAAAATATTATGGACACAAATATTTATACTGTTGGTGATAATATCAATGATTTAGAAATGTTAAGAGATTATAATGGATATGCTATGTATCATGCTAGTAAAGAGATAAAAGAAATAGCTGGAAATACTTGTTTTAGTGTTTCTAATTTAATTAGGAAGTTAAGGAGGTAAATATGTTTATTGATGAGACTAATATTAAGGTAATTGCTGGTAATGGAGGAGACGGTTGTACTGCTTTTCGTCGAGAAAAATATATTGAAATGGGAGGACCTTATGGTGGAAATGGTGGTAAAGGATCGGATATAATTTTTAAAGTTGATACTGGTTTACATACTTTAATTGATTTACGTTATATGAAAACTATTAAAGGTAAAAAAGGTGAAAATGGTAGTGGAAAAAATATGGATGGAAAATCAGCTGAAGATATTATCATTAAAGTACCCCAAGGAACAGTTATAACTGATTATGATACAAATTTAATAATAGCTGACTTGAAAGATAAAGATTCTTTTGTAGTCGTTGCTAAAGGAGGACGAGGGGGAAGAGGAAATACAGCTTTTAAAACCTTAGCTAATCCTGCTCCTAATTTTTGTGAAAATGGAGAACCAGGAGAAGAAAAAATCTTAAAAGTTGAATTAAAATTATTAGCTGATGTTGGTTTAGTAGGTTTACCAAGTGTTGGTAAGAGTACTTTTTTATCAAAAGTAACCAAAGCTACGCCAAAAATAGCTGATTATCATTTTACCACTTTATCACCTAATTTAGGAGTTGTTAAAACCATCGATAATCGAAGTTTTGTTATAGCTGATTTACCAGGATTAATCGAAGGAGCCAGTGAAGGAGTAGGACTAGGTGATAAATTTTTAAGACATATAGAAAGAACAAAAGTAATAGCTCATATAATTGATATGTCAGGAATAGAAGGACGAGATCCATATGAAGATTACTTAGTTATTAATAAAGAATTAGAAAAATTTAGTCCAAAACTATTACAAAAACCAATGATTATAATTGCAAATAAAATGGATATGGAATCAGCCAAAGAAAATTTAAAAGAATTTCAAAAAAAAGTTAATAAAGAAATTTATCCTATCAGTGCTTTAACAAATGATAATTTAAATCCCGTTTTAATTAAATTAGCTGATTTAGTTGATAAAGAGCCAAATACTCCTTTATATGATGAAGAAAATTATTTATCCCATGTTCTATATAAATTTGAAAATGAAAAACCATTTACTATTGAAAAAGAAAATGATTATTATGTTATTCATGGTAAACAAGTAGAAAAAATGTTTAAAATGACTAATTTCCAATCTGATGAAGGAATAGAAAGATTTATAAGACAATTAAGAAAATTAGGGATAGATGAAGAACTTGAAAAAATGAATATTGAAGATGGTAGTATTGTTAAAATACTTGACTATGAATTTGAATACCATAAATAGTTTATTAATTAGAGAGAAAAACTTTCTAATTTTTTATTTCTAAATCACTTGAAAACAGTTTAAAAAAATGATATCATGGTGACATGATAAAGATAGTTGAAAGCATATATTGTATCTAAGAAATACATTTTAATTTGCAACTAAAGAATACAAAATAATTTGCAAATCAATATTTAATATGAATGGTAGAAGGTGATTTTATGAGAAAAAATTTGAATTTACTTGACACAAATTTGACAGGGGGGGGGGGTATAAAACCCTATTAAATAAGAATTTTTCTCATATATTAGATTATAAAACATGATAGATAACAGATTAATTCTGTCTTTTAATCGTGTTTTTTTAATAGAAAGGTGAGGTAAAAATGAAAGAAAAGAAAATAATTATTATAACAAGTATTATCATCGGAGTATTAACTTTAACTTTAGGAGTAACATTTGCTATCTTTAATTTTAGTAAAGTAAGTGTTAATTCTAAGTTAGTTCTAGGTGATATTTATATGCATTATAATGAACCAAATCAAGGGATTAATTTAGAAAATATCATGCCCAGTAGTACTTATAATAGTGCTTCGTATTTTGAGTTTACCATAACAGGTAAAAATACTCATACTAAAAATGGAATATTATATAATATCCAGTTAGCAAAAGGAGATATACCAGCAGATAAAACAGAAGTAAATAGAATTCAAGACAAATTTTTAAAATTTAAATTAGTAGAAGTAGTAGATGGAGTAGAAACAGTTTTAAAGAATAATTTAACCATAGAAGATATAAATGGTAATTCTATTTATAGCAATTTAATATCTGAAAATACAACCAGTGAAATAACTAAAACCTATAGATTATATATGTGGGTTGATAGTAGTGTTGTAATTTGTGGAGGAGATGCAACTGATTGTGATTACACTGTCGATACTTGGAATAATTTATTTGCAAGTATCAAAGTAAATGTAAATGGAGCTTATACTGAAGCAGTAAACTTTGTAGAAAAAGTAAAATCTAGATATAACGTTGATACAAAACAAGATGGTTTAGTAGCAGTTAATACAGCAGGAGATTTAGCAACAGCAGGAGATACTATAAGAGAATATCGATACTCAGGAATCGGAAACTATTGTACATACACAGATGGAACGAATGATTATAATTTATCAGTATCTGGTACAACTTGTCCAACTAGTGCATGTTTGAGGAGTGGTGCTGTTATCAATGGAGATAGTGATGCATTTGTTTTAATGGGTGGTACGTGTTCTAATCGAGGTGGTGGAACCACATTAAGTTTAAAAGGTGGTCAAACAACACCAACTGATAGTGGCTTAAGAAATTATGTAACTTTCAACAATGAAATGTGGCGAATAGTCGGAATATTTAACGAAGAAAATGCCAGTGGAAGAGTAGAAGAAAGAATAAAATTGGTAAAAGATGAACCAATAAGTTTAGAAACAGAAGTAGAAAGTACCATAACTAAAAATGGAGTAACTTATAATACTTTTAAATCAACTACCGGAACAAAATATAAGTATTTTTATTGGAATGCTCCTGATGCAAATTATACTGGAAACAAAAATGACTGGACAAAAGCAGGAAGTCAATATTATTTAAATGAAACATATTATAATAATCTAAGTAATAATAATTTAATTGAAGAAATGAAATATTATTTAGGAAATGTAACAACTGATAGTAATAGTTATATGATATCTGGAACCAATGCAGAAGTATATACGCAAGAAAGAGGAAGTGTGGTATGTGATAGTTCGGTAACAAGTTGGAGTCAAAATAGTAGTTGTAACATTTGGTATGGCAACCAAGCTACTTGGAACGGAAAAATAGCTTTATTATATCCAAGTGATTTTGGATATGCAAGTGATGTAGCAAACTGGAGTAATGATTATCAAACGGGTTATTCCAATGGTTTAAGTTTAACAAATTGGATGTTTAATAACGAAATGGTAGGAACCTGGTTTCTTTCCCCTTCGTCTGGCGATCCGTTCAACGTGTCTGTTGTGGACAACAATGGCTTCTTGATTGGCATCAGCGATGCTGGCGACATTGCTGCTGTTCGCCCAGTCCTTAGTCTGAATTCCCAAACATTGATTGGATCCGGGACAGGAAGTTATGAAGATCCATATCAGTTAATGGGGTAAACTTTTTCCTTTCGGGCAAGGTCCGAAAGAAAAGGCCCCAGAAATAGTGGATAAATATTTTAGGTAGCAAAGAACATTAATAATCCTAGCTTTTCCGTTTGAGGAAAAGCTAGGTCGCTAAAAATATAAAATTGCAACTTGTATAAATTGTAAAATAAGAAGTCATAATTATTTCAAAGTTAAAATGTCATACTTTGGAAGTAATTATGGATGAACTAAGGTAATTATAAATGTTAAAATAAGAAAAATAGTAGATAATTATTTTTTTGAAAAGTGTCAAATTAATGTAAAATTGAATTATTTACAAATCTTTGTAAATTATATATTTAAGGAATAATTAGGTAGAATTAATTTTTTTACTTAATTATTTTTTTGTAAAAATAAAGAATTTAAATAAATTATTTTTAATTTAAATATTTTAAGTAAAAATTATTGTAATTTAAATATTTGCATATTATAAATGTTATTATAAAAACTGATAAAAATGTCAAAGTTAAAAATATCATAAGAGTTCCTTATCCAGATATTAGCATTAGAGGAAATGTATTAAGAATAATTAATATAAATCTAGACAAGATGGCTAAAATAAATTATAATATGCTTGAAAAAAATGATTACTTTTATAAGTTATTAACTATTAATAATAATGTAGAACTAGAGAAATTTATAAGATTATATGATACTTATAATTTACTTGATAATTATAAAAATAATTTAGTAAAAATTAGTAAAAATATTGATTATACAAGGGACAAATGAACGAGAATATTGAAAGAAATGCAAGAATGCAAGAGGCATATTTCGGAGGACTAAGAGATGGTAAAAATGAAGGTATTGAAATAGGTATATCTCAAGGAATATCTCAAGGAATAAGCAAGATTTTGAATGCTTTAATAACTAATGGTAAATCTATTGAAGAGATATCAGAAATGACAGGTTTAACCAAAGAAGAAATTAAAAGCTATGATATTAACACTAATATCAAGAAATAATAATTATATAAAAAAATATTGTTGACACTTTTTTCAACAATATTTTTTCTTTATATTCTTTATAATAATCTAGGTGATTTGATGAAAGTTAAGATATTTGATGAAGAACATGAAAAAGATTTAGAAACTAGTATAAATACTTTTTTGAGTGAAAATGATATTGAAGTTATTGATATTAAGTTTTCTACTTCAACGGCTACTTTTGCTGATGAACAGATTTATTGTTTTACAGCTATGATTATATATTATTAAAGCATATACATATCATTATCATCTTGATTGTTATTAAGTGGCATAACACTAACATTTTCTAAACGATTAATGCGATTTTCTAAAATCTTTATTTGTCTTTCTAAACGATTAATACGATTATTTAATCTTTCTAATTGCATATCAATGGAATTATTAGGATAATTACCTTGATTATAGTTTGGAATATTCATATAAGGCATTTGATTATTCATATATCCTCCTAATTTTAGTATATGTACTTTTTTTAATTTTGTTTTTGTTATATAATAACTTTGGTGAATTTATGAGACAGAGAAATGTAAAAAACAAAGAAGAAATAATAACAAGTTCAAAATATTTTGTTAATAATCCTGAAAACTATATTGGAAAATGGAATACTTATTTTCAAAATAATAATCCTATATATATAGAAATAGGTATGGGAAAAGGACAATTTATTATAGAAAATGCTAAACGTTATCCAAGTATTAATTTTATTGGTATAGAAAAATATGATAGTATTTTGGCTTTAGCTTTAAAAAAGATTAATATTGAATTACCTAATCTTGTTATGATAAGACTAGATGCTTTTAATATTGATTCTATTTTTAAAGAAGAAATAGATACTATTTATTTAAATTTTTCTGATCCTTGGCCTAAAAAAAGACATGCTAAAAGAAGATTAACTAGTCCTGAGTTTTTAAAAAAATATGATTTAATCTTTAAAAATAAAAATCATATAGTTATGAAAACTGATAATAAAGATTTATTTAGTTATAGTATTAAAACTTTAAATAATCATGGTTATTATATTAATAATATTACTTTTGATTTAGAAAAAGAGAAAGATTCTTTAAATATAATGACCGAATATGAAGAAAAATTTACAAAACTTAACAATCCTATTTACAAAATAGATGTTATCAAAGGAAAAAAATAACTAAAATACTATAATTTATTAAAAAAATTTGTTATAATGTTCATGGTAGGTGAAAGATGAAAAAGATAATATCCCTCCTTTTAATTCTAATACTTTTTACAGGATGTAGTATTCAAAAAATAGAAGATACTAGTTTTGATAGTATTATAAAAAGTATTTTATATCAAGAAATAGATTTAGCTAATAGTAATTTTGAAGGATATAAATTTTACTTGCCAAGGGGGACAAAGGTATATGATAAAAAAGATTCTAATTTAGAAATAAAAGATCAAGACAATACTTATTATTTATATGTTGATATGATATCTTATTATTATAAAACAAAGGTTAATCATACAATAGACAATAATATATTTTATTCTAATAATTTAAGTTATCGTGATAAAGAAGGTTATATTGATATTACGAAAGTAAATAATAAATATTTTCTGGAAGTAATGTATAATTATGCTAAGATTGAAAGTTATGTTAATGAAGAAAATTTATATGATTCTTTTATGAATATATGTTATATTTTAGCAACTATTGATTATAATGATACAACAATTAAATATCGTTTAAATGATGAAGAATTTAAAGCAACCGGGGAAGAATTCGATATATTTAAATCAAAGAAAGATAATGATAATTTCTTACAATGGATTGAAAAATATGATAAATATGAAGAAAAAAATACCACGAAAGATCAAGATATAATAGAAACAGATGAAGACTAGGAAGGTGTGATTAAAATGGGATTTATGGATAAACTTAAAAATATTTTCTTTGAAGAGGAAGAGGATGAAGAAATCGTTGAAGAACCAGTTAAAGAAAAACAAGAAAAGGAAGTAGTTATTAAAAAGGTAGAGGTTCCAAAACGTAATCGAGTAGAAGAATATAAAGTTTCTGAAGAAGAACAAGAAGAAATAAAACCTCAAAAGGAAAATATTAGTAAAAACACAGAAATTAAAAAAGAGAATAAAACACAAGATTTAATTTTTGATGATGAAGATTTTATTTTAGAACAACCAAAACAAGTACCAAAAGAAACTACTTATACTAAGCAAGAAACATATAAGACAAGGGAAAATAAAGAGGTTGTTAAAACAGAAAGTTATTATAAAAAAGAAACACCTAAATACGAATATACGAAAAAAGAAGAAACGAAAAAAGTTTTTACTCCTTCACCAATTATTTCACCAATTTATGGTATTTTAGATAAGAATTATAAAAAAGAAGAAGTAAAAGAAAAAAAAGAAATTCGTTTATCAACAAGACCAACAAAAATGGATTTTGATAGTGTTCGTAATAAAGCTTTTGGTGATTTAGAAAACGATTTATTTCCATCAACACCAGTTTCTGAAGAAAAGAAAAAAGAAAAAGAAGAAGTTAGGCCAAGAAATATTAATCGCTTATATGATATGACAAATAAAGATGAAAAACCTAGCATTGAAAAAGTTACTCTTGGTGAAGCTGATGAATATTTTCGTGATTTAGGACTTGCTTATAATACAGATTATAAAGATATTTCTAAAGACATAAGTGATGGTAAAATACCTGATGATAGTAAGAAAAAAGAAAAAAAAGAAGAAACTCTCGAGGATAATCTATTTGATTTAATAGAATCTATGTATGATAAGGAGGATTAAAAATGGATTATTTATTAATTATGTTAGTTATTTTTGGTATAATTTTACTTATATCTTTAATAATATTAATTGTAAGACTTAATTTTACAATTAGTAAGATTGATAGTTTATTAGATGATATTGCTAAGAAATTAAATACAGTTAATCATGCTTTTGAAGTAGTTGATAAAGTTACAGATTCAATATCTTTAATAAATGATCGAGTAGTAGATATAATTGCAACTTTTATTGCAAGTCTTTTTGCTAAAAGAAAAAATAAAAAAGAAGAAAGTGAAGAGGAGGAATTTTAAAATGGCAAAAAAAGGTATAGGAAATTTATTTTTAGGGGTAGCAATAGGGGCTAGTTTAGGTATATTATTTGCTCCAAAAAAAGGAAAAGCAACAAGAAAAGAATTAAAAAATAAAATGCTTGAATTAGTGGATAAAGCTAAAGATTTAAGTGTTTCCGATGTATCTAAATTGGTTGAAGAAAAAATTACCGAAATTAGAAAGGATTTAAATGATTTAGATAAAGAAACAGTTCTAAAAATTGCAAAAGAAAAATCTGAAGTAATCAAAGAAAAATGTCAAGAATTAGTTGATTTAGCTATTTCTAAGGGAACACCAGTTTTAAAAGATGCTGCTATTGATGTTCGTGATAAAACAATTGATGTCATGAAAGAAATGATTAAAAAATTAGAAAATATAGAATTAGAAACGAAAAAGAATTAATCAAAATTCTTTTTTTCTTGCTATTTTTATCTAATTTTTATATACTAAATAACTGTTGGTGATAAATTTGAATATTGATCAAAAGAAAGAAATTATCTTATCTCCTTTTAATAAATTTAAAAATATAATTGATAATATGAATGATAAGCAAATAATAGATTTATTTACAGATGTTAATCTCATGAATTTAAGTGATTGTTTATATATTATTAAAGATAATATGCAATATATTGTTTGGAAAGAAAATATATTAAAAAAGTTATTATTTATAAATGAATCACTTATACATTATCTCAATTATTATTTTGGATTAATTAATATAGTTAATGAAGAATTAGCTATTAAATTATGTGATTATTATTATAACAAAAATATTAAGATAATAAAAAGAATTATGCCTTTTATAGGTATAACTAAAAGAATTGAATTATATAAAAAATATGATTTTACTATTAATGAATTAAAATATTTAGGTTTAAATACGCAAAAAGAAGTTTTAGAATATTTATTTTCTATTAATCCTAAAATTACATCTCTAGCTATTTATTCTTATTCAGATATAAAATCATTAATAAATAGTAATTATAATATACCTAAAGTATTTTTATATGAAAAAAAATTTGTTGATAAGATTAGTACAATAGAAAACGTTAAAGATTATCGCTTATTTATGGATAATTTTCAAAGTAAATATGATTCTTCTTATATTGAAAACGTTAGAAAAAAATATTATGAAAAGGAAATAGTGAGTTATAATCCAGAAAAAAAATTATTAATACGTTATGCAAATTTTATGATTGAAATAGAAAAAAATCCAAATTTTGAATTAGTTATAGACAAATATTTTAATTTTTATAATAGTGATGATGATCCTTTAAAAAAAATTATACTTAATTTTTGTTTAAAAAAAGATTTTAATGGTTTAAAAGAATTTTTAATATTAGAATCTAATTATCGTTTAACTAATATGATAATTGATTATCATTTTGAAGATATTCCTTATAATTTCTTTATGGATTTAAAAAGATTATTGAAATTTCAAGAAACAGAAGGTAGGACTTTAACTGGTGAAGAAATTGAACTTTATAATTTAATTATTAATTTAGATAATTTAAGTTATGAAGATAAATTAAAACTTCATGAAAAACTTAAAAATATAAATATTATGGAAAAGTATTATGATAATTATCATCTAGCTAAAAATAGTAATGCTCTTTTAATAAAAAAATATATGTTAACAGAAGATAAATTAAAGAATTACTATAAGGAGGATGTTTCTATAAAATTAGGAGTTCCTGTTTATGTTTTAGATGGTGAACCTTTTTATGCTTTAATTAAATCTTTAGAAATTAAAAAGTCTGAAATATTAAAACATAATGATTTAGTCTCTTATGTTGATGGTGCTTCTTTTTCTTTAGATGGATCAATTAAACTAAAAACTTTTTATGATCCAAGAATTAACTATAATATTATTTATGGTGATTTTCCACTTAATCAATTAGTTCATATTTATCCAGTTGATTCATATTCCCATTATAAAAGAGATACAGGATATTTGGCTACAACAAGGGTATTTGAATTTTGTACTCCTAAAAGATTATTAGAATGGGGATTAGATCATAATGAAATTATTATTTCTGAGCATAATAGTAAACGTCATGATGAATTAAATAATAATTTAAAAACGCCAATACCTATTGGTATATATTGCTATGATGTTATTACTGAAAATGATATTATAAGTTCTCAAAAAACAGGTTTACCAATTGTTGTTGTTAAAACAAAGAATTATCCTTTAGAAAAAGATGATTCTAAATTAAATGAATATGCTACTGTAGGATTAATCTTTGGTTATCAAAAAGAATATGATTATATAACTTTAGAAAGGGAAGACGATATGTTTTTAAAAAGAAAAATTTAACTTTACATATAAATGTCTAATTACTTTTCAATTATCAAAAATTAGTTTATAATGAAATTAAGGTATGAGGATTATATGAAAGATATTGATTTAAGTAGTATGATTAATTTAACAAAACAAGTATTTACTTTAATAGAACAAGAGTATCAAGTGTTTTTATCTTCGGAAAAGAAAGAGAATCTCGATAATCTTGATTATAATAGTTTTTATAAAGTAATAAATGATGATAATTTACCACCTATTTATTTTAATCAAGTTAATTATCTTTTAAATCTTAAATTAGATAATTTACCAAATACTATTTATGGTAATTATTTAAAAAACAAAGATTTATCTTCTATTTATTTAGAATTAGTACCTTTTTTTTGTTTTAATTATTTAGCTGGTGATATAAATTTTTTAAAACTTGGTTTAATTCAATTAGAAATAAATAATTTTTGTACTAAAAATAATTTATTATTTTCACCTATTTTTTGTTATAAAGAATTAGAAGTAGCTTTTTTATTATCTTCAACTATTTTAAAAGATTTACCTTATAATATTATTTTTATAGATAGTGAAGTAGAAATATTTAATTATTTAGCTGAAGAAAAAGGTATAGAAGTTGCTAAGTTATATCATGATATAGTAAAAAAAATAAATAATAAATATAAAAGTTTTTCTAGAAATAATAATAATTTAGTTGATTTTTTAAAATTTTATGAAACAATTAATTATGAAGATATATTAGATCTAATTTATGATTTTGTTAATTCAAAAGTCATATAGATCTTTTTTTTTAATATAATTAATTGGTGATGAAATGAAATTTAGAAATATTGAATCGCGTCGTATATTTATATTGTTTTTAATAATTCCTGTTAGTATAGGTTTTTTAGCTTTTTTATTAACGAGAAATAATAATTTTGATTCTTTAGTAAAACCACCTTTTATGCCACCTAGTTTTTTATTTCCTATTGTTTGGACTATTTTATATATTTTAATGGGAATATCGAGTTATCGTATTTATGAATCAATAAGTTATCATCGAACAACTTGTTTAATAATTTATGCACTTAATTTATTTTTAAATTTTTTATGGCCTTTAATCTTTTTTAACTTAGAAGCTAGATTATTTGCTTTTATCTTTATATTATTTTTAGATGTTGTTGTTTTCTTCATGATTCTTTGTTTTTATGGAATAGATAGAAAAGCTGGTTTATATCAAATACCTTATTTTTTTTGGTTATTATTTGCAACTATTTTAAATTTTAGTGTTTATTTTTTAAATAGATAGTTTATAATATTCATGGTGGTTTTATGAATATTATTTTTCATATAGATGTTAATAATGCTTTTTTATCTTGGAGTGCGGTTTATTTATTAAAAAATGGTTATCAAACTGATATTCGAACGATTCCTAGTGTGATAGCTGGTGATCCTAAGAAAAGACATGGAATAGTATTAGCCGTTAGTTATCCGGCTAAATCATTTGGTATTAGAACTCCCGAAACTTTATATACTGCTCGAGGTAAATGTAAAAATTTACAAGTTTTTCCGCCAGTTTTTTCTTTTTATAAGGAAATGTCTGATAAATTATATACTTATTTTTTAACGATTACACCTGATGTTGAAAGATATTCAATTGATGAATGTTTTTTAGATTTAACAGGAACTAATTATTTATATGATGATATTTTAAAACTAGCTTATGAAATGAAAGATTATATTAAAAATACTTTTGGTTTTACGGTGAATATAGGAATTGGTAATAATAAATTATGTGCTAAAATGGCTGGTGATTTTTCTAAACCTGATAAAGTTCATACTTTATTTTCAGATGAGATTAAAACTAAAATGTGGCCACTTCCGATTGAAGATTTGTTATATATTGGGAAAAGTAGTAGTAGTTTATTAAGAAAAATAGGAATAAATACGATTGGGGACTTAGCTACTTGTAGTCCTGATTTATTAAAAAAACATTTTAAAAATCGCGTTTTTGATATGCAAGAAGCTGCAAATGGAAAAGATGACTCTAAAGTAATTAGTAAAAATGGTAAAAATAAATGTCTTAGTTATTCCGAAACTTTAGAAAGTGATACTAATGATAGAGAGTTTTTAAAAAAGAAAATATTACATATGTGTGAAAAATTAGGTCTTCGTCTAAGACAAGATAATTTATATGCTAAAACGATTGCCATTACGATTAAAACTAATTATTTTCAAGATTATTCCCATCAAAAAAAGATTTTAAATCAAACTAATGATACAATGGAATTATATCAAGAAGCTTTAAGTATTTTCGAAGAAACTATTGGCTCTAATTTAATTAGAAATATTGGAGTTCGAGTATCGGATTTAGTTAATTATAAAAATAAACAGATTTCTTTGTTTGAAAATAATAGTAAAAATCAAGATGATATTTGGAAAACAATTGATTCTATTAATACTAAATATGATGATTTAAAAATTATGCCGGCTATTTTTTATAAAGATGATAAATAAAAATATATTTTATGAATTTAAAGAAGTTGAATTTATTTTAATAGGTAATATATAGAAATTTTTTAAAAAAGTTACGGAATGAAAAACAAAAATATCACGGAATAAAAAAAGAAAATATCACGGAATTGAATTGCTTTATTTGATTTTTAATTGTATAATATAAGTAAGAAAAAGGAGGCGGACTTGTGGAAATTCAAAATTATAAAAAAAGAATTGTAGACGAGAAAATAGAAAAATATTTAAAATTGTTTGGAGCTATAGTAATTGAAGGACCAAAATATTGCGGTAAAACATGGGCTGGTAGATATCATGCTGAAAGTGAAAGCTTACTTTATAATAAGACTGGTGAAAGTTCTAATGAAGTAGAGCTTGCTAAAATATCACCAAACATAATTTTAGAAGGAAAAAAACCTAAATTAATTGATGAGTGGCAAGAAGCAACTAATTTATGGGATGAAATTAGATATGAAGTTGATAAAACAGGTTTAAAAGGTCAATATATATTAACCGGTTCATCTACACCTAAAAGAAATGGAATATCGCATAGTGGTGCAGGAAGATTTGGAAAAATACAATTAAGGACAATGTCATTATTTGAATCAGGTGATTCAACTGGAGAAGTATCTTTAAAAGATGTATGCGATGGAAAAGAAATATCGAAAGCTACAGGGGATGTCAGTTTAAGAAATCTTGCTCATCTAATTATAAGAGGTGGATGGCCAAGTAATATAAGTTATTCATCAGATGATTCAAGAAAAATTGTTAAAGAATATATCGATTTAATCATAAATGATGATTTATTAAGATTAGATGGTGTTAATAGAGATAAACATAAAGTAAAATTATTATTAAAGTCATTAGCTCGAAATGAAAGTACAACAGTTACAAATTCAACATTAAGAAAAGATATAAAAGAAATAGATAATGAAGATATTGATATTGATACCGTAGCTTCTTATTTAAATGCTTTTGATAAATTATTCTTACTTGATAATGATGAACCTTTTTCTACCAATATTAGATCAAGTATAAGAGTTAAGCAATCTGAAAAAAGACATTTTGCTGATCCATCAATTTCTTGTGCTTTGTTAAATTTAACCGAAGAAAAATTAATTAATGATTTAGAAACATTTGGTTTCTTATTTGAAGCAATGGTTGAGAGAGATTTAAAAATATATGCAAATTCATTTGATGCTAAGGTATATCATTATCAAGATTATTTAAATAGAGAAATAGATTCAGTAATAGAATTAGAAGATGGTAATTGGTGTGCATTTGAAATTAAATTAGGTGTAAATCAGATTGAATCAGCTGCAAAAAATTTACTTGATATTCAAAATTCCATTAAAGCTGAAAATGGTAAAGCTCCATCAGTACTTTGTGTTATATGTGGAATGTCTAATGCAGCCTATAAAAGATCAGATGGAGTATATGTAGTACCAATTACAGCACTTAAAAATTAAAGTCATGAGTGACTTTTTTTCTTGAAAATAAAACTATGTTAAAAAGTATTTAAATAAAATAATTATAATAAGTATTTTATATCTTTTTATTATTTTATATAGAAACTAGTTATTTAAAAAAATATAAAAGTAAGGTTTTAAAAATAAAAAAATAATGAAAAGTACTCAATATCTGTTATAATAATAAAGATGAAGGAGTGATTTTATGTTTGAAGGATTACAAGATAGATTACAAAATATTATTCATAAAGCTAAAGGTTATGGTAAAATTACGGAAGATAACATAAGTGATATGGTAAAGGAAGTTCGTATTGCTTTACTTGAAGCTGATGTTAATTATAAAGTTGTAAAAGAATTTACAAATAAAGTTAAAGAGAAAGCTTTAGGAGAAGAGGTTAGTAAAAGTTTAAAACCAGGAGAAGTGTTTGTTAAAATTGTTAGTGATGAGTTAACTGATTTACTTGGTGGGGAAGCTGCTGAATTAAATACTAAAGGAGATCCGGCTATTTTAATGTTAGTAGGTTTACAAGGATCAGGTAAGACGACAACGATTGCTAAACTAGCTAATTTACTTCGCAAAAAGTATAAAAAGAAACCAATGATGGTAGCTTGTGATGTTTATAGGCCAGCTGCCATTGATCAGTTAAAACAACTTGGGAAAGAATTAGATATTTTTGTTTATGAAAATGGATTAAATAATCCCGTTGAAACTAGTGAAGAAGCTATTAAATATGCTAAAGCAAATGGTTATGATTATGTTTTAATCGATACAGCTGGACGTCTTCATATTGATGAACCTTTAATGGAAGAACTAGAAAATATTAAGAATAAAGTTTCTCCTCAAGAAATACTTTTAGTAATTGATGCAATGATGGGTCAAGATGCTATTAATGTCATAACCGGTTTTAATGAAATGGTTGATTTAACAGGGGTTATTTTAACAAAATTAGATGGCGATACCAGAGGTGGAGTTGCTTTATCAGCTAGACATTTAACCAATGTTCCTATTAAATTCATGGGTACAAGTGAAAAAATGGATGGTTTAGAATTATTTGATCCTAAAAGAATGGCTAATCGTATTTTAGGTATGGGCGATATTGTTTCTTTAGTTGAAAAAGCAACCGAAGCTATCTCAGAAGAAGAAGCTGAAAACTCTTTAAAGAAACTTCAAAAAGGAAAATATGATTTAAATGATTTTTTAAATCAAATGAAACAAATTAGAAAGATGGGTCCCCTTGAAAATTTATTAAAATTAATTCCTGGAGCTAAAAAAATGGGACTTACTAATATTCAAATTGATCCTAAACAAATTGCTAGAATTGAAGCCATAATTTTATCCATGACGGAACAAGAAAAGAAAGATCCAAGTATTATTAAAGCTAGTCGCAAAACAAGAATTGCTAAAGGATCAGGTGTATCCGTAAGTGAAGTAAATAAACTATTAGAACAATTTGATAATTATAAAAAAATGGTTAAAAATATGATGAATGGTAACATGAAATTACCTTTTTAAGGGGGATTTATGAATATAGAAATAAAAGATTTAAATGTTGATGTTGAGAATAAAAAAGTTTTACAAGATTTTAATTTAAAGATAAAACCAGGCGAAATTCATGCTATCATGGGTCCAAATGGAACCGGTAAATCAACTTTATCCAAAGTTATTATGGGCTATCCTGATTATAAAATTGTAAGTGGTGATATCTTAGTTAATCAAGAATCTATTTTAAATTTAGAAATTGATGAAAGAAGTAAATTAGGAATATTCTTAGTTTATCAAAATCCTATTGAAATATCAGGTTTAACCAATAGTGAAGTCATTAAAGCTAGTTTAGATAGTAGAGAACATATTAGTTTATATTCTTTTATCAAAGATTTAGAAAAAGATGTTGATAATTTAATGATGCCAAAAGAAATGCTTCATCGAGGATTCAATGTAGGTTTTTCTGGTGGAGAAAGAAAGAAAAATGAAATTTTACAAGTTTTAATGCTAAAACCTAAATTTATTATTTTAGATGAATTAGATTCTGGTTTAGATGTTGATAGTTTAAAAATAGTATGTTCTAATTTAAATAATTATTTAAAAGATCATAAAGATACTTCTGTTTTAATCATTACCCATTATACAAGAGTTTTAGAATATTTAAAACCCGATATTGTCCATATGATGAAAAACGGTACAATTGTGAAAACTGGTGATTATAGTTTAGCTAAATTAATCGAAAAGCATGGATATACAAAGACGTTTGATATAGCTGAGGATTAAAATCATGAATAAAATAGTAATAGATACCAATGAGTTTAATTTAATAATAGATAAAAACGAAAATTATAGTTTAGAAATTATTAATACCCAGGTTTTAAATATAAAAGTATTAAGTAATATTACTTCCAAAGTAACGATGTTAATTCCTGAAACAAATATAAATATTAATTTAGAATTAGAAGCCAATAGTAATTTATTAATTAATCAATTATCAATTGATAATAATTTAAATTTAGATATTAATTTATTAAAAAATAGTAATCTTCAATATATTATTAGTTTTTTAAGTTCTAATGATAGTCTTAATAATATTACTATTAATCATAAAGAAAGTAATTCACATTCAAAAGTAGTTGCTAATGCCGTTAATTTAAGTAAACATAAGTTATATTTAAGTATGAATGGAATTATTCCAAAAAATAGTTTAAATTGTTTTTTAGAAGAGAATAGTAAAATTATTAATTTAAATAATGGAGATAGTAAGATAATACCTAATTTAATAATTGATAATAAGGAAGTAGTTGCTAATCATTCAGCTTTTATTGGTAATTTCCAAGAAGATGAAGTTAATTATTTAAAATCACGAGGATTGAATCAAGAAACTATTAATGATTTATTATTAAAGGCAACTTTATTAAATGGTATGAAATTAGAATATGATAAAGATAAATTTATATATTTTATAAGAAATTATAAAAAAAGTTAGGAGGTGGAAAGATGAATCGTGAAGATTTTCCTATGTTAAATGAAGATTATATTTATTTTGATAATGGAGCAACGACGTTTAAACCTAATCAAGTAATTCAAAGTGTTGTTGATTATTATACCAAATATACAGCTAATTCTCATCGAGGTGATTATGATTTAAGTCAAAAAGTTGACTATTTATATGAAAGTACTAGAGATGTAGTCAAAAATTTTATTAAAGCCAATAATTCCAAAGAAATAATTTTTACTAGTGGAACAACCATGTCTTTAAATATGATTGTATTTGGTTTTATGAAATACTTTTTAAAACCAGGTGATGAAGTTTTAATTACCAAAGCTGAACATGCTAGTAATGTTTTACCTTGGTTAGAACTTGAAAAAGAAATAGGCATAGTTGTTAAATATATACCTCTTGATGATAATCATAAAGTAACCGTTGAAAATGTTAAAAATAGTATTACTAAAAATACAAAAGTAATATCACTAGCTTATGTTACTAATGTTATAGGTGATGTTAGACCTATTAAAGAAATAGCCAGTTTAATTCATGCTAATAATGGTTTAATAGTTGTTGATGGAGCCCAAAGTGTTCCGCATATAAAAACGGATGTTACTTATGATGATATTGATTTTTTAGCTTTTTCTGGTCATAAAATGTTAGCTCCAACGGGGATAGGAGTTTTATATGCTAAAGAAAAATATCTAGAATTAATGAAACCAATTAGTTATGGTGGAGGTATGAATAGTCGTTTTGAAAGCAATAAAGAAGTTGAATACAAAGAATTACCTCTAAGACTTGAAGCAGGGACCCAAAATATAGCTGGAGTTCTAGGACTTCAAGCAGCTATTAAATATATCGAAGAAATAGGTATTGATAAGATTCATGAACATGAAATTGAATTAAAAAATTATTTATTAACTAAATTAAAAGAAATAGATAATATTGAAATCTATAATCAAGAATCTGATAGTGGAATCATCGTTTTTAATATTAAAAACATTTTTTCAGAAGATACATCAAGATATTTAAATCATTACCATATCTGTGTTCGAGCAGGCAATCATTGTACCAAAATGGTAAAAGATGAAATAGGTATTAAAAATACTTGTCGCATAAGTTTTTATTTATATAATACGAAAGAAGAAATTGATAAATTAATAGAAGTTTTAAAAGATAATAAAAAAATATATGAAGTAATTTTATAGTGAGGTAATATGGATGCTAATTTAAAAAGAGAAATTATTGTAGATAATGTCGAAAATCCTTTTCATAGAGGTATTAAAGATAAAGAAAATTTTATTAAAGCTAATACTCATAATGAATCTTGTATCGATAATATTGATTTATATGTTAAAATTCAAGATAACAAGATAATTGATGCTTATTTTGAAGGAGAAGCTTGTGCTATTACAACTAGTGCTACTAGTATTATGTTAAAAAAAATAATTGGTTTAACCAAGGAAGAAGCAAGAAGTCTTATGAAAGAATATTATCAAATGATTGAAGAAGAAACATATAATAGTGATAAATTAGGTGAATTAAATGTCTATTCGGATATAGCAAAACAACCTAGTCGCAAAAAATGTGCTACTTTACCTTTTCAGACTTTAGAAAAAACTCTAAAAATATCGGAAATAGAGATTGATGATTAGTTTATGGGTAAAGTTAACTATCTATTTAATATAAATATTAAAAAGCAAAAGTTTAAAAGATGGTAATTTATTTTTTTAAATTTAATCTAAAAAAACTAACCTACAAAGGTTAGCATTTTTTATTTGATTGTTAAAAATATCTATTACTTTTCACTTCTTGATAATTGAATAATAAAATATCATCATTGTTTTCTTGTATTTGGTTTCATTGTTAATTCTGCTTTTTCAAACAGATTTTCAAGTAAATGACAAGCAAATTCTAATCTTTCTTTATTAATAATAGAATCATTTATAGATGCTTCTTCAGTTTCTTCTTTTGTGTATTGAATATGTCTATTTTCATCTGTTAAATATCTTTTTCCAGTTTCATCATATTGAGCACTAAACTTATCCTTAAAAAAAGAATTAGTAATTATTTGTCCATTATCTAGTATGTCTATATTTCCATGTAAAATTTCTTTTCTTCTGTCAAGCTTCTCTAGTTCTTCCGTTATTTCAATTCTGATAATATTTGAAGTCTCATTATTAATACTTGGAATATATGAAATAGTAGCATTTATATGACACCCAAATTCAAACATAGAATTAGCACTTGCATAAGTATGTCCTTCAGATAAAATTTTAATTGTGTTTTGTTGATTAGAAGTTATAGATTTTGTAAAATCTTCGCTTGAAATAATTTCTTCATTCATTTCTGTTAAATAATTTATTAGTTCGTCTTCGTAGTATTTTAGATGATTTTCGAAAAGATGATTTCCGCCCGTATTATAGACAAACATTAGTAGTTTTCTAAAAAAAGTAGAAAATGATAGTTCATCAGGACTAATTTTCCTTTCTTCTTGATAAGTTTCGATATCAGCCTTTGAATATTCTCTCATGTGCTTTTGCATATTTGCATTAATTTGTGAACTCACTATGCCATTAATTGAGTTCCTAGATAAATTCATTTTATCACCTCGCAAATTTATTATATCATGAATCATTAAAAATTTATCATTTTTTGTTACTATTTTTTATTGATGTTTATTGCATAGATTAAAACTCTAGTTAAAAAAACGAAACTCAAGTGGTTGCTTATTAAAAAAATATATTGTATAATACTTATATCGTAATGGAGGAAATATGAATTTTATAAAAAAGAATAAATTTACAATTATAGCTATTATTTTATTTATTTTATTAGTAGTAGTTGGTGTTGAAGTTAAAAACTTTTTAGTACCTGATGAAGGAAAAGCTGTTTATGGAGATCGTTTAGATGGTATTAAAGATCATCCTTTAAGTGATGAAACTTTAAAGGGAATAGCCACTGCTTTAAAAGAAAATGAAAAAGTAGTAGAAGTTTCTAGTAAACTTCATGGTAAAATTATTAATATTATAATAACAGTTACTGCTGATGTTAGTGTTAATGATGCCAAAACTTTAGCTAGTAGTGTTAGTGCCATGTTTAAAGATTCGGAATTATCGTTTTATTCACTTCAAGTCTATGTAAAAAAAGAAGATGCCTCTTTAAATAATTTTCCAATTATTGGTTATCAGGATGCTGGTTCTAAAAGCATGTTATTTACGAAAGATCGTGAAATAACTGTAGGAGATACAAATGAAGAATAAAAAGAAAATAATTATTTTAATCGTATCCATTGCTCTTGTTGCTTTTATTGCTTTATTCTTTGTTTATTATTATAAAGAATCAAGTTTATTAACATCTGATGATAAAAAGTGGTTAAGTGATAATGGAGAAAAGGTAATTGACATAGAAGTTTTAAATGATGTTTCGGTTTATGGAATGAATGGTAATGGCGTTATCTTTGATTTTTTAGATTATGTAACTACAGAAACAGGTATACAATTTAATAAAATTCCTTACAATAAGGAAGAAACTCCAAGTGGTAAAAATTATCGCATTGAAATAGTTGATGGTAGTAAAAATTTAGAAAGTAATCAATTATTTATTTTTCAAGATAGTTATGTAGCTGTTGCTAAAAAAAGTATTAAAATAAATAAAATAGAAGATTTTTCCAATTACACTTTAGGTGTTTTAGGAACAGATGAATCAAATATTAGTTATTATTTAAAAAGTGCTACTAATGTTACTTATAAACCTCATGTTGGTTTAGATGCCTTATTTAAATCACTTGATGATGGGGACATTACGATGGCAATTGTTCCTAACACGTTATCTTTAGAAAAAACCATTAGTAACGAAGAATATTATTTAAATTATTTCTTTACTGATATGACTAAAAACATTGTTTTAACTCTTGATGGTAGTCAAACAACTTTAAATAATATTATCAAAAAATATTTTAATAATTGGGTTAAGGAATATTATGTTGAAGACTATAATAAATTACTTCTAGATTACTATTTATCTGAAAGAAAAATAAATGATAAAACAAAAGCCGATTTATTAAGTAAAACTTATGTTTATGGATATGTTGAAAATTATCCATACGAAGTAACAAGTGGTAATAATCTATCAGGTGTTGCGGCTGAATATCTTAATCGCTTAATTAGACTAACAGATATTGATTTTACTTATAAAAAATATGCTAATATTAATGAACTAGAAACAGCTATTAAAAATGGTGATGTTGATATATTCTTTAACTATATAAATTATAATGATAGTAAATATTTAAAAACTAATTCACCTTTTATTGAAAACTATGTTGTTTTAGCAAGACCTAGTGATGATTATGTTATATCTTCTTTCGAAGGATTAAAAGGAAAAAATGCTTATATGTTAACTAATTATCAATCTTTATATAATTATATTAATGCTGGTGCTATGGTTAATATAAAAACCAAAGATAATATAAAAGAATTAGTTAAAGAAAGTAGTAATAATAAATCTTTAATTATTTTAGATAAAGAAGTTTATACTTATTATAAAAATAAAGAATTAAAAGATTATGAAGTAATTTATAGTGATATTATGAGTAATGATTATACTTTTACTATAAAGTCTGAAAATAGTTCTTTCTATAGTTTATTTAATTATGTTATTAATACTAATTCTTATTATCGTTATCGTAATAGTGGATTTAATAGTTTAAATGTTTCTATTTTTGAAAAAACTTCTTTTGAAGAATTATATTTATTAATTTTAGGTATTATTTTAATACCAATTATTGTTATTATAATTATTATTATCTTCTTGAAAAATCGTCATAAGTTAAGATTAGTTAAAAAAGAAGATCGTAAGAAATATACCGATATGTTAACATCTTTAAAAAATCGTAATTATTTAAATTTACAAATTGATTCATGGAATTTAAGTAAAGTATATCCCCAAACTATTGTTATTGTTGATTTAAATAACTTAAAATATATTAATGATAATTATGGTAGGGAAAAAGGCGATAATTTAATTGTTAGAGCAGCTAGTATTTTAGTAAATACGCAATTAGAAAATACGGAGATTATAAGAACTGATGGAACAGAGTTTTTGATTTATTTAGTTGGTTATAGTGAAAATCAAATTGATATTTACTTAAAGAAATTAAGAAAAGAATTAAAAGAACTTCCTTATGGATATGGAGCTAGTGTTGGTTATAGTATGATATTTGATAATATAAAAACAATAGATGATGCTATTAATGAAGCTATGATTGATATGCAAAGTGATAAAGTGAGCTTTGATAAATGAAAAAATTTAAAAATTATGTAAAGAGAATTATTAAATTAATTAATGTTGAAGAAATGCGAATTTTACCAGGTCATTTAGCTTTTTATATAGTTTTAATGATTGTTCCCATATTCTCAATTATTGGTGTTTTAGGATCAAATTTTGGTGTTGAAAGAATAGTAAATTCTTTAGCAGATAATATTCCTGATGCTGTTTTAAGTATTATTGATTCAGCTTTAAATACTTCTTCCAATGGTTATAATTTATTTTTCTTTATAATTTTTAGTTTATGGATGGTATCAGGTGGTTGCAGAGCAATTATCATATCCAGTGATGTTCTTTATAAAATAAAAGATAGTTCTGGACTAAGAAGAATGATTAAGTCATTTTTCATGGTATTGGTTTTATTCTTATTAATTGGTTTCGTTATTGTTGTTCCAATCTTTGGAGATTTCATAATTAATTTATTAAATAATTATTTACAAGAAGGTGGAATGATAGTAGTAACCAAGATATATCATTTTATAAAATATCCAATTACTATCTTCATGATGTTTATCTTAATTAAATTCTTGTATGCCATGGCTCCTAGTATTCATATTAAAAGTAAATATATGAATAATGGGGCTTGGTTTACAACTATTTCTTGGTTTATCTTAACGAGAATTTATTCTTATCATCTAAATAATTATAGTAATTATAATCTTTATTATGGTAGTTTATCTAATATATTAATTTTATTAGTATGGGTTTATTTCTTAGCTTATTTATTCATGGTAGGTTTATCCTTAAATGCTGATAATTATTTCACTGCAACAAAGCAAGAAAAAAAAGAATTAGAAGAGTAAAGTGGTATCAATGGTACCATTTTTTTCTATTGTCAAAACCTTTATTTTATGATATATTATAGCAAGTTGGAAGTGATTATATGAAAATACCAAATTATAAAGATGCTAGAAAAAGAAGTAAAGAAGAAGTTTTAATTCGTAATTTTTCTTTAGATAATCAATATCTTGATTTAGGAAAAAATAAAAAATTCTTTTTAAAAACTTATGGTTGTCAAATGAATGAGCATGATAGTGAAAACATCAAAGGGATGTTAAATATGATGCAGTTTACCGAAACAGATGAAATGGAAGAAGCTGATTTAATTCTTTTAAATACTTGTTCTATTCGAGAAAATGCTCATAATAAAGCTTTTGGAATGCTTGGAAGAATCAAACATTTAAAAGAAACTAATCCAAATATTGTAGTTGGTCTTTGTGGTTGTATGGCTCAAGAAGAAGGGGTAATTTCTGAAATTTTACAAAAATATCGCTTTCTAAATTTTGTTTTTGGTACCCATAATTTAGATGATTTACCAAAGTTAGTAGATGAAGGATTAAAGGGTAGTAAACTTAATATTGATGTTTTAAGTGTTGAAGGTGATATTGTTGAAACTATGCCTGTTACCAGAGATAGTAAGTATAAAGCGTATATTAATATTATTTATGGCTGTGATAAATTTTGTACTTATTGTATTGTTCCTTACACAAGAGGAAAACAAAGAAGTCGTTTAAAAGAAGATATTTTAAAAGAAGTAGAAGAATTAATTCAAGAAGGATATCAAGAAATAACTTTATTAGGTCAAAATGTCAATGCTTATGGAAAAGATTTATATAAAGACTACGAATTAGCTGATTTACTTTTAGATATTAGCAAATTAAATATACCAAGAATACGTTTTATTACTAGTCATCCTTGGGATTTTACCGATAAACTAGTTAATGTCATTAAAGAAAATGATAATATTTTAAACTATGTTCATTTACCTGTTCAATCCGGAAGTAATAAAATTTTAAAACTAATGGGAAGACGTTATACAAAAGAATCATATAAAGAATTATTTGATAAATTAAAAAGTATTCCCAATATTAGTATTACAACTGATATAATTGTTGGCTTCCCTGGTGAAACTGAAGAAGATTTTCAAGATACTTTAGATATTGTTAATTATTGTAAATACGATAGTGCTTTTACCTTTATTTATTCACCACGTGAAAATACTCCAGCTAGTAAACTAGAAGATAATGTTACTTTAGAAGAAAAAGAACAACGTTTATATCGCTTAAATGAATTAGTTAATAAATATTCTAAAGAAGCTAATACAAGAATTTTAAATAAAGTTGAAAACGTGTTGGTAGAAGGAGAAAGTACCAAAGAAGGAAATTTATTTGGTTATACTGAAACTAATAAATTAGTTAATTTTCCAGGTGATAAATCTTTAATAGGTAAAATTTTAAAAGTTAAAATAATAGATGCTAAAAGTTTTAGTTTAGATGGTGAGATTGTTGAATAAAGAATTAAATGATAAATTAGATAACATTGTTAATTATATAAAAGAAAGTAATAGTTATCAAAATTATCTAAAGGCCAAAGAATTGCTTAATAAAGATGAAAAACTAAAAGAAAAATTTAAAAGTATTAAAAAATATCAACAAGAGATAGTTAAAAATCCAAGTAAGAAAAAAGAATTAGAGAAAAAAATCCAAGAATGTTTAGATGAATTAAATAAGAGTCCTTTATATAATGAGTATTTAGGTTATTTAGAAGAAGTTAATAATATGTTAAACATTTTTGAAAATAAATTAAATAAGTATTTTTATGATTTATTTAATTAAGGTGATTTATGAGTGATAATTTAAAAAAAGTATTAATTTTAGAAGATAAACTAGGAGAATATTTAGAAAATAATAATCTTGATATCCTTACTATCGATAGAAAATCAGAAGAATATGTTAAAATAACCGATGAACTTGCTAGATTAATTAATCATCTAAATAATGATGAATTAATTTATTTACTTAATAATGGTACCTTAATTCATGATGTGATTGATGTTGCCAATTATTTTAAAAGATATAAAGTTAATAAGAAAAAATTAAAAGAAGATAATACTTATAAAGAAGCATTTAAAAAACTAAATAGTTTTGTTGAACGTATTTGTGATGCTAGTTTAAGTGATGAAGAATATCGTTTTATTTGTTATAAATGTGATGTCGATGGTGTATCTGAGTATTTACTAAAAAATATGGAAAATCAAGATATCATGGAATTATCCAAAGAAACTGATGATTGGAATTATAAATTATTTTTATTTTCTAAGTTTAAAGCTTAGTTTTTCCTTGTTCTCATAGTATAAAGGATAGTACGGATCCCTCCTAAGGATTAAATGTAGGTTCGATTCCTACTGGGAACACCAAATAGTAGTTGACTTATACCAAGGTATAAGTTTTTTTTGTTAGTTAAAATCATTTTTATAAATTATTAATTGTCTTTTGCTATCAAGATTAATATCCTAAAAATGGTTTAGAAAATGTCGATTATTTTCATTTCCTTACTAAATATAGAAAAAAATTGTTTATATAATATTAGGAGGTGAAATATGTTTGCTAAAGCTAGTGGCAAGATAAATGAATATAATTATTTAAAATATTTAGATGGAAGAAAGGTTAAAGATTTAAATAATCGGTTTAAAGAGTTATTTTTTAAATTGTTTATAAATTTAGAAGATGATGATATTATTAGAGCTTATTTAGATTATGGTAGTAAAAAATATGATTTAGTTGTAAGCATTAAAAATATGGTTAAAAGATTTAGTTTAAAAGTAGGAATCAGTAATTCTTTACATGTTGAAGATCTTAGTTCTTTTACAACTTTTTTAAAAGATAATGGAATACCTAAAAATGTTATATATGAATATTTAAAATATCATTTTGGAGATAATACTTTAAATGGAACAGGTCTATATCGAATGTCGGCTAAGGAATATAAAACGATGTATCCTGAAAAAATAAAATATATAAATAAGTATTTTAATCAAGAATCCTTGGTGCTTAAAGTAATAGATAGATTTATTTTAAAAGGTAGAAATTCTTATTTTCAAATAGATGCTATTATTCATGGTGGTATTGATGATTTTGTTTATTTATTAAAAGATGATGTAATTAGATTAGTTTTATCTAATTTAAACAAAGAATATCAAGGTGTTCATTTTGCAAATTTATTTTGTCAGGCTAAAGATCGTAATTTAAAGGGAAATCCAGCTTATGAAAAAGATTGGTTTGCAATCCAGATAAAATGGTATGAAATGCATGATGATATTATAAATTTTTATAATAATCTCGGTAATTGTAGTAAAAATGATTAGCAAGAAGGCTAGTTCTAGCATTAAACTAGCATCAAAAGTCAAAAAAAGTGTATTTTCTTTAAAAAATAGGTTGACTTTTATAAGAAATTAGGTATAATTATAAATGTCTACTTTTGATGCGGATGTAGTTTAATGGTAGAACTTTAGCCTTCCAAGCTAATCACGTGGGTTCGATTCCCATCATCCGCTCCATGAAGAGAATATAAGTACACTTAAGGGTGTGCTTTTTTTATTCTCCCACGTGATTAGCTTGAAAGGTAAAGTTTATACTTAAATTAAAATATATCTATACTAACACCAAGATTCTCGACACATTATCAAAAAAAGTTACAGTTATGCATGATTATAATAAAATTAATTATAAATATAAATATCAAAATATCGAATGTAATATTCATTTAATACGGATTTAGAAAAATGTAAAAATAATACTTCCCATGATTGGTGTGATAAATTTAAAAAAATAGTTCAAAAAATAATTTATGATAGAAATAAAATTATTGCCAGTAATCCTGATATTTCAAATTTTGATATGGAATATATTAATGATTTTGAAATTCAATATGAAGATATTTTATTAAATGCAATCGAAGAAAATACGACTACACCAAAAACGCATTATGATAATGAAGAAAGAGCATTAATAAATATAATATTAGAATATAAAGATAATTATTTTATATGGATGTATGACTTTTCATTGCCTGTAGATGACAACTTGAGTGAACGTGGATTAAGAGGAGTAAAATCAAAAATGAAAATAGTTGGACAGTTTCAAAATGAAAAAACAGCAAGATATTATGCTTATATAAAAACATATATAGAAACTTGTTATAGAAACAATATAAATCCAACGGATGCTTTAATTAGATTAATGGAAGATAATCCTTATACTGTTGATGAAGTTTTGGATACAAAAAATGACTAAGATTATAAATCTTAATCACTTTTTGTCGTGTCTTGATTATTTAAGCTATGAATAGTAACGAAAATTTTTATTATAAAATTTCATATTTTTATCCTGTTTACTATATTAAATTGATTGACATTTGTTCAAAGTTTTTATATGATGTTATACGTAAAGGTAATAAGAATATAATCATTAGGAGGTAATATGGCAAATGTAAATATACAAAATATAAGTGAATTAAATAATTTGGTGTTAGATTTAAAGTCAAAAGTAACGTCTTCTTTAACTAGTGATATTAATACTTTAACTTCAATTTTAAGTAATATTAGTAATTATAATAATAATGGTTTTAGTGCTAATGTAGGTGATCTTTCATCAAAATTTAAAATTAATTTCGATAATATTTTATCTAATATGACAAATGCTGAAGAAAATATATTTAACTATGTATCGCTTATAAATAAATTTAATGTGGATGATTATGATACTAGTGCTAAGGCAATTGATTTGGAAAGTCAGTATAATAGTTTGTATTTAGGGGCATCACCAGTAGTTGATACTAATGGTAACACAAGTGGTTTTCATACTACCAGTCATTCCGGTACTAATATAGATGATTCAGACAATAATGTTACTGGTAGTTCGCTAGAATCTTATTTAGATACAATAGAAGGAAAAGTAATAAGTGTTGATTCTAAATTAGAGTCTTCTTCAATAGGTATAAGTACAATCAATAATACCGATGCTAATGCTTTATCAATGATTAATAATTTAAGTTATGATAAAGATGGATTAGCTTTATTTAATAACAGATATGTTATTAGTACTACGCCTAACTTTGGTAATATCGGTGATTTAATCGATGTTAGACAAAACGATGGGACTATTTTAAAATGTATTATTGGTAATATAGAACAAGCAAACGCACCAACCATTAATTTTTTAACCAATCAATATGTTAATATATCAACACTTCATCCTAATTGGTTACAATCAATTAATAATAAAGGTAACTATTTTGATTATATAAATCAATTGAGTTAAAAAAATTAAATGTATGTAAAAAAAATGTATACTTTTTTAAAATTCTTGTCAAAAAATATCACCAATGTTAAAATATAGATAATAAAGGAGAAAAATAAAATGGCAAATAATATAAGTTATAGTACTGATCAAATGAGAGAATGGTCAGATAATATGAGAAATATGGCTAGTGAATATGATAATAATATTCGTGCGTTATATCAAGAATTAGAAAGTTTTATAGGTAGTGGTTTTACAGGAGGATTAGCGGATGAATTTTTATCATCTTTTCAAGATAAGAAAAAAGAATTTATTGAAAATAAAAATATTATAGAAGAATGTGCAAAATTTATTAATGATCGCGCTAATAAAATTAATAGTGATGAAGAAGAAATAAGTAATCGCATTAAAAATGATAATTATTTTGATATTAGATAAAGGAGATAAAAGATGGGAAAATTAGGTAATTTAAAAATCGATAAGTCTGAGGCTTTAAGTAAGTCAAGTAATATTCGTACTTATGCTAATAGTGTTAAAGACATATTGGAGGCAATGTCAGCAAAAATGAATGAGATAGATGATGAAAATGCAGGTATTTATCAAGGAACAAGTAGATCACGCGACTTAAAAGAACAACTTGATGTAATTAAACAAAATTTTGAACCTATTTATAATCAAATAATGGCATTTGCTAATCAAATAGATATGACAGTAAATGCTGCTTCTAATCAATAAGGTGAATTATGAATTCATATTCTTATGATTCAGCAGGATTCTCTAGTGTAATTGAGTCGCTTCAAACTCAATTAGATGAATATAGTAAAATTGTTGAAAAAATAATGAATTTAAAAGACACAATTGCAAATTCTAATGAATGGGTACAAGATACGATAAAATCTCCATTTATTTCTAAATGTGATGAATATTTACTTTTTTATTCTATTTTTATAACTAAATTAGAAGCACATGTAAATTATTTAAAAGGTAAAAATAGTGCTATGGAAAGTTTAGAAGATTATTATACTTGAGGAGGTTATGATGGAGACAAAAATAAACAAAACTCAGTTAGAAAGTTGGGGTACAGAAATTTATAATTTGAATGATGAAGCAATTACTAATTTAACTGATTTTAAAAGTTTAGTTAATACTATTCCTGATTCTTATAAATCTAATTCATCAGAAGCAATCATTAATAATATGGTTTCAGATTTAGATAATGCCATTAAGTGTCATTCTGATATGGAAAGTTTACAAAGCTTTTTAGAAAGTATAATAGAATATGCTGAAAGTGCATAATGGAGATTTTTATGACAAGTTATTTAAATTTAACAACTAGATTAGAGGAGATTAACTCTAATTTAGAAAATGATTATAGTAATATTAATTCCCTTTTAGAATCTTTAAAAGGAAGTTTTAATGGAGAATCTGCAACAAAATTATGTAATGATTTATCAACTAGCTTAGAACAATTAAAGTCACAAATTACATTGGTTAATAGTTTAACAAAAGTTTTACCATTACTTGATGATCATTCTACTAATGTTAAAACTTTAAACGATTATAAATCTAAAAAAAATAATTGGACTTCCGATAATCCAGAAGACACTAATCCATATAGTAGAACTGTTTCAAGCTATGAATCCAAAGTTTCAACTATAGAGACTCAAATTACTAATCAAATGCCTACAATATCAAGTGTTACTAGTTCTATTACTTTAATTAACCCAACGATTGATTTTTCATATAAAAATTATACTAATGATGCTAAAGCAATTTTATCATTGGTTAAATCAGGACTTAATGTTTCATATGGTTCAGCTTATCAAACTTTAATTGATAAAGCGATTGGAAGTTGGATAGATGGCTTTAAAAACAATTCATATAATTTAAGAACGGGTGTTTTATCTACATACTATACAGCTGATGAGATTGATTCTTTAATCGAAACCGAATCAATTGGAGCAACTCCTAGAGAAAAGGCGGTAATCGCAGCTTTAACAATTATAGAATTAGGCATAGATAATAACATGAAATCTCAATACAAATTAAGTACTAAATGCTTTAATAGTGTATCTAGACCATATGATACAAAAACTTTGATCAATAATGGAGCAGATTGTGCATCATATGTTAGTTGGGCTTTAAATACTGCTACTTCATCAAATTTTAATAATGCCACACTTGAAACTATAAGAAGACAAGGAACTAAAACAAGTTATGAAAATTTGCAACCAGGAGATATTATTTACAACTCTGGTCATGTTGCTATGGTTATTAATAATCAAATTAGCAATAATAGTGGTTATATTATTGTTGCCGATGCTAGTAGTTATGATACCGGTGGTTATCCAAAAGGTATTAGACTTCAAAGAATAAGTTATAAAACTTTATCATCAATGTTCACAGGTTATGATTTAACTGAATTTTACGAAAGAAATGCTTAATTTATTTGAAGAAAAATAATTGATTTTATATTCTGAAAAAGAGACTATTAAAAATTAAATAATTAATTTTGACTTAGTCTTTTTATTGTAAATTAATGCTATTGTAATGGTTATATTAAGCATTTACAAAGATAATTTTTTTAAATAACTAACAAAAAATCCAACTTATAAATTAAGTTGGACTATTTTAAGTTTAAAAATTCAAACTAATTTACATATGGCAGGGGATGAGAGAATCGAACTCCCAACAGTGGTTTTGGAGACCATTATTATACCATTTAACTAATCCCCTATATAAAATTATATTATTTAAACATAATGGTTTCAACATCTCTAAAACAAAAATATTTTAACATTATTTATATCACTTGTCAATTATTATTTTTTTATATATAATATAACTGATTAGGAGGAATTATGGCCGTTAATAAAAATGTACAATCTAAAATTATAAAAGATTTAAATTCAGGTAAAAAAAATATCAGTTCTAGACAAAATAAAACAAAAAACTCAACATCAAGAAATAAGAATCAAGAAACAAAAATATCTTCAACTCCTAAAAATACTCCCAAAAAGAAGAGTAATTATCAAAAAATACAACAACAAATTCAAATATCCAAACAATTAGAAAAAGAAAAACAAAAAAAAGAGCAAATTAAAAAACAACAAAAACAGCAAATTGAAATTACTACTAAAGAAAATAAAAAAATAAAGAAAAATAAAACAAAAAAATCTCATAAAGAAAGTAACAAAAAAAACAATATTTTAAAAAAAGTAAAATTAGTCCTTTTAAGTTTTTTAATCAAAGTTAAAAATTTAATTATTAAAGTATTTAAAATCATTAAAAACATTTTCAAAAATCTTATCAAATTTTTTCAAGAAAAGTATTTAAAAATACGAAAGAATATTAATGATAAAGATAAAAATAAAACAAAGAAAGTTAAAAAAGATAATAATTATAAAGTTAATCGAAAAAAAGATACTAAAGACATTCTTAGAGAAGAAGATAATACTTTAATTTTAAAAAGTTTAACAGGAAAAATATTACCAGTTAGTTTAACTAAATGGGATAAAAAAAGACGAAGAAATATCTATATAAAAGAAGCTTTATTGTTTACTATTATTTTTACTTTAATTGATGCTATTTGTTTTTATAATTTTTCATTTATGAATATATTAACTATTTTTGATAATAATATTTGGAATTTGACATTAACAATTGCTTTAACTTTATTAATATTATTAATTATATCTTATATATTAGATTATTTAATATCAGAAGCCATGATAAGAAGATATCAAAAGAAATTTATACAAAAGAAACAAGGTGATTAAAATAGAAATTCGCGGTTTAAACTTGGATAATATCAAAAAAATATCTGCTTTAAAAAAAGAAGAAAAATATTTTTTAGATTATCGAGTTAAAAGTTATGAAATATTTAAAAATTTAAATGATCCAGATTTTGGACCTAAATATACTATAGATTATGATAAGATAATTTATTATAAAACAATTCAAGATGATATGAAAAATAATTGGAGAGATGTTAATAGTAATGTTCAAGATGAATTTAAGGGCTTGGGGGTTTTAGAAAGTGAAAAAAATCTTGATGGTATAGGTATTCAATATGAAAGTGAAGTAATTTATCATAATATGTTAAAAGAATTAGAAGAAAAGAATGTTATATTTACTTCTATTGATGAAGCTATTAAAAAATATCCTGACTTAGTAAAAAAATATTTTGGTAAATTGGTTTCTAATAATGATAATAAGTTTGCAGCTTTAAATTCTTGTGTCTTTTCTGGAGGAAGTTTTATTTATGTACCAGATAATACGACTTTAGATAGACCATTGCAAAGTTATTTTCGAATTAATAGTAAAGAAATGGGACAATTTGAAAGAACTTTAATAATTGTTGGTGATAATAGTAATTTACATTATATCGAAGGATGTACTGCTCCAACTTATAGTGAATCAAGTTTACATGCTGCTGTTGTTGAAATATTTGTTGGTAAAAATAGTAAGTGTCGTTATTCAACTATTCAAAATTGGGCTAATAATGTTAATAATTTAGTAACAAAAAGGGCATTAGTTTTAGAAAATGGTAGTATGGAATGGATTGATGGAAATATCGGTAGTTTAAATACAATGAAATATCCTGCTTGTATTTTAAAAGGAGATAATTCTAAGGGAACTTGTATAACTATTAGTGTAGCTTCAAAAAATCAATTTCAAGATACAGGTAGTAGAATGATTCATCTTGGAAAAAATACGAAAAGTAAAATTATTTCTAAAAGTATTGCTATGAATGGAGGAAATGCTACTTATCGAGGTAAAATAGAAATTAAACCATCTGCTTTTAATAGTGAAGCTAGTTTAAAATGTGATACATTAATTTTAGATTCAAAGAGTAAGAGTGATACTTACCCAGTTAATATTAATCAAAATACAAGTAGTAGTTTAAATCATGAAGCAACTGTTTCAAAAATAAGTGAAGAAAACTTATGTTATTTAATGAGTAGGGGAATAAGTAGAGAAAAAGCTATTGAATTAATTATTTTAGGATTTATTGATGAATTTAAAAAAGAATTACCAGTTGAGTATGCAGTTGAACTTAATCAACTAATCAAAAAAAATTTATAGTGTAAAATTGTGTAAAAGTTAAATAAGTTGATTATAGTATTAAATATAAAGGATTGAACAATAAAAATTTGTTGCTTTTTTTGGTTTGGAAATAAGCTTCAATATCTTTTAAAGTTTTTATTATAATTTATTTTAGTTTTATTTAACTTTTACTTATTAATATCGCAATATGAAATTAATAATTTTTTGGTATTGGAAAAATATTTTTTTAAAATTTATATATGGTGTATAACATATTTATTACAAGATATTTTAGTTTTTTTATATTCTAGTCCATTTGAATTTAAACTGAAAAATATTGTTATTTTTTACTAAAAATGATATAATTAATCATGGTAGGATGCATTTATATAGCTTTTGATTAACCTTTATTTTTAAGTGATATCCTAAATTACAAGGAGGGATGATATTTAAATTTAGTATGTTAAAACTAAATAAATGAAACATAGCAAGATGTTTTATTTGTATTAATAATTTCAATTGTAGGTATGATATTAATAAATAAATTTGTAGTAAATAATGCTAAAAAGGTGATATAAATAAATGTACTAGCAATTGATTTTACATTGATCTTCATTATATTATTTGGAAATATGAAATTTACTTACGTAAATGATAAGACTTCTAAATTATAAATTGGATTATATGTGGAGTAATCTTTGGATAATTTAAAGATTTAATTATGATATCAAAAGTGTAATATCTTCAAGTTCATTCATTGATTAAGTAAAATAATCATCAGAAATAAGATCTTCTGATGATTGATTAGAAAAGGTGAAGATGACTCTTGCTAGTCATTTTCTATCATTATTGAAAGGATGTAAAGATGAAAAAAATTAAATATATATTGTTGTTATGTACATTAACTTTTTTATTAACGGGTTGCGTTAAATATAATGCGAATATGGATATTAAAAAAGATAAATCAATGGATTTTTCAATAATATATGCATTAGATTCTTCATTATTTGAAGATCAAAAATTATTAGAAGATAAAGACAAAAAAGAATTAGAAGATCGAGGTTTTACTGTTACTGATTATTCTCAAGATAAAATGAAAGGATTTACAATTTCAAAGAAAATTAAAAATATTGATGACGTAAGTTCAACTTATGATTCGGAATATAGCATATCTGGAATATTAGATGATAAATCAGAAAATGCATATATTTTTAAAGTAAAAAAAGGTCTTATAAAAAATACTTATACAGCTAAATTTAAATTTGATGCATCTGATAGTGATTTAAATAACCCAACCGATGATTCATCTTCAGATTTAGATTCTGATTCTGATTTTTCTTTTGATTATGATTCGGATAGTTCTAGTTTTGATTCAGAATCAGATTTATCTGATATGGATTTTTCTAGTATGATGTCAAATATGGATTTAAGTTTTAATGTAACTTTACCATATTCTGCAAAAAGTAATAATGCATCTACTGTTAATAACGATGGTAAAAAATTAAGTTGGAATTTATCTTCAAATCAAGTTGAATTTATTGAATTTGAGTTTGAATTATATAATATGACAGTAATTTATGCTGGAGTAGGCGCTATTGTATTAATTTTAGTTATTATTATTTTCATTTTTAGCAACAATAAAAATAATAATTCAAACGAAAATGGAAATCAATCAACTATAAATACCCAACCTATACAACAATCTACAGTAGATAATAGTCAAAATATCATACAACAAACTCCTCAATTTTCACAAACAACTCAATCTAATATTGGTCAATCAGAAAGTGTACAACAACCTATAATGAGCAGTAATCAAAATATGCCACAAATAAATCAAAATACAATCCAGCAAACTTCTCAATTTGGACAAGCAATCCAATCTAATTTTGTCCAACCACAAAGTGTACAACAATCTACAATGAGCAGTAATCAAAATATGCCACAAATAAATCAAAATACAATACAACAAACTCCTCAATTTGGACAAGTAACTCAACCTAATATTGGTCAATCACAAAGTATACAACAACCTATAATAAATAATCAACAAATACAGCAAAATGATAATGATATTTGATGGGTAGAGATATAATTAGAGAAAAAAACATAGTGTAAAATTGTGTAAAGTTAAAAATGTCGCAAATCGTTAGTTTGTGACTTTTTCTTTTTTAATTAAAAAAATTCTCTAGAGTGATTTAGATTATTTACTAAAAATTAATCTTAAAAAGGCGATTTAAAACGATTTTTTACTTTTTGACATCTTTGAAGTTAGTTTGTTATAGTGATTTTGAAAGGAGGTTTTGTATGGTAAATATGGTTATGTTAGTTGGTAGATTAACTAAAGATCCCGAAATGGTTGAAACAGAAAATGGGACTAAAGTATCAAGAGTTACTTTAGCTATTAATCGTATGTTCAAAAATTCTGATGGTGTTTATCAAACTGATTATGTTGACTGTGTCTTATGGAATAATTTTGCTAAAAATGTAAGTACCTATTGTAGTAAGGGCGACTTAATTGGTGTTCGTGGACGTTTACAAGTTGATATTTATGAAAAAGAAGGAATAAAAAAGAAAGTAACTGATGTTATTGCTGAAAGTATTACTTTTTTATCATCAAGTAAAAACAAAGAAGGAACAGTTTTAGAATCTAATTAACATATTTTAATATTATTGAAGAAGGAACATACAAGTTATTTACTCATTTTTCTATAAACCTATATACTACTAATTTTAATACTTAATAAAATTTACTTATATTGAGTTCCTTCTTCAAATATATATTTTTATTTTTTTTGGAAAAAGTGTTAAATTAAATTGACAACTTAAATAAGTTTTGCTATTATATATTTAGTCATTTGGAGTAGTACTCAAGAGGCTGAAGAGGCTCCCCTGCTAAGGGAGTAGATCGGGTTAAACTGGTGCGAGGGTTCAAATCCCTCCTGCTCCGCCATAATGATAGTAACCTTATTATAAGGTTTTTTATTTTATCTTAAAAATATTGTTATTTCTTTAAAATAATAGGTTTTATTTTTTTATTATTTATTGTATAATAACATGGAAAAGGAGAAGTTATATATGAAAATATTATCAGTAAATGCAGGTAGTTCATCTTTAAAATTCCAAATGTATGAAATGCCTGATGAAATTGTATTAATTAGTGGCGTTTTTGAACGCATTGGTATGGAAGAAAGTTTCTATACAATTAAATTAAATGGCGAAAAAATTGAAAAGAAAGTAGAATTAAAAGATCATAAAAGAGCTTTTGAACTTTTAGTTCAAGAATTAGTTGATAATAAGATTGTTGATAGTTTAGATGATATTGCTGGAATTGGTCATCGTATTGTTCAAGGTGGTTCTTATTTTGATAAGAGTGTTATAGCTAGTGAAGATGTTATTGCTAAAATTGACGAATTATCACCACTTGCACCTTTACATAATCCAGCTGCTATTGTAGGTATTAGAGCTGCTCAAGCTGTTGTACCAGGTGCTGTGCAAACTGTAGTATTTGATACAGCATATCATCAAACAATGCCAGAAGAAAATTATTTATATGCATTACCATATGATTTATGTCAAGATAACTTAATTAGAAGATATGGTGCTCATGGAACAAGTCATCGTTATGTTGCTAATAAAATGAATGAAATTTTAGGAAGAGAAGATACTAAATTAATTACTTGTCATATTGGTAATGGAGCAAGTATTAGTGCTGTTTTAAATGGAAAATGTCTAAATACATCAATGGGATTAACACCAAATGCCGGTCTTATTATGGGTACTCGTTGTGGTGATATTGACGCAACAATTTTACCTTATTTAATGGAAAAACAAAATATTTCTTGTAAAGAAATGGATCGTATTATGAATAAAGAAAGTGGATTACTTGGCATAAGTGGTGTTAGTAGTGATTCTCGTGATATTGAAGCAGGTATTAAAGAAGGAAATAAACGCTGTGAATTAGCACAAAAAATGTACGTTCGTCGTATTATAGATTACATTGCTAAATATTATGTAGAATTAGGGGGATGTGATGGAATTATCTTTACAGCAGGCGTTGGAGAAAATAGTGTTCCTGTTCGTAAAGCAGTAATGGAAGGATTAGCTGTTTTAGGTGTTAAATTAGACGAAGATAAAAATAATATTCGAGGAAGTTTACAAAAAATTAGTGCTAATGATTCAAGTATTCCAGTTTATGTAATTCCTACTGACGAAGAATTAATGATTGCACGTGATACATTAAACTTAATAAATAGTTAGGAAGTTTATATGTTTAATGATATATATAATTTAATAAAAGAATTTTCAACAATTGTAATAGCAAGACATGTTGGACCCGATCCTGATGCTATGGCTAGTACGATGGCTTTAAAAGATAGTATTCTTTTAACGTTTAAAGAAAAAAAAGTTTATAGTGTTGGAAGTGGTAGTAATCGTTTTATCTATTTTGGTCGTCTTGATAAAATAGAAAATCCTGAAGATGCTCTTTTAATAGTTTTAGATACTCCCGATATAAGAAGAATTGATGGAATTAATTTAGCTGATTATAAAAAAATAATAAAAATAGATCATCATCCTTTTGTTGAAACATTTGCGGATATTGAATGTATTAACGATAAAGCTAGTAGTGCATCCGAATTAGTTTTGGATTTAATTAATGAAACACCTTTACTTATGAATAAAGAAGTAGCATCCAAGTTATATTTAGGAATTGCTAGTGATACTAATCGTTTTATGTTTAATAATTCAACTGGTAATACTTTTAAGAAAGTTGCTGATTTAATTGAAAAATATAACTTAGAGATAGACAAACTTTATGTTCCTTTATATTTAAGACCAATTAATGAAGTTAGATTAGAAGGTTATATTGGACTTAACTTAAATGTAACCGAAAATGGGGTTGGATATATCAAATTAACTAAAGATCTTTTAGATAAATATAATGTTGATGCAGCTGCACCTGGTAATATGGTTAATAATTTTAATTATATTAATGAAGTATTAGTTTGGATCTTTTTCACAGAAGATGTTAAAAATGAAAATATAAGAGTATCAGCAAGATCAAGAGGTCCAGTTATTAATACAGCATTAGCTAAATACAATGGTGGAGGACATAAGTACGCTAGTGGAGCTAGAATAAAAACAATGGAAGAAATAGATCCAATTATTGAAGATTTAGATTATTTATGTAAAAAATATAAAGAAGAATCAGGTGATATAGTTGAAAATTAGTAGTTGTTCTTTAGATGCTATTGCTGTTCGCCGTAGTCAATATCCAACTAGTGGTAAAGCGGAATTCTTGTTAGTTGGGCGTAGTAATGTTGGTAAAAGTAGTTTTATCAATACTATATTAAATCAAAAAAATTTAGCCAGAACTTCTTCACGTCCAGGTAAAACCCAAACTTTAAACTTTTATCTTGTTAATGATTTGTTTTATTTAGTTGATGTTCCAGGATATGGATATGCATCAGTTAACCATGAACAACAAAAGAAAATGGGATTAATGATTGAAGAATACATAGAAAAAAGAGAAGAAATGAAACGAGTATTTATGCTTGTTGATTTTCGAATTAAGCCAACGGAAAATGATTTATTAATGTATCAATTTTTAAAATATTACAATATCCCAGTAACTTTAGTTTTAACTAAAGCTGATAAAGTTTCTCCATCGAGAAAAGAAAAAAATTTAAAAGTTATCAAGAATACGATTAATCTAGCTGTTGGCGATGATTTAGTAATTTTTTCAAGTGTTAACAAAACCGGAAGAGAAGATATTTTAAAAATTATTGAAAATTTAACAATAGAAACTATTTAATACTTAGTCAAAAAGATTAAGTATTTTTTAGTTTAATTTAAAATGAATTGACAAAACAATTAATTTATCATAAAATTATATTGACAATAGGAGGAATATAATGGGAATGGATAAATTTAAAGGTTTTTTTGGGGGAACTTCAGAGGAAGTAAAAGAAAATAATAAAATAAATGAAGATGAATATTATGAAGTAGATACAAAGACATTTGCTGAAATGTCAGGAACAAGTAAAATGGTTTTATTTGAACCACGTGCTTATTCAGAAAGTCAACAAATAGCTGATTATTTAAAAAAGAGAAATGCAGTTGTTGTTAATTTAAAAAGAGTAACACCAGATCAAGCAAAGAGAATTGTTGATTTTTTAAGTGGAACTTTATATGCTATTAATGGAGGATTACAAAAACTAGGAACAGGAATATTTTTATGTACTCCAAATAATATTGATGTAGAAGGATCTATAAGCGATGAAACTAAAGAAAAAAATATAAAAAAAGATATTAAAAATGAAGAAGAAGAAGCTGATTGGTAGTTTCTTTTTTTATTAATTAAAAAAAATTTAAAAAAATGCACAGGATAAAAACATGAAATTTTTTTGAAATGCCATTTAAATCCATATATGATAAGGATTTAAATGATTTTTTATTATAAAAATTTGGTTTTACAATTATTGTGTGATATAGTTATATAAAGGATTGTGATATTATGGCAAAACCAAGTAAAAGAAGATTTAATTTAAAAATAAGAGAAATAAATTTTATAAAAAGAAAATTAGGAATAAATACGATAGAAGATGTTGATAAATCAGCGATGAAATTATTGAAAGAAAAATTAAAGAAAATAAGCGACAATCGTATGAAGAATAAGACGAAATTCAAAGTTTGGGATATATTAATATGCTCAATACTTGCTGTATTATTTGGAGCTAATGATTGGGAAGATATACATGATTTTGTAGAGGATCATTATAAATGGTTAAGAGAATTTTTATTAATGACAGGAGGAATTCCATGTGCAAAAACATATGAAAGAGTATTTACTATAATTTCATCAAATGAATTAGAAAACATATTTAATGAATTTCTCTACATATTTAGTATTAAAAATAATACAGATGAAACAGATATTATAAATATAGATGGGAGAGTTAGTCGAGGAAGTTCTAGAAAAGAAACGACATACTCACAAGAAATTAAGCCATTAAATGTATTAAGTGCATATTCTAATAAATATGGTATATGTTTAGCAAGTGAAAGAATAGCAGATAAAACAAATGAAATAACTAAAATACCAGAGATATTAAAGAGATTTAATGTAAAAGGAAATATAATTACATGGGATGCTTTAAATACACAAACAAAAAATATAGAAGCTGTAATTGACTTAAAAGGTGACTATGTTGTACCAATTAAAGGTAATCAAGGTAATTTTCATAAAGATTTAATTGATTATTTTGATGAAAAAAAACTTGCAGAAATAAGAGCAGGAAATACCAATTCAGGATATTTATCTTATGTTGAACAAAGAGGTAGTACAAGTATAATATATGAGTATTTTCAAACATCAGATATTAAATGGTATTTAGAACAAAAAAAGTGGAAAGGATTAAAAACATTTGGAGCTGTTAGAAAAACTATTGATGATGGAAAAACAAAAAAGCCAAAGATTGAAATGAGATATTATATTTCTAGTTTATTAATTAATATTGAGTTATTTTCCAAATCTATAAGAAATCATTGGTCAGTTGAAAATAAACTTCACTGGCATTTAGATTTTACTTTTAAACAAGATAATAACTCTACTACAAATAAAAAAGCATTATTTAATCTAGAATTAGTTAATAAGTTTTGTTTAGGAATTTTTAATAGAATAAAACCATTTTTTGATAATATAAGTATAAGAAGAATAAGAAAAATTATTTCTTATAATTTTGAAAAATATTTAGTTAATATTATGTGTTTTTTAGCATTATCTTAAAAAAGTAAATTTTTATAATAAAAAGTCAGCTAAATCCTTATCACATATGGATTTAACTGACCTCTCAAAAAAATTTCATGTTTTTATCCTGAAAAATGCAAAAAAAGTATTGACATTAATCTCAGGATATGGTAAATTATAATTGCTTGGTAATGATAACAACTTTGATATAATTGTTGACTATAATATTTATTCATTGGAATATTTATTATATGTATGGACTCAAATATTTATTCTTATAGAATTTATATTGTTAGTCTTGTGTAAGTTAATTGATTTTAACTTATTAGGCTTTTAGGCCTTTAAGAATAATTGAATTTATTCTTTATAACCTTATATGGTTTTGTGTATTATTGATTTAATACAATTGTGAAAAATAACAATTATGTTGAGGTGTTTAATTGGTAAGAAAAGTTATATGGAAATATAATCATTATCGCCACCAAGTGAGACAATTGTTTTGAGAGGAGATACTCAAAGATAAGTTAGTTGTAATAAACACTGATAATGTTTATTAAATATTAATATTATCTAAAACATAATATTAATTGGTACAACTATTTTCTAAACTCAATTTAAATAGTTTTATCAGAACTATTTATTTTTTTTGTCTTTAAACATATACTTTATTGGTGGTATATGTTTTTAAATATAATAAATATTTTAAAAGAATTATTCTTTTTTACAGGTAGTTATTCTAATAATTTGTTTCCTGATCCTTTATCGAATCAAGAGGAAGAAGAATGTATTTTAAAAATGAAAAATGGAGATAAGGAAGCTAGAAATAAATTAATAGAACATAATTTAAGATTAGTAGCCCATATTGTTAAAAAATTTGAACATGATGCTAATATTCAAGATGATTTAATTAGTATAGGAACAATAGGTTTAATTAAAGGAATTGATACTTATTCAAATAATAAAAATGTTAAATTAACAACTTACTGTGCTAGATGTATTCAAAATGAAATATTAATGTATTATCGGAGTAATAATAAATATAATAAAAATATTTCAATAAATGATAGTATAGGTTATGATAAAGATGGTAATGAAATTACTATTGTTGATATTTTAAAAAGTGATAAACCAGATTTTGCTCTTGATTTATACCAAAAAGAAAATGTTAAATTATTGAGTGAATATATTAAAGTTTTAAATAGGAGAGAAAAAGAAATTATTACTTATCGATATGGATTGAATAATAATGATGAATTAACTCAAAAAGAAATTGCTAAAAAATTACATATTTCGAGAAGTTATGTTTCAAGAATAGAAAAAAGAGCGCTAACTAAAATGTTAAGAGAATTTATTCGTAATAAGAAAAATTAGTATAATTAAAGTATAATTGTTTATATTATATCTGGAGGAATATATGTTTGGAAATATAATAGATAATGATACTTATATGAAATGTGATATTTATGATTATGATAATAAATATCATATAGAAATAGATTTACCTGGTTTTAAAAGAGAAAATATTAATTTAGAATTTAACAGAGGTTATTTAACGGTAATAGCTTCAAAAAAGAATAATACTGATATTGATGAAAAAAACTATATTAAAAGAGAAAGAACTTATGGAATTTATAAAAGAGAATTTTATGTTGGTAATGTTGATTATAGTAAAATAAATGCTAAATATAAAGATGGAGTCTTATATATAGAAATTAGTAAAAAAGAGAATGATGAAGATAAGAAAACTATTGAAATAAAATAATTTTCTTATCTTTTTTATTTTAAATAAATTACTTTACAAATTAATAAAAATTTAGTATCATATTAATCCGTGATTAAATAAATTTATTTACATTGTATTTAAAAAATGTTATACTGATAATATATTATAGTAGAAATTAGTACTAATTTGGAGGTTTTATGACTTGGTTATTGGATACTTTGCGTTTTATTGGAATGGTGTTTGTAAGGATGGTTTTTTGGCTTGTTGAACAATTATTACAAACAATTGTAGACTTAGCAAATGCTCCTCTTTTTTCTGATACAATTATTGATATTTTTTCAAGACGTATATATGTAATTTTAGGGTTAGTAATGGTATTTAAATTAATGATATCATTTATTCAAATACTAATTGATCCAGATGCTATGTCTGATAAAGAAAAAGGTGTAGGTAATGTTTTGAAAAGAGTTGTAATTTCTATGGCCTTAATAGTTCTGGTTCCATCTATTTTTAAAATGGCTAGAGATGTTCAAGGATATATTCTGCCTATAATTCCTAAGGTTGTATTGGGCATTCAAAGTGATCAAAATATAGATGATCCTGTGTCATCTTCTAATATTGGTAGTGTTATGGCATGGTATTCTTTCTTACCTTTTTTTGATTATCAGAATGAAGCTTGTAATGATGGTTCTATTCAAAAATTAGTAGGTGATGATACCTCAACTTATGAAATATATTCTGTTAGCACAGCTGCAGATAATATTAATACAAAGGATTCATGTAGTACAAATAATAATAAATATAAATACTATTGTAATGGGATAGTTATTGTGGTAGGTGCATTTTTATTATATTCATTTGTTCTAATAGCTGTACAAATAGCTATTCGTACCATAAAATTTGGATTATGTGAATTAGTTGCACCTATACCAATTGCTAGTTATATTGATCCTAAAACTTCTAAATCAACTTTTGATAAATGGGTACATACTAGTATCAAAGTTTATCTAGATTTATTTATTCAATTGATAGCTATTTATTTTGTGGTATTTGTTTTTCAAACTTTTGTATCTAATAAAGGCACCATGGGAGCAATACTTCAAAATGTAGGTAATGATACGTGGAGAGCCTCATTAGTAATTTTATTCATAATTATAGGTTTAACTCAATTTATTAAACAATTTCCTAAGTTCTTATCTGATATGCTAGGAATTAGTAGTGATGGTGAAATTGGTAAGATATTAAAGAGTGCTGCTTTTGCTACTGCAGCGCCATTAGGTGCCACTGTTGGCGCTGCAGGTAATGTTGCTGCGGGGGTGCTATCCGGAAAGGGTGTGAAAGCATCTTTACGTTCTGGGGCAGCTGGTTTTGCTTCTGGTATGTTTGGAGGAGCTAGGGCAGCTTTAACAGGTAAAAATGCGAAAGATGTTTTTAATGCGGAAACAAAAAGAGTTTGGAATAGAAGAAATCAACGTGCAGCTGACAATGCAAATGGATTAGGTGGAGTAAAAGGCTGGGCTACTAGAATGGGTGTTGCCGCTAGAGATTGGGCTAAAATAGATGATGATATAACTTTAAGTGAAACTATTCAAAAATCTATTGATGCTACCCAATCAGCTGATAAGGCATATAAGGCTACAATAACTGATAAAATGGGAAAAAATGCATCTAATCTTACTTGGAATAGCATGACTACTGGTGGATCTAAGAATATAAAAAAAATACAGAAATTATTGAGCGATAATAGTACTATAGTTGGAACTGATTCCTATCTGAATGACATTTATACTGCATTGAATAAGACTGGAAGTGATTTTGGTAAAAAAAGTGATGGTACATATTTAACATATGGTGATTTATCCGCTATTCGTGCCTCTGCTCATAATTTAGGTTTATCTGAATTAGAAGCTCAATTAGGCGCTAATGGTGATTTATTCCTAGCATTGCAAAAAGAAATGCAAAATGATGGTAGAAAAGGACGAATTTTGAATGCTTCAGGTAGTAGATCAGAAATTAATGATGATCCAGAAGTACAGCGTAAACTTAAGAATATCACTCAAACGATTGCTGCAAATTATGCTAATATAGGATTAACATCATATGAATATAAAGATGCTAGTGGTAATAAAGTCACTGTGGAATTAAATACTGTTGAAGATTGGAGAAGAGCATTTGAAGAACATCCATCAGAGATTAATAACGCTTTAGATATGAGGGCAGGAGATATTAGTGACAAAATGGCTGATTCTCTAACAGCAGCTGCACGTGCTTCAAATCAACGACATAAAAATGATAATAATAACTGAAAATAATTAAAAGGAGTGTGATATAAGTGAATGGAAATCAATATTTAATACCTGCTAATACGAAAAAGGGGCAACTTTGGTTTGGTATATTTATGCCAGTTGATGCTTTGATATTTGGAATAGGTGTGGGAATAACTTTACTTGCTTTAGTAATATTATCAGTTGTTGGGGTACTTGATAATATTACTTCAATCTTGGCTTTATTACCGGGTTTGACGGCTGTGTTCTTAGTTTTCCCTTTTCCTAATTATCATAATATCAGGACAGCTATAGGAGAATTAATTGCTTTCTATACTAATAGACAAAGATATGAATGGAGAGGATGGTGTGCAAGTTATGAATTCAAAGATAAATAATAACCCTGTACCAAATAAAAATACTAGTCAAGCTAAGAAAGTTACATCACCATATACTGAGGATTGGATTAATGTTAAAGCTATTAAAAATGGAGTGATCTTATTACCTAATCGTGAAATGGTAACAGGTGTGAAAATTACGCCTAAGAATATATTTATTCTTGATTCTTTACAACAAGAAGGTATTTTAAATGCTATGAAAAACTTTTATAATTTATTAACTTTTGAATTTTGGATGATTGCTGCTGATAGACCGGTTGATATATCTGTTTATCAGTCTCAACTTCAAATTATGCTTCAAAATGCTACTAATCCTGCTCAAATTAAAATAATTGCTCAAGATATTGAAAAAGCTAATATGTTTATCAATAATCAAGTTGTTGATACTGAATATTACATTTTATTTAAAGAAAAAAATCAAGAAGAAATTAATCGTAAAATTAGGTTAATTATTAATGGTCTTGCTAATTGTGGACTTAATTCTAGTCAAACTTCTAATGATGATTTAAGAACTATTTTGGATAATTTCTTAAATGGTGGGGTCAGAACTGATTTTGGAACGGTGGTGTTAGAACAATGAGTTTATTTAAAAGTGCAATTGCTCCTAAGGGATTACAGTTTAACCCAAGTGATTTTATGGTTAGTGATAAATATGCAACTATTTTAACAGTTGTCTCTTATCCTAAATTTATTACCCCTGGTTATTTAGCCGATTTAACTAATATTCCAGGTATTAAAGTGGTTATTAAACATATTCCTGTTCCTTTTTCTTTAATGCAAAAGATGATTAATAAACAAATTGCTGATTATAAACAACGTTATCAAGATGAAAAAGATCGAACTATGCAAGAAAGATTACGTCAAGAATATGAATCACTTGAATATTTTGTTTCTATGTTAGCAGCTAATCAATCAACTATTTTTGATTTTCAAATGCATATTATGATTACTGCTAATTCTAAAGAAGAATTAGATTTAAAGAAAAATAATGTCAAGAACTTTTTATCTTCTTTAGAACTTCGTGCTGTAACTCTTCGCTTTGAACAAGAAACTATATTTAAATCAATGTTACCTATTTTTCCTAAACAAAAGGTTGAACAAAGAATAGGAACGATTATTCCATCAGTAACAGTTGCAGGAATGTATCCTTTTGTTTTTGATTCTATAAAAGATCCAGGATTATCTAACTTAATAGGAGTAGATTTTTCTGGGGGGGTAGTTTTATTTAATCAATTTTTATATAAATATCGTAAAGAAACAAATCGTAATAATGCTAATATGATTATCCTTGGTGGATCCGGTTCAGGTAAATCAACAGCTGCTAAGTTATTGCTTCGTGGTCATATTCGTAATGGTTGTCAAATTGTTGCCATTGATCCAGAAAATGAACTTGAAGATATGACTAGATTATATGGTGGAGATGTTGTTGATCTTGGTAAAGGTGGAGCTTATGGTATGATTAATCCTTTAGAGGTAATATTAGATGCTGATGAAGAAGATATTAAACAAGGTTTAGGTCATACAGTTTTAACTAGAACTTTACAATTTTTAAAAGCTTTTATGCGTTATTATTATCCTGATATTGAAGATGATGTTTTAACTTTATTTAGTGAAATTGTCCAAGATACATATCATCGTTTTGAAATAAATTTTGAAAGTGATTTCACTATGAAAAGTAGTACTGATTATCCAACTTTTTCTGACGTGTATGCAACTATTAAAGGACGTTTAACAGCCATGACTGAAAAAACTCATGAACGTGATGTAATGGAAAGATTGGAACTTAAAGTTAGACCGTTTGTTAGGGAACTTAGTTATTATTTTAATGGTCCAACTACAATTAGAAAAGATAGTAATTATATTGTCTTCAATATTAAAGAATTAATGAATCAAGATTCCAATATTAAAAATGCTTTATTCTTTAATATTTTAAAATTTGCTTGGGGATTATGCTTAGATCGTACTCGTGATACTATTTTAATGGTTGATGAAGCTCATGTTTTATTAGCTGGTAAGAATGTCTTAGGTGCTGATTTCTTAGCTAACGTCCAAAGAAGAAGTCGTAAATATAACACAGGAACAATTATAATCACTCAACAGCCAACTGATTTCTCTGATCCAGATGTAATTGTTCAAGGAAAAGCTATATTTGATAATGCATCTTATTATATGATTATGCAACTTAGAAAACAAGCTGTCGAAGATTTATCACATTTAGTTGATTTAAATGAAAATGAAATAGAAAGCATTAAACGTTATTCCCAAGGACAAGCACTATTTGTTTGTGGATCAAGAAGAATGCAAATAGATGTTGTTGTAACTGAAGATGAGCTTGAATCATTTGGTTCAGGTGGCGGATTATAAGATTTAGTAGTAAAGGAAGGTGAGTCGTATGAATGATAATTTTGAGAAAAAGCAACAAGAAGAAAAAGAAAAGCAAGAAGCTGGGAAAAATACGGCTCATGTTGCAGCTAAAGGGGCAGCAACTTATTTCGGAGGTGCAGTAGGTGGAAGAGCATATGATGCTCTATCTCGTACAAAAGCTGGACAAAGATTAGAAAATACAGCTGGCAAGGCTATTTCTAAAACACCTGGATTAGGGCAAATTAATAAAAAATTGAATGATACTGGTGCAGTCGATGCTGCTGATAAAGCTGTAGACGTTGTTAATGGTAAGAAACCTAAAAAAGGCTTAAGTCCTAAAAAAAATAGTAGTAATAAAAAAACTAATAAAGAATCTGCTAATACGCCTAATGCTTTACAAAATCGTCAACAAGCATCATTTATGCAAGGATTGCAAAGACATAAAAAGAAAAAAGAAAATAATACAGACGATTCAAGTAGTGGTGATAATCAACAGGAATCTGAAGAAAATGAAGATCAATCAGAACAAATAAATGAAAATAAGTCTTATAATAGTATTTTTCATTTATCTTTGAAACAAAAAATTATAATAATTTCTATTTTGGTTGCAGTTTGTTTAGTTTGTATTTTGTTATTTATTTTGATTGGCGCTATTTTTAGTTTATTTGTACCAATGACAGTTCCAATTTCTAGTTTAAATTCTAATAAAATTGATAATAGTGTTACTTATTATGATGAAACACAACCAGAAAAATTACAGGAAGAGATTAATTTTAATAATGCACTTGTTGGTAGTAAAGATGGAACTATTCCAGGAATTATTGATGAATACCATGAAAAATATGGGGTAAATTTGGATAAGTATACCATAGAAGGGGTATTGCTATATGTGTATGCTATTCCAAGATCTTTAACCAATACAGATTTTAATAATGAAGAATTAATTAATCAATTATCTGAAAATAATTCTCAAATCCCGTTTGATTTTGCTAAAGCTTTACAATATTTAGATACAGTTGCATCCATGATGCTTGAAGGTGATGAAAATTATTACTATACTAATGTTGAAAAAAATGGTCCCTTTTATAACAAACTAATAGACAGTGATTTTTTAACAGAATATTATGCAGATGTTTTAAGCCAATATGAAACAAGACAGCAATTGGTTGATGAAATTTATATTTACATTGATTTGCTTCGTTATTCAGTGGAAGGCAATAATAATTCATCAGCTGTCATAAGCGATACTACAGTTATCTATTTGCAAACTTGTGATATTATTCCATATAGATTTAAATTTATTAATGATATAAAAGTATATGATAATCCTTTAGTAAATGAAGGTTCCGAATATACTCTTTATTTATCTTTTACGGACTATCTTAAAGGGCTTATGTT
>CAMBUO010000010.1 GCA_945871105.1 uncultured Clostridia bacterium
TATAGATTGATTCATATATGTAATATTCGTCAAAAAAGTTGTAAACCTCTACGTCGTTGGTACCAAATTGAATTTTATTCGAACTATTATTTTAGTTCGATTTTTATTACATATAATAAAAAATAATAATAGTAAATGTCGACTAAATTATTAACAATAACCGACATTTACTATTTTATATTAATCTATACATAATCTAGTTATAAAAAATTGAATTTCTTTATTATTTATTTTTAATATGTTCTATAATTATACTAGAGGAGGAGTGTAAATGAAGAAGAAATGGATAATCATTTTATCATTAATTATTTTATTGTTAATTATTTTCATACTGTTTTTATTATTTAGTAGGGAAAAATCTTTTACTATTACTTTTAATACAGATGGTGGAACAGTTATTACGGATATTAAAGTATTAAATGATGAGATAGTAAAATTACCTGAATCACCAACGAAGGATGGATATACATTTATTGGTTGGACTGATAGCAATGGTAATATAGTAACACCTGGAACCAAATTTACCAAAGATACAATATTAACAGCTAAATGGGTTAGTAATGATGTCTAAACAATCACAGCAGTCTTTGATACAGATGGTGGAAATAGTATTAATAATATAGTAATTGAAGATGGTAAAACTATTATATTACCTAAATCACCAACTAAAAGTGGTTATGTTTTTGCAGGTTGGGTTGATTCAAATGGTAATTTAATAACTAAAGATACTATTATAGATAGTAAAATAACTTTAAAAGCAACCTGGAAAGAACCATATACCTGTCCAAGTGATTGTACGCCAATTGAAGATGGAAGTAAATGTTCTAAAGAAATAACAACTTCTGTTTCTACAACTCCATCTTGTCCAAGTGGTTACAGTTTAAAAAATGGAATATGTATTGGTACAAGATATCCAGCTAAAAGCATTGATATATCTCCATGGTGGGCTTGTAATAGTAGTAGTGATTATATGTATGATGAAATTGATGAATCAGGATTTGGAGCTATGATGTGGTGTCAGCCAAGAGTAAATCCTACTACAAAACAAGGTTGTCCAAGTGGTTATACTCAGAATGGCAATATTTGCCAAAAAACAGAAATTATAAATTGTCAAGCAAATTAAAAAGAAAAATATAAAACATATAACGGATTATTACTTTAATTATTTTAAGTATTTTCTCATTAATAGAATTTGTAATACCAATAATTTAATTAAAAAATGATGTAAAAGATTGCTAGAGCTAGTAATCTTTTTTTGATATAATAAAATTGATTGATGATTCTTTAATCATAAACAAATATTATGTTAGAAAGCAGGTGATTATATGTCAATGTGGAATCCATGGCGAGGTTGTAAAAAATGTAGTGATGGTTGCTTACATTGCTATATTCATAAAGGTGATTATAAAAGAGGTATTAATACGAATGATATCGTGAAGACAAAAGATTTTTATAAACCAATTGAAAAACTTAAAAATGGTAATTATAAAATGAAATCAGGATTAGTATATATGTGTTTTTCAACAGATTTTTTAATAGAAGAAGCTGATGCATGGCGACAAGAATGTTTTAAAATGATAAAAGAAAGATCAGATTGTACATTTTTATTTCTTACTAAAAGAATTGATCGATTTATGAAATGTATTCCTAATGATTGGCTTGATGGTTATGATAATCTAGTTGTTTGTTGTACAATTGAAAATCAAAAAAATGCTGATTACAAATTATCGATATTTAAAGATTTACCAATAAAACACAAATGTATTACGGCTCAACCCTTATTAGAAAATATTAATATCGAAAAATATCTTGATGATATCGAACTTGTTGTAGTAGGTGGAGAATCAGATTTAAATGCTAGACCACTTGATTATTCTTGGGTATTAAATATAAGAGAACAATGTATCCGAAAAAATGTAAATTTTGAATTTAGACAATGTGGTACTTATACAATAAAAGATGGAAAACAATATAAAATACCTACCAAAGATTTATGTAAACAAGCAAAATTAGCCAATATTAATTATAAAAAAGTATTATAAATAAGATTTAAGAGAGAAAATAATGAATAAAATTGAAAAAATTATCCAAAATGTAAATGAAAATAACCAAGATAAAGTTGATTGGACTAAAGCTTGGAGTACAAAGTATCCGATATTAAAAACTTATCAAAAAGAAGTAGATATTCCTAAATATGCTACTAAAATAAGAAATATGTTTAATGAACTACAGAAAAATTATGGTTATAATGAATTAGATGCAATGTTGGTTTTAAAAGATATTCTCGCTCATGAATATCTGGATAATAATAAAAAGTAATATAAATTTTTAAATGTATTGAATAAAGTTATAATATTTTATAAAATAAATATATGTATTAAATAAATTAAAATTAATAATTAGAAAGGATAAGTTATGAAAAGTAAAGTTTATTTTACCAAAAATATTAACCCAGATAGTTTAATTAAAATGTATCAAGTTTTAGATATTGAGTTGCCTGGTAATATTGCTATTAAATTACATAGTGGGGAAGAAGGTAATCAAAATTTTGTTAAACCTTTATTCGTTAAACCTTTAATTGATTATTTAAAGGGAACAGTCGTTGAATGTAATACAGCATATGAAGGTAGTCGTAATGAAACAAAGAAACATCAAGAATTGTTAAAAAAACATGGATGGAGTAAGTATTTTAAAGTTGATTTATTAGATAGTGAAGATGAAATTGAATTAAGGATTCCGGATGGTTTGGTTATTAAAAAAAATTATGTTGGAAAAAATATTGAAAAATATGATTCTATGTTAGTTTTATCACATTTTAAAGGTCATCCTATGGGAGGATTTGGAGGTGCTTTAAAACAACTTTCGATTGGTTTAGCTTCTTCTAATGGTAAAAGTTATATTCACTCAGCAGGAAAAGTTAAAAGTCAAGATGTTTTATGGAGTAATATTGCTCCTCAAGATAAATTTTTAGAAAGTATGGCTGATGCGGCGGAATCAATTATTAATTATTTTCCTAAAAAAATTGCTTATATTAATATTATGGTTAATTTATCAGTTGATTGTGATTGTTGTAGTGAGGCCGAAGATCCTTGTTTAAAAGATATTGGTATTTTATCATCACTTGATCCAGTTGCTCTTGATAAAGCTTGTCTTGATTTAATTTATAATTCCAATGATCCTGGTAAAAATCATTTTATCGAAAGAGTAGAATCAAGAAATGGAATTCATTTAATAGAAACAGCTACTAATAAGAACCTAGGAAATATTGAATACGAATTAATAGATGTTGATAAGAATTAGTAATAATTCTTTTTTTTGAGGTTATATTATTAAGGGTGATGAAATGAAAGATAATATAAATAGTTTAGATGAATTAAATAAGGGTACATGTATGGGAATAGATGCTATTTTATTTATACTTGATAAAGTAGAAGATAAAAATTTAAAAAAATTATTAGAAAAAGATTACCATAAATATAAAAGTATAACTGAGAGTGTTAAGAAAATATATCCAAAATATAACAAAGATAAAGATCCGCATGAAACAAGTGCTTTAACTAAAGCCATGACTTTTTATGGTATAGAAATTCAAACTTTAACTGATAAAAGTGATTCTAAAATAGCCGAATTACTTTTACAAGGAACGAATATGGGAATAATAGAAGGAATTAAACTACTAAATAATAAAGAAATATCAAAAGAAGTTAAAGATTTAATCCAAGAATTTGTAAACATGCAAGAAAATACAATTGAATATTTAAAAAAATATTTGTAAACTTTATTCATTTTTTATTTAATCTGTTATATAATTAAGTGGTGATTATATGAAAGATTTATACTTAGATTTAAAACCTATTACTGATATTACAATGGAATTACTTTTTAAACCAATTATTACTTATCAAGAAGAATTACCAACTAATGAAAGAATAATTCTAGCTGGTAATCATATATCTAATTTTGATCCTTTACTCCTGGCAAGAGGAGTTGATAGACAAATTCATTTTCTGGCTAAAGCAGAATTATTTAAGGGACCTTTAAAATTTTTAATGAATAATATAGAAAGTATTCCTGTTAAAAGAGATGGAAATGATATAGAATGTTTAAAAAGAGCAACTTATTATTTAAATGAAGAAAAATGTCTTGGTATATTTCCAGAAGGAACACGTAATACAACTGATAATTTAATCTTACCATTTAAATTAGGGACAATTATGATAGCTAAAAGAAGTAAAAGTGATATAATTCCTTTTAGTATAACTGGTAATTATAGATTAGTAAAACATAATTTACGTTTATCTTTTGGTAAAAGAATTAAAACAAGTGATTATTCTAGTAAAGAGTTACTAGAAAAATTAGAAAGTGATGTAAAAACTTTAATTTTAAAAAATAGATAGAATAATTTTGATAAAAAAAGACTAGTGAATTAAATAATTAATTTTTCTAGTTTTTTTTTGACTATAAAAACTAAAAATTCGTGTTATAATAGTAAGTAACTAAGGAGTAGATATGGATCAAAAAAAGATAGGTTTTTTAATAAAAAAAATAAGATTAGATAATAATTTAACTCAAAAAGAGTTTGCTGATAAATATAATGTAAGTTTTCAAGCTGTTAGTAAATGGGAAAGAGGTTTTAATTTACCTGATGTTGCTATTTTAAAACAAATAGCTGATGATTTTCATCTTGATGTTAATGAATTATTAGATGGTACAATCAAGAATGATGATAATCATAAGAAAAATAATAATAAGAAGAAGAAAATATTAATTATTATAGGAATTATAGTTATAATTAGTTTAATAGTTTTTGTTACAATTAAATTAGTTAAGAAAGAAGATTTTCAATTTAAAACTTTATCAAGTAATTGTTCTAATTTTGATATCACGGGATCAATTGCTTATAATTCGAATAAATCATATATTTATATAACCGATATTAAATATTGTGGTACAGTTGATAATACTAAATATCAATCTATTCTTTGTACTTTATATGACGAGCATGGTAATATTAAAACAGAACTTGGTAAATATGATTATCAAGATAAGGATATAATAACTTTAGAAGATTTTTTAAAGAATATTGAGTTTAAAATTGATTATTTTTCGAAATCATGTAAATATTATCAAGATAATAGTATTTATTTAGAAATAATAGCTACAGATTTAGAAGATAAAACAATTTATTATAAAATACCTTTAGGTATGAATGATTGTAAATAATTCAACTTAAAGTTTAGTTATTCAACTAAATATTTATTTAAAATAAGAAAAATATAGTTTAAATTATTATTGGAGGTTATTATGAAGTATAAAAATGATATTATTGCTGTTATTATAGTTTTAGGGTTTTTAGGTTTAATTAGTTTTTATTATTTAAATTTAACTAAGGTAACAGATGCAAGTAAATTTAAAGAAGAATATAGTAATGTTAGTGAAGATAATGTTTTTGTTTATCGAACTGATAAAGAAATTATTGATATTTTAAAACATGGAACAGGTATTGTTTATTTAGGTTTTCCTGAATGTCCTTGGTGTCAAGCATATGTTTCATATCTTGATGAAGTGGCCAAGGAAACGAAAATAGAAAAAATTTATTATTTAAATATTTTAGAAATAAGAAAAAATAATACTCGAGAATACCAAGAAATTGTTTCTTTATTAGATAATTATTTAAGTTATGATGAAGAAGGTAAAAAAAGAATATATGTTCCTGCTGTAGTAGCAGTTAAAGAAGGAGAAATTATTGGTTTTGATGATGAAACATCTCATGATACTAAAGGTTATGAAACCCCCGAAGAATATTGGAAAAATGAAGATTTAGACGGCTTAAAAGCTAAATTAGAAAAAATGTTTTCTGAAACTGTGAAAAATGTTTGCACAACTGATTGTAATAAATAAAGGTAAGTGGTTTGTTTTTAAACCGCTTTTTAAAAATATAATTTTTAATTATATCATATTTATTTAGATAATTTACTATATTGTTTATTAATAGTTAAAAATTTACTTTATTTCGTCGTATTTAATTTGTATAACACAATTTTTTAACGAAAAATGTCGAAAAGTTAACATTTCAAAATAAATTGGTTAAATATAAAAGAAAATATTTTATAATGCTACTATAGAAATTTAAATATTTCTAAAAATGGTAACAATATTATATAAGCGCGCTATAAATGTTATTATAAAAACTGATAAAAATTATCAACTTTTAACTTTGACATTTTTTTAAACTTTGACGTTGACATTTACACGCGCGATTGTTATAATATTTGTTATATAAAATATACGAGGAGATAAAAACGAAAAAGAATATTCAATTATTGGTTTGGATGATAGTCTTATTTGTGATAATAATATCACCAACTGTATTTGCGTCAGAAAAAGATTCTAATGTAGAATATGAAAATGTTTACGGTGAAATTGTAATTGCTGATTTAAATACTAGTAATAATGTCAGTCCGTATAAATTATTTGAAAATCCTAAATCGTTAGAGTTTTCTCCATATGGAACAAGCAAACCATCAGGTTCAAATGTCTGGAATTGGAATAATGGAAACTGTAATGTTAGTGGTAATTCAACTAATACTAATTTATATACAAATTATGTTTTTACAAATGCAACATCACTAAGACTTTACATTACTAAAAATAATGTTGATTTAACTTTTCAAATATATCAGTACAATTCAATATTACCTGATAAACATATTGCAACAGGCACAATTGCTGATATAAAAGCTGACGAATTAGGAAAAGTAACGAGAATAGCAACTGTTAGTAATTTAGATACATCCAAAAAGTATTATGTTATTTTTATTGCACCAGCATATTTTGCAGGTTATATAGGAAAGGTATAAATCTGTGTTATTGCTGTTATTATAACAGCAATAACATTTATATAGAGTGAAAAAAATGAAAAAGAAAATAAATTTTACAAGTGTAATTTTAGCATCAATCATATATTTTATAATACTATTTTTTTTAAATGATCCGGGTAATCATTTAAAAGAAATAAGATATGTAAGTATTCTAGCTATACCTTGTATCATGGTATTTATTAGTTCTTTAACTGAAAGTGATGAAAAAACTAAAAAATCATATTTGTATTTATATTTACTTGCTTATTTAGTTATTCTAATTGGCTTTGTATTTTCTAATGCAAGAGGTAATAGTTTAAGTAATACAGGAATTTTTCATTATGATTTTAATTTAATTCCATTTAGTTCAATTAAAGAATTAATTAATGATGAGTTAGGTCCTAAGTTTTATTTATATAATATAGCTGGTAATTTTTTAATGTTAACACCTTTAGCAGTTATTCTTCCACTTTTAAATGATAAATTTAAAAAAGCAAAGTTTTTTATACCATTAGTTATATTGTTAAGTTTAATAATAGAAGTAATTCAATATACTTTTAATATAGGTTCTTTTGATATAGATGATATTATTTTAAATACCTTAGGAGCAAGCATATTATTTTTAATTATTTCTAAAACAAATCTTAAAAATATAATTAATAATATATTCTTAAATATTAAATTAAAAAAGAATAAATATTTAGACTTATCATATATAATTCTATTATCTATATCTTCTTTATTGTTAATTTATAATACATATAGAATTATTAATAGTGTATTAAATAGTTATGTTAAGTATGATATATCATCTTTAAAATGTATTAATAATGAAGAAACTTATTTACTTGATTATGATAATTATCATTATTATTCTAGTTGTAATTATGGTGATAGTGGAATAACAATAAAAAAATATAATCATGAGAGCTTATATTCATTAACAGATTTTATTAAACTTGGGTATTTAAATTATTTAAATAATGATATGAAAAATGATCTAAAACTTAAGAAAAAAGAAATTATTACTAATATTGTTGTTAATGAAAACAAGACGAATACTAAAATACTAATAAATTCAGTTAACTCTGTTGATGTTTATTACTACAATATCGATAGTATTATTATCTATCAAGATGGAAAAGAATATAATCATTATGAATATATTAAAAATTATAAAGAAGGACAGGAATTAAAAATTGATTTATCACCACTTGGAAAAATAGAGTACTTTGAACCTAATCATAAATATACAATTTCTGCTACAAAGTATTATCGAGAAATAAACTGTTTTAAAGAAAAATATGCAAATGATAGTCAAGTTTATTATGTTCCTCTTAGTTATAAAATAACTGAGAATTCCTGTGATGAACTTTCAAAAGTTAAAATTTCAAATTTCAAATAAATAGGACTTTTATAGTCCTATTTTTTATTTACTTTACTTAATTAATCTGTTAAAATATATTTAAGGAGTACGTATGAAAAATAATAATTTAACTATTCAAGATATTTTAAATTTGTTAAAAAAGTATCTTAAAATAACTGATTTTTCTTTGGTAACGGAGAGTTTTAATTATGTTAAAACTTTTATTGATGATGAATCTCTTTTAAATGATTACTTAGAAATAGCTAGTATTTTAACTACTGTTTATGCTGATATTGAAACGATTTCTTCTAGTTTTCTTTATCATTTATTAGTTCTTGAAAAGGTAACTGATAAAGAAATTCGGGAAAAATATAATCTGGAAGTTTCTAAATTAGTCATTGGTGCTTATAAATTAGATAAAATTATTTATTCAACGGAAAATGATTATTTAGTTGAATACTATAAAAAAGTTATTGTTGGGATGAGTGAAGATGTTCGTGTTATCATGATAAATCTGGCTAATCGAGTTATGAATATGCGTCATATTTCAAGATTAAAAAGAGAACAAGCGAAAAAATATGCTAAAGAATCTTTAGAAATTGTTGCTCCTATTGCTCATCACTTAGGTATTTATAAAATAAAAAGTGAATTAGAAGATTTAAGTTTAAAAACTTTAAAACCTGATGTTTATTTTGATATTGTTGAAAAATTAAATAGTACGAAGAATGAACGAGAAAAATTAATTCAATCCATGACAAGGGAAGTTAAAAAAATACTTGATGATAATCATATTAACTATGAAATAAAGGGACGTAGTAAGAGTATTTATAGTATTTATAATAAATTAGATAAAGGAAGAAAGTTTAATGATATTTATGATTTATTTGCTTTAAGAATAATGGTCTCTGATGAAATACTTTGTTATCATGTTTTAGGTTTAATTCATGCTAAGTTTAAACCAATTCCTAAACGTTTTAAAGATTTTATAGCTATGCCAAAGAGTAATGGTTATCGTTCTTTACATACAACCGTTTTTGGGGTTAATAATACTTTATTTGAAATTCAAATTCGAACTTTTGAAATGAATGAAGTAGCGGAAAATGGTTTAGCTGCTCACTGGTCATATAAAGAAAATAGAAGTGCTGCAACTTTATCATCAACGGATCAAAAATTAGAGTTTTTTAAAACCGTTATTGATAATTATCAATTAAAAGCTGATCAAGCTAATGCGTTTGATGAATTTAAAGATGAAAAAATGCATGGTAATATCTATGTCTTTACCCCTAAAGGTGATGTAATTGAACTTCCAAATGGAGCAACCCCAATTGACTTTGCTTATAAAGTGCATACTAAAGTAGGAGAAGAAATGGTAGGAGCTATTGTTAATAATAAAATAGTACCTTTAAACTATACTTTACAAGATAATGATGTTGTAAAAATTAATACTAATAAATCGAGTTCTCCTAAATTATCTTGGTTAAAAATTGCTAAACTAAATCAAACAAAAAATAAAATAAAATCATATTTTGTTAAAGAAAGAAAAGAAGAAATAATTGAATTCGGAGAATATTCTTTAGTAAAATATTTAAAAAAGAAAAATATTAGTCAAGTTGGCTTTTTTAAAGAAGAAAATATTCAAAAAATTTTAAAAGAATTAAAATGTAAAGATTTAAATGATTTATATTTAAATATTGGTAATAATAAATTTTCTCCGAAAACTGTTTGTGAAATAATCTATCCAAGTAAAGAAGAAAATAAGCATTTAAAGAAAGATATTAGTATTAAAAATAATACAGATATTCATGTTGCTGGTATTTCAGATATTCATGTTAATATTGCTTCTTGTTGTAATCCAATTCCAAATGATGAAATAGTTGGTTTTATTACCAAGAATAATGGTATAACTATTCATAGGAAGAATTGTTCTAATATTAAAAAGACAGAGAGATTAATTGATGTTACTTGGTCAAATTCAACTAAAAATATGTATTTATCAAGATTAAAAATTTATACTAATGATTCAAGTAGTCATTTAACGGATATAATTTCTAAAATATCTAATTTAGGAATTGTTATTAATAATGCTATTACTTGTGTGAATAATTTAAAGTTTAATTATGAATTATCTTTTTATGTTAGAAACACGATTGATTTAGAAAATATTATTAAGATGCTTAGTAAATTAGATTATGTAGTTAATATAGAAAGAGGTTAAAATGCGAATAGTAGTACAAAGAGTTAAAGAAGCAAGTGTTAAAGTAGATGGAAAAATAGTTGGAAAAACAGGATATGGTTATTTATTATTAGTTTCTTTTACAGCTTTTGATAATGAAAAAACAATTGATTATATGGTTAATAAAGTTTGTAATTTAAGAATTATGGATGATGATAATAAGGTTATGAATAAATCTATTTTAGATATAAAAGGAAGTGTTTTATCAGTTTCGCAGTTTACTTTATATGCTGATACGAAAAAAGGTAATCGACCTAGTTATATAAAAGCTTTAAATGGAGAAGAAGCTATTAAATTATATGATTTATTTAATCAAAAATTAAGGCAATATGTGCCTGTTGAAACAGGTATCTTTGGAGCGGATATGGAAGTTAGTTTAATAAATGATGGCCCCATAACCATACTTTTAGAAAAGGAGGAATCATGAGAATACTTTGTATAGGCCATGCTGCTTATGATATAACTTTACCAGTTGATAGTTATCCTCTGGAAAATAAAAAAATTCGTTTAAGTCATGAAAAAGTTGAATGTGGAGGAGGACCAGCTGCAACGGCGGCTTACCTACTAGCTAAATGGCAAGTTCCAACTAGTTTTGCTGGTGTTGTTGGTAATGACACTTATGGTTTAAAAATAGCTAAAGAATTTGAAGAGATAGGAGTTTCTTTAAAATATTTGCAAATGCTTGATCATGTAAGAACCACTTCTAGTTATATTATAGCTAATTTAAGTAACGGGACAAGAACTATTTTAACTAGTAAAGATCCTAGTAATGATTTAAAAGATTTAGAAATAAAGGAAGAATTTTCTTATATTTTAGTTGATGGAGATAATTTTCATTTATCTAAAAAAGTTTTATTAGAACAAAAACAAGCTATTTCGATGATTGATGCAGGAAAATATACTAAAGATATAGTTGAACTTAGTCATTTAGTTAATTATCTAGTTTGTTCGAATGACTTTGCTAGAGATTATACAAATTTAAAATTAGATTATCATGATTTAAATTCTATTAAAAAAGTGTATGATTCCTTAGAAAAAGATTTTCCCAAACAAACGATTGTTATAACTTTAGAGTCTTTCGGATCATTTACAAAAATTAATGGTGAATATAAGTTAATCCCTAGTATTAAAGTTAAAGCTTTAGATTCAACGGGAGCTGGTGATATTTATCATGGAGCACTACTTTATTTTCTAAGTCAAGGTTATGATTTAGAAACAGCGATGGAATATGCGAATATTACTTCTGCTTTATCAGTTACTAAAATAGGAGGAAGATATTCCATTCCTCGTTTAGAGGAAGTTATTAACTATGTTAAATAATTTACCAAGTATCGATTTACATGGAGAGTATGTTGAAAGTGCTCTTATCTTGACGAAGGAATTTATAAATGATAATATAATACTTAAAAACGAGGAAATAGTCATTGTTCATGGAATCGGGGAAGATATTTTAAGAAAAGCCATCCATGATTATTTAAGACATGAAAAGAAAGTTAAAGAGTTTAAAAGAGATTTTTTTAATCCCGGAATGACTATTGTCAAACTTAGAATAGGAGATAAAAATGAGTAAATTAGTTGTTATTTCAGGACCAAGTGGTGCTGGAAAAGGAACGGTTGTAAAAGAACTACTTAATATTTATAAGGAAAAAGGCGAAAAAGTCTATTTTTCCGTATCAGCTACGACAAGAGAAGCTAGAGTTGGGGAAGTAGATGGAGTTAATTATTATTTTATTAAAGAACAGGAATTTTTAGCTAAAATTAAAGAAAACGCTTTTTTAGAATATAATCAATATGGAACAGGTAAATATTATGGAACTTTAAAAGAAAAAGTATTTAATAAATTAGCAGATGGTTATGATGTTATCTTAGAAATAGATATCAATGGTTATAAACAAGTAATTAATAATTATCCCGAAGCTCTTGGTATCTTTATTGCTCCCCCAAGTTTAGAAGAATTAGAAGCTAGACTTCGTGGAAGAGGTACTGAAACGGAAGAAAATATTCAAAAAAGATTAAAAACAGCTAAAGAAGAAATGCAAAATAAAAAAATTTACCCTCATATAGTAGTTAATCAAGATAATAAATCTGATCTAGCTGCTTTAGAAATTTATCAAATTATTAAAAATAACTAGTCTTAGTTGTTTTTATTTTATATAATGTATTTGGAGTGATTTTCATGTTTAAAGATAAATTAGCCTTAGTTCCTGAATTACCAGGTTCTTATCAAATGAAAGATATTAATAATAATATTATTTATGTTGGAAAAGCTAAAAATTTAAAAAGACGTTTAAAAAGTTATTTTACAGGCCGAGTAACCGGAAAAACGAAAAAATTAGTTTCCGATATTCATGACTTTGAATATATTGTTACCTCATCAGAACTAGAAAGTTTAATTTTAGAAATAACTTTAATAAAAAAATATAATCCTAAATATAATATTTTATTAAAAGATGATAAAAGTTATCCTTATATTGAATTTACCAAAGATAAATATCCTCTTTTAAGAGTAGTAAGAAATGTTAGTTTAAAGAAAAATAAAAATAATTTATATGGACCATTTCCTAATGTTGGTAGTGCTAGAAGAACAGTTTATATGTTAAATCGTTTATATCCTTTAAGAAAATGTGAAACGTTAAAGAAAGATTATTGTTTATATTATCATATAGGTGAATGTTTAGGTTATTGTAAAAATAAAGTTGATCAAGAAAAATTAATATTAATGGTTAAAGAAATAACAAGTTTTTTAAATGGTGATGCTACTGATATTCTAAAGAAATTAACGGAAGAAATGAATAAAGCTAGTTCATTAATGAATTTTGAAAAAGCTTTAGAATATAAACAAATGATTGATGATATTAAAATTACCTTAAAAGATCAAAAAATAGTTTTAAATAAAGATATAAGTTTAGATTTATTTAATTATTATGAACATGATAATTATTTAGCAATTCAAGTTTTCTTTATTCGTTCAGGAACTTTGTTTGAAAGACATCAAAAGATTATTGAATTAGTAGGAAATATCGAAGAAACTTTTTTAGAATATTTAATTAATTTTTATGATAAACAATTATTACCGAAAGAAATATTAGTCCCAGGTAATATTGATACTAATATTTTAAATGAATATTTTCATATTAAAGTAAGAACTCCCCAAAAAGGTGATTTTAAAAAATTAATGGATTTAGCTTATGAAAATGCAAAGATTTATTTAGAAAATAAAGAAAAAAGTATTAATAATGATAAAGAAAAAAGAGAAATGGCTTTAGAAGAATTAGCTAATCTTTTAAATATTAAATCTTTATCAAGAATTGAAGCTTTTGATAATTCGCATTTATTTGGAACTTTTTATGTTTCGGGAATGGTTGTTTTTGAAAACTTTTTACCTCTTAAAAATGAATATCGTAAATATAAAATTGATGTTAACACCAAAGATGATTTGAAAGCTATGGAAGAAGTAATCTATAGGAGGTATCAAAGAGTCTTAGTCGAAAAACTAACGAAACCGGATTTAATCATTGTTGATGGTGGGAAAAATCAAATTAAAGTAGCTAAAGATATTTTAAATTCTCTAGGTTTAGATATTATGGTTATCGGTTTAGCTAAAAATGATCATCATAAAACTAGTGTTATTATTAATCAAGATTTAGAAGAAATTGAATTACCAAGAACAAGTAATTTATTCTTATTTCTTTCAAATATTCAAGAAGAAGTTCATAATTATGCTATTAATTATCATCGCCAAATTAAAAGTAAAGGAACCCTTGCTAGTGTTTTAGAAATGATTCCTGGAATAGGTGTTAAAAGACAAAAAGAATTATTAAAAGCTTTCCATTCTTTAAAAAAGATTCAAGAAGCTAGTTTAGAAGAATTACAAAAATATGTTCCTTTAGAAGTTGCTTTAAATATCCAAGAATATTTTAAAAATAAAGAGGAGAATCTATGAAAAAATTTATACCAAAGATGTATCAACAAAGTATATATAATATTAATTATCCAAAATTAAAGGAAAAAGGCCTTAAGTTATTAATTTTTGATTTAGATAATACAATTGGATCGGTTCAAGAAGAAGTAATGAATAAAAGAACTGCTGATTTTTTAAATAAATTAGCTAGTGATTTTACAATTGTAATAGCTAGTAATAGTAAAGAAGAAAGAGTTAAAAAGTTTTGTTCTCCCGTTAATTTTTATTATGTATCTTTATCTTTAAAACCTACGAGCAAATCTTTTATGAAAATTAAAAAGAAATACCATATTTCTTATCAAGAAATGGCAATGATAGGTGATCAAATAATAACTGATATCTTTGGAGCAAATTGCTTAAATATTTATACTATTTTAGTTGATCCAATTAATAATGATTTAAAAATAACTAGTTTAAATCGTAAATTAGAAGAAATAATAAATAAGAAAAATAAATTAATACGAGGTAATTATTATGAAGAAAAATAAAAAATGTTTAGGATGTGGAGTAAAACTTCAAAGTGATAATATTTTAAATATTGGTTATACACCTAATTTAGAAAATGATTATTGTATGCGTTGTTTTAAAGTTAAAAATTATGGTATATCAGAAAGTATTACTAGTAATAAAGAAGATTATATAAATATCTTAAAAAGTATTAAAAAAACAAAAGATTTAGTATTATATATTGTTGATATTTTAAATTTACCAAGTGATATTAATGAAATTACTAATTATTTAGATAATGATATTTATTTAGTTTTAAATAAAAGAGATGTCTTACCAAAAAGTATTAAAGATGAAAAAATAATTAGTTATTTAAAAGAAATATCTAATTTTAAAGATTATTTTATTGTTAGTACTTTTAATAATTTAGGAATGGATGATCTTTATAAAAAAGTTTTAAAAAATAAAAAAAGTAAGGAAGTTTATTTAGTTGGTGAAACCAATGCCGGTAAGAGTAGTCTTATTAATAAAATAATTAGTAATTATTCGGAAGGTGAACCTGTTTTAACTACTTCTAATATGCCTGAAACAACACTTGATAAGATTAAAATAGAAATTAATAATAAATTAACTTTAGTAGATACTCCAGGAATAGTCGATAATCAAAATATCATAGAACAATTAGACAGTAAGTATTATAAACTTTTAAATACGAAAAAAGAAATTAAACCAAGAACTTATCAAATAAATAAAAATACGAGTTTATTAATAGGAGACTTTTTAAGAATAGATTATTTAGAAGGTGATAAAAATAGTTTTACTTTTTATATACCAAATAGTATTCCCATTAAAAGAATTAATATAAGAAGAAATAATTTAAAAGATTTAGCTTATCAAGAGATTAATATGAAATTCCATGAAGATTTAGTTATCTATGGACTTGGTTTTATTAAAATAGTATTACCTTGTAAAGTAGGTCTATCTTTAGATAAAAATGTTAAAACTTTTGTAAGAAAAAATTTAATCTAATTGTTTATTTCAATTATTTATGATAAAATTATTTTAGAAAGGAAAGTTATGGAAACAGAAATTATTAATGATTTAGAAATAAGTTTAAAAAAAGTTTTAGAAAGTTTAGAAGAAAGATTTAAAAAGATTAATGCAGGGAGAGCTAATCCTTCGATGTTAGATGGTGTTATGGTTAATTATTATGGCTCTTTAACTCCACTTAAAAGTTTAGTTACAATCTCCGTTCCTGAAGCTAGACAATTATTAATTAAACCATTTGATAAATCTAGTTTAAGTGCTATTGAAAAAGCTATTTTTGAAGCTGATTTAGGTTTTACTCCCAATAATGATGGGGAAACAATTAGAATTATTATTCCTATGTTAACAGAAGATCGCAGAAAAGAATTAGTTAAACAAGCTAAAACTGTATCTGATGAAAATAAGGTAAGTATTCGAAATCACCGAAGAGATGCCCTAGAGATGCTTAAAATGGAAAATTTACCAGAAGATACCGTTAAATCATGTGAAGAAAAAATTCAAACTTTAGTTGATAAATATAATAAACTTGTTGATAATATGCTAGAAGAAAAAACAAAAGACTTAATGAGCGTTTAAAACTCATTAAGTCTATTTTAAATATTCTTGATTTTTTAATTCTTCTTTTAAATCTTTAGCTGAAATATAAACATCATCAATTCTTGCTAAAACGGTATTTTCTTTTCCTTCTTTAATAAAAACTATTATATTACTATCTTCAAAAGTAATTTTTTCTTTTAAAGAATCAAGTTCATCTTCATCTAAATTATCAGTATTTAAATAAAAACATTTAATGTTATTATCTTTACAAACAGTTTGTAAAGTGTTTTTTAAAGTTAAACCAGATTCATCTTCATTGGTTAAGTATAAAACAAATGATTCTTTATTATCTAATTTAGTCATTAATTTTTTATAATTAAGTTTACTTAAATAACTACTAGAACAAGCTGTTACTGTTAAAAGAAGTAAGAAAATCATTGCTATTTTTTTCATGTCATTCACCTCAAAAAATATCATAACATATTTAAAAATACTTGTAAACTAAAAAAAGATTTGTTATAATTAAACTGATAATAAGTGGAGGATATATGAAAATAAAGTTAAAGAAAATTATTTATACTTTAGTTATTTGTTTGATTTCTTTTTATACTACAAATGTGTTTGCTATTAACGAATGTACTAAGGAAGAAAAAAGTAGGTTACAAGAACTTGCTAATAATATTAAGATTAAATACGATTTCAAATTAATCGAAGATGATGTTGATGGTGAAGTTTATGATGTTAATCCTATTTATAAATTAAAAATGCTAAATAGTGATCCTGATTTAAGGTATGAATATAAATTTGCTGAAGAAAGTGAAAAAAAAGCTATACGTGACTATGAAATTGGTGATTTAGAAGTATATGAAGGTGATGTAATAGATTTTTATATTTATTCTTATACTAATAATCTTTGTACTAATCAATTTATCAAAAAAATAAGAGTAGTTTTACCTACTTATAATCGTTTTTATTACTTTAATAAAGAAGATTGTTTAGAGTATAGTGATTTTAAGTATTGCCAAGAATTTATGGATACTGGTAATAAAAGTTATGAAGAAATAGAAGATTTATTTACAGAATATAAAAATGAGAAAAATGCTAAGAAAAACGATAATTTTATAATTAAATACTTTTGGTATATTGTTGGAGGAGTATTAGGATTAGGTGCTTTAGTATTTGGAACTATTGTAATTGTAAAAAAAGTAAAAGCGAAGGAGGATTTGTAAAGATAGTATGAAAAATAGAATTATAAAAATCATTAATATACTTTTAATTATATCATTTATATTTACTCCTTTAATAAGTTATGCTGAACCAGTTGAAACAGAAGAAACTCCAGAAGCTGAAAAAGGTGTTTTAAGGTGTCCTATTTCAGAAAATGGTAAGAGCTGTATCGAGACAAAAGTGAATGGAGTAGTTGTAAAAACGGAAACTACCATCCAAGATGAAAATATTAAAGTTACTAAAGTTGTAGAAACTACTGATGAAATTGGTAAGTACAAAATTTATTTTAAATATTCTAGCAAAACTATTATTCAACAAAAGAAACCTGATGTTAATATTGTTTTGGTTTTAGATGCGTCAACCTCTGTAACTTCTTGGTATAATAATAACCCTAGGAAAGGACATAAACCTTTTATACCAAATGCGGCAAAAAGTTTTGCTAAAACTTTTGATGGTAATTCTAATGCTTATTTAGCTGTTATTAAATTTAACAAAACGGCTACAATATTGAGAGGATTAGAAAATAAAAATTTTGATTCAGTTAACTTTGGAAGTGTTGTACTTAATTCAAGAATTAATTTAGGAATGTTAAAAGCTGATGAATTATTAGAAAATTCTAATAGAATAAATTATGTAGTTATATTAGGCGATGGTGAATATACTTCTTCTAATCTTAGAACAGCTATAGAAATTGCAAATAAGTTAAGGAATAATAATACAACTATTTATACTATAGCTTATGGCAAAGGAGCGACAAATAGCAAAGAAAAACAAAATTTAATTAATATTGCTGGAAGTGCGGGTCGTTATTATCCTAATACAGATTTAGAAAAAATTGAAATAGAGTTTAAGGATGTTGCTAATGTAATTTTAGGTGAAATTAGTAGTGTAAGAACTGATGCAAATGTAAATTTACTCGATAAACTAGGTTCTTCTTTTACTGAAAGTGACAGTTTATTAGATCAAAAAGAGATAAATATTAAGGATATTTCCAAAATAGAAAAAACGACAGAACCATTTTATGTTAAAATAAACCCGGCTAGTGAAACAAGTTGGCATTCTACTAATGATGGATTTTTTATTAGTTACGTTGATAAAGATAATATTTCTAGAAAACTAAATTGTTCAATTAATCCAGAAGTTTATTGGATTCAAGAGAAAGAAGATATAGATTCTTGTAGTGGAGAAATAAAGTCTCCAAAAATTACTAAAACAATTACCAATTCTTATTATTCTATTCATTGTGAAGAGGGTTATACTGAAAATGGTAAGAAATATGAAAATTTTACAACGGCTATGAAAGTAAATAGTTTAGATGATGGAGTTGAGGAATTTACTTTACCAAGTGGAGCAGGATTTACGGCTGAAGTATCTTTAAAAACAAATATAAGATGTACTTATAAATTTGATGCTTCTCGTTATAACTCGGAGTATGCTACTCTTGAAAGAGAAATTGCTCAACTAGAAAAAGAAATTGAAAGTTTAAAGACGTCATCTAATAATCAAGTACTTGAATCAGGTGATATAGCTTGGTGTAAATATATTGATTCAAGCGGTGATCTATTAACTCCACCTATTACATTAGGTCAAGTTAGTGATACCAGTTCAATAAAACCAATTGAGTTAGCTTTATATGGAAAAAAGGTTGGAGATGTTTTTGAGGTTACAATGCATGATAGCTTGAATGATACAGATGTAATTTATACGGTAACTGTTGTTTCTATTGTTAAAAAAGTTGATATTTTATATAAAGAATTAATTGAAAAGACTTTAAATTTTAATTCTTTAACATCAATAGCAGATGATTATTTAAATACATCTAGTGAAATGGCTTTAGATGAATATAAAGATAGATTCTTTAATCTTAGTCCTGGTTTAGGCGTTTCATATAAAAATAAAAAAGGTGAAGTAGTAGTTAATCTCTCTTCTAATATTGTTGATAAAGAACCTAAAGGTGACGAAAAGTTTAATAATAAAGATGAGGATCCAGTGTGTCAAGGCACAGAGGATACTATTAAAATTGGGAATAAAACCGTCAAAGTATTCAATCAAACTTGCACTGGTAATTTCTGGCGTATTATGAATATTGAAAAAATCTGCTTGAATATGAAAACTGGTCAAACAGAAAAATGTTCAGATACAGATACCATCAAACAATTAGATGGTTTAAATAAGCATTATACACCATTAAAATTAGATGAAGATACTAAAAAAATGATGAAGTTGGATGGTGATATAGTAATAACCTTGGAAAAAGCTGGATATGATGAAAGTATTAATGTAACATTAAAAAATTGTACGGTTAAAGGACAAATAAGTGATGCTTATTATCGTGAAATTGATGTTACTGATCCATTTTTACAAAAAGCTACCCATGGTCAAAGAGCTATCGGTAGTAACTTTAAAGGAGAATATGATTTTGTTCAGATAATTAGTCCAACTATTTGGAATAGTAATAATCCATTATACACTTTTAACCTAAGTAAAGCAGATGTTGCAACTATTGAAAATGATACTACAAATTTAGGAAAAATAAGTTATCTTGGTGATGATTGTTATATTAGTAATCGTAAATATGTTTGTACATTACCTCATCAATATAAAAAATAATTTATTTTTCTTGAAAAAAGAATACTTATAATATATAATTGTTATAGTAGGAGGTGTTAATTGAAAACGGCAGCGTGGATGATTTTTATTTTTGTTATGGGAATAGCAGGAATAGTAATTATTAATATTTTTGGTAATATTACAACGACTAACCAGCAAGATTATACTTTAGTAAAAAATGCAACAGAAGCAGCTATGTATGATGCTATTGATATAGCTTCATATCGTTCAGGTTTTTATCTTTGTAGCACAGAAGGAACAACTTTTACTTCAACTAGTCAATATCAATTAATTTTAAATAAAGATGTTGATGAGAATACTTTAGCAAATAGTGGTGATTGTAAATTAGTTGTTGGTGAGTTTAAAATAAGTGCAGATGTTTTTAGCGAGAGTATTTTACGCAGGTTTGCTAGCAATATTAACAATAGTAAAAGCTATAAAGTAACAATTCAAGAAGTTATTGAGTATCCACCTAAAGTAAGTGTTAGAGTAGATACATATAATTCATACAATAATAAAATAGAAAACACAGAAACATTTGAAACAGGGGATTTTACAATTCGTAATCAGGTTGATGGAATATTAGAAAAGAAAGATTAATAAGAAGGAGAAAATATGAAAAAATTAAAATCTATATTATCAAATAGAAATACAGTTACATTTATAGGAATAATTTTAATAGCTTTAGTCTTATACGCTTTTTATAAATGGAATGTTAATAATTTAACTAGTCCTGTTCGTATGCCATATGCTAATCAAACAATTAATCCAAGAACAAAAATTACTAGTGATATGATTTCTTATGTTGATATACCAAGTTCGGCTGTTAAAGGAAATGTTGTAACTAATGTTAATGATATTGTCAATAAGTATACTAATGTTAATACTGTAATACCAGCAGGTAGCTTAATATATAAATCACAAATTGTTCGTCAAGAAGAATTACCAGATTCCTTTTTGATTGATATTGAAGATGGTTATGTTCCATATAATTTTGATGTTGATATAAAGTCAACGTATGGTAATTCAATTTATCCAGGTAATTATGTTGATGTTTATTTTAAAGGTATTCAAGATGGAAAATTAATGGTAGGTCGTTTACTTGAAAATGTTAAAGTTTTAGCTGTTAAAGATTCAGGTGGACGTCATGTATTTGAATATAGTGATAGTGAGCGTACACCAAGTCAAATTATTTTTGCAGTAACACCAGAAATACATTTATTACTTCGTAAAGCCGAATATATCAATGGTGTAAAAATAATTTTAGTTCCTAACAATACATCTTTAAAATTAGAAGATTCAGAAGAAGAAGTAGCTATTACTGTTAAGAGTGAAACAATTAAAAATTATATTGAAGAACGTTCTGTCTATGTTGACGAAACAACTGTAGAAGATACTGTTGAATAGGTGCTATAATGAATCAAAGTATAAACGCTTATGATTTAAAAGCAGCTGATAATAGTAACAAGACAAACACAGAAATTAATGCTAATCTTTTTTCAAGTATTGATTTTGGACCATTAAAAGAATATTTAGATGATGATAATATAACAGATATTTCTTATAGTAATAATGGACAGGTATGGTTAAAATCACTTGATAAAGGGGTATTTAGAGTAGAAAATCCTGGTATTGATAACGAATTAATTGAAAAAATTGCTTTTCAATGTGCTAATATAATGGGAAAAACTTTTAATATGGCTAGTCCTTTACTAGATAGTGAATCGTCAGAACTTCGTATGAATTTTGTCCATGATTCTATTGCTCGTAATGGCGTTGCTGCTGTTTTTCGTAAAACTCCAGCGAAAATAAGATTAAAAAAAGAAAAAATTATTGATGAAAAATATATTACATTAGGTATTCATGACTTTTTAATTGAATGTGTTAGAGGTCATTGTAACGTTATTGTAAGTGGAGAAACTGGTTCCGGAAAAACCGAACTAGTTAAGTATTTAGCAAGTCATACAAAAGAAAATGAAAAAATTATTACGATTGAGGATACCTTAGAACTTCACCTAGATACTATTTTTCCTCAACGTGATATCGTTGCTATGAAAACTAATAATATTGCTTCTTATAGTGATATTTTAATTGGTTGTATGAGACAAAATCCTAAATGGATATTATTGTCCGAAGTAAGATCAGCCGAAGCGGTTACAGCTGTACGTAATTCAATTTCATCAGGACATAATATTTTATCAACTATTCATGCCGATAAGGCGTCTAGTATTCCTTATCGTTTATATAGTTTGCTTGAAAGTAATATTGATGTTGAACAGTTTATGACAACTATTTATCGATATATTCAACTAGGAGTTCATGTTCGAGCAAGGTATGATAAAACCAATGGTAGGTTTATGCGTGAAGTTTGTGAAGTTTGTGAATTTTTTGTCAATGACGAAAATAAACCAGAAACTAATATAATTTATCGTAAAAACATTGACGGAACCGAAATCCTTAATTCTCCATCTATTCATTTATTAGATTATTTGGAGAGCCAAGGTGTTGATTTAAAAAGTGAAAATTTTAAAAATATTAAAATAGAATTGCCATTTGAAGATTCTAACAATTCTAACCAAGTAATTAATAATCAAAGTATTCAAGATGATAGTGAATTATTATAACGAGATGAGGTGATAAAATGGAATTTTTTATAATATTACTAATTGTTGCATTTATTGTATTATATAGAAAAAGTAATGGAGATTCAGTTTATAAATTTGTTAAAACTAGTATAGGTAATGTTTATGATAAGTATGCCCCATATTCTTTTAAAGTAGTAAGAGAAAAATGTAAAGAAATGGGATTAGATTATAATAAAAAGCAATATACTATCCAAGTAATTATATTTGCAGGTGTAGCTTTAGTAATTTCTTATTTATATTTTTACAATGTAATTGTATCGATTATTTATGTCGTAGTTGTTATTTGTTTTATTCCTTATCTTGCATATTTAAGATGTAAAAGATTATATAGTGAATTTATTTTTGAACAAATTCAAGTATATGTTACTAATACAATTATGGAATTTCAATCAACACAAAGTTTTGTTAAAGCTTTAGAAGGTGTTTATGAATCAGGAGTTTTAGAAGATCCAGTTAAAACAGATGTAAAAGTTATGATTGATTTAGCTTATCACAACGGTGATGTTGGTGAATCACTTGATTATATGAATAGTAAGTATGATTTTTATATGACGAGAAATATGCATCAATTATTTTTACAAGTTACTAGAGAAGGTGCTCATGATACTGTTAGAGTACTTGATAATATGTTATTAGATGTTGACCAATTAGTTGAAGGAGTATATCAAGACCGAATGAATAGAAGTGCTTTCCATACGGCTTTTATAAGATATGGTTTATTACTTTATTTAATGGTTATGTTAGTTCAATGGCTAATAGGTAAAGAACAATATATTCAAATGGTTAGCTCAAATATATTTTTACAAATAGCATTACATATTGTAGTTTTATTTAATAGTTATTTTCTTCTATCGGGAGAAAAATATTATAACGAGAATGTAGGTGCTGAATAATGGAATTTGCAATAATTTTCTTAATATTAATTTTTATATTTACTTATAACGGTGCTATAAGTACTAAAAAATTATATGAAGATAACAAAGAAATGTTTTCGTATTTAAAAGAAAAAGATTATGATTTTTTAGTTAAATCAAGATATAATGGGGAAGTTGATCCAAACTTGCTATATGAAAAAAGAATTCATCACTCAATGATTGCTTTTGTTATAGTTTTAGCTGTTGTTTTATTTAATTTTTCTTGGATTAACTTAACAATTGGTATAATAATTGTTATTGTTATATATAAAAATCAATATTCTTCATTAAAAAGTTATTATAAAAAACATTTGACTGAAATTGATCAAACATTGCCTTATTATTTAAAGAGTATTGAAATACTTGCTCAACATTATACAATACCAGTTGCTATTTCTAAATCAATTGAAACAGCACCAGCTTTATTTAAACAAGGTTTAGTAGAAATGGTATCTAAAATTGATGCAGGTGATTCTTCAATTGATCCATATTTAGAGTTTGCTGAGCAATATCCTGTTCGTGATTCTTTAAGAATGATGAGACTTTTATATCGTTTAAGCATTGGTGCTCAAGAAAATAAACAAGAACAATTATTAGTTTTTTCTAAAAGTGTATCATCGCTTCAAAATAAAGCTAGAGAACAAAAGTATCAAAAACGTTTAGATAAGATGGAAAAAAAGACAATGTCAATGCTTATTGTAACCGGTGGTGGTTCCATGATTGTCTTATTTATTGCTATGATAACTATGATGATGAATTGGGGGTAAAAAAATCTAGTAAATTTTTCTGTAAATATATTGAATTTAAAAAATAATAATGCTATAATTAATATGAAAATAAGAAAGGAGAATGTATAATGAAAGAAGCAAGTGGAGAATTAAGTATGACTTTAATTGTTATCATTGCTGCTGGTGTTATTTTAGCTATCTTTTTAGCTTTTAGAGAACCAATTACAAATGCTATTGGAGATAAATGGGGTAATTTCTTCAACAAAGGTAATGAAGCTGAAAGTAATATACATGCTAATATTGGTGGCGGCAGTGGAGAAACTGTAGAATAAAAAATAAGGAGATGTGTTAGTATGAGAGAGGCTTTTGGTGGAACAATATTATTTTATGTTATATTAGGTTTTTTAGCCGTTTATATCATTTTTATTGGTTTAATAATGAACTATGCAGCCACTTATCGTGCTAGCAATTATGTCTTAACATCACTTGAAGAGTCGGAAGCAAATGTTGATTTAAGCACTTTAAAATCTAATCTAGCTCAATTAAATTATCATAATGGTCTAGATGTATGTTGTACTAATAATAGCAATGGGTCTGTTTATAGTATTAAAACATATGTACAATTTGATTTACCAATATTAGATTTAGATTTGAAATTAGAAATTAAAAATGATACAAAGACAGTTTATGGTGTAAATTGTAGTGATCGAATTGATTATCCGCAGTGTTAAGCAGGAGGTAAATAATGAATGTAATTGTTGCCAATAAATATACTTCATTATTTAATGGTTCAAACATTCAAATAATGAAAGCAGTTACTGGTGTTTACAAGGTTTCAGAAATAGTTAATTATTTTAAGGGCATGTATTATCAAAAGCTGATTATTGATGCTACTGCCTTAGCTGATTTTCCAAAACAAGAAGTTCTACGAGAATTAGCTTCACGTTTTGATACAGAAAAAATTATTCTATTTTTACCTCCTGACGATCCACCACCAGCTAGTTTTTTATCTTTTTTAGTTAGTATTAGTATCTATAATTTTACAGATAATATTAATGGCGTTATGCAATTAATTAATCAAAGTAACACATATGAAAATATAAAAAAATATGTTGCTACCGATAATACTAAGAAAAAAGATGCAGATACATTTAATGATGAATTCAATTTAAACAAACTTGAATATGATAATGGTTGCATTATTTTAGGATTAAAAAATGTAACTAAAGGTATAGCTAGTACTCAATTAGCATACACTTTGAAAAAAAATTTAGAAGGTATTTATCATAAAAGAGTAGCTATTATTGAAATAGATAAAACAAATTTAGCTACTTATAATGAAAAAAATACCTTTTCTATATCTGCTAATCGTGTTAAAGAATTTTTGTCAACTATTGATAAATACGATGTTGTACTAGTTGATTTAGGAGAAAATGGAAAATTTAGTGCGTGTAGTGATATACTATATATAGTTGATCCATCATTATATCGTATTAATGAGTTAATGTTTGCTAATAGAAGAGCGTTTGATGTTTTAAAGGGAAAGAAAGTTATTTTATATAATAATTTGTTAAATGAAAAAGATATTAATCTTTTCACTAAGGAAGCTGGAATTAGCATTTATTTTGCTTTACCGCCTTTAAATGATAGGATTATTAATCCTGTTTTAAATAATTTACTATATAAGTTGGGATTAATACCCAACAATAGCGAAAATAATACAAAAAAAGGGTTATTTGATTTATTTAAATGATTGCTTTTTTTTTATTATTATGTTATAATCATGCAATAGGTGGTTTTATGTGTACTGAAGAAATGCAAATGATTATAGGAATAGTTATAACTATATTAGATATTGTTAAATTTATTGTTCCGATTGTTCTAATTATATTTTGTACAATTGATATATTTAAAATAATTGTATCTAAAAAGGAAGATGAAATTAAAAAACTTCGTAAAGATGTTTTGATGAAAATAGTATATTGTATAATTATTTATTTAATTCCTTTTATTGTTCCTTTTATTTTAAAGATTGCTAGTAATATAATTCCAATGGAATATGATGATAGTTGGAAAACTTGTTGGGATTATGTTAAAAAAAATAAAAATGATATAAAAATTAATTAAAAATACTTGATTTATTTAGAATATTTTAGTATTATTAAATTGTGTTTAGGAGGATTATTATGAATTTATTTCAAACATTAGAAGAGGTTGCTTGTGAGGGCGATATATTAACTGTTGTTAGTGCTATTAAGTTTATATTTACTTTAATTCAATGGGCTATTCCCTGTGTTTTAATCGTTTTAGGAACTGTTGATATGTTTAAAGCTATGACAAGTGGTGATGAAAAAGCTACTAAAGAGGCCCAAAAGAAATTTATTAGACGTTTAATATATGCTGTTGTTGCTTTCTTAATACCATTTATTATTAGTTTAGTATTTACTTTTGTTGGTAAAATGATAAATGATGAGGCTGCTCAGCAAGGTAAAACAACGTATGATAATTTCTTTGGTTGTTGGAAACAAGCTTAGTTATTTTGTAAAGCCTAAGAGTTGGCTTTCTTTTTCTATTTAATAAATTAATGAATTGGAGTTGATAAAATGAATGATATGATGCAAATGTGTTGTAATATGAAACCATTCTTGAATATTTTAAGGATAGTTATTCATCTACTTCAATTTAGTGTTCCCTTAATATTACTTGTATTTGGAACAATCGATATGATTAAAGCTGTTACATCTAATGATGATAAAGCAGCTAAAACTGCTTTGGATACTTTTATAAAGAGACTTATGTATGGTGTTCTAGTTTTTTTAGCTCCATTTTTAGTTCGTTTAGTTTTAAATATTATTAATGATAATATATTAAAGAATAGTGATGTTGATTCGATGAATTGGCTTGGTTGTTGGAATGAGGCTATGAATAAAACTTTAGATAGTACTTGTAAAAATTATAAAGATATTTATATAGAAGATAAAAATTCTTAAACGTAAAGTAGGAATAAATAAACTTATATCATATTTTTAGTTTTAATTAAAAAATTCTATTTTACAAAATATGATTGTCACTTATTTGTAAATAAGGTTAAAAAGTTGTTGAAAAGACGGCTTTTTTTTTATATAATATTATGCGTTAGGAGGATTATATGAAATATGTTTATTTATTTACAGAAGGAAATGCTGATATGCGAAACCTTCTTGGTGGTAAAGGTGCTAATTTAGCTGAAATGACTAATATCGGATTACCTGTACCTCAAGGTTTTACTATCACAACCGAAGCATGTACTCAATATTATGAAGATGGAAGAGAAATTAATGAAGAAATTCAATCTCAAATTAATGAGTATATCGAAAAAATGGAAGAAATAACTGGTAAAAAATTTGGAGATAAAGAAAATCCATTATTAGTTTCAGTTAGATCAGGTGCTAGAGCTTCAATGCCAGGTATGATGGATACAATTTTAAATCTTGGTTTAAATGAAGAAGTTGTAGAAGTGTTAGCTAAAAAATCTAACAATCCTAGATGGGCTTGGGATTGCTACAGAAGATTTATCCAAATGTATTCAGATGTTGTTATGGAAGTAGGTAAAAAATACTTTGAACAACTAATTGACAAAATGAAAGAAGAAAAAGGTGTCAAACAAGATGTTGAATTAACGGCTGATGATTTAAAAGAATTAGCAATGCAATTTAAAGCTGAATATAAGGAAAAAATTGGTAAAGACTTCCCAACTGATCCAAAAGAACAATTAATGGGAGCTATTAAAGCAGTATTTAGATCATGGGATAACCCAAGAGCAAATGTTTATAGAAGAGATAATGATATTCCTTATTCATGGGGAACAGCTGTAAACGTTCAATCAATGGCATTTGGTAACATGGGTGATGACTGCGGTACAGGTGTTGCATTTACTCGTGATCCAGCTACAGGAGAAAAAGGTTTATTTGGTGAATTCTTAACAAATGCTCAAGGTGAAGATGTTGTTGCCGGAGTTCGTACACCAATGAAGATTGCTGAAATGGAAGAAAAATTCCCAGAAGCATTTGAACAATTCAAAGAAGTATGTAAAACTTTGGAAGAACATTACAGAGATATGCAAGATATGGAGTTTACGGTTGAACATGGAAAATTATACATGTTACAAACTAGAAATGGTAAAAGAACTGCCAAAGCAGCATTAAAAATTGCCTGTGATTTAGTTGATGAAGGAATGCGTACTGAAGAAGAAGCTGTATCAATGATTGATCCAAGAAATTTAGATACATTATTACATCCACAATTTGATGCAAAAGCTTTAAAAGAAGCAACGCCAATTGGAAAAGGATTAGGTGCATCACCTGGTGCTGCATGTGGTCAAATAGTATTTACAGCAGAAGATGCCGAAAAATGGGCAGCTAACAAGAAAAAAGTCGTTTTAGTTAGATTAGAAACTTCACCAGAAGATATCACTGGTATGAAAGTAGCTCAAGGTATTTTAACTGTACGTGGTGGTATGACATCTCATGCTGCAGTAGTAGCACGTGGTATGGGTACTTGCTGTGTATCAGGTTGTGGCGATATTCAAATGAATGAAGCTAAGAAAGAATTTAAATTAGCAGGAAAAACATTCCATGAAGGTGATGAAATTTCCATTGATGGAACAACTGGTAACATTTATGATGGAATTATCCCAACTGTAGATGCAACCATTGCTGGAGAATTTGAAAGAGTTATGCAATGGGCTGATAAATATAGAACTTTAGGAGTTAGAACAAATGCTGATACTCCAAGAGATACAAAAAAAGCTATCGAATTAGGTGCTGAAGGAATTGGTCTATGTCGTACAGAACACATGTTCTTTGATGAAGAAAGAATTTTCAATATTAGAAAAATGATTCTTGCTGAAACCGCAGAAGAAAGAGAAAAAGCTTTAGAAAAATTAATTCCATATCAAAAAGGTGATTTTAAAGCAATGTATAAAGAACTAAAAGGTTTACCAATGACAGTTCGTTATTTAGATCCACCTCTACATGAATTCTTACCAAAAGAAGAAGCAGATATCGAAGCTATTGCTAAAGATATGGGTGTAACAACCGAACATTTAAAATCTAAATGTAATGAGTTACATGAATTTAACCCAATGATGGGACATAGAGGATGTAGACTAGCTGTTACTTATCCTGAAATTGCTCGTATGCAAACAAGAGCTTTATTAGAAGCAGCTATTGAAGTTAATGAAGAAGATGGCTACGATATTACTCCAGAAATAATGATACCATTAGTCGGAGAAGCAAAAGAATTAAAATTTGTTAAGAATATTGTTATTGAAACAGCAGAACTTGTTAAAAAAGAAAAAAATTCCAATATTGAATACCATATTGGTACAATGATTGAAATTCCAAGAGCTGCAATTACAGCTGATGAAATTGCTAAAGAAGCTGAATTCTTCTCATTCGGAACAAATGATTTAACGCAAATGACCTTTGGATTCTCAAGAGATGATGCTGGTAAATTCCTTGGAGCATATTATGAAAATAAAATATATGAACAAGATCCATTTGCAAGAATAGATCAAGCAGGAGTTGGGGCATTAATTAAAATTGCTGTTGAAAAAGGAAAATCAGTTAGACCAAACATTAAACTAGGTATCTGTGGAGAACATGGTGGTGATCCATCATCAGTTGAATTCTGTCATAATGCTGGATTAACCTATGTTTCATGTTCACCATTTAGAGTTCCAATTGCACGTTTAGCAGCTGCACAAGCCGCTATTAAAAATAGGAATAATTAAGATTGATTCACTCAATCTTTTCTGTTACGCTTATTGCAAATAATTTGTTTATGATATATAATAAAAATGTATTAAATAATTTGCCTAATATTTATATGACAATTTAATCGATAGGGTGTATTTCTAGTGGCAAAATAGAAATATGCATGATGCGGAGATACTTATTTAGAAGATAAGTATCTCTTTTTAATTATTTTAAAAGGAGGATTAAAAGTGAATGAAATAATTGAAAAAGAAAATATAATAATTGAAGATATGATTTATGAAGTTAGAGGAGTACAAGTTATGTTAGATTCTGATATTGCAAAGTTATATCGAATTGAAACTAAACGAATTAATGAAGCTGTCAAAAATAATCCTGATAAATTCCCTGAAAGATTTAGTTGGTTTTTGACAAACGAAGAAACAAAAGAGTTAAGGTCGAAAAATTCGACCTTAGAAATTAAAGGCCAAGGTAAGTATAGTAAATATGCTCCAAGAGTATTTACAGAGCAAGGTTTATATATGCTGGCTACTATTTTAAAGTCAAAAGTAGCGACTGAGGTATCAATTGCTATTATGGATACTTTTGTAAAAATGAGACATTATATCAATTTCAATAAAGTGTTTTTGCCTAATAGATTTTTATTGTTAGAGGAAAAAGTTGACAATAATGCTAAAAGAATTAATGAATTGTTTGATAAATTTGATTATAAAGATATTGTAAAAAATTATTTGTTTTTTGAAGGAGAATTATATGATGCATACTCTGTTTTATTAGACATTTTAAGCAAAGCCAATAAAGAAATAATTATAATAGATAATTATGCGGATAAAGAACTATTGAATTTATTAAAAAAAATAAATAAAAAAATCATATTAGTATCGAAAAATATTGATGAAACATTGAAGAAAAAGTATGAAAGCCAGTATGATAATATAACTTTTATAAATAACAGTTCATTCCATGATAGATTTATAATACTAGATAGAAATGAATTGTATTCATGTGGTGCTTCTTTTAAAGATTTAGGTAAGAAATGTTTTACTATTAATAAATTTGATGATAAAGAATACCTAACTAGATTACTAAAAATAATGAATCTATGATACAATTTAGATGAATTGATAGTAAGACATCAATATAATATATTTAGATGTAGTTAAAAAGTGATTAAACTTCCTCTTATATTGAACTGCAGTACAAGCCGCAATCAAAAATAGTGCTAATAAATAATCAGTTATTGCGTTAATAATGAAGATAATAATTGATATTTTCGTAAAAATGTAATTATTTATATTGACTGAAAAGTTTAAAAATGTTTTTCGTTTCCAGGTGGTGCGACTAATAAATAATCCTGGTTGAAAACTGAGAATAACTTCATCACATGATGGAGTTTTCTTTTTTTAGTTATAATTAATATGGTGATAAAGATAAGATTTTGGTACAATATTTTATTGTAAGTATAGGTATTATTATGCTTGACTCTACGGTTCGTTTGGTGTAATTATTGATTATATATATTATAATCATCTAGGAAAGGAGTTATTAGTTTATGAATCAGGAAAAAATTGGTAAATTTATTGCCGAACTTCGGAAAGAAAAGAAATTAACACAAGGACAACTTGCAGAAAAACTTGGAGTAACCGATCGTGCTATTTCTAAATGGGAAAATGGTAGAGGAATGCCAGACTTATCATTGTTGAAACCACTTTGTGAGGAATTAAAAATTACAATTAATGAGTTATTAAGTGGAGAAAGACTAAATAAAAAAAATTATCAAGATAGACTAGAAGAAAATATTATCAATACAATTAATTATAGTGATACAAAAATAAAAAATACTACAAAAATATTTAGATTTATTATAGTTTCAATTATATTATTATTAGCAATAGTTATTACTCTATTTTGGATTGATATTAGCCGAATGCGGAATAATCAACCTGTGTTATTTAGTACTTGGGGATTTAATTATGCACCACCAATTGATCTAAAATTTGAAGAAATAGAAAATACTATAAAAGACTACTTAGTTGAAAAAGGAGATAACGAACCTAAACATCATGATAATGAAAAAACATTTATTAGTATGAAAATATATTTGTGTGAAGAAAAAGAAAAATTTACATATTTTAATGTATATGCTTGGGTTTTAGAAGAAAAATATTATTTAGAAAATAACAGTGTTAGCCAAGATAGCAGTTCCTCTATTCCATATAAATTTGTAGTAGAAAAAATAGATGAAAAATATGTTGTAACTGATTCTAAAATACCAAGAGAGGGAAGTTATTATTTAGATGATATGAAAAATATATTTCCTAAAACTATTAGAAATAATATGGATAAAGTTCATACAGATGGTACTATAGAAAGATTACAATTAGATATTAAACAACAAATTAAATTATATTTTTATAAATAAAAAGATAAATGAAGTTATTAAAAGAAATATTAATAAATTTCTGGATTCTTTTTGCTTTCAACTAGCAGAAAATGAATTTTATAACTTGAGGTCGCAATTTGCGATCTCAAGTGAAAATAATCATGGTGGTGTAAGATATTTACCATATGTATTAACAGAACAAGGTATAATGATGTTATCTTGTCTTTTGAAAAGTGATATTGCAGTAAAGGTAAATATTCAAATAATAGATGCATTTGTTAAAATGAGAAAATATTTTGCTAATAATATAACATTTATAAATAAAATTCATTTCATATAGATTTATAATACTTGATAGCAAGCAATTATATTAATGTGAATCACCTTTTAAAGATTTAAGAAAGAAATATTTTATAATTAGTAAGTTTAATGATAAGAATATTTAAATAATTTAATAAATAGATTAGATTAGGTATACATTAATTATATTTGCATAAAAAAGATGTCAAAATCTTTTTTTTTATATTTTCATGTGTTATGATATTTATAGAGGTAGATATGAAAAAGGTAGTAATAATAGGTGCAGGGCCTGCTGGTTTAACAGCAGCTTATGAATTGTTAAAAAATAGTCAAGAATATGAAGTTATTATTTTAGAATCATCTAATCAAGTAGGAGGTATTTCGAAAACTATTGAGTATCAAGGTAATCGAATGGATTTAGGTGGACATCGTTTTTTTACCAAAAGTCCTCAAGTTATGAATATTTGGAGAGAATTATTACCTATTCAAGGTAAACCTGCCTATGATGACAAAATATTAAATACAGAAAAAAACTTTTTAGTAAATGGAGCTGATCCTTTTAAAACAGATGATGTTTTCTTAATTAGAAATCGTGTTTCAAGAATATATTATTTAAAAAAATTTTTTGATTATCCCATAACTTTAAGCTTTAAAACTATTAAAAATTTAGGATTTATTAATACTATAGAAGCAGGATTTAGTTATTTAAAATCATGTTTTATTAAAAGAAAAGAAGATTCATTAGAAAATTTTTATATTAATCGTTTTGGTAAAAAACTTTATCAAATGTTTTTCTATGAATATACCAAAAAACTATGGGGTAGAGAACCACGTGATATAGATGCTTCTTGGGGTAGTCAAAGAGTAAAAGGTTTATCAATTAAAAAAGTGTTAAAAGATGCTATTTTAAAAGTATTTCATCTAAAAAATAAAGAGCAAGAAACATCTTTAATTGAAGAATTTTATTATCCTAAATATGGTCCAGGTCAATTATATGAAAAAATGGCTACTTATATCGAAAATCATGGAGGAAAAATTTATTATAATCATGAAGTAATTGGATTACATTCGCAAGGTAAAAAAATAAAAGCTCTAACTTGTTTAGTTAATGGTAATAAAGAAATGATAACTGGTGATATTTTTATTTCTTCAATGCCAATTAAAGATTTAATCACTTCTTTAAAAGCACCTAAAAATATTCAAAAAATAGCTAATGGTTTACCTTATCGTGATTTTATAACAATTGGTCTTTTAGTTAAAAATTTAAAAATTAAAAATAATACAAAAATAAAAACTTTGCATGATATTATTCCTGATTGCTGGATATATGTCCAAGAAAAAAATATAAAATTAGGTAGAATTCAAATATTTAATAATTGGAGTCCTTATTTAGTTAAAGATATAGATAAATCAGTTTTTTTAGGTTTAGAATATTTTTGCCAAGAAAATGATGATTTTTGGAAGCAATCAGATGAATCTTTAAAAGAATTAGCTATTCAAGAACTTCTAAAAATGGATTTAATCGAAAAAGATTCTGTATTAGATTTTCATGTTGAAAGAGTAAAAAAAGCTTATCCTGCTTATTTTGATACTTATAAAGATTTTTCTACCCTTAAAACTTATTTAAATAAAATTCCTAATTTATTTTGTATAGGTCGTAATGGGCAACATCGTTATAATAATATGGATCATTCTATGTTAACAGCCATATTAGCAGCTAAACAAATTATTAATCATGAAAATAACAAAGATATACTTTGGCAAGTTAATACCGAAAGTAGTTATCATGAGGAGAAAAAATGAAAAAAATATTAGTAAAAATTAAAAATTACAAACCCCCAAAGTTTTTATTTATATTACTATTTTTCTTAGTTATATGTTGTGTATTTTTAAAGAATAAAGTATTAGATAACGATATTTGGTTTTTATTATCACATGGTAAGTATGTAATTAACCATGGTATACCAAATATTGAACCATTTTCTATGTATGAAAACTTTAGTTTTATTATGCAACAATGGTTATCAGCTACTATTTTTTATAGTATTTATTATTTATTTGGTAAACTTGGTTTAAGAATATTTATTACATTTATTTATACTTTAATTATTTTTATTCTTTATAAAATAACTTTGTTAATATCAAATAATAAATTTTATTTAGCTACTTTAATAACTTTTCTAATATCTATTTGTTTAATACCATTTATAGTATCAAGACCTCAGATATTTACTTATTTAATTCTTTTATTAGCTATTTATTTATTTGAATTATATATTAAAACCAAAAAAATAAAATATTTATATTTTTTACCACTTTTATCTTTATTATTAATTAATTTACATGCTTCTATGTGGTTTATGTTATTTTTATTTTTATTACCTTATTATCTTAGTAGTTTTAATTTTAAAATAAAATTTATTAAAGGAGAAGGATACTTTAACAAACATTTAATTATTGTTTTAGTTTTAATGTTTATATCAGGTTTGATTAATCCTTATGGAATAAAAGCCATTACTTATTTATTTACTTCTTATAATATTAAAGAAATAAATGATTATATATTAGAAATGCAACCTGTTTTAATAACAACTATGAATGGTAAATCACATTATTTTTTAATTCTTTTCGTTATTACTATTTATATAATTTATAAAAAAGGTGATTTAAAATTACGTTACTTTTTGTTATTAATCGGAACTATTTATTTAGGAATTGTTCATTATAAAAGTTATGCTTTATTTTTACTTGGTGGTTTATTTCCTTTAGCTTATTATTTAAATCCATTATTTAAAGAATATCAAGTTAGGAAACGTTCTTGTAAATATATTTTAAGTTGTTTAATTGTTTCTTTAAGTATGATTACTTTATTAATTTTTACCTATTTAAAAACAACTCCTAAAGATGAGTATAATTATGATACCATTAATCAACAAAGTATAGAGTATTTAGAAAAAAATTATTCTAAAGATATTAAATTATATGTTAATTATATGGATGGATCTTATGCTATGTTTAAAGGTTTTAAAGTTTATATTGATCCACGGGCTGAAGTTTACTTAAAAAGTAATAATCAGCAAGAAGATATTTATCTTGAATATTATAATTTACAACATAGTTTAATTAAAGTTGAAGATTTTTTAACTAAATATAATTTTGATATTTTATTATTAAATGAAAAAGATAAAATTTATAATTATTTAAATGAATTTGCTTCTAATTATGAAGAAGTATATAAGGATGATAAACGTTTTGTTTATCAAAGAAAGGATTATATTAAGGAATGAAAAAAATATTTTGGAAATATCAAGATATTATCATCTATTTTATTGTGGGATGTTTATCAACTTTTGTTAATCTTCTAAGCTATGCTTTTTATCGATTATTTATACCAAGTTATCTAATTAATATTGTTTTATCATGGCTAACATCTTTAGTATTTGCTTTTTTTATGAATCGTAAATATGTATTTAAAAGTAAGAATAATAAAATTAAACAAGAATTTTTATCTTTTACTATTTCAAGATTATTAACTCTTGGTATGGAAATTTTATTTATGTATTTATTAGTCGATCTTATTCAGGTAAATGATTTAATTGCTAAAGTTATTGTCCAATTTTTAGTATTTTTAGCTAATTATCTTTTTGGTAAATTTGTTGTTTTTAAAAAAGAATGATTTGTTAAATATATTTATCTATGATATAATTTGAAAGTGATTATTATGAAAAAAGTTTGTTTATATAGTATATGTTTCTTTTTAATTGATTTTTTAGTTAAATTAGTTATTAAGATTAATCTTAATTTATATGAAAGTATCGTAGTTATTCCTAATTTATTTTCTTTAACTTTCGTTTATAATGAAGGTGCTGCTTTTAGTATTTTAGAAGGTAAAAAAGTATTTTTAGTTCTTTTAGGTTTAATTTTAATAACAATTTTATTTCTTTATTTAAGAAAAGAGAAATTAACTAATTATAAAATTACTTATTATAGTTTATTAATTGGGGGTATTCTTGGTAATATGTATGATCGAATATTTCATCCTGGTGTTATTGATTTTTTTGATTTTAAACTTTTTAATTACGATGCTCCCATTTTTAATCTAGCCGATACTTTTATCGTGATAGCAACTATTTTAATAATCTTGGAAGGAGTTATAAAATATGGAAATAGTAGTAGAGAAAAATGAAGGTTTAAGAATAGATAAATATTTAAGTTTCGAAATAAAAGAATTATCGAGAAATAAAATTCAAAAATTATTAGAAAATGGGCATATTTTAGTTAATCAAAAAAGTGTTAATAATAATTATAAAGTTAGTTTAGGTGATAAAATAGAAATACTTGATACTAAAAGTGTCGAAATACCAGATTTATTACCTAGTGATATTCCTGTTGATATTGTTTATGAAGATGATGATTTGTTAGTTATTAATAAAAAATCAGGTATGGTTACGCATCCTGCTCCAGGTAATTATGAAAATACTTTAGTAAATGCTTTACTTTATAAATATAATTTAAGTAATGATTCTATAAGACCTGGTATTGTTCATCGATTAGATAAAGATACAAGTGGCTTGATGTTAGTAGCTAAAAATGATTATACTCATGATAAACTTTCTAAAATGATTCAAGATAAGGTGGTTGAGAGATACTATCTAGCTTTAGTCGAAGGAACGTTTAATCATGAAACAGGAACCATTGATGCTCCAATTGGAAGAGATTTAATAAATCGTGAAAAACAAATCGTAACGGCTACGAATTCCAAGAAAGCTATTACCCATTTTAAAGTTTTAAAAAGGTATGCTAACTATACTTTAATTGAATGTAAATTAGAAACTGGTAGAACGCATCAAATAAGAGTGCATATGAATTATATTAAACATCCAGTTGTTGGTGATCCTTTATATGGTAAAAAAATAAAAAATAGTGATTTTGGTCAACTTCTTCATTCCTATAAAATTCATTTTCCTCATCCAAGAACAGGAAAAATTTTGGAATTTCAAGTAGAACCACCAGAAGAATTTTTAAATATTTTACATGATATTACAAACTAACTTTCTTTTTTTAAAAATTTAGAGTATAATAACTATGGTAGGTGAGGTATGAAAAAAATATTTATCTTTTCTATTATAGTTATTTTTTTAGTTATGTTTTATACATTTTCTAAAAATAGTTTTTCTTTACCTAAAAATAATGTTATACCTAATGATAATTATGAAAAAGCCTATGTAAATTCTTTTACAATTTATGGACGTTTTTTTAACTTAGAAGGTTTTATATCAGATAAGGTTGATAATCTAATCTTAGTTTTAAAAAATGATTTAAGTGAAGATGAATATAATTTAATTACTAATTATGATAATGAACAAACTAATTTTAAAACAAATGATTTAATTAATACAGGTATTAATTTAGAAAATATTTTAGAAGGAGAATATACTATTCTTTTAAAAACTATTAAAGAAGAAGATACAATTTATTACAATTTAATCAATCAAACTAAGTATTCTAACTTAGAATATTATACTTTAACCAAAAATAATAGTAATAATAAAATAGATATTACTTTTAATAATTATTTAACTTTAACGAATAAAAAAACTAAATTACCAAGTGATTATTATGATATTATTATTGATCCTGGTCATGGTGGTAAGGATGTTGGAGCTAATAAAAATGGTTACTATGAAAGTAAAATTAATTTAGAATATGCAACTAAGTTAAAAAATTCTTTAGAGAGTATTGGTTATAAAGTGAAATTAACAAGAGATAAAGATATTACTTTACCAAATTATGGTGATAATAGCAGAGTTAGTGTTCCATATGAAACTAAAGCTAAATTAATGCTTTCAATTCATCAAAATTCCGGAGTTGGTCAAATTAATCAAGGAGGATTTGAAGTTTATGTTGTTAATCATACAAATTATGATTTTGGTAATATTTTAGTTAAGAATATTCAAAAATATACTAGTAGTCCAATTTCTAAAAATGTATCCTATAAAATAGCACCTGGTGTTTATTTAAGAACTTTAAATCAAAATGATTTAGAAGAAATAAAAAAAGATGCTTTAAAAAACAACTATATACCTTATGAAAAAGCTACCTTAGATTCAACTTATTATTTTATGATAAGAGAAGTAGGAGGAATTATTACTAATTCTTATGTTGATTTAAGAAATTTGGAAAAACCGGGTAATATTTACTATGATAGTAATCATGGAACGGAAGCTTATTTATTAGAGTTAGGTTATATGAATAGTACTAGTAACTTAAAGATCATTTTAGAAGAAAAAGATAAATTTGTCGAAGCAATTACTACAAGTGTCAAAGAATATTTAGAAAACAATTGATTTACAGAGAAAAAAATGATATGATGATAGTGGTGATTTTGTGACGTATTTAGGACTTGATTTAGGAACCAAAACTCTTGGCATTAGTAAATCAAAAGGGGTAATTGCTACTAATTATAAAACTTTAAGACATGATAATAACTACGATTATCTAATTCAAGAATTAAAAAACATTATAAATGAAGAAAAAGTTGATAAAATAATTTTAGGATATCCTAAGAATATGAATAATACTTTAAGTGATATGGCAAGAATTGTTTTAGATTTTAAAAAGAAATTAGAAGATACTTTTCAAATAGATGTCATTTTAGAAGATGAAAGATTAACTTCTAAGATTAGTAATAATGTTTTAATTAATGGTGATATGTCACGTAAAAAAAGAAAAAATGTGGTTGATGGGGTAGCTAGTGTTATTATTCTCCAATCATATTTAGATAGAAAGGAATAAAAAAATGAAAGAAAAAAATACATTTACTGTAATTAATAATGAAGGAAAGGAAGTATTATGTGATGTTTTATTTACTTTTGATAGTGATGAAACAGGTAAAAGTTATGTAGTTTACACGGATAATACGAAAGATCAAACTGGAAATATTCAAGTATATGCATCTATTTTTAATCCTGATGATGATGGTGATGGAACAGAATTACTTCCAATTGAAACCGAAAAAGAATGGAAAGTAATTGAAACAATTTTAGAATCTTTACAAGAAGAAGTAAAGAATGCAACGGCTAATGATAATTCTAGTAATAACTAGAATTCTTTATTAGAGGTAAATTTATGGCAAAATATCGAAAAATTGGAGTAATTATTACCTTAATAATTCTTTTTTTAGTTGTTAGCTTATTTCTTGTTTATCAATCTTTTTTAAGACCAGTTAGTCATGATAAAACTTTAAAAGAAATAGTAATACCAGCTAAAACAACTAGTAAAGGAATTGGAGAGATATTAATTACTAATAAAGTTATTAAAAATGATAAATTTTTTGTTATGTATTTAAAAATAAATCATATCAATGATTTAAAAGCTGGTACTTATCAAATAAGTGAAAGCATGAGTTTAAAAGAAATAGTTAAATTATTACAAAAGGGTAATTCTTATAATGATCAAACGATTAAAATTACTTTTAAAGAGGGAATTAATTTTCGGGAATTAGCTAGAGTAATTGAGAATAATACTAATAATACTTATGATGAAGTTTTAAACTTTGGTTCTTTAGAAAATAAAGACTATTTAAATAGTTTAATTGAAGATTATTGGTTTGTAACAGATAGTATTTTAAACCCAGATATTTATTATCCTTTAGAAGGTTATTTATATCCTGACACTTATTATTTTCGTAGTAAAGAGGTAACGGTTGCTGAGATATTTAAAAAATTATTAGATCAAATGCAAGTTGTTCTTGATCCTTTTAAAGAAAATATTTTAAATAGTAATTATTCTATTCATGAACTATTAACTTTAGCATCAATTGCTGAGAAGGAAGTTAGTAATCCTACTGATCGAAGTAAAGTTGTTAGTGTTTTTATTAATCGATTAAATAAAAATATGTCTTTAGGAAGTGATATCACAGCAAGATATGGAATTAAACTTGATGATACTAGAGCTTTAACTAAAAGTGAATATAATGATAACAATCCATATAACACTAGACTTACAACTAAATTAGGCTTACCAGTAGGACCAATCAGTATGGTTGAAAAATCAAGTATTGAAGCAAGTATTAAACCTGAAACAACTAATTATTTATATTTTATTTCGAATATTCAAACCAAAGAAACTTTCTTTTTTGAAAACAGTAAAGATTTTGAAAATAAAAAAAATGAATTAAAAAAAGTAAACGGAGGTTACTAAAATGGATTATTCAGTTAATGATATTAATGCACTGAAAGAATATGCTACAATTAATAATATTCCTATTATGCAAGATGAAGGAATTGATTTTCTAACAACTTTTATTATGAAAAAACAAATTAAAAATATTTTAGAAGTTGGTACAGCCATAGGTTATTCAGCAATTATGATGGCAAAAACATCTAATGATATTCATGTTACTACGATTGAAAGAGATGAAACTCGTTACATGGAAGCTTTGAAAAATATTAAAAAATTCAATTTAGAAGATAGAATAACTTTAATTTTTAATGATGCTTTAAATGTTAATTTAGAAGAAGATTTTGATTTAATTTTTATAGATGCAGCAAAAGGAAAAAATAAAGATTTCTTTGAACATTTTGAAAAAAACTTAGCTATTAATGGATATATTATAACGGATAATATGTACTTTCATGGCTATGTTGAAATGAATGAAGAAGAAATACCAAGTAAAAATATTCAAGGAATTGTTCGAAAAATTAAAGATTATACTTACTTTTTAGAAAATCATATGTTATATAAAACAACAATTTATAAAGTAGGAGACGGAGTAGCCGTAACAGAAAGAAGGGGTTAGATTGAAACTATTAGTTAGTTTAAAGACCTTAGAATTAGAAAGCTATTTAAAGTTTACTAATTCTTTTCTTATTGGTCTTAAAGATTATTGTGTTAATTACCATGAAGCTAGTACTAATGAGATTAAAAATTTATTAGAAAAATATCCTCAGATTGAATTATTTATTAGTATAAATAAAAATATTTTTAATGAAGATATTGAAGATTTAAAATTAAAATTACAAGAATTAGCTAAATTAAAAATAAAAGGAATCTTATTTTATGATTTAAGTATTTTAAATTTAGTAAAAGAATTAAATTTAGATATTCCTTTAGTAATTCATCAAGAACATATAATAACTAATTATAATATCTGTAATTATTATGATGATAAGGAAGTAGAATATGCTTATTTAAGTAGTGATATTACAACAGAAGAAATATTAGAAATAGCTAAGAAAACAAAGATTAAATTAATGGTTTTCTTGGTAGGTAATATATTAATAACCCATTCTAAAAGAAATTTAATTTCTAATTATTATGAATACTATCAAGAAGATAATAAGTGTAATAAACATATTTTAAAAGAAAAGAATAAGGAAGAAAAATATATTATTGAAGAAACGAAACAAGGAACTAATATTTTAACTTATCATATTTTAAATGGAGCTAGAGCTTTTTTAACTTTAAAAGATAAAATAAGCTATGGTGTTTTTGATAGTAATATAAGAGATGACTTAGAAGAAAAAGACTTTTTAAAGATACTAGAATTATATAGTTTAGTTTTAGAAAGAAAAATAAGTGAAGAAGACTTTTTAAAAGAAATAGCTAAGGTAAGTAATAATTATCATGAAGGATTTTTTAATAAAAAGACAATTTATAAGGTGAAATAATGAAGAAAGTAGAGTTATTAAGTCCAGCAGGGGATTTAGAAAGATTAAAAATAGCTTGTTTATATGGAGCTGATGCTATTTATATAGGGGGCAGAGAATATAGTTTACGAGCTAATGCTACAAACTTTAGTTTAGAAGAAATAAAAGAAGGTTGTTCTTTTGCTCATGAATTAGGAAAAAAAGTATATTTAACTTTAAATATTGTTTTTCATAATGAAGATATTAATGGGGTTTATGATTATATTAAAAGTGTTGTTGAATGTGGAATAGATGCTTTTATTGTTAGTGATTTGTTTTTAGTTAAATACATTAAAGATAATTTTCAAGTGGAAGTGCATTTAAGTACGCAAGATAGTGTAACTAATTTAGAAAGTGTTAAATATCTTGAAAAAGAAAGAGTAGATCGCGTGGTTTTAGCAAGAGAAGTGGCAAGGGATGATATCAAGAAAATTATTGCTGAAACAAATATGGATATTGAAGTTTTTATCCATGGAGCTATGTGTACTTTTGTTAGTGGGCGTTGCGTGTTATCTAACTATTTTACCAATCGTGATGCTAATCGCGGAGGATGTGCCCAAATTTGTCGTTTTTGTTTTGATCTTGATGATAGTAAAAATCCTTTTTCGATGGCTGTTAAAGATTTAAATATGGCTAATTATATTAAAGATATGATAGAAATTGGAATAACAAGTTTTAAAATTGAAGGAAGAATGCGTTCTCCATTTTATCTAGCAACAGTTTTATCGTCATATAGAAGGATAATTGATGCTGTTTATGAAAATAATTTAACTGATGACTTGTTAAAAAAAGAAATTAAAATCTTATCACGCGTATCAAATCGGGAAAATAGTACCCATTTTTATGATCATAAAGCTAATTTATCTGATCAATATTATAGTGGTCGTCAAGAAGCAAGTAATCAAGATTATTTAGGAATAATTACAGCTAAAAAAGATGATTATTATCAACTTAAACAAAGAAATTATTTTAAAATAGGTGATAAAATTGAAATAATTACGCCTAATATGGATATAATTGAAGTAATTGTTGATAATATTTATAATGATAAAATGGAAGCAATAGAGGTAGCTAATCAAGCTGATTCAACTTTATATATTAAGTTTAATAAAGATATACCAATGTTTTCTATGCTTAGAAAAAGTTACTTAAATTAGCAACAAATTAATTTGCTTGCATACAATGAATTGTTTAAGGATTATTTCCTTGACTTTTAATTTTATTTATAATATACTTAATAGGAATTTATTTGGAGGTGTCATAAATGGCAAAAACAGTATATTTAACCCAAGAGGGATATGAAGATTTAAAAAAAGAATTAGATGATTTAATTAATATAAAAAGACCAGCTAATATAAAAGCTATTAAAGAAGCAAGAGCTTTAGGAGATTTATCTGAAAATGCGGAATATGATGCTGCTAGAAATGAACAAGCGGAATTAGAAGGTCGTATTCAAAAGATTGAACAAATTATGGAAAATGTTTCGATTATTGAAAATGTTGATAATAGTAAAGTAAGTATTGGTAATACCGTTACTATTCGTTATATTGATGATGATGAAACAGATGAATATCAAATTGTAGGTAGTCAAGAAGCTAATCCTTTTGAAAGTAAAATCTCTAATGAAAGTCCAATTGCTCAAGCTTTATTAAATCGTAAAGTTGGCGATATTGTTGATGTTAATAGTCCTAATGGTGTTTATCAAGTAGAAATAACATCAATAAAATAAAAAAAGTGTAAAAAATAATTAAAAAAATATTGACAATTATAAGAACATCAGATAGAATATTATTTGTTGTTCTTGGTTATGTCTGGCTAGCTCAGTTGGTAGAGCAACTGACTCTTAATCAGTGGGTCTAGGGTTCGAATCCCTAGCTGGACACCAGAAAAAAAATACTTGCATTACTTAAAAATGTATGATACAATGATTAAGTATTGACAAGGTCAGTATAAATGGGCTTGTAGCTCAGGTGGTTAGAGCGCACGCCTGATAAGCGTGAGGTCGA
>CAMBUO010000011.1 GCA_945871105.1 uncultured Clostridia bacterium
AAACTAATAAAATAGGAATAAAGAAAACCTTTATTAAATATATAAAAAGGGTTTATTAATAAAGTAATAATTATAACTAAATAATATTTTAATAAAGAATTAACCTTTAGATTAAACTTTTTAAATAAATAAGTAATAACTAAATAAAGAAATACTCTTAACATAGAAATAGGAAAATCTAATAAAATAAGAAATAAGAAAATTAATAAATAACTAACTGGTTCAGCTATTTTTTTTAACTTTATTTTTTTTAAAAAGATAATAATTAAATAATTTAATAAAGTAATATGACTACTACCAATAGATAATAAATGTGATATACCATTTTTTTGATAAGAATCATAGATATTATTTAAAGAAGAAGTATCTCCTAGGATAAATGCTTGTAAATAGTTTTTAGATTTAAACTTATTTAAATAAGTTAATATTACTTGTTTTAATTTTATAAAAATATTAGTATTTTCTTTAAGTAAAGTTATTTTCTTAGCTTTTAAAATATAGTATATTTGTTGATTATTTAAATATTTTTTATAGTTAAAATTATTAGGTATAGTATTATTACTAGGTATTTCTAAAGTACCTTCTATTTTTACTTGATCTCCTAAATTATATAAATATTCATCTAGGTAAACTACTAGATTTTCTTTATTTTTAAGGATAAGAGAATATCCATAATCTGTTTTTTTTATTTTAATAATTTCTCCTGTAAAAATTGTTTGCTTAGGATTATAGATACTCTCTTTTTTTAAACTATTAGCTATTAAATAAAAACTTAAAAAAGTAAATAAGGTAAGAAGGATATAAAATATTTTAGATTGATATATTTTCTTTAATAGCTTCAAATAATTTATCACCTATACCACTGACATTTTTGATATCATCTATACTTGTAAATAAACCATTCTTTTCACGATACTCGATTATGGCTAAAGCTTTTGATTCACCAATATTAGGTAAATTCATTAGTTCTTCTTTCGTTGCTGTATTAATATTTACTTTTAATTCTTTTGCTTCTTCTTGATTATTATTACTATTATCAAGAGGAACTTTTTCTTCTTCATTAGTAGTATTTGTTATACAAGCATCATTAATAATATCTTGATTACATATTTTAGCTTCTTGTTGTTGTTTATTTTGGTAATTAACAAAATCACTTATTTGACTATTTGAATATACTATTATAACCATTTGATCAGTTAATTCACGACTTAAGTTTAAAAGACTTGTGTTTGCTTCATTTTTTAATCCCCCAGCTATATTGATAGCATCAACTACTCTTTTACCTTTTTCAAGTGAATATACTCCTGGATTATTAACATATCCCTTAATATCAACAAAATAATATTCTTTTGGTTCTTCTTCAACTACATCTTTGTTATTAATTTCTAAATCAGGAATATTTTCATAAGTGATTACATCTTTTTGATAATTATGTCTTCTTACTAAAATAAAAGTAACAGTTAAACTAAGAAGTATTAAACTAAAAATAATTATTATTTTATTTTTATGTTCTAACCAAAATAATTTAACTTGATTATAAATTTGCATGTTTCCTCCTTTTAAATAAGTAAATACTAACTATTGTTATTAAAGACAAAATACTTAAAATTACGTACTTAAAAAGATCATCAAAAGTTTTAGGATTTTCTATAGTACCATTAAGTAACGTCTCACAATATTTATAATTATTCTGATCAACATTTTGCTCCTTTCTAGTTAATTCTAAAGATAAAGTATTTAATTCTTTTTCTCTTGTTAAAAGATTATTATGAAATAATTCTAATTCTTCTTGTTTTTTATTAATTTCAAGTTGATTATTATTTAATTCATTTTCTTGTTCTTTTAATTGTTCTTCTTGTATCTTTAGTTTTTCTTTTTCTTTAGTTAATTCTAAAGATAAAGTATTTAATTCTTTTTCTCTTGTTAAAAGATTATTATGAAATAATTCTAATTCTTCTTGTTTTTTATTAATTTCAAGTTGATTATTATTTAATTCATTTTCTTGTTCTTTTAATTGTTCTTCTTGTATCTTTAGTTTTTCTTTTTCTTTAGTTAATTCTAAAGTTAATCTTTCCAATTCTTTTTCTTTTTCTAATAACTCTTGATATGTATAAATTATTTTTATATATTCATACTTGGTATTATCAGTTATTTCTTGATAACTTAAATTATCATGACTACCTTTTAATTCAAGATTACTAGCTAAGATAAATTGTTCTTTTAAACCATTTTTATTTTTAAAATGCATGAAGATATTACTATTACCATTTACGTATATATAATTCATGATAATGCCTGAAGTATTAGTTAAAGTAACATTTAAATTACTACTATTTAAATAGATATCACGCGAAAAGCTATGTACAAAAGAGGAAAATTCTCCTTCTAAAATACTATTATTTAAATAGACATAACCTTTAAAAACATTAAAAGCTTCTCTATTACTGTTAACTATTAACTTAGAATTATTAATTGAAACTGTATTACCAATACCACTTGTTAGTATTGGAATATCTTTAATATCTAAATTAATACTTGTATTACTAATAATTAGATGTTCAGCTATTATTCCTCTAAAATTACTAGTTATATTTAAATAACCTGGTCCTTGTATTTCTATATTTTTAGCTTTAATAGCAACCTCGTTATTTAAATTATTTAATTTATTATGACCATTTAAAATTATTTTTAAGTCTTCTGTAGTTTCAATTGAATTTAAATTAGCATCAGTTAAAGTTAATAAATTATTATTAGGACTATAAGTTAAACCATCCAATTTTAAAGTACTATTACTTACTTCATAACTAGTATCATTAATTATTATTTCTTTAGCTAAAGGATTTAAAGTAAAACAGAAAAAACTAAGAATAACTAAGATTATTTTTTTCATCACACTTCCTTTCTTCAACCGGTTGATAAGTTCATCATATAACAAGTTTCAGTTTATGTCAACTTTTGTAAATTTACATTTTATTAACATTTTTCTCTTAAAGTGTATTTTTTAAAAATAATTAAAACTAATTTAGAAAATTGTAAAAAAAATAATTAGCAAATTAACTAATTATTGAATTATTTTTAAAAAAAAGAAAGAAAAAATTTTTTTCTTCTCTAATTCTCTAATTTAATTATCTTTAACTACTTCTATACCAGTTAATTTACTACTATCTATACAACTACCATCACTAGCTTTGATATTTCTCTTGCTACCAGTTACTTTAATACAATATTTATAGGTATTACTTACTAAGGTAACTTTAACATAAGTATTAGCTGTATCATAACTTTGACCATCAGAGTCAGTTGTAAATTCACCTTTTCCATTTAAATCAGCATAGGAGTAAGTTTTTCCGGAAGCAGTTTTGGCAATTTCTCTATCATCTTTGCTCTTAGCTATTAATTCACTAGCTTTACTAACCATTCGTTTAGCATCCATTAAAAAAGCATTTTTTCGATTATTATTAATAGTCGATAAAACATTAGGAACAGCAATCATCGTTAAAATTCCTAAAACTGTAATAACTGCTAATAATTCAACTAACGTAAAACCATTTTTTTCTTTTTTCATTTTTTATTTTTTGCTAGTTTAGTTAAAGCTACTCTGGCTGCTTCTCTTTCAGCTTCTTTCTTACTACTAGCTATCCCCTTTCCATAAATAATATTATCTATTTTTACAACAACTGTGAATGTTTTATCATGAGGTGGACCTGATTCCTCAATTGTTTCATAAACAAAAGAACGTTTTTCGGTTTGAAGGGCTTCTTGTAAAGTTGATTTATAATCGTTAAAAAAACTAATATTAGGATCCTTTATATAAGGAACAATAATGGCTAAAATAACTTCTTTAACCTTTAAAAAACCTTCTTCTAAATAAATAGCTGCCATAATGGATTCAAAAATATCCGCTACAATAGCTTTTTTAATATTTCCAAGTTCTCCATTACCAACTTTAATATATTTTATTAAGTCTAAATCTTTCATATATTCATATAAAGCATTTTCACAGACATAACTTGCTCTTACTTTTGTCATTTCTCCTTCTGTTTCTTGATAATTTTGATACAAATAATCACTAACAACAAGTTCTAAAACAGCATCACCTAAAAATTCTAATCTTTCATAATCACTTTTTAAATTATGTTCATTCACAAAAGACGAATGCGATAAAGCTGTTTCATATAACTTATTATTCTTAGGAATAATATTAAATTGTTTTAAAAATTCATTCATGATATCCTCTCCAACTTAAGTCAATTATAACATTTTTTTAAAAAATTGTATATTAAACTTGTTAATATTTTAAAATAATAGTAAAATATAATTAGGTGTTGATATGAAAAAAATAATTTTAACTTTAATTATCTTATTATCTTTAACAGGTTGTTCTTTGTTTAAACATGATACGATGGAAAATATCGATATTGTAACAACTAATTATGCTATTGAATATGTAACTAGTATTTTATATGGAGAAGATTCTTTAGTTACTTCAATTTATCCTGATGGCATTAATATTGATAATTATACTTTAACTGAAAAGCAAATTAAAGATTATAGTAAAAAAGATTTATTTATTTATATGGGACTTACGAAAGATTCTGATCAAGCAGTTACTTTTTTAAACCAAAATCAAAAAATTAAAATAATTGATGCTACTTATGGAATGGAATTTAAAAATGAAATTGATGAATTATGGTTAAACCCTTCTAACCTTTTGATGATTGCTCAAAATATAAAAAATGGTTTAGGTGAATATATTACAAGTACTTATCTTTTAAAAAAAATAGATAATCGTTACCTAGAATTAAAAGTAAATTTATCAAGTTTAGATGCTGAATATAAAACATCAATTGAAAATGCTAATTATAAAACAATTGTTGTAAATAGTGATAATCTTCTTTACTTAGAAAAATATAATTTAAATGTTATATCTCTTGATAAAAATAATGAAAATTATGAAAAAAATCTAGCTTTATTCAATAGTTATTTAAAAAATGAAAGTATTAAATATTTATATACTTATGAAAATATTAATAATACAGAAGAAGTAAATAAAATTATAACAGATAAAAATATTGAAACTTTAAATATTAAAAATTTAAAAAATATAACTGATGAAGAAAGAGAAAATAATCAAGATTATCTTACTATTATGTATAATAATCTTGAATTAATAAAAAAAGAGTTATATAAAAACAGTTAAAATCAACTGTTTTTTTTCATTAACTCTTTTTCTTTATCTTCAAAAGCTTGATCTAAAATATCTTTTCTTTTTAAATTATTAATATAAATTTTTAAAACATATATCAAAAATCCCAAAGGTATTAAAGGTAAAATAACTAAAATAATTACTAAAAATATACTATCTTTAACAACATTAGCTTGAATCAATATTTGAATAGTTGCTATACTATAACCTAATAATAAACATAGTAACAATGAACAAAAGATTACTCCTAAAGTACTATAAACATAATCTACTACATAATTATAATAATAAGTTCCTTTTTTCTTTGAATATAATAAATTAAAAATAACATAGACTAATAAAATTATTAAAATAGGAATAACAACATAATACCAAACTTCAGCTGGAATATAGAAATATTTTAACATATCATCACCTATTATAATGATAGCACAAATTAAATGATTTGGCTATAATTTTTTATTAATATTTTTTAACTTTACTAATTCTTCTTGACCATTTTTATTTTGTAAATTAGGATTAAATAAAAAGTCGTAACGAAAAAAAATATAACCATTATATTTATCTAAAGTTTTTGAAAAATTTATTTGTCTAGTAATAATATCATGATTATTTAACCATTCATCTTGACCAGATCCAGCTTGATTATCAATTCTTCCTACTTTATAAAAAGCTAAAACTGGAACAATTTTTACCTTATTTTGAATTAAATCATGCCATTCATTTAAAGTTTTAATAAAAGGTTTATATTCATTTTCAAAACCATAATATACTTGAGGTAAAATAAGATCAACATAATTATCTTCTTTTAACCAAGTTTTAACATCAGCAAAATGATATTTATAATTATTATTAATATTACCATCAGGTGAAATGCTAAATATTAAATTAGGATTATAATCTTTAATTGTTTTATAAACATTTCTAATTAAAGAATTAGTTATATTTAATCTATAATCAGTTAAACTAATATCAAGCTTATTTTTAAGTTTATAATTTTCATAATTTACTAAGTCTATCTCCCCATTAACATAGAAATAATCATCAAAATGAATACCAGCTATATCATAATTAGTAATTAATTCTATTACTTGATTAATTATCAAAGACATTACTTTATAACTAGCCGGATTATAATAAATTCCTTCATTGGTAATTTTTACATCATTAGTATTTAATAAGGCATAGGCAGGATTATTTTTAGAAATTAAATTAATATCATTTGACATGCTTATTCGATAAGGATTAATCCAAGCATGGATTTTAATTCCTCTTTTCTTACCTTCTTTAATAAAATATTCTAAATAATCCATACCAGGATTTTTTCCTTCTGTACCAGTTAAAGTATATGAATAAGGAAATATCTTAGAATTATAAATACTATCAGAAAAGGGAGAAACATGTAAAAAAATAGTGTTAATATTTAAAGACTTTAAATTATCTAACATCTTTTTAATATAAGCTTTATTAATACTTAAAGAATTACCTTGAAAATAAGTTAAATATTCTAAATAAGAAATATAAGCTCCTCTTATTTCTAGATCTTCAACTTGTTCATATTTATTACTTATAATTAAAGCATTACCTGTTAAAAAAATTAAAAAAATCAAAAAAAAGACTAATAGTTTTTTCATAAAATCACATAATAATTTTATAAAATTACCTTGTCTTTTTTTGTCGAATTACATTTGATCAACTTCTTTTATAGCTAAAACATCTAATAAATTATGCATAACATTATAAACTAAAGTAACAAGACCTAAATAAGATTCTTTAATATCTTTTTCTTTTTCTGTTAAAATATGATAAGTATTATAAAATTTATTAAATAAACTAGCTAAATCAAAGAGAAAATCAGTTATATAATTTAAACTTTTATCACGAATAGATCTTTCTATAATATTAGGAAGTTCTGTTATTTTTAAATAAATATCTAATTCTTCATCATGAGTTATTTTTTTAATTTCATATTCTTTTGTTTCTACTTTTTTTAGAATTGATTTTAAACGAACAATTGTATAAAGAAGATAGGGACCAGTTTTTCCATCAAATGAAGAAAATTTAATAGGATCAAAAATATAATCAGTTGCACGGAAAGACATTAAATCAGCATATTTAAGAGTTGCTATTGTTAAAGCATTTTTGATTTCTTCACGATTAGTTTGAATATCATCTTTCATTTTCTTTTCTATTTCTTGACTAATTAAATCGATTAAAGAACTTAATTCCATGACACCACCATCACGAGTTTTATAAGGTTTTCCATCAGTTCCATTAATCGTTCCAAATCCTAAATGAAGTAAATTACAATTTTTTACTAATTGAGCTTTATAAGCTGCTCTAAATACTTGTTCAAAGTATAAACCTTGACGATTATCAACAACATACCATATTTCATCAGGATTAAATCTTTCTTCTCTTGAATAAATTGTTGCTAAATCACGGGTAGCATAGATAGTTGCTCCATCTTTTTTGATAACAATTAAAGGTGGCATTTCCTTAGTATCATTTTCTTCTTTAACATCCATTACCATAGCACCTTCAGATTCATATAAATAAGGATTAACTTTTTCTAACATCTTCGGAATATCTTTAAAAGCATCAAGTTCTCCTTCAAATAAATCAAAGTGACAATTTAATTCATCATATACTTTTTTGATAGAAATACTTGAAATAGCAACTAATTGTTTCCAAAGATTTAAATATCTTTGATTACCTTTATCAATTTCAGCCGTAATTTCTCTAACTTCAGCCATTCTTTCTTCATTTTCTTTAGCATCAATATTAGCCGAAACATACATTTTTCCTAAATCCGTTGGTGTATATTCTACTTTTCTATATTTGCCTTGATAAGAATCATCAAAATATTCTAAGTACTCTCCTCTTTTTTTAATTTCGGATAAAAGCATACCAGATTGTCTACCTAAATCACCTAAATGGACATCACTTATCATCTCGTAACCTACTAATTTACCAAGTCTTCTTAATGCTTCTCCTATATTAGCAGATCGCATATGACCAACATGTAAGGCTTTAGCAGCATTAGCTCCACCAAAATCAATTACTACCTTTTTTGATTCTAAACTAGGAACTAAAGTTTGAAAATTATCTTTATTCTTATTTAAAAAAGACATTAAATAATTAGTATCAAGAGAAAAATTGATAAAACCCGGACCAGCAATATTAACATTAGTAAATCTTGAATCTAATTTATCTTTAATTAAATTAGCTAATTCAACCGGATTTTGATGATACTTTTTCGCTAAACTCATACAAATATTTACTTGATACCATCCAAGATCTCTTTTACTACTAGGTAAAATAGTAACTATTTCTTCATATCCTAATTCTTTTAAAATACTTTCTAAATAACTTTCTAATTCTTTTAACATAAATAAATCCTCCCATACTATATAAAAAAATTCTATAAAATAAGGACCCATTAGGGTGGTACCACCTTACTTCATAGAATTTCTATGCACTTTATTTGATAACGTAAATATACGATGAAACCAAAAAGATACGTTCATAAGTTCTTTAAAAGATTTTCACCAACCATCTTCTCACTAAATAAAGATTACTTATTACTACTTCTTCGCATTTCTTGATAAGAATATACAATAAATTAAATAAAATGTCAACTAAGTTTCAAAAAAGATATAATCCATTAGGAAATTATTAAAATATTTTCTGAAATTTATCAATTAATGAATTTCTAATATTACAATTGATGCAATATTCCTATATTCTAATCACATTAATTTAAGTATTAACAACCAATCCTAAAATTTTATAACAAATATTAAAATAATAAGTATACATTTATATTATTAATTAACTTAGTCTTTTTAAAATAATAATTAATAATCATATAACAAACTATTTCTATTAAACTTAATCCTAATAAAAATAAAAAATTACTAAAAAACTTCATTAATATTAAATTACTTATTTTAGATATATTTATAAAAGTTATTTTACTATTTAAAAAATACCTTATAAAATAACCAATTATTAAAGTTAATATACTAGCTATTCCTGTAACTATACTAGTAATCTTTAATACTTTTAAATAATCTTTATAGATAAAATATAGAATAATAGTTAATAATATTATACTTAAGATTAGATATATCATTTAACACCTTCAATTAAATTAACTTCTATATCATAAACATAATCTGAAATATCTTGTTTATATTCATAAGCTTTATTTATTACTTTCGTTTTTAATTCTTTGGATAAAGTATTTGTATTATTAAATCCATCTAAGATTAAGTTATATATATAATCATTACTTAATTTAGCACTTATATTATTATTTAATTTATAATCAACCACACTATTTAAAACTATTTGTAAATTCTCATTTAATTTATCTGAATCCATAATTAAATTAGCTTCTTCTTCTGTTAAAGATACTTCTTTTATAACATCATAATAAGTATTATTATAGGTTCCATTTTCATTAGTTAACAAATCTCTTAAAGTTATAGTATTAACTATTTCTTGAATACCATTTTCTTCTTTAACATTTATAATAATAGCATAGGTACTTGTTAAAGTATAAATTATAATTAAAGAGATAGCTATCAAAATAACTAAAATAGTTGAATTTTTTTTCATCAAATCACCATTTATAGTATAGATAGTTTTCTTTTTTTTATTTAAATAATATAAATATAAATTAATTATTTTCTAATATTTTTTTAATTATTATTTAACTAATTACTCAACAACTAAATGCATTTTTTCTAAAAAGAAATAATCATTATTAGTAAAATCACAGATAAATAGATTAGTATTATATTCATTTAAAAAGCTAAAGAAACTAGAATAAGATGTATTAGAATCTAATACTAAATGACTTTTTTTTATTTTTAAAATACTTACTTCATCTTTATATAAATTATTAATAATATGTTCATTATCAATTTTGGTATAAACTAAATCATTATGCATTTTTAAATATAGTTTATTATTTAAAGATAAAGTATCAAAAGTTATACAAATTTGTTGAAATAAATTATAAGCATAAACTAATTCTTGCTCTTTCATACTATGGATACTACTTAATATTTTATATAAGTTATCTGGATTATTCTTGTATAAACTCATTAATTCTTCGCGAATATTAAATATATAAAATCTCCTCATTTCTATCACCAGAAATAATATAGCAAATATTAATAGTAAAATTTGTCGAATTAAGGTTAAAAAAAAGAAACTATGCACGTGATACATATTTTCCATCTTTACTTGAAATTAAAACAATTTCATCTTGATCAATAAACATAGGTACTTTAATAACTAAACCTGTTTCAAGTTCAGCATCTTTCATAGCAGTTGAGGTTGTATTACCTTTTACACCAGGTTCTGTATGAACAACTTTCATAGCTATTTTATCAGGTAAATTCATTCCTAACATTTCACCTTCATAAAACATAATATCTACTTCTAAATTTTCTTTTAAAAGTTTAGCATCATCACCAATAACTGACTTAGAAAGTTCGATTTGTTCATAAGTATTCATATCCATAAAAGTATAATTGTCATTCATTGAATATAAAAATTGCATTGGTTTTTTCTCAATTCTTGCTTGTCCTACTTTCGTTCCAGCATTAAATCTTTCTTCGATGATAGCACCTGTTCTTAAATTTTTTAATTTAGCTGTTACAAAGGCAGCTCCTTTACCAGGTTTTACATGTCCTAATTCTAAAACTGTATAGATGTTTCCATCCATTTCAATTGTCATAGCTACTTTTAAATCATTTACGTTAATCATATTATCATTCCTACCTTATTATTTCTTTTCTTTATGAGCAGTATGTTTTTGACATTTACTACAATATTTTTTTAATTCTAAACGATCGGTTGTATTTTTAATATTTTTTTCTGTACGATAATTTTCTTCATTACATTCAGTACATACTAAGGTTTTTCTTTGTCTATTTCCTAGTTTTGCCATTTTTTCTCCCTCCGTTTCCTTTAACTCTTAGTATTATAGCAAAGAAAATAAGTATTTACAAGCATTTTTAAATTTTTTTTCTTAGTTTGAATAAATTATTTATTTATTGTATAATAAATTTGGTGATGTAGATGGATAAAATTGGTATTATTTGTGAATATAATCCTTTTCATAATGGTCATATTTATCATTTAAAAAAGATTAAAGAAATGTTTCCTGATAGTTTTATTACTTTAGTTTTAAGTGCAAGTTTTACAGAACGTGGAGAATTTTCTTTTTTAACTAAGTGGGAAAAAACTAAAATTGCTTTACAATATAACGTTGATCTAGTAGTTGAATTACCTTTTTTATTTGCTACGCAATCAGCTGATAACTTTGCTTATTATGCTATTTCAATCTTAGAAAATTTAGGTATGGATTATCTTATTTTTGGATCAGAAACAAATGATATTGATGTTTTAAAAAACTTAGTATCAACAACATTATATAATAAAGACTATGATAAACTAGTTAAAAACTATTTAGATTTAGGTAATAGTTATCCTAGTAGTTGTTTAAAAGCTTTATATAATTTAACTAATATTAATTTAACTAATTCTAATGATTTATTAGGTCTTAGCTATGTTAAAACTATTATCTTGAATAATTATCATATAAAACCTTTAACTATTAAAAGAACAAATAATTATTTAGATAAAGAAATTACTTCCCATATAACAAGTGCTACTAGTATCAGAGAAGCATATCTAAATAATAAAGATTATAAAGATACTATTCCTATTGAAACCTATAACTATTTAAACTTAGATAAAAATTATTTAGATCGCTATTTCTTTTTATTAAAATATAAATTAATAAATGAAATAAATGATTTAAATAAATATTTAGATGTTAAAGAAGGAATTGATATTAGAATAAAAAAAGTAATTTATAAAGTTCATACTTATCAAGAATTAATTGATAATATTAAAACGAAAAGATTTACTTATAATAAACTAAATAGAATGTTTTTACATATTTTCTTTAATGTCTTAAAAGAAGATAGTAATAAACCTCTAAATTATATTAGAATTCTTGGTTTTAATCAAAAAGGAAGACTTTATTTAAAAACAATTAAAAATGATTTAACGATTCCTTTAATTACTAATTATAAAGATATTGATGATTATGTTTTAAAATTTGAATTAAAAGTTACTCTTTTATATTTACAAATAATTAATAAAGAAGAATTAATAAAAGAAGAATTAAAATCTATTCCAATTAAAGTAGATTATTAATTCTTTTTTTATAAGTAATTTTAACTTAATTTCTAGGATGACATTTATAATAAACTTCTTTGATATGATCAAGGGTTACATGAGTATAAATACCAGTTGTAGAAATAGATGTATGACCGAGTAATTCTTGAACGGTTGAAATATCACATCCATTATTTAATAAATGAGTAGCTAAAGAATGTCTTAACATATGAGGAGTTACATGTTTCTTGAAATTAATCTTGGTTATTACTTGATTAATAATATAACTAATACCTTGAGTAGTTAATTTATCACCTATATGATTTAAAAATAGATATGGTAAATGTTTTTTATTTAATTCAGGATAAATTTTTAAATATTGATTTAATAAATTAACTACTACTTCATTATAATAAACTATTCTTTCTTTTTGTCCTTTTCCAAATACTTTAATACTTGTATTATATAGGTCAATATCGATTACTTTTATATTAACAAGTTCTGATACTCGAACTCCAGTTGCATACATAAGTTCTAGGATTAAACGATCTCTTAAATCATAATTAGTTTTAATTTCGATATTAGAAAATATTTCTAATAATTCATTAATAGTTAAATATCTTGGTAATTTTTGTTCTTTTCTCGGTAAATTAACATAGATAAAAGGATTATTAGAAATAATATTATTAGTAACTAAATATTTATAAAAGCCTTTAATACTACTAATATGTCTTCTAATACTTTTATTAGATAATTTAAGTTTTTCAAAATGATCAAATAAAAATCTTAAATCGTCATATTCAATATCTTTATAATCTAAAGATTCACTTTGTAAAAATAGAAAATAATCTTTTAAATCAAGTTCATAATTAATAATAGTTTTGTCACTATAATTTTTATTATATTTTAAATAATCTAAATATTTTTCTAAATCTTTCATAATTTAATTATACAAAAAAACTAGCTTAATTACTAGTCTTTTTGTTTTTATATTCATCTTTTAAAATAGAATAATATGCTACATCCATTAAAGTATTAGTATAATTACATATTTCTCTTTGACGAAGAATTCCTTCTAATTTTAAACCTGCTTTTTGCATTACTTTACCACTAGCAGGATTTTCAACTAAATGTCTAGCACAAATAGTATCGACATCAACTTCATTAAACAAGAATTCAATAACTTTTTTAAAAGCTTCGGTTGTATAACCTTTACCCCACCAAAGAGAACCAATATTATAGCCTATTTCTACTACTCCATCCGTTAATATCCTAACAACATCAATAGTTCCAATTGGAGTATTATTTTCTTTTAAAACAATTAACCAATGATAAGTATTACCTTCTTGATACTCTTTTTGAATATATTTTAAATATTCTAAAGAATCTTCAATTGTTTCATGTGTTTTCCATGTAACATATCTAGTTACTAAAGGATCACTTCCCCAATTTTTAAACATACTACCTGCATCTTCTAAAGTTGATTTTCTTAAAATTAATCTTTCTGTTTCTAATTTTTTAGTTCCTATTTTTTTCATAATGATTTTTAATTCCTTTCGATATAATTTATATATTCTGTTGTATATAAGTTTTTATAAACTTCACTTGTTTTTAATAATTCTTCGTGATTACCACTAGCAACACACCTACCATTAGCAATAACATGAATAATATCAGCATCAATTATCGTTGATAACCGATGAGCAACAATTATAATAGTATGATTTTTAACTAAATCATTAATAGTTTTTTTAATATATTCTTGACTTTCATTATCAAGAGCACTAGTTGCTTCATCAAATAAAATAACTTTGGTATTTAATAAAAGAGTTCTCGCTATAGCTAGTCTTTGTTTTTCCCCTCCTGATAAATTAACTCCTCCTTCTCCGATAATAGTATGATATTTATCTGGTAAACTCATAATATAATCATCAATATAAGCTCTTTTACAAACTTCTCTAACTTCTTTTAAAGTAACTTTTTCTTTAACTAAACGAAAATTATCTAAGATACTTTTATTAAAAATAAATGGCATTTGTCTAATAATAGAAATATTTTTTCTTAAACTTTCTTCCGTTAAATCTTTTAAATTAATATCATCAAGAAAAATATTACCACTAACTGGATCAAAATAACGAAGTAATAAATTAAATAAAGTTGTTTTTCCATTACCACTTTTACCAACAATAGCTATTTTTTTAGCTGGTTCAAGTTTTAAATTTAAGCCTTTTAAAATTAAATTATCTTCTTTTTTATATTTAAATTTAACATTTTTTAAAGTTATTTTCCCAAGACAATTTTCTAATTTAATATTACCAAATTTTTCATCTTGATAAAGTTTATTATTAAGTATTTCATCTAATCTATTTAAAGAGACTATTACTTTGTTATAATTAACTCCAAAATCACTGATACTTTCGACTATTTCATCAATTCGCCAAATATATGATTCAATTATAACAAAAGATGCAATCCCAATTTTTCCATGATAAACCATAATACCAGCTGTAATTAAAATAATAAATTCTAAAATTAAGTAGATTAGACCATTAAAAGTATAATAAGATATCTCATATTTACGTACTTCTTTACTATCTTGAAATAAATTATTTAAATTTTGATTAATTAATTTTTCTATATTATGTTTAATACCAAGAGATTTAATTTCACGAATACCTGTTATATTCTCTGTAGCATTTTTTAAATAAATATCAGTTTCTTGTTTAATTAGTTCATTTTTCTTTTTAATTTTAGGAAAATATTTAGAAGAAATAAATCCCATAATAAGAGCAAAGATAAGTATTTCGATACCAATTAGATAATTAATTTTAAAACTAATAATTAAAAAAGCAACTATTACTAAAAAACGACAAAACATTTTAATTAATTTTTTTAGTAATTCCATAATCCTATCAATATCATTATAAAGTCTATTTATATATTCGCCTACTCCGATATCTTCAAAAGCAATACAGGGTAAATTATCTATTTTATGATATAAATCTTTACTAATCTGAGACATAAATTTTATTTCTAAATAATTATATAAATATTCTAAAGGTACTCTAATTATAGTATAAGAGAATAAATATATACTACTTAAAATTATAAGATTAATTATAAAGCTATTTAAGTTATTATTAACTAAACTTTCTAAGGCATAGCCACTAAAGATAGGCGTTAAAAAAGGAGGAATATAGGTTAATCCAAATAATAGTAAGTATAATAAAATTAAGATTTTATCAGTTTTTAAATAAGACCAAATTAATTTTAATTTTTTCATACTCCTCCTTTATTTAAGACCAATTCTTTTTCACATAACGACACAAAGTTTTAGTTTTGGCTGTTGAATTAGAAATAGGACAGATATCGTCTTGATCAAATTGTTTTAACATAATTGGTTTATTAATATTATATAAATAACTATCATCTATTTCCGAGATAATTGGAACATTTGTAACATAAACTCCATCTTCTTTTAAAAATACTAATAAATTTTCACATTTTTCTGGTTGCATACAATACCATTTATTTAAATCATTATTACCACAACTAGGATAAATTATTGGACAAGTAATATTAACATGATATTTAAGAAAAGCTTTTTCCATTAAAAGATGAGCATATTTTACTTGTTCTTCAGTTAAATGATGATGAGTATCATAAATAGCTGTTTCATTAGAACCTATATGAAAAGTAAATAATTTTACTCCTAAATTAGCAAAATATTCAATAATATTAAATGCTTCTTGATAATTTGATGACCATAAAGTTGGTTGAATTTTTACTGGATAATTATTTTTAATTAACCAATTAATGGCCTCTATAACACTATTAAAAGGATAATTAATTCCTTTTAACATAGACATCTTTTGAGGATTAATACTATCAATACTAAAAGATATATAATCAATTTTTGGGATATCTATCCCTTGAATCAATTGTTTTATTCTTACTAATCCACCAACTCCCGAAGTTGAATAGCAAACATTAGCACCTTTTAAAATTGATAATTTACTTACTTCATTACAAAAGTTAACATCAACTAATGGATCAGGATTACCTAAAATATACATTTGTTTAATAGATTTAAATTTATTAAATAATTCTTCTATTTGTTCAATTTGTCCTTGATAATTATCATTTATATTTTTTTGAGTACAACAAGGGCATTTACAGTAACAATTGTGATATCCTTTAGTACCCGTATATAAAGTTATAAATTTTACTTTATCATAATCTAATTCAATCATAAAACCTCCATCTTTTCTTTAGTATAACATAAATTACATTAAAAAAAAATAAAAAGTGAAAATCACTTCTTAATCTAAAGTTTTATAACCCTCAAACATAAAATTAATTTTATCAACTACTTTATCTGTATGAAAATGACCACAATACCATTTATGATAATCAGTTAATTCTTCAATTAAATCTAAAAACTTTTCCGTACTTTGATCAACTTTATCTTGATTAACTCCAACATAAAACATTTCATATGGTAAATATTTATAAGGACATGTATGACTTAGAATATAATCTACTTGATAATTGTTTTCTTTTAAATTATTTAGAGTTTGTTTTTTAATTAATTCACTTGGTTGTTCATCTTTAAACCATTTGTAACCTCTTTCTATCATCAAATCTTTATTAATTGAAAAAGCTCCACCAATTACTAAAACTTTTTTATTTAAAATGGTATAAATCTCGGAATCTTTAAAAAATAATAAATTTGGATAATTCTTTTCTTGATACATAATACCATCAAATAAATTAATTTCTTGATAAGTTTTGATATTTTCTGGTCTTTCTTCATGATTACCATAAACACATAAAAAAGTAATTGGTATTTTAGTTAATTCTTCCTTTAATTTATTATCCTGATCACCAAAATAATTAATACCTGCATCTCCTAGTATGATTAAATAATCATCTTTAGTTGTTTTTTGTTCTTTACAAAACTCTTTTATTCTTTGAAAATTACCATGAGTATCACCTGTTATATATATCATAATCCACCCCTTTAAAACTTATACATTATATCATAAAATTAAAAAAAACTCACTACATTTTATGTAATGAGAAAAAATTTTTTATCTAGTTTTTTTATTTTCAAGTGCGAAATCAATATCAAATGTCGCTGCTTGTTGCATAAGTTGACCAGCTAATAACTGTTCGTAATTTTGATAATTCAATTCGTATCCAAGTTCACTTAATCTACTTACTAATTCATTGTAATTAACAATAAAACCAGAATTTTGTAAACTTTCCAATTCAGGAGATATTTTATGTGAAACATTTTGTCCTTGACTTACAATTTCAATTCCTGGTGCTATATAAACAATATCTTTTAAAAATTTGTTAGGTGAAACACCTTTAATTTTATATTCATCATCTGCTGTATTTGCTATTTCTTGTTGCATAAAAAATTCCGTATATAAATCAATTGCCATTTTTTCAACAGGAAGTCCTAGTGTAGAAAAATAATTTGAATAATTTTCTATACATTGTTGTAAAAAATTAACTGCTTCTTCTGTTTTAACACTACTAATAATCTTTGATTTTTCTTTGCCATTTTCATCAAATTCAAACTTTATATAATCACATACAACTCCATCAATATGTCCTCTAACATACTTTATCATATTTTCATCTTGTTCTTTTGATTTTAAATTTTCATCGAATACACCCATATAATTTTCCTCCAATTTTTTTAACAATATTTTTTGATTATTTTAATAATTAAAATAACTATTACTTATAAATAACTTTTTTAAATAAAGATATAGTATATTCTCCATATTTATTAATTAAATTTTCTTTATTTTTAGTTATTGCAATAAGATTTAAATTAATATTGTTGTCGTTTTCAAGCAAACTTTCTAATTCTTCGATTTTAGATATCCTGTCAAGACTATCTAAAATTATATTAACTTTTTGTTTTGATTTATTTTTTTCAAGCACTTTACATAATTGATTTATAAAAATATTAGCAATAATATTTAATTTTGGATAACCAACTATTATAATACTCTGTTCCTTATTTTCTAAATTAATTTTATCTAAATTTATATCATCATTTGATAATTTTTCTGATAAATTAGGTCGCATACTAATTATTTTCATTTTTTGATTAAATACTGATAAAACACTTAATTTGGTATCAGTTGGTAAATTAATTATTGCCGAAATTAATTTATATTCTAATGATTTGTTATCTAATGCATTATAATACTCATCTAGTAAACCTTTTTCAAATTCATTACTTAATTCTAAAACATTAGCTATGTTTATTTTTTTAATATCATTTTCTTTTTCGAATAAATGAATAGTTAGTGCCATAAAATAATCAGAAGATGTATTTATCCAAAACATATCGATATTTTCATTAAAATCATTAAACATATAAAAAACTATTTTATTTATAAGTTCAATTGCATTATCTATATCACCATTTTTATATAAATGATATGGATAGGCAAGTGGATTCCAAGAAAATGAATTTTCTAACTCTTTCAAGTTTAAAACTTTAATATCTTTTATTTTATCTTTTAAAAGATCATGATAAATATTTTTATCATCGAATACAAATAAATTTTCTAAATTATTTTCAATTAACGTTTCACGATTATAGTTTTGTTCTGAATCAATTATTAATTTTATTCTATTTTCTAATTTTTCCATATTTTCACCCTTTCTTTATTAGATTAAATTATTAATTTTTTTACATTTATTCCTCCTTTTATAACCAATTCTAACATTATAGTTAGATGGAGAGTCAAGTATATTTATACTTAACATTTTACTTATTTTATAATATTATGTTACCATAAAAAATTCCTATACAAGCACTTAATAGAAAAAATTTACATTATTTGACAAAATCATATATCTAGAACAAAGTGTGTTGTGATATAGTGTTTGGTAAAATGATTATATTTATACGTTTAATAAAAGAATTAGAATAATCTGAACAATAGATAAATTAAAAATTGCTAATAGTACATTAGCTCATTATTATCAGAATATAGAAATATAACACTAAAAACTGCTAACGAAATTGCTAATTACTATGTTTTTAAATTAATATTTCATAGTAACATTCAAAGATATAGAACGAATGAATTATGATGTTAGAGTAAAAAAACGAATATTACTACTCATTATATATTCTCTAATTTGTTATAATATTAAATTATTAATATTTAACTTACTCTACTTCATTTAGATTAAAATTAACTTCTAATTCAAACTTATATTCTTTAATATCTAATGGTAACAATTGTTCTTGTTCAAAATCGACAACTATTTTTAAAATAAAATTTTCTTTATCAATTCTTTTAAGAAAAAAATTAACTTCTTCAAATGTTAAAAATTCTAATTCATCTAAGTGTAATATAATATCACCATCATCAATATAATCATTTAAGTTAATATATTCATTTAATGGAAATTTTAACAATTTCTTATTGGGTTTAATAGTATAAAATTCTAATCCTAATTTCTCTTCACTATAAAGAAAATCTATATAAAATGCTAATGACTCCCATTTATCAGTTTGAACCATTTTTTTTAATTCTTTCTTATATTCGGTAGCATAACCATTTGTTTTTCTAATTTCTATTTCATAATTATTAGTATCTAACTCTTTATTATCTAATTTTAACATTTTTATACCTCACTATTTTTTTATCATATTTATGAAAATCAATTTGTGTTTTAAAAATCATCTACCATTAATTAATTTGAATTGTTTGGTAATAATTTTTCTTAAATCACCCGTTAATTATATTTCATCTTATATATATTCTTTCATATGTGTACTATTTTGAATACTAATTCCTTTAAAGCACCTATTTTGCATCGTTGCTTTTGTATTAATTACTCTTCCACCATTGGTAAACTCTTTGCCCAATTCAATAGTGTTTCATTTGCTTCTTTTATTTGATATTCTATAAATTTATCATCTAATAGTTTATTATTTTCAATATAATTTATTATTTTACTAATGTAATCACCATAAACTAGTTCTTTTTTATCTTCTTCGCTTATAGGATAACTTTGTACTTTTTCTCTAAATTCATCAGCTGTTTCATACATAAAACCATTTGGTAAAGTTAAAAACTTATAATGTTTGATAAAACTAATGTAAACGCCAGTTCCTGCTCTATCACCACAGTAATACCAAAAGAAATCTTTTTCAACTTTTCCAATACGACTTATATTTTTACTTTTTACTTCCTCAAGTAAATAAATTGGTAATTTAACTTTATAACAAGAATCTTCAATATGTCCTGCACAACAATATCTTGTTTTATAACCTTTTTTATTTAAAATACTTATTGTTTCAGCAATTTCTTCATCTACTTCAAAGAAGGTTGGATTCTCAATGATTTCAAATTTTTCATTACTAATATATTTATGTTTCATAAAATTTTACACTCCTTTATTTATTTTATTTATCTATAAATTATTTTTATTTAAATAAATCGGCTTGATAAAGTTTTTGATATTTTAAAGATGTTTTCATTAAATTTTCATGAGTTCCTTCTGCAACTATTTTTCCTTTTTCAATCATGATAATATTATCACTATTAACAATAGTTGATAATCGATGAGCAATTATTAGAATAGTATATTTATTTTTTAAATTATGAATAGCTTTTTGAATTTTTTCTTGGGTTTCATTATCAAGAGCACTTGTTGCTTCATCAAAAAGAATTATTTCGGTTTTCTTAATTAAAGCTCTAGCAATAGCAAGACGTTGTCGCTCTCCTCCTGATAAAGTAACTCCACCTTCACCAACAATTGTATCATAACCATTTGGTAAACTAATAATAAAATCGTGTAAACAAGCTGTTTTACATGCTTTAATCATTTCTTTTTCCGAAACATTTTCTTTAACTAATAATAAGTTATCACGGATTGATAAATTAAATATATAAGGATTTTGTGTTATTATTGATATATTATTACGAATAGAATCTTTTGTTAAAGTATTTATATCATGATTATCAATAAAAATTTTATTATCAGTAACATTATATAATTTGGTTAATAAATTAAATATTGTTGTTTTTCCACTACCACTTTTTCCAACAAAGGCAACCGTAGTATTAGCTTTGACTTTAAAACTAATATCATGTAAGATTTCTTTATTTTCTTTATAGGAAAAACTAACATTTTTAAATTCAAAATTACCAGCAATATGTTCTAATTTGATATTACCAAATTTTTCTTTTTGAAACTTAGTACCATCGATTATTTCATACACTCTTTTTGCTGAAAAATTAAAGGTTTTAATACAATCCATTAAACCTATAATAGAACTATATAAGTATTTTGTATTGTTTTTATACATATAAAGTACAAGAAAATTACTAGCCGTTAAAAGATTAAATTTTGTTAATAGAACGCCTAATAAGAAAAACATGTAATCAAATATTTCCGTTAATTCATCACTAAATAGATAAAACTTACTATTTTTGATAGTTAATTCAATATTTTTATTATTAACTTCCGTAATACGATTATCAAATTTTTTCATAAAAATACTAGTTGCATTTAATGATTTAATATCGCGTACTCCTCTGATTAATTCGGCTATAAGTCCCGTATTTTTTTCTTCTAAATCACGAATTTTGGAAAGTCTTTCATAATAGATATCTATTCTTTTTTTCGATATAATAAATTCTTTAATTCCACAAAGAACAAAATATAAAAACATAATTTTTGAAATAGAAAATATGACAATGAATATACCTATATTACCTATTATAGCTATTAATAAATCGATTAAATTATCAAAAATATTAGCAATAGCATTAGTATCTTGTCTTAATCTATCAGTAAATATTCCTGTTCCATATTGATCAAAACAACTTATATCAAGTTTAAAAGTTTCTTTCATTAATTCTTTCTGTATTTCATAAGTAACATTAACGATATATTTTTTATATAAAATTCTTGCTCCAAATCCTAAAATATGCTGAATTGTATAAACAATCAAAATAAATAGAGCTATTCGTAATAAATCTTCGTATAAACTTCCATTTAAATCCAATACCATTTTTGCTGATAATATCGGAATTAATATACTAATAGGAATTGTTAAAACTGATGTTAAAAGACAAAAGATTATACTTTTTTTATTATTTTTAACAAATTTATAACTCTTTTTAATATTATTTATCGTTTGCTGAAAATCTTTTTTTGTAAATTTTCTATTTTTATCAAAATCTTCTTTCATAATTATTATCCCCCTTTGATTTACAATATATCATTACAGTTAACTGGAGAGTCAAGTAAAAAAATAGATACTTTTAAAAGTATCTATCCAACAACTAAATCTTTGCCATAAAATTTCTTCGTTAAAACTAATTTTTTGACTTTAGTATTTTCTTTTTCTTTAATATTTTCTTCTTTTTCTTGACTATCTAATGACTTATTATATTCAATTGCATTTTTATAAGCTATAACAAGTTGTTTTAACATTAAATAATCATTTTTTAGTTTGGTTATTTGTTGTTTTCTCTCTAAATGTTCCATTACTATTTTATTTAACATTTTAACTTCTAGTTAAAGTTTTTACTTTACTATTAGTTATATTTTCTTTAAGTGTATCTAATTCATAAATTTGGGCAATAATTATATCTCTTTTGGCTATTAGTTCTTGCTTTTTTTGATCAATACATTCTACTGTCATATTAGATAAATTATTTTTAATTTCTTCTAAAGTAAAACCTAATTTTTTTAAATATTCTATTCTTTTAAATTGTTGTAACTCTTCGGCAGTATAATATCTATAGTTAGTATAATTATCAACATTAGATGGTTTCAATAAATTTATTTCATCATAATATCTAAGTGTTTTAACACTAAGACCGGTTAAAGCAGAGAATTCTCCTATTTTATACATAATTACCCCCTTAAATTTAATGACATTATACACTTTTTTAAGAAAAATGTCAACTTTACACTCCTTTCACTATAACTTTATCATTACAGTTAACTGGAGAGTCAAGTAATTTAAATTACTATTTTTTATTAACAAAACGAGTAAATTTGTTATAAGTACTATCTTCTAAATTGGTTGTTGATAATCTTTCAAATAATTCTTTTTGTTCTCTCGTTAATTTATCTGGTAAAACTACTTCAAAGATTAAATACATATCCCCTGTTCTTCCGGTTGAACTATTTTTAATACCTTTACCCTTTATTCTTTGTTTATCACCTGTATTAGTTCCACCTTTAACATTTAAAGTTACAACAGAATCAAGTGTTCTGATATCTTTTTTACAACCTAAAACGGCATCTGTTATCGTAATAGGAACAGTTAAATAAATATCATCTCCATCACGTTTAAAAAATTCATGTTCACTGACTTTAAATTCAATATATAAATCTCCTGCAGGGCCTCCGTTTAAACCAGCTTCGCCTTTACCAGGAACTCTTAAACGATTTCCTGTATCAATTCCACTTGGTATTTTAATAGTAATTGTACGATTATTTTTGATAGTTCCCTTTCCATTACAGGTACTACAACGTCTTTTAAATGTTTTTCCGGTTCCTCCACAATTAGAACAGGTTGTCTTAGATAAAAATGATCCTAATATAGTTCTTTGTTCGGAAGTAATTGTTCCTGATCCATGGCAAACATCACAGGTTTCTTCGTCATGACCACCTAAGCCATCACAATCAGGACAAGAAACACTTGTATCAAGACGAATATCCTTAGAACAACCAAATACAGCTTCTTCAAAAGTTAAATTCATGTGATATAAAACGTCTTCCCCTCGACTTTTACGACTTTGACGACTACTACCTCCACGACTAGAGAAACCAAATCCTCCACCAAACATACTTCCTAAAATATCATCTAAATCAGCATCAAAGCCAGAGAAGTTAAAGCCACCTGCTCCAAAGCCTCCAGCACCACCATCACCATTAGCAAAAGCAGCATGACCAAATTGATCATATTGTTTCCTTTTATTTGGATCAGATAAAACAGCATAAGCTTCTTGCACTTCTTTGAATTTTGCTTCCGCATCTGGCTCTTTATTTAAATCAGGATGATATTTTTTTGCAAGTTTTCGAAAAGCACTTTTTATCTCATCGTCGGTTGCATTTTTATTTAAACCTAACACTTCATAATAATCTTTTTTATTCATAATACTCCCTACTTTCTATAAATATTTTGAAACTCCTTAATTGTTTCATCAAACATAGAAATTGCTTCTTCAATAAATTGAGGATTTTTAATATCAACATCACATACTAATAATTCATCACTTGGATACATTGATCCACCTGTTTTTAAGAATTTTAAGTAATTATTAACTGCACTTTCTCCTTTAGTTTCAATATCATGAACTATTTTACAAGCAGCTGATAAACCAATTGCATATTTATAAACATAAAAATTATAATAGAAATGCGGTATTCTCTCCCATTCATATTGAATTAATTTATCACAAACAACTGATGAGCCAAAATATTTTTTAACTAATTGATAATAATTATTACATAAGTAATCACTAGTTAAAATAATACCCTTTTCATGACTTGCATACATATCTCTTTCAAACTCAGCAAACATAGTTTGACGGAAAATAGTTCCTTTAAATAGTTCCAATAATTTATTTAATAAATATAACTTCTCTTTTTTATCATCTGTTTGTTTTAATAAATATTTAATTAACAATAATTCATTAACGGTTGATGCTACTTCGGCTACAAATATCTTATAACTTGAAGTATTATAGGGATTATTTTGACAAGAATACAAAGTATGCATAGAATGACCTAATTCATGAGCAAGTGTTGTAACATCATTATACTTACCCTCAAAATTTAATAATATATAAGGATTAGTATCATAAAAGCCACTTGAATAAGCTCCTCCGCGTTTGCCTTTATTATTATAAATATCAATATAACGATTAGCAAAAGCTTTTTTTAAGTTAGCTTGATAGTCCGTTCCTAAAATACTTAAAGCTTCAAGAACTATATTTTTAGCTTCATCAAAAGTATAATTTTTGTCAATATCCGAAACCATATTAGCATAAATATCATAAAGATGTAATTTTTCAACACCTAATACTTCTTTTTTTAAATCATAATATTTATATAAGATATCTAAATGATTATTAACCGTTGAAATTAAATTATTATAAACAGTTAAATCAATGTTATCATGATATAAACTAGCTTCAATACTTGAATTATAATGTTTTAATTGACTAATTTTTGAAACTGATTCAATATTAAGACGAAAAGTATCGGCTAAAGTATTTTTATACTTAGCATAAGTTTTAAATAATAATTGAAATGCTTTTTGACGTACTTTTCGATCAGGTGATTCAATAAATTTACTATAATTGCTCTCGGTAAATTCTTCTTTTTGGGAATCAACAACAATACTACCAAAAGTAAGATCAGAATCTGTTAAAGATTCATATATAGTTTCAGCACTATCTAAAGAAACACTTAAAGTATTCATTATTTTTTCTTCTTTTTCGGTTAAAGTATGTTTTTTATAACGATATAAGTTTTCTAAATTAAAGCGATATTTTTCTAAACCTGGTTCTTCTTGCAAAAATTTTTCAATCAAAGAAAAATTACCTTTTAGAAGTTCTGGATCAACAAAAGCCATAGCTTCTCCATATTTAACCATCAAGTTATCGACCATACCTAATAATTCTTTAGATCTAGCATTAGTTGTATCAACATCAAAATTTAAATGGGCATAATAATATAATCGATATAGTTTTCTTTCTAACTTATCAGATAGTACTAAAAAATTAAGTAATGTTTGGCTATTATCTAATAAATGATTTTTATAATCATTAATTTCTTGCATTTCTTCTAAAAAATTATCGTAGTCTTGCAAAAAATCAGTTTCATTTAAATATATTGGTGTTAAATCCCAAGTATCTTCTTCTTTAATTTCACATCTTTTTCTTTGTTTCATTAAATCTCCTCATTTATTTAAGGAAAGTCCTAGAAAATCTAGGACTTCCAAATTATTATTTTTCTTCGTATTCAGCATCACTAACATCATCTTTTTTAGATTCTTGATTAGCATCAGTTTCTGTTGTTTCACTATTTTGATTTTCTTGTTTTTGGATATTTTCATATACTTTAGTAGCAAGAGCCATTGCTTTTTCTTGTAAAGCATCTTTCTTTGCTTTAATATCTTCAATATCATTTTTCTCAAGAGCATCTTTTAAATCTTTAATTAATTTTTCTGCTTCTTCTTTCTCAGAATCAGTTATTTTATCACCTAAATCTTTAATTGATTTTTCGGTTTGGAAAACTAATTGTTCAGCTTCATTTTTAACATCAGCTTCTTCTTTACGTTTTTTATCTTCTTCTTTATTAGCTTCAGCTTCTTTCATCATACGATCTATTTCTTCATCTGTTAAATTAGTATTTGATGTAATTGTAATTGATTGTTCTTTATTAGTTCCTAAGTCTTTAGCTGTTACATGAACAATACCATTAGCATCGATATCAAATTTAACTTCAATTTGAGGTACACCACGTGGAGCAGCCGGAATTCCGGTTAATTGGAAGTTACCAAGTGTCTTATTATCACTAGCCATACTTCTTTCGCCTTGTAAAACGTGAATATCTACAGCTGGTTGATTATCAGCAGCTGTTGAGAATACTTGTTGTTTACTTGTTGGAATAGTTGTATTTCTTGGAATTAAAACAGTCATAACGCCACCTAATGTTTCAATACCAAGTGATAAAGGTGTAACATCTAGTAAAACAATATCATTTACTTCACCAGTTAAAACACCACCTTGAATAGCCGCACCCATAGCAACAACTTCATCTGGGTTAACTTCTAAGCTTGGATCTTTTCCTAATTCTTTCTTAACTAAATCATAAACCATCGGAATTCTCGTTGATCCACCAACAAATATTACTTTATCAATATCATTTTTTGTTAATTTAGCATCTTTTAGCGCATTACGAACTGGTGTTAAAGTGGACTCAACTAAATCTCTAACTAAATCTTCAAATTTAGCACGCGTTAAAGTCATATCTAAATGAAGTGGTCCTGATTCATTTTGAGATATGAATGGAGCTGATACTTGAGTTGAAGTCATACTTGATAAATCTTTTTTAGCTTTTTCACTTATTTCTTTTAAACGTTGCATAGCCATTTTATCTTTTGATAAATCAACACCATTTTCTTTTTTGAAAGTATCAATTAGATAATCCATGATACGTTTATCAAAATCATCTCCACCTAATTTATTATTTCCAGCAGTAGACTTAACTTCAAATACTCCATCACCAAGTTCTAGGATAGAAACATCAAATGTTCCTCCACCAAGGTCATATACTAAAATAGTTTGACTCTTATCTTGTTTATCAAGTCCATAGGCAAGTGCTGCAGCTGTTGGTTCATTAATAATTCTTTCAACTTCAAGACCAGCTATTTTTCCAGCATTTTTGGTAGCTTGACGTTGAGCATCATTAAAGTAAGCAGGAACTGTAATAACAGCTTTGGTTACTTTTTCTCCTAAATATTTTTCGGCATAATCTTTCATGTAAGAAAGTATCATAGCACTAATTTCTTCTGGTGTATATTTCTTTCCTTCAAGTTCCGTTTTTTCACTTGTTCCCATTAAACGTTTAATACTACTTTTAGTATTAGGATTAGTGATTGCTTGACGTTTAGCCGCATCACCAATAATTCTTTCTCCATTTTTAAATGCTACAACTGATGGTGTAGTTCTATTTCCTTCAGGATTAGGAATAACAGTTGCTACCCCTCCTTCTAAAACAGCAACACAACTATTAGTTGTACCTAAATCAATTCCTATAATTTTACTCATAATCTATCATCCTCTCTTTTATTTATTTTTAACTTTTGACTTTTCAGGTGCCATAACCTCATTTTCTTTATGTAATCCCTCAATAATATAAGTAAATGCCTTTGCTTTACCTTCATTATCAAGTTTTTCATATCTTTCTTTAAAACAGTTATAAACTATTTCATCTTTAGTTTCCATATATTTCATAAAGTAATAATAACAATATGCTTCATCACTTTTTAAAAAATCATTAATTTGATTTAAATTAGTTTTCATAGTGTTTAAAACTAATTTTTGAGTTTCAATTTCTTCTTTTTTCATTATTATCTTTCTATTCACTTACTTTAACTAAAGCTGGTCTTATCATTTTATCTTTTAACATATAACCTTTTTGTAATACTTCAACAACCATTCCAGAATCAACTCCATCAACTTTAGTTGTCATTAAAGCTTGCTCAAAGTTATGATCAAATGGTTTATTTAAACATTCAATTTCCGTAACTTCAAATTTTTTTAAAACTTCAACTAAATGTGTATAAATCATTTTAAAACCTTCTAAAAACTTTGATAATTCATCACTTAAATTTGTATCATCTAACTTAATAGCTCTTTCAAAGTTATCAACCATTGGTAATAGTTCTAAAACTAAATCCATATTGGAATACTTTAACATACTACTAACTTCTGTCTCTTTTCTTTTCCGATAATTAGCAAACTCAGCTTGACTATATAAAACTTTATTTAAAAGTTCATTATTTTTATTTTTAAGTTCTTCTATTTCTTTAAGTAATTTATCATCTGAATTTTTCTTAAATAATTTCTTTTCTTTCTTATCCTTATTTTCTTCTTTTATATTTTCTTTTCTTTCTTCTTGTTGAAAATTTTCTTCTTTTTCAGTAGTTTCTTCTACTTTTTTTTCTTCTTCCACATTATCACCTTTCTATCTGTTTTTTAATATAATCAAGTAAATTAACTACTTTACTATATTCCATTCTCTTTGGTCCTACAATAGCAATCGTTCCTTCATCTTTATTGGTTTTATAATTGGTCTTAATAACCGTTACATCCGGATCAACACCATTTTCATTACCAATATAGACTTCTATATCTTTGGAATTTTCTCCACTTTGATTATTTTTTTCTTCTAATTCATCAATTTTTTCTAAGATATTTTCATCATCTAATTTGGAAAAAATACTTTTTACTTTACCTAAATCATTAAACTCTTGATGTTTTAAAATATTGTTTTTACCAACAACATTTATATTTTTACTAGAAATATCTGTAAATACATCATAAAAAGCATTATATAAAACTTCATGTTGTTTAACATATTTAGCAATAATTGGTTTAATTTCAAATTCTAGTTTAGCACTTACTTCATCAATTGGTGTTCCAATAATCAATTCATTAATTAATTTAACTGTTTTTTTAACTTCTTCTAAACTAACTCCATGAAGTTCAACATCTTTATGCTCAACATATCCTTGATCAGTTACCACAATAACAATAACTACGTCATTATTAATTGGAACAACACTAATTTCTTTTAATTTATTTTCATGACTTTTAGTATCAAGAACAATTGATGTATATGAAGTCATATCTGAAATTAATTCTAAACTTTTATTTAAAACATCACTTAATTCTAGTTGACTATTATTAAATATAGTTTGTAATTTAAAAACATCTTCCCCATTTAATTCCTTAAGTTCCATTAAGTTATCAACATAATAACGATAACCTTTTTCACTTGGAACTCTACCCGATGAGGTATGGGTTTTTTCTAATAATCCTAATTCTTCTAATTCTACCATTTCATTACGAACTGTTGCACTAGAACAATTAAGTCTATCACAAATCAACTTTGAACCAACCGGTTTTGCAAGTTTAATGTATTCCATGACAATAAGTTTTAATATTTCTTCTTGTCTTTTTGTTAACATATTTCCTCCATAGCACTCTATTTTCTCGATTGCTACTTACATTATATTATTATATTTAGCACTTGTCAATATATGAGTGCTAATTTTTTAAAATTTTAAAAAAAGTAGTAAAAACTACTTTAAATTATAATCTTCTAATACTTTTAAATGACTATTACTACCTAAATAACTCTTATTAAGAGATTGAAAATTAGTTAAATATTTTTCTTTAACTTTTAAAATTCTAATAACTGCTTTATTAATTAATTCTTCTTCGATACTACCATCATTAACCAAGGATTCAACTATATCAATAGCTTTTGCTAAATCATTTGGCATAATAAACATATCAACACCTGCTTTAATACCTAATTCATATATTTCTGGTTCTGTATAATTATTTGTTAAAGCTTTCATATTAATAGCATCTGTTACAACAATTCCATGATACCCTAGCTCATCTCTTAATAAATCCGTAATAATTTTTTTATTTAAAGATGAAGGAATATTATCATTTGTTAAATTAGGATAATTAACATGACCTACCATCATAACTTCAGCTTTGTTTTGAATAGCTTCCATAAAGGGAATTAATTCCATCTTTAATAATTCTTCTTTTGTTTTCTCTATAACTGGTAAATTTAAATGACTATCAACAGTTGTATTAGCAATACCTGGAAAATGTTTATAAACTGGTATTACACCCGTATCTAAAATACCTTTACCTATATTTAAACCAACTTGTTTAACAATTAAAGGATCAAAACTAATAATTCTTTTCTTTAAACTTGAAGTTTCATAATTTCCTGTATCTAAAACTGGTCCATAAACCATATTAATACCTAAGCTTTTAACTTCTTCCCCGATTATTTTTCCTATTTTATAAGATAAATTATCATCATTAATAGAACCAATTGTAAACATATCCGGAATATCAGTAACTGAAACATCAGTTAAAGATTTTAATCTTTGAACTTTCCCACCTTCTTCATCAATAGCTATAAACATTGGAATAGAAACTGCATTATGAATATTTTCGATCAAAATTTTTGTTTCTTCATAAGTTGAAATATTATAATTCATAACAATAAAACCACCTGGCTTATTCTTAGATAAAATATCATATAATTTATTATCAAACTTGGTTGTATTGTAACTTATAACAAACATTTGCCCAATTTTTTCTCTTAAAGAAAGAGATTCTACTTTTTTTAAAACCTTTTCATTTAATAACTCTGTTTCCGAAACTTCAACTTCTTTATTTTCTTGTTTATTTTCAACTGAACAACCACTTAATAATAATAAAATTATCATCAAAAATATATATTTTTTAATAATATCATCTCCTAATATAATATTAACATATTTTTTTAATTTATAATTTAAAAGAATACTAAATATTCTTTTAAACTAAAATTAACTTAGTTCCATTTAAGATATTAGCATCCTTCATATTTAAATTTAAATCATATATCCTACAAGTATCACTATTCATTAAAGCATGATTAACACTAACAGGATAAGCTCCATCAGATAACTCATTAATAGCTTTTACTAGTAACAAAATAACATTTCCCACTTTTTTATTAGCTGGGATAAATAAATCATATTTAATATCTAATTCCGGAACATAAACTTCAACTAATACTTTATGTTTCATTAAATCAACTCCTCAACATCATTATTAGGATTCTCTTTTGGTAACTCAGTAGGATCAAATTGTAAAACTTTTATTAAAGCATGTTTACCAGATAAAACTATATAACCAAAATCATTTTTAATAGGTGCTTGTAAAGCTCTATCAGAACTTCTTGCTAACTTAATTGTAAATTGATTACTGATACCTTCACCAATCCAAATAGCTGTTTCGGGATCATTTACTTCTTTAAACCAAGATTCAAATTCGACCTTTTTAAAAGCATCAACAGCATCTATTACAATAAAATTAATAATTGGTAATTTCATTGATTTTTTATATAAATCACTTAAGATACTACCTAAATCACTATTAATTTTTTTCTTAAATGAAGTAAAATCATAAATAACAAATAACATAGGTTGATACTTATTAATAATATCTAAACTAAAATTATTATTACTTGCTTCTTCATAAATGGTATTAATATTATTAGTAATACTTGTTAGTACTTCATCAAAATTACTATTATACTTAGTTATATTAAAATAATTTTCATTAAATGTATTACTACTATCCAATAAATAAGTTTTAAAAGTTTTTATTTGATTAAATCCTACTAATAATTCTTTAACAAAACTAGTAGCATTTTCAAGTTCATTAGCTGTTATTTTATTAAAGAATTGTTTTTTAAAGTCAAAATAACTATTTTCAAGATTATCTTTATAAATACCAATAGGCATTTTTTCTAAACTGAAAGTTTCTTGGAAAGAATTAATTGTTACTTTATCAGGTAAAACTGGAATTTTTAAAGCCTTCTTTGGATATTGCAACTTTAATTTAACAGCAAGTTCTTTAAAAAATTGACTACTATTTTCTTTTCTCGTAGGATAAGCTGTTTGAAATTCGTAAATATTATCATTAATTTTAACAAGACCTCGACCAACAGCTTTTGAAGGTAAAATCGTAGTTTTACCAATAACCGAATAATAATCACTTTTATCATTTAATTCTAAGGCAATAATATTTTTAAAGTTTTGACTTAATTTATAACGAACAGAAGTTGTTCCTGTTGCTGTTATAATAAAGTAAATACCAAATCTTGGACATTCTCTTGTGTATTTTGTTAATAATTCGACATAATCCGAATACATTTCATTAAATGAATCAAAACCATTAATTAAAATAACAATGGAAGGAATACTCTTCCCTGTTGCCTTTTTATATTCAACAATACTACCACCATAATTTAGAAATAATTGTCTTCTTTCTGCTAAATAAGTATTAATTAATTTAAATAAATTCTCTAATTTATCTTTATCATTAGCAAGAATAACATCTCCTACTTGAGGTAACTCTCTTAAAATTGACATCGTTTCTGATGAAAAATCTAAAATATAAAAATTAACTTCTTCTGGAGAATATAAGGTTGCACTTGAATAAACAATCGTTGTTAAAACAAGTTCTTTACCACTACCAGGTATACCATAAATAATCGTATTTCCTTGTTTATTAATTGGCAAAGTTAATAAATGTTGCTGTTGATTAATAGGATCATCAAGTTCTCCTATAATAGGATTAATAAATATATCTTTTTGATAATTATATTTACTCCTTAAGGCATCTACTTTAATAAAATCAGGAATACGATTTAACCATAACTGATTAATCATAATATTTTCTTTATTAGCAATATCATCTAAATAACGGATAATATTAGTAATTTCTTCACCTTGCGATTTTAAAGCATTTTTCTTATTAAAATCAACAGTTTTATAAATCGCTCCGTAATTATTTATAAAATCAATAGCTGTATCAACTTTTTTAATTCGGAAATCACTTGGATAATAAGATGCTCCACTCCAAGCACTTTGACCATAATAGAAATATTCGTTGAAACCAACTTGTAAGAAGAAAGAACCAATATTCGTGATATTTGCAGCATCTGGTCTTTTTAACATATCCATGGAATCACTTTTATCTTGAACTTTTAAACATACTTTAAAACGGGAATTACTCCAAATCTGATCATTTACTATTCCGCTTGGCTTTTGGGTTGCTAAAATTAAATGAACACCTAAAGAACGACCAATTCTAGCAATCGACATCAATTCATCCATAAACTCTGGTTGTTGCATTTTAAGTTCAGCAAACTCATCACTTACAATAATTAAATGACTCATAGGTTCATCTACTTGACCATTTCGATATAATTTTTGATATTTATAAATATCAATGGTACTTTCATTTAATTTATCACGAGCCTCATTAAAAACTTTTTGACGTCTTCTAAGTTCAGAATTTAAACTTGATAAAGCACGAGTAATTTCGGTTTTATCTAAGTTAGTAATAATACCAGCTATATGTGGTAATTTAATACCAGTATCTTTATTTTCAAAAGCACCAGCTAATCCTCCACCTTTATAATCAATTAAAACAAAACTTACTTCTTCCGGTCGATAATTAACAGCCATTGATAAAATATAAGTAATAATAAATTCACTTTTACCAGAACCAGTCATACCAGCAATTAATCCATGTGGTCCATGAACCTTTTCATGAACGTCTAAATAAAGTAAATCCCCCGTTTCACTTATACCAACAGGAGCAGCTAAAGAATTAATTGGATTTGAATCTTTCCAACGAGCCAAGATATTTAACTGTTCAACCCGACCAACATTGTACATTTCTAAAAAAGTATAAGTTGTAGGTAAATTAAATAAACCATCCTGAAATTCAATTGGTACATTAGCAACTTTATTTGTTAATAAATTCATATTTAAAGTATTAAAATCAGCTTTAAATTCTTGCTTAACTCCTTTAGTTAAGTCAGGTTCTAACATTAAACTAATTTCTGATGTTAAATTAATAAAAGCCTTAGCATCATCAGGCAATCTTCTTAAAGTACGATCAATAGTAATTAAAGTAAATCCAAAATTATTATCACTATCTAAAATACTATTAAATATTTCAATATTACGAATTGTTTTATAATCATCAGTAATAATTACATAATAAGGTAAATTATCTTTATAACTAACATTATCATTACTATAACTATGTTCTTTATCTTTAAATTTACGATTATTAAATTCATCAGTTAAATATAAAGATATTTGATTAATTTCTTCTTTATTAATTCCAAAAAAACGAAAAGATTTTTGATTATTCCAAACAAAGGGAGTTAATTTTAAATATTCAAAATAATTTTGATTTTCTTCTGTAGTTAAAATAACTATTTTTAATTCTTCATAACTATGAAAAGCCATCATTTGTAAAACTAAAGTTTCTAAAAATTGATAACCAAGTTTTAATTCTGAGGTAATGGCAATAACATTTTTTTCTGTTAAAGAAATACTAACTGGAACATCAGCTAATTCTTTTTCTGATCCAGCTATACTTTGTAATAATTTTTTTAAATTATCATCTACTAAAGTAAATCTTTCTTTTTCATAATCAACTTCTACTTCAGCTTTGATATTACCTATACCAATTCTTAAATTTAAAAAATCATCATGGTCTATTTTTCTTTCCCATAAATTATTTTGTTTATTCATAATAATGTCAAAACATTGTTTATTAGTTAAATTATTTTCAACTAAAATAAACTTTTGTTCTTCCATTTTATCATCTATTTCTTTTTTTCTTTCTTCGACATAATTAGTATATTTCTCTTGTCTTAGCGCTTCTTTTTTCTTATTACTTTTCTTTTGCCATATTCTTGATATAACAGGTACTACAAATGATGCGATTAAAGTTATTAAAGTAATAATTAAAGTTGGTAATATATCTTTAAAAGTGGCTCCTTCATTTAACCTAGAAACAGCTGTATATAAACTCATACTACTAGTTGCTGCCATAGTCATAGAAGAAGCTAAGGTTAAGAAAAAGGGCATTCCTTCTGGATCTTGATTTTCAGGAGGTGAATCAATATGAAATTTTTCTAAAACAACACTTCTTTTAAAACGAGGAGTTCTAAAAAAGTAATCTTCTTCATCATAAATATCTAGTTCTTCATCTATTTCATTTTTACTACTGGCTACTCCTAAATTAATAATTTTTAATTTATTAGCATTAATTTTAACAGTATTATACGGATTATTAATAATCATATAATTACCAAGAACAACAATGCGAAGTCCTAAAATAAAAATAACATCACCATTAAATAATCTTTCTTTTTGAACACTTTTATTATTTAAATAAACTAAATAAGTATCAGTTAAAACTTCTATATACCAAGCATTATCATAATAAATTTTAACATTAAATGACTTTAAAAAATCATTATAATAAACAATATCAGAGTTACTATTTCCAATTGTAATATTAGCATCAACTACATTATATAAAGTAGTTTTATCGAATGTTGGTAAACAATACAATATATATTTATAATCACTCTTACGATATAATATTTCACAAGAAAAGTAATCAGTCAAATAAATACTACCTACAGGAGCATTATTAACAATGATTGCCGTATCATTAGTATTAGTAAGCAACCATTTACCATTTTGTTCTTTAATAGTAATTAAATCTACTTGATTCCCATTTTCATCAATGTCAACTATTTGAAAATCACCATAAACATTATTAGGAAGGGATGTTGTAATAATTCTTTCTTTCTTTAAAATAAGTATCTTCATATCTTACCTCAATTCTAATAAAATTATAACAAAAAAAACTATGTTTAGCAATCACTAAAATAGTTTTTTTATTTAAGAATAAAATCTATGTAATTAGATAATTTTTTTAAATACTATATTTTTGTAAACCATCTGCTAATAGTTTCTGGAGTTCTTGATTGACGCTATTTAATTTTTTTAAAAACTCTTCAATTTGTACTAAACAATTTTCTCTATTTTTAGCAGCTTGATCACGCTTACGACATAAAGATTGATACTCTGGATTAGTTTGTATAGTAGAAGCAATTTGCGAACTTAAATTACTATAAGTGTTAGAATAGCGCTCATATTCACTAAAAAGCGTATTTAATGTACTACATTTATTAGCATAATCTAATTTCAAGGTAATATAAGAATCATATAATTCTGTGTATGTTTCCATTGATTTGGTATTTATTAATTCACCCAATTCTTCTAATTTAGTAATTAAATCATTAACCTTTACAGCTAAAGAATTTAAACTTTCATTGGTATTTTCATAATTTTTAATATCACTAATTTCAATTGCATCTGAAATCATACCTGATAAACCATGAATTACACTAGTATTAACTGTAATTTTACCAATCACTAATTGATCATTTGAGCAAACTTTTGATTCTTCATAAACAGTTGCTACTTTAGCTAAAGCTTCATCTATGACATATTTCAACTCTTTATAATACGATTTTTGAGTAAATATTCCACTCATTGTACCACCTCACTTGAACTATTAGCTGATGGAATGCCACCTAAAGTACTAACTAAAGTTGGTTCTGATACTCCTGAACCAAGTGGAATATATGCTACTTCGCCAGTTACACTATCAGAAATAAAATAATAATCTATTCCATCAAAAGTCATTTTTTCACCATTCAA
>CAMBUO010000012.1 GCA_945871105.1 uncultured Clostridia bacterium
AAGCCAACTTTAAAAGGAAAAAATTACATGGTAGTTTTAAATGGACGCCATGTGGAAGTGGCAAGAAGTATAAGCAATGTCATGGAAAGTAAGATAAAATAAGGGAAAAATGAAATTTGAAAAATTAGTAAGTTGGTTCGAGTTTTATAACTTGTCCACGTAATGTGGTGAAAACCTAAGTAAAATAAGGATGTAGACAACGTTTTAAATGTGGACATCCTTTTTTCTATAATTAATGGTATAATATATGTAGGAGTTGATAGTATGCTTTATTTAAAGAAAATAAATTTTGAAGATGTTGAGGAAGAATATAAAGCAATAAAGTCCATGCCAGCACAAGAAAATGGATTGGAAAATAAATATCATGATGTTACAAAAGAAGAATTTATAAATGAAGTAATTCCTAAACTGTTAAAAAATTCTGAAGGGTTAGATTTACCTGATGGATATGTTCCGGATACGTACTTCTTTTTGTGGGATGATGATAAGATAGTCGGATTATTCAAAATAAGACATTATTTAAATGATTTTTTAAGAAAAGGTGCTGGACATATAGGATATGGAATATTACCTGAATATAGAGGAAAAGGTTATGCTAAAAAAGGATTAGTTTTAGCAATTGAAAAATGTAAAGAAATTATTAAAGAAGACGAAATATATTTATCTGTTCATAAAGATAACCCTGCTTCGTTAAGAGTACAATTAGGGTGTGGAGCTTTTATAGTTGGAGAAACTGAAGAAGAATATTTAACTAGAATAAAATTGAAATATAATAATATTATTTTTGAATTTAGGGACTTAAGAAGAGATGATTGGAAAAGAATTACTGAAAAAGAAGTAATAGTTGAAGATGAAAAAAATGATTTTTTTGAAGGAAAAGTATGCTTTTTAGATATGCAAAAAGTTGAATCTCCTTTATCAGTAGACTCACCAGTTGGTAAAGTTACTATAGCAGATAATAACTATAAGAATTTGATATTCGCCCCTAAAGGAAAAAATTGGTGGCTAACTGTTATGTTTGATGATCAAGATAATTTGATAGAAAGTTATTTTGATATAACTAGAACTAATGATTTTAGTAATCCAGAAAATCCATATTTTGTTGATATGAAATTAGATGTTTGTATACCTAATGGACATGAACCAGCAATAATGTATGAAGATGAATTAAAAGAAGTATATGAACACGGTTTGATTACAAAAGAAGATTATGAAAATGCATATAATATAGCGTACAAAATTATAAGCACATATAATTCACATAAAGAAGATTATTATGAATTTATATATAATTTATATAATAAATATAGAAATAAAGAATTAGGAAATATTAAAAGTAAGTAATATTTAAAAGTATTGACAGTAATTGTTAATGCTTTTTTTGATGTAAAATGTTTTTAGAAAGAGGAGGAATAAGATATGATAAACATACGTAAAAGAAATAATCTGTATGAATTGTTAATGTCAATATAAAAATGTAGGTTTTCCTACATAATTAATTAATCAAAAACCTACATTTTTATATTGATATTAACAGAAGTATTTGAGGTGATTAAAAAATGCAAATAATAGAATATGAGGATAAATATTTAGATGATGTTAAAGATTTATTAGTTGAACTTGAAGAATATATTGTATCAATTGATAAAGATAATTTAGATCAAGTTCATCCAGAATATAGAGAAAAAATGGCAATTATAGATTTAGATGAAGTTAAAAATAATAATGGAAAATGTTATATAGCAGTTGAAGATGATAAAGCAATTGCCTTAATAATGGGATGTATATTTCCTTATGAAGAATATGATTATTTAGATTATAAATGTCCTAAAAGAGGTGAAATAACTGAATTAATAGTTTCTAAAAATGCAAGAAGTAAGGGTATAGGAAATATGCTTATGAATAAAATGGAAGATTATTTTAAATCGATTGGTTGCGAATATGTTTTAGTAGATGTGTTTGCCTATAATGAAAATGCAATAAAATTTTATGAAAGAAGGGGATATCATCCACGAATGTATACTGATATAAAAAAACTTTAAAGAAATATTTTATGGTCTATGCTAAAGAAATAATGTAGTAGATAATATAAGTAAATATTTGGATTTGATAGTTGGGAACAAGATATTACTACTAAAAAACTAAAAGAAGAATTAAATAAATTTGAAATTGATCCATTTGATGTTAATAGTTTTAAATTTAGAAAACCAACAGAAATTATTTTGAAACTACTAAATATATGTAATGAAGAAAAATTTAATTTTCTATTACCTTCAAAAAAGAAGGTAATATCACTTAGAAATAAAATATTAAAAGAAGAAATCTAGGTGATTACGTTGTGGAACTTTAGAAAGCCATCAAACCCTTATAATAACTAGGTTTGCGGGCTTTTTTTAGAAAATTAACTACAAAACTCGGGAATCATATTTTTAATATAAAAGTGGGGAATTTATTTTTACCAATTTCCTACATTTTATTTTACCATTTACATTCTTGGATGGGAGAAGTGAATGATGAGATGGAGTCACGAAGACGAGGATGTTTTATTACAAAGTGAATAGTGGGATTAGTACTTTTTGAGATGATGGTGTAGTTATTGATAAGATTAATTATAGTGATATTATTGAATGTTTTATGATGGGATAATGATACATGGTAGTTTTTATTTTGATCTTGATATTTGATAGTAGAATTTAAGTGATCTAGATATTCTTTTTTAGTGTATGTGATGGGAGTTGGGTAGAAGATATTTTCTAGTGATAGATGAAGGTTGTCAGTACTAGTATTATTTATTTCATAGATATTATCAGTGATAGAGTTATTTTCTAGTATTTTTTTAGTATGTGATATTTCTTCATGATAGTAAGAGATTATTTTAGCTTGATCGGGGACTGGGATTTTGTTTCTTTTTAATATTTTTCTTAGAAGAGATTCACTTATTGAGAAGAGTGGAAGGCTTGAGTAGGTTCTTACTCTTTCAGTATTTATATTGGTACTAGAGGATAAGAATGATTTATAAGCAATATTAGATTCTTCACGATAGATATCCATTAGAGGACTGGCTTTTTTTAGAAGAATATTAGATTTTTCTTGATAGAAAGCTAGTTCTTTTTTGTTAGTAGTTAGATAATATTTACCTAGATGATGATTATTAGCAAGAGATTCTCCAGTAAGGGCACATACTCCAGAGACATAGTTTAGGTGATTATAGATATTATTTTTATTATCTTTGAAATAGTATGGAGATACTTGATTAGTCATATAGATAGGGATCCAGCTTAAGAGACCTAGCATCATTTCATTAAAGGGACGATTTAGATTATGAATGATATTTATATGAAGGCCTTTTTTTAGGCACATAGCAATAGCAAACATCCATTTTTTACCGAATTCTATATCTTTTGCCATATCTTCCATAGGCATATCACTACACATAAAGATATCAGAATTATTTTTAGATAGGACTGTAGCTTTAAAGAAATCTAGTTCTCCTTGCTTCATTTCTTCAAGACCATAATAGTTTCTTGTTTTAGCATGATAGAGGGGAATGTTTGGTACTTTTAATTCATCAAATTTAATGTCTTTGATATAGTCAGATAGATTAAAGTTATCTAGATTATTTAGAAATGTACTGATATAGTTAGTGTTTTCTTTTTGATAGAATGAATCATTAGTTAGATAATTATAGATTACTTCAGAGATATTTTTTTTATTTATAGAGATGGATTTATCTAAGAGAGAAGAGATTAGTTGGATACTATTGGGGGTATTATATTTAGAATTTATATATTTAGATACTTTTAGAGAGAATGATTTTGGATCAGAGGGCTTTGATTTACCATAACGAATACGAGATATGTGAGAGGGATCAAAAGTAATATATTTAGCCATATCATTTGTATTTATATTTAGAGTAGTAATAAGATTATTGAGATTAGTACTTAGATTTTCATAATTAAAATTATTATTAAGAGAAGTAGTTAATTCTTTTAGGATAGTATCTTCGGTTAGAGGAGTATTACTTTTTTTAGAGAGAATGCTTAATGATTTAGCAAGAGAATTAATATGAGGGCTATTTATACTGGGGGTTCTTTTACCACTACGATATCTACTTATAACGGACTCTGATATATTAGAGAGTATAGATAGTTCTTTTGAAGTAGAATTAGTTTCTTTTAAATATTTATTTAATATATCTTTGAATTGCATAATTATCACCTAATGGTATTATACTATAAAATATGAGAGTTGTCAGTTAAAACATTGTTTTAGATGGCAAGAATATTTATTTATATTGATAAGTAGATTATACTATAGATAGTAGTGGTAAAGGAGAGTTATGATGGAAGATAAGAATAAGAAGAATGATGAGATAGTTGTGAATTTTAAGTTAGATAAGAAGAAACTATTATATATTTTGGGGGGAATAGGAGTAGTTTTAATTATAGTGGTGGGAGTACTACTAGGAGTAAATGGGGGAGATAAGGTGAAGATAGTTAAGAGTGAAGTACAAGAAATTACTTTAGAAGATTATTCAACGGAAGTATTTTCAATGAAGATACCTAAAGGTTGGACAGTACAGTCAGGTGGTCAGGGTATATACTATGCTATTAGGGTAACTGATCCAAAGGATGAGAATAATCAAGTATTTTTAATGTTAAAGATACAGCCACTTTTGAAGAGTTTGAATGCTAAGAAACAGTGGCAAAGTTATGCAGCTCTTGCTGGAGGAACACAATATAATGTATTTAGTAAAGCAGTAGTTTTAGAGAATCCTACTACAGAGGGATTTTTCCAAGTATTTGGAAATGTAACAAGTTATTTAAATAGTGTTGAACCTACTTTAGCTAGTTTTAAGTATCCAACATTTAATAATTTTACTAAATTAGAAGAAAGTGAATCACAAGCATCACTTAAGAGTGTGGCAATGGATAGTAAGGTACTTAGAGCGACATTTACAGGAAGTAATAGTCAGGAAGGAGAAGGATTATTCTTAGCAACAGTAGTTAATTTTGGTAATTCTTCACAAATGGGTGTTGATATGTCATATTATATGATATATGATATTACAGCAATTACTTCAAAGAAAGATGAATTTATTAATTATCAAGATATATTAATGAAGTGTGTTAATTCAATAGAATTTACTGATAGTTATGTTAAGAAGACAATAGATGATAGTAATGCACAAACACAACAGTCTTTACAAATTAATGCACAAGTGCAAGCAGCTTTTGATTCATATATGAGTGCTTGGGATAATAGAAGTAAGACATATGATATTATGAGTCAAAAACAAAGTGATGCTACACTGGGATATGAAAGAGTATATGATACAGATACTGGAGAGATATATAAAGCATATAATGGATTTACTGATGATTATAGTGGTAATAGATATAAGAGTGTAACTGATGATATGTATACTAAGAGTACTAGTGGATATATTGAAAAAATAGGTGGATAGTAATGAAGAAGAAAATTATATATATAGTTGGAGGGATACTATTAACAGTACTAGTAATAGTAGGAATAATATTATTAGTGAATAGAGGTGGTAATGGTATTAATCTAAGTAAGTATCCAGATACATTACTAGGAGAAGTATTAAAAAATAAGAATATTAAGATGGAAGATAATCCATATAAGAAGTTTATGAGAGGAGAGATACTAAGTAAGGATACTTGGTTTAATGAATATACTTTTATTACAGGTAATAAAGTTTATATCTTTGATCCTGATAAATTAAAGAATGGATTAGTTAGTTATAAATTAGTATATACTATTCCTAGTAATATAAAGATAGTTAATATAGGAACACCATATGGGGCTGATATATATTTTTATAGTGATGATGATCATAAGTATAGAGTAAAAGATACTAATATAGATAATGATATTAAAGATGAATATAGTATGTTTGATAAGGCTACTTATGAAGAATTTGGAGATTATTCTTTTAAGAAAGAGAATTATACTGTAAGTAGATATAAACAAAAGGTAGATTATGATATTATATGTAATATGTTTTATGTTAAAGATAATGTTTTATATGAATTAGTAGAAGAATACTATCATTATCAAGAGAAAAGATGGGTACCTTTTAAGATAGAAAAAGTAGAGGGTAACTATGAGGGAGAAAAGATATTAGATATATATAATGATAGAATTGTTAGAACTGATAAGGGATTCTATGAGATAGTTAAATATTATGATAAGGATGGTAATGTTAAGACTACTACTTTAAAGATGGAGTTACCTAGTAAGTATTATGATGAAGTATTAACTTTTACATATGAATATGTTATTTTAAATGATTATACTTTAATACCTATAAATGATATAGTTACTAAGAGAAAGAAAGAATATAAGTATAATTATTATGTAGATAAATTTGAAGAGACATTAGAAGAATTTGTAGAATAAATTAATTTCCTCAAGAGAGATAGTGTATGCTATCTTTTTTGTATATGAAAAAGTTTAAAACTTATATAAAATAGTTAGAAATGTTTAAGTTTCGGTGAAAAAAATTCTTGACAATAAAAAGTGAATATGCTTTATTAACAAATTCACTTTTTTTGACAAATTTTAACAAAAAAAATAAGGTAAAACCTCCAAAAATTTAGTATAATTTAATTGGTATAAAACATTCATACTAAACAAAACAAAAATTATGTCAAGATATGATATATGGAATTAATACAAGGAAAAGTGTTTTATTAAGTGATATTGCAAGGGGCTTACAAGAAACAACCAAATTAGCATATACAATAGATAGAATATCAAAACATCTAAATAATATGGCTGAAGAAACAGAAATAGAAATTAGAAAAAATTATATAAAAGAGGCACTTAAATATATAGATAGTGATGATGATGATGGTGATGATGGTGATGATAAAGTATTGATGTTTGTAACTAATATGGATATTAAGAATAAGGACGATGCAACAAGAGTGATCTATACGTATTTTTTAAGATGGAGAATAGAAGAATATTTCAAAGCAAAGAAAAGTTATAAAGGGGAGTTATCATTAATAAGAAATTTAAAAGGAATAAGAAACTTTAACATGTTTTTAACAATAGTAATGTTATATTCAAATGAACACATAGAAAAGTTAGAGACAACTTTTTTGAGTAATATAATATTAGAATGAGCTTTACAACTAAAGGAAAAATGTATTGTTTATTTTGGACAAATACCTCAAGGAATATATGAAATATTAAAATTTGCCAAAACAGGAATAAAAAAAATTCAAAATATAAAACATAATGAAAAATATAAGCAACTAAAACTAAAGCTTTAAGAATACTTATTGGGGTAATGGTAAAAAGTGTAAAGCATCAAATAAAAAAGTGTAAAGTTTTAAAAAAAAACAGTTTTACTGGATTTTAGGCGTTATATAAAAAGTATGAGTTTATTAAAAAGAGCATTTCGCTAAAATTATTTACTAAAAAAATAAAAAAAACGAAACTCAAAGAAACAAAAGTTGAAATTCATTTTCTTTTGTTATATGATAAAATAGTAATATAACTATTAGAGAAACGAGGTATATGGAAATGAATGAGTATATTAATTTAACTTTAGAAAATATAGATGATGAGCATATCTGTTGTGCAATAGGAGATAAAAAGCATCAAATTGGTGTTAATAATAAAAAAGAATGGATTAAAACTAAATTAAAAGATGGTCATGTTTTTCGAAAATTAAATGCAAGAGGAAAAACTTTTATAGAATATGAGCCAATAGAAACAGCATGGGTACCGATTAATGGACATAATTATGAATATATTTATTGTCTATGGGTAGCTGGTAGTTTTAAGGGAAAAGGTATTGGTAAGGAGTTACTGGAATACGCCATAAATGATTCCAAAGCAAAGGGTATGAGTGGTATTTGTACTTTATCATCTCAAAAGAAAAAACCATTTTTAGCTGAAAAAAAGTTTTTTGAGCATTATGGATTTAAAGTTGTAGATACTATTGGAGAATATGAATTATTAGCATTATCATTTGATAATAATGAAACACCTAAGTTTAATGAAAATGCAAGAAAAATGCAAATTTCTAATAAAGAATTTACTATTTATTATAGTAATGCATGCCCCTATGTAGAATATGAAATAAATGAATTAACGGAATATTCTAAGAAAAATAATCTAAAAATTAATTTTATTAAAATAGATACTTTAGAAAAAGCGAAAAATGTACCATGTGTATTTAATAATTGGGCAAATTTTTATCAAGGAAAATTTATTTCTAATACTATTTTAAATGCTAATTCTTTTGAAAAAATGATAAAATAATGAAAGGAGGTAAAAATGAAAAATAAGATATGTCAAAGTTGTGGTATGCCTATTGCTGATGATAAGCTATTAGGAACTAATAAAGATGGAAGTATTAATAAAGATTATTGTAAATATTGCTATCAAAATGGAGAATTTATTGATAAAGTTAGTATGAATGAATATATCGAAATGTGTTCTCAATATGGTTCTCAAGCTGGTATGACTAATGAAGAGATGAAAGATCATTGTGAAAAACTATTTCCTACTTTAAAAAGATGGAAAAAAATTAATTAGTATTAAAAATTATAGTTGAAAATAAGAGGTGAAAAAGATGAAAAAAGAAAATGTTTATAAATTTTTATATATAGTAGCAATTTTTTTAATTATAGGTTTTATTATCAGATTAGGTGTTGATTATTTTAAATATTATGAGATTTATACATTACCATTTTATTACTATATAATTGAAAGATTTTTAGAATTTATAGTACCAAGTATTATAATATTTATTCTAGCTAGATTAATAAAGAAAAAATATGTTAAATAAGGTGTTATATGTTAATTCCAGAGTTTTTAAAACAAGGTGATTTAATTGGAGTACCTGCTCCTTCAGATGGTAGTAATTATTTCGAAAAAGAAAAAAGATTTTTAAATGCAAAAAAAAGATTAGAAGATTTAGGTTATCAAGTTAAATTATCTGATAATATATTTAATTCAGTAAGAGGAAGAAGTTCTTCGGATATTAAAAGAGCTACTGAAATTAATGATATGTTTCAAGATAAAAATATTAAGATAATGTTATGTGCTGCTGGTGGAGATTTTTTAATAGAAATATTACCATATATAGATTACAACTTAATAAAAAATAATCCTAAATGGTTAATTGGTTTTTCTGATCCGACAGGGTTACTATATTCAATTACCACTAAATGTGATATAGCTACAATTTATGGAACTAATTTTGGTAATTTAGGATCAAAAGAACTAGATAAAAGTCAAGAAAATTTTTTAGAAATTATTAAGGGTAATTTATTAACAGAACATAGTTATGATTTATACGAAGAAACGAGATTAGAAAGAATAACAGGTTTAGAAGGTTATAATTTAACTGAAAAAGTAATTTGGAAAACTTTAGATAATAAGGATGTTGTTGTAACAGGACGAATTATTGGCGGTTGCTTGGATGTAATATCTTCGATTGCTGGTACTAAATATGATGGTATCAAAGAATTTAATTATAAATATAAAGATGATGGTCTTATTTGGTACTTTGATAACTGTGAACTATCTTTCGAGGAAACTATAAGAGTTTTATTTAAATTACATGAACTTGATTATTTTAGATATGCTAAAGCTATTATCTTTGGTCGTTTTGGAAGTAATCAAACTTCTTATGATTATACTGTTAAAACTTGTTTAGAAGATAGTATTATCAATAAACTTAATATACCTATTATCTATGATGCTGATATTTCTCATAAAGGTCCATGTTTAAATATTATAAATGGAGTAATAACAACTATTGAAGTAAAGAATAATAAAGGTCTTATTACCTTTAAATTAGATTAATTCAACTATAAGTTTAGTAATTCAACTAATTAATTATTTAAAAAAAATAAAAAAACATCTATAATCAATTTGAAAGTAGGTGTTTTTTATGATTTATTTAGATTATGCTGCTAATACTCCTGTTGATAAAGAAGTATTAAATAATTATATGGAAATAACGAATAAATATATTGCTAATCCTAATAGTAGTCATCCAATAGGATTAGAAGCTAAATTAGTAATTGATGAATCTTCTCGTTATATTGCTAATTATTTTAAGACATCTTTAGAAAGTGTTATTTATACAAGTGGATCAAGTGAATCTAATAATTTAGTAATAAAGGGGATAGCCGAATATAAAAAAGATAAAGGCAAACATATTATTATTTCTTCAATTGAACATTCTAGTATTGTTGCTCCTTGTAATTATTTAGCTAATCAGGGATATGAAATAACAGTTTTACCCTTAACCAAAGAAGGAAAAGTTGACTTAGAAGTATTAAAAAAATCTTTAAAAGATGATACTATTTTAGTAAGTATTTGTACTGTTGATAGTGAATTAGGTACTATTCAACCAATTAAAGAAATAAGTGATATAGTTTCTTTGTATCCTAATTGTTCTTTTCATACGGATGCTACGCAAGCAATTGGTAAAATAGATATGGATTATACAGGATGTGATTTTATTACTTTTACTCCTCATAAATTCTATGGTTTAAATGGAATGGGTGTTCTAATTAATAGACATAATCAAAAATTAATTCCTTTAATTCATGGAGGAAGATCAACAACAATTTATCGAAGTGGTACTCCAGTTACTGCCAATGCAACCTCAACAGCTAAAGCTTTATATCTAGCAACTACTAATTTACAAGAAAGATTTAACTATATTATGAATTTAAAAAAATATTTAATAAAAGAATTAGAAATGATGTCAGATATTCATATTAATAGTCCTGTTAATTCTATTCCAAATATTCTTAATTTAAGTTTTACAACTATTAATAATCAAGATTTTGTAAATAAACTAGTAGAAAAAGAAATTTATTTATCAATTACTAGTGCTTGTAGTTTAAAAAATATTCCTTCTAAATCAGTTTTAGCTATTACCGGTAGTAAAGAATTAGCTTCTAATTCCTTAAGAATTAGTCTAAGTCATTTAACTACTAAAGATGAAATAGATAAATTTTTACAAGAATTTCAAAGAATATATAAGGAGTTATCATGAAAATAATTAAAATAAATGCTATGTGGTGTCCAGGTTGTTTAATAACTAAAAGTATCTGGCAAGAAATAGAAAAAGAATATCCTCATCATGAATATATCAACTTAGATTATGATTTAGATGAAGAAAAAATAGAAAAATATAAAATAGGAGATATTTTACCAGTTGTTATAATTGAAAATAATAATCAAGAAATTAAAAGAATAATTGGTGAAAAAAATAAAAAAGAAATATTAAAGGAGTTAGAAGATCTATTATGAAATTTAAATTATTAAAATTTATTTGTTTTTTTCTCTTCTTTTTTTCTTTTAGTATTAGTACTAAGGCTTTATCAACTAGTTATAAAGATATTGTTAAAGATATAGTTAATATAGAAGAAATAGAAATTAGTACTGATAAAATTAATATTTATTTATTTTATAGTGAAACTTGTCCACATTGTCATAAAGAATTAGTTTATTTTGAAACTTTAAAACAAAGTAATTATCAAGATAAAATCAATATTTATACTTTTGAAGTAAGTGATCAAATAAATAATGCTAATCTAAAAAAAGTTAAAGAATTATTTAAAGAAAATAGACCAGGTGTTCCTTATACTCTAATTGGGGAACAAGCAATTTTAGGTTTTGGAGACTCAACAAGTGATAGAATTCAAACGATTTTAAATAATTATTTAAAAGAAGATCCTAAAGAAGAAAGTATTAAAGAAGAAAATACTAATTATAAATTACCATTACTTGGTAAAATAGATGTAAAAAACTATAGTATTTTCTTAATAGCTTTAGTTCTTGGATTAATTGATGGTTTTAATCCTTGTGCTATGTGGATTTTATTACTTTTAATTAATATGAGTTTAAATACGAAAAATCGTAAGAAAATGTTTTTAGTAGGTTTAACTTTTATTTTAACTAGTGGATTAGTTTACTTTTTATCAATGTTAGGAATAGGTTTTATTGTTGATTTAACAACTATTACTATTATTCGTGATTTAATTGCTATTGTTGCTATTATTTTAGGAATCTATAATTTAATAATTTATATAAAAACAAGAAAAGAAACTGGTTGTCATGTGGTTAAAAAAGAAAAAAGAAAATTTATTATCGAAAAAATTAATAATATTTTAGAAAGTAAAAGTTTTTTACTTGGTTTACTTGGAACTATTATTTTAGCTTTAAGTGTTAATTTAGTAGAACTGGCTTGTTCTTTAGGTTTTCCAACTATTTTCTTAGAAATATTAAGTTTGAATAATATTTTAGGTTTTCAAAAAATAATTTATTTATTAGTTTATATTATCTTTTATTTATTAGATGATTTAATTATATTTTTAATAGCTGTTTTTACTTTAAAAACTAAAGGTATTAGTACTAAATATAATAAAATAGTAAATTTAGTTGGGGGTATTTTAATGATTATCATGGGAATTCTTTTAATATTTAAACCGGAATGGATTATGCTTAATTTTTAACTGGTATTTGCCAAGTTTATGTGAAATTACTTGATTATTAAAAGGAATGTGTTATATAATGATACTGGGAGGTCAATATGAAAAAAAATAATACTTTAAAGGTACTATTGATTACAATTTTAGTAGCATGTTTATTAACATGGATATTACCAATAACTTATTATAATGGTGGATTAATGACAGATAGTAGATATCCAACTGGATTATTTGATATTTTTAGTTATTTATCTTTAACCTTATATTATTTTGGTTCAACTGCTGTTTATGTTCTAGTTGTTGGTGCTTTCTATGCTATCTTTGAAAAAACTGGTGTTTTTCGCAAAGTATGTGATAGAATTGTAAAACTATTTAAAGGAAAGGAAAAAATATTCTTTATATCTGTAATTACACTTTTAGTAGCCATTGTTGCTTTCTGTGGTTTCTCTTATGAATTAATTTTCGTTTTACCTTTACTTGCATCTATTATCCTTTTAATGGGATATGATAAGTTAACAGTTGCTATGACTTTAATTGGTTCAGCTGCAATAGGTGTTATTGGTAACTTATATTCAAATGCTGTTGTTGGTACATATATATCAAATATTAGTTTTGAATATAATGAATTAATTCTATATAAAGTAATTATCTTAGTTTTAGGAATAGCTTTATTAGTCTTTAATATATTCCGTCATATTAAAAAATATGAAGAACTTAGTAATAAAGATAAGAGTAGCTTAGAATCTGAAAGTAAAGAACTAATTGCTGAAAAAGTAGAAGTAAAGAATAAAAAAGGTAAAGTTAAAGCAAGTTGGCCAGCTATTGTTATTTTTGATTTAATTTTAATCTTAATGATAATTGGTGCTATTAATTTCTCTGGTGCTTTTGGAATTGATATCTTTGAAACTTTCCATCAAAGTGTCATGGATTTTAAAATTTTTGAATGGCCAATATTTGCTAAAATCTTAGGTTCATCTTTACAAAGTTCATCTTTAGGTAATTGGACAAGTGTTGAGTTTACTTCTATTATGATTATAGCAACAATTGTTTTAGCTATTATTTATCGTATTAAGATAAACGACATTTTTACTGATTATAAAGATGGTGCTAAAAAATTAGCAATGCCAGCATTCTTAATTGTTCTTGCTTATATGAGTGTTGTTGTAACAACTAATCATCCATTCTTATTAACAATGTTAAAACCATTATTAACAATTACTGATGGATTCAATAGTGTTACTTTAGCTATTTCCATGTTTGTAACAAGTATCTTTAAAATGGAACCATATTATATTGCATCATCTGTTTTACCATATGTTACTAGTATTATTGAAGATACAAGTGTTTATTCATTAATTGGATTTATATCTCAATCAATGCAAGGATTAAGTATGTTAATTGCTCCAACTAGTATTGTTTTACTAGGTGTAATTAGTTACTTAAAAATTGATTATACAAAATGGATAAAAACAATTTGGAAATTCTTTGGTGAATTATTAATTGTCGCTTTTATTCTATTTACAATAATTTTATTAGTTTAAAAAAATCGTGAGCTCACGATTTTTTATTTTTCTTTATATTCAGTAAACAGTAATCCAATATTAATTAATCCACAAATACCTACAATAGTGTAAATAATTCGACTTAAAACAGTAGCATCTCCAAAAATAGCAGCAACTAAATTAAAATCAAAAATACCAATAAGCCCCCAATTAATTGCTCCAATTATTGTAAATACTAAGGCTATTTTTTGTAATGTTTGCATATATTATCCTCCTATCATTACTAATATAGACTAAAAAAATATATTTATTCATGAATATTTATTTAATAGATAAATATAATTTATTGAAAAGAAAGAAAAGGGGTTTTAAATGAAAAAAATATTTGTTTTGCTAATGATATTAGGAATATTTTTCTTAACAGGATGTGGTAAAAATAATGAAGATTCAGCTTTTAAAGATTTAACTAATAAAATTAATAAATTAAATAGTTATACTTTAAATGGAACTTTAGAGATTAAAAATAATAATAATGTTAATACTTATAATGTAAAAGTTAATTTTATGAAAAATGATAAATTTAAAGTAACTCTAATTAATACTTCTAATAATCATGAACAAGTAATATTAAGAAATGATGATGGAGTTTTTGTTTTAACACCTAGTTTAAATAAAAGCTTTAAATTCCAAAGTGATTGGCCATATAATAATTCACAGGTATATTTATTGAAATCAATTATTGATGATTTAAATAATGATAGTAATGTTGTAAAAACAATGGTTGATGATAAATATGTCTTTACAAGTAAAGTTAATTATCCTAACAATAGTGATTTAGAAAGACAAAAAGTGACAGTTAATCAAGATTTATTAATTGAAAAAATTGAGATATTAAATGATAAAGATGAAGCTGAGATGACATTTACTATTTCTAGTATTGATTATGATCCTACTTTTGATGAATCTTATTTTGAAGTAAATAGTATTATTAATACCCAAACACCTAATCAAAATGATACTTCTAAAGATGAAAAAACTGAAGAAGGTAATCAAACAGGAGATACTAAGACCGATACTAGTCAAGATACTAAAACAGCTACACTAGATGACATAGTTTATCCTTTATATTTACCATCAGGTACGGTTTTAGAACAACAAGAAAAAGTTACGAAAACTAATGGAGAAAGAGTTATTCTTACCTTTACTGGTGAAAAAAGTTTTACTTTGGTTGAAGAAACGGCTTTAAAAGAAGATGAAATGACAATTATTCCAACTTATGGAGAACCATCATTTGTAAATGATACTGTTGGTGCTATTACAGATAATTCCTTAAATTGGATAAGTAACGGAATAGAATATTATATAGTATCAGATGTAATGAGTAGTGCTGAACTTTTAAATGTAGCTAAATCAATTGATATAAAAGCTGTAGCTGCAACGAAATAATCAATGAAAATTGATTATTTTTTAATAAACAATATCTCTTTCTCTTAAAATATTGTTTTCTATTTCCATAATCTTATTAGGAATAAAATAAGAATTAGTATTATCTATAGATACTAAATGTTTACCAATATATAATTTTTTTAAATAAAACTTACTTAAATAAAAGTAACCTATTGATATTCCATTTACATATATAATTATTTTATAACCATAAAATCTTATCTTTTTCGTTATTAATAAATTATTAATTAATTGATAAAACAAAGTAATATTACTTTTTTTAAAGTTAAAATCTTCTAACTTAATATTTAAAACTAATTCATTTTTATTTACTTTATAATTTGTTATCATACTATTATCATGTTGGTTATTATTAATTTTATGCATATTTATTTTTAATATTAAATATTGGGTTTATAACAAGTATTTTAAATCTTTATTTATAATTGTAATTAACGTTATTTAAATTTATTTTTAATTTAATAACTAAAATGACTAGATAAATCTAGTCATTTTAGTTGATTATTTTTTTACACTATTTGAACTTAAATCACTATATAAAATTGGATTACTTGATGTTCCAATTGAATAAGTACCATCAGTTAAATAAATAGAATATTCATAGTCACACGAATTATTATTTACCTTTGAAGTTACTTTAACATAGGAAGAATCAAAATCATATGTTCCTCCAAAGGGACTAGCACCTAATATATTTCCTTTATTAGATGATATTTCATTTAATGTAATTTTGGATGTACTATTATTAATTACACATGAAGGAGCATATTTTGCATTTCCATTTACTTCATCAATTTGTACAAGAGATTTTGCATATTCAATATATGATTTAGCAGAACTTACAAAAGCAGATGTTCTAGTATTATCTAAAACTGAGTTTACTGTTTTAAAAGATATTAAAAAGGTTGCTAAACGAAATAAGGCATAAATAACTAACACAATTACTACAATAATAATTATTATTTTTACATTACTCTTTTGTTTCTTATTATCATTGCTAGATACAACATTATTATTGTTATTATTTAAATTTTCTTGTGAATAATTATAAGAATTTTGTTGACTAACACTTTGATTAATTGGTGCTTGGGTATTAATATTTTCTTGCTTAATAACTTGCTGACTATTCATTGTAAAATTTTGATTACCATTTGCCATTGAATTATATTGCCCATTCATATTAGTGGGATTTGTATTATTATTGTTTAGATTTGCATTTGGATTTAAACTATTTCCAAATTGTATTGTTCTATTCTCATTTTCATTTTGATTATTCATTTTTCATTATTCCTTTCTACTTTATATATATATAATAGCATGATTTGGATTTAAATGCTATTATTTTTCTAATTGTTTTAACATTTTTTTGTCAATCAATGTTAGTATTTACAGCAAGATAAAGGATTAAATTTGGCTGTGAATAGCAACAAAACAACATTTATTTTGAAATAATTTAAATAAAAATAGATACTTTTCGTTAGAAATTTGCTATAATGATAATGAAAGGAGTACTTATGTTATATATAATTATTATAATTGTTGTTTTCATTTTATTAGCTTCTATTAAACAAATTGATGAATATGAAAGAGGAGTTAAGTTTTCTTTTGGTAAATATAGTAAAACTTTAAATCCTGGTTGGAAAATAGTTTTACCTATTATTCAATCATTTAAGAAAGTTGATATTCGTACTAAAGTAGTTGATGTTCCTGAACAAGATGCAATTACTAGAGATAATGTTTCTATTCGTATCAATGCTGTTGTTTATTATAAGATCTTCGATGCTAGTATGGCTATTTTAAATGTTGAGAATTTTTACTATGCTGTTAGTCAACTTGCTCAAACAACAATGCGTAATGCTGTTGGAGAAGTTAGTTTAGATGAACTTTTAAGTGAAAGAGAAAAAATAAGTAAAAAGATATGTGAAATAATTGATAAAGCAACTGATCCATGGGGAATTAAAGTTGAAAATGTTGAATTAAAAGATGTTTCTTTACCAGAAGAAATGAAACGAGTAATTGCCCGTGTAGCTGAAGCTGAACGTGAAAAACAAGCAGTTATTACCAAGTCTATTGGTGAAGTAGAAGCAAGTAACAACCTAGCTATTGCTGCTCAAAAATTAAATGAAAATCCAGTAGCTGTTCATTTAAGAACACTTGAAACAATCAATGATTTAAGTAGTGATCAATCTAATACCGTTATCTTTGCTTTACCAATTGATGTTTTAAAATCATTTGATACTTATAATAAAAAGAATGAAAAATAAAGATTTAGTTTGGGCTAAATCTTTTTTTAATATAATTCTGGACACACTCCAGGATCGGGAGCATAAAAACAATGACTTTTATAACGACCAACTAATCTTTGATTATACCAAAGTGGGACACAGGAATTATTTCCACTTGGGGCATAAAACCATAAAGCATTAGTAGCAGGAAAATAATATTCACCATCAAGCACTCTTTTAGCTAAATTTTTTTCATTAGTAGTTGGACTAGAATAAAATAAATCACTTTTAACCCCAGCAAAACCTCCTGGTGATTGAAAAATAGCATCATAAACAGAATCAATATTTTTAAAAGTTAAACAATTAGCTAAAGCTCGATTAACAATAACATTACCAACCATCAACATTCCTAGATTGCCTTCCCCAATAGCTTCTGCTCGCATAAGTCTTGCTAGTAACTCTAATTCTTTTTCAGTATAACGTATAATAGGCATAAATCCTCCTCTTTAATATATGTAAACTAATAAAAATATTACCTAAAACTTAAAAATCTTGTTGCTAAAAGAAAAACTTTATGTTAAGATATTTATATAATAAGGGATAGTGGTGTCTAGTGAATGATAGTTTAAAAAAATTATTAACCTATATAGAACCAAAAATTTTAAATATTCAAGATAAAAGAGTTGAGATATTATCTTTAGGTGATTCTTATAAAACTTTAAAAGAAATAGTAGATTTAGGTCAAAACTCATATCGTGATATTTTAGAATTTTATGATCAAGATTTTATTATTCGTTGTATTAAAATAAGTAACGATAATTATATCAATAATCTTGAATTATATAAAAGTTCTAAATATTTACTGAGAAAAAATGATTCTAATTTATTAGAATTACCTCAATATAAACAAGCTATTTCTTATATGGAACGTTTATTTACTTATTTAATAGATTTATATCATCAAACTAAATTAGATTATGATAATTTAAAAGAAGAATTAGAAAAACTAGAAATATTAAATAAATATTATTTATTATTTACTAAAGAAAACTTTTTTGTTGATGATATCGAAGAATTTATATTATTTATGCAACTAGTTGATATTCCTGAAATAGATAAATTAAATTTATTAATATTAGTAAGTAAATTTAATGTTAAAACTTATACTTTAACTAATGATGTAATCATAGCCCCTGATATTTATCTATCAGATATTAAAAGTATATTACAGAATAATCAAGAGAAACTAGATAATAATTTAGTAAATGATAATAACTTAGAACTTGATAATAAAATATTATTTTTAGAATCAGGAGAAAAATCTTTAATTGAAAAAGAAAAATATTTAATTACTAAGATAAATAATCTTTATAAGCAAAAAGAATATAATAAGATTTCTAAATATTACAATAGTTATTTAGAAATAGAAGATTACTTAAATGAGTTTGAAAAACAAAAAGTTAAATATAGTGATAATTATTATAAAAATATTATTTTTACGAAAAAAGAAGATAAATTATTAATTGATGATTATTTAACTAAATGTTCTACTAAATATAAAAGTTGTATTTATAAAAATTTATTAGATATTGAAACAAATAAAGAATTATTTTTACCTGATTATAAATATAAAGATTATTACTTTTATTTAAAAAAAGAATTTATTGTTAAAACTATTTATATGTTTTTAGATAATGGTAATGTGCTTATAATAGGTGCAATTGATAAAAATGCTGATTTAGAAAAATATTTGGAAGATAATTTTGAATATATTAAGAAAACTTTAAAATTAGTTAGTAAGTATGCAAATAATTTAGAAAGAGATATTTTCTTAAAAAATATAAAAGTAGAAGATTTAGTATTAACTATAGACTTGGATACTTTAGATATGGAGGAATAAATGCAAGATAGATTAATTAAAATTTTAACTGTTAAAATAGAAGCTATTAATAAAAATATAGATAATTTGAATTATTTAAATGGAGAATTATTAAAAAATAATAATGATTTAGATTATATTAATGATAAGATTAGTATTTTTAAGACTAAAGATATTTTAAATTTTGATAAAATTGAAAAAGAAGATTTTGAAAAGATACTTTTAATGGTTGATCCTAGCATAAAGGAAATATTTAGTGATAAAACTTGTAATTATCAAGGAATTATGTATATTATTAAAGGTATTAGAGAAGGTATTAGTTTAGAATTAACAGCTAATCAAGAAGAAGCTATTTTAAAATTTATTGAGTCCTTAAATGTTAAAAGTGAAGAATTAAATGAAACTATTCAAAATCTTGAAGAAAGTAAAGAAAGATTACCAGAAGTAAATTTAAATGTTTTAGAAGAATCTTTAGAAAATTATCAAAGAATAGTTAATAAATTAAGAGAAAATGAATATTTAGTTGAAATTGAGGAAGTAGTAGATGCTTTAGAATTTTCTAATTTACCTATGGAAGAAAAAATTGATATATTTAGTTATATTTTAAAATATAATCGTGATATTTATGAATCGATGCCAAAAGAAGAAAAAGATACAACTAATCAAGAAGATGAGTTTAATGAAGTTAAAATAACTGATTTAAATCATGAAGATACTGATTTCTTTGAAGAAAAAGATTTTGAATTACCTAAGTTTTCTATGAATAAGTTAAATTCTTCAGAAGATGAAGAAAAAGTAAAAATAAATTTAAATAATACGATTGATTTAGAAGATATTATTCAAAAAATAGATGATAAAATTAAAGAATTAGATGCTAATACTAGTAATAATAGTATAAATAATGATGAATTAGATGCTAAAGAAGAAAAGTCAGAACCTATTAAAGAGGTAGAAGTAAAAGAAGATAATAATCCTCTTGAAGGAATTAATTTTGAAGATTTTAAATTACCTGAATCTGTTGATACAACTATTGCTTCTCCAACTTTTAAAATTGATCCTAATATGGAAATGCCAAAAGAAAATGATACAACAAAATTAAATCGTGATGTTTTTGTTCCTCAAGATTTAACTATTGATGTTCCTGAAGAACTAGAAAGTATTCAACAAGATGGTGAATTACCAATTGAAGAACCAAAGATAGAAGTTACTACACCAGATAATTTACCCGAAGAAACTTTAAAAGAAACTGAAGAAATTGTTACTGATAATGTAGAAACTAAACAAAATATTTCGGAAACTAATCAAACTATATTAGAAAACTATCAAGTTCTTGATTTATTTAAAGAATATCCGGATATAATTGATGATACTTTAAAACTTAATAGTTCTAATTTAGAAAGAATCTTAGAAATAATTAAAAATGATTTATCTTTAAAAGAAGAAGAATTTAAGAAAGTTTTAAATATTACTTTAGAAACTCTTCCAGGTATTTTTATGAATGATATTATGGCAACAACATTTATAAATGATATTGAATTCTTTAAAGAATATAAAATTAATATAATTAATTTATTTGATAATTATCGTGAACTATTAATAATTGATAATAATATTTTAAAAGAAAATTATAAGATAGTTACTAGTTACCAGTTAGAACTTAATAATGATAATGTTAAATATTTATTAGCTAATAAAAAGGTTTTAGATAACTTAGATTATTATATTGAAGCTATGGGACATGAAAAAGCTTTCTTAGGTAGAGAACAAAGTTTTGATGGTGTTGAATATATAAAAAAATATCCTTATAAATTAAATATGATAACAAGAGATGCTTTAATGAAATTACGTTATTCTAGTGAGAATAATTTAAGAATATATGGAAGTAAACCTGGTATCTTGGCTGGTGAAATAGCTAATCCAAAAGTTGATATTCTTACTTTACCTAATGAATATATTAATTTATATTTCGATAATGAATATGAATTTATTGATCGAAGTGATATGGAAAAATTATTAATAGATATTTATAATAATCATAATATTGATTTAAATATGGATGAATATTTAGAAAAATTAGATAAATTATATAAAATAAGTGATTTAAGATATAAGATTAATAATATTTATTTATCAAGAATTAAAACTATTCGTATTTATAATTATTTAAAAACGAGAAGTATTCCTGTAAAAGAAGCTTTAATTATTGCTTTAACTTACCATAGTGTAATTAAAAGAGATGAATATAAAGAAATTGAAAAACAAATTACTAAATTGGTAGAAGGAGGTAATTAAAATGGATTTTTTGAAACAATTAGGTTATACTGAACAAGATATTAATGATATTAAAGATTATAATTATGATTATACTTTAGATAATATTATTATAAATAAAGAAAAAGTAGAAGATATTATTGAATATTTACTTAGTATTGGGATTGAAAGAAATACGATTAAAGAAATATTTATGTATCAAGTAGGGTTATTTTTTAAATCAAAAGAGGAAATTAAAACTTCTTTTGATGAATATGAAATAGATTCTATTGTTAAATCTTTAAATTATGATGTTAATAATATTGAATTAATTGATTTTATTTAAAATAATTCTTGCAATTTGGAGCAAAATAAGTTAAAATATCGAGATAAGAAAGGAGTAACTATATTATATTTTTAAGTAGTTACTCTCTTTTTACGTTTTTGGAGGAATATGGGGCATTATTTTTTAAATGATGATAATTTAAAAAGTGAAATAAAAGAATTTAAAGTAATTATTTCTAATCAGGAATTTATTTTTAAAACTGATAATGGGGTTTTTTCCAAAGGTGAACTTGATTATGGTACTTATTTATTATTAGAGACTGTTTTAAAAGAAAATATTTTTGGTCATGTTTTGGATTTAGGTTGTGGATATGGACCAATTGGAATTATTATTTCTAAACTTAAAGATTGTAAAGTTACCATGGTTGATGTTAATAACCGAGCTATTCATTTAACAAAGATGAATATAAAAGAAAATAAATGTTTAAATACTGTAGCTTTAAATAGTGATGGTTTTAGTAATATAGAACAAAAATTTGATTTTATAATAACTAATCCACCTATTCGAGTTGGTAAAGAAAAATTATATAGTTTATTTATAGAAGCAAAGAAATATTTGAATGAATTAGGGGTTATTTATTTAGTTATTAGAAAAGAACAAGGGGCTAAATCTTTTATAAAAGATATGAGTAATTATTATCAAGTTGACGTTTTAAATAAAAGTAAAGGTTTTTGCATAATTTCTTTAAAATGTTGTTGACTATTGAAGAAAATTGTGTTATTAATATAAATTGGCGGCGTATTATAAATTGTTAATATGTTAGGAAAAAAATTAGTGTATAGGGGTGAATTTTAATGGCTTATAAGCTTATTAATTGTGGCGATTATCGTCAAAGAAGATCCTTTTCAAGGATAAAAAATACTTATGAATTAAAAGACTTGCTAGAAATTCAAAAGAAGAGTTATCAATGGTTTATTGAAACAGGTATTAAAGAGGTATTTGAGGATTTATTCCCCGTAGAAAATTTTTCTGGTACTTTATCTTTAGAATTTGGTGATTACCATTTTGATGAACCTAGATATTCTATTAAAGAAAGTAAAGATCGTGAAACTACTTATTCAGCACCTTTAAAAGTTGAAGTAAGATTATTTAATCACGAAACAGGGGAAGTTAAAGAACAAGAAATATTTTTAGGTGATATGCCTATTATGACTGACAGTGGAACTTTTATTATTAATGGAGCTGAACGTGTTATTGTTAGCCAATTAGTAAGAAGTCCTAGTGTTTATTTTAATCGTGAGATTGATAAAAATGGTCGTAGTGTAATTACTTCACAAATTATTCCAACTCGTGGTACTTGGTTAGAATTTGAAACTGATGCAAGAGATGTTGTGTATGTACGAATTGATCGTACTAGAAAAGTACCTCTTACTACACTTTTAAGAGCTTTTGGTTTATCAAGCGATGAAGATATTTACAAAGTATTTGGTAAAGATGAATATTTAGAAAATACCATTGCAAAAGATTCAACTAGAAATACGGATGAAGCTTTAATTGAAATTTATGAAAAATTAAGACCAGGTGAACCAGCTACTTTAGATAGTTCAAAGAATCAATTAATTACAAGATTTTTTGATGAATTCCGTTATGATTTAGCCAAAGTAGGACGTTATAAATTTAATCGTAAATTAAATGTTACAGATCGTTTATTAGATCAAACTTTAGCTGAAGATATTATTATTGATGGGGAAGTTAAATTTGCTAAAGATACTGTTATTAATAAAGATATAGTTGAAGAATTAAAAGAAATATTTAATAATGGTTATAATTTAACAGAAGTTAAAATTAATAATGATTTAGATAGTAATAATAAGGTTCAAACTATTAAAATTTACAATCCTAATAATAAAAAAGAAAAATTAATTGTTATTGGTAATGACTTTAATATAGATGTTAGGCGTTTAACTATTTCTGATTTTTATGCTTCAGTTTCTTATTATTTAAATTTACTACATGGTGTTGGTAATTTTGATGAAATTGATCATTTAGGAAATCGTCGAATTAGACAAGTTGGTGAGTTATTACAAAATCAATTCCGTATTGGGGTTGCTCGTATGGAAAGAGTTATTCGTGAACGTATGACAACGCAAGAAATGGATGAAGTAACTCCAAAAACTTTAATTAATATAAGACCTGTTACAGCTGCTATGAAAGAATTCTTTGGTAGTAGTCAATTATCACAATTCATGGATCAAACTAACCCATTAGCTGAATTAACTAATAAAAGAAGATTATCAGCTTTAGGTCCAGGTGGATTATCAAGAGATAGAGCTGGGGTTGAAGTACGTGATGTTAATCCTAGTCATTATGGTAGAATTTGTCCAATTGAATCACCAGAAGGACAAAATATTGGACTTATTACGTCTTTAGCTAGTTATGCTAAGGTTGATGATTATGGATTTATTATGACTCCATATCGTCGTGTTATTGATCGTAAATTAACTGATGAAGTTAAATATTTAACTGCTGATGAAGAAGCCGAATTTATTATTTCTCAAGCAACAATAGAAACAGATGATGATAATCGTATTGTTCCTGATCAAGTAACAGCAAGATATAAAGGTGAAAATATTTTAGCTAAATCTGATAATGTTGATTATGTTGATGTTTCTCCACAACAAGTAGTAGCAGTTACAACAAGTTGTATTCCATTCTTGGAACATGATGATGCTACCCGTGCTTTGATGGGTGCTAACATGCAACGTCAATCCGTACCTTTATTAAGATCAGAAGCTCCATTTATTGGAACAGGAGTTGAGTATATTGCAGCTAAAGATTCAGGTGCTGTCATTGTTTCTAAAGCTGATGGTGTAGTTGATTATGTTGATTCTAAAAAAATAGTTGTAAAAAATGCTTTAGGTCAAGATGTATATCATTTAGCTAATTATGAATTATCTAATGCCGGAACTTGTCAACATCATCGTCCAATTGTTCGTTGTGGTGATACAGTTAAACGTGGTCAAGTTATTGCTGATGGACCAAGTACTGATAAAGGAGAATTAGCATTAGGTAAAAATGTAGTTGTAGCTTTCATGACTTTCAATGGTTATAACTATGAAGATGCTGTTATTTTAAATGAAAATTTAGTAAAAGATGATGTTTATACATCACTTCATATGGAAGATTATCAAATGCAATGTCGTGATACTAAGTTAGGACCAGAAGAGATTACTAGAGATATTCCAAATGTTTCAGAAGAAGCTCGTAAAAACTTAGATGAAAATGGTATTGTTATGATAGGAACCGAAGTTAAGGAAGGTGATATCTTAGTTGGTAAAGTAACACCAAAAGGTATGGCTGAACTTACAAGTGAAGAAAAACTATTACATGCTATTTTTGGTGAAAAAACACGTGAAGTTCGTGATACATCATTACGTGTTCCACATGGTGGAGATGGTATTGTTCATGATGTTAAAATTTATTCTCGTAAAGAAAATGATGAATTACCAGCTGGTGTATCAAAAGTAATTAGAATTTATATTATTCAAAAACGTAAGATTCAAGTTGGAGATAAAATGTCTGGTCGTCATGGTAACAAAGGTGTAATTTCCTTAATTTTACCTCAAGAAGATATGCCATTCTTACCAGATGGAACACCAGTTGATATTATGTTAAATCCAATGGGTGTACCAAGTCGTATGAATATTGGACAAATTTTGGAATTACACTTAGGTTATGCAGCTAAGAAATTGAATGTTCATGTTGCAACGCCAGTATTTGATGGAGCTAAATCTGAAGATATTCAAGCCATGATGGCTGAAGCTGGAATGGATCCAGATGGTAAAACTGTTCTATATAATGGACGTACGGGAGAACCATTTGAAAATCGTGTAGCTGTTGGTGTTATGTATATGATTAAATTACATCACATGGTTGATGATAAATTACATGCAAGATCAACAGGACCATACAGTTTAGTTACGCAACAACCTTTAGGTGGAAAAGCTCAATTTGGTGGTCAAAGATTTGGAGAAATGGAAGTTTGGGCTTTATATGCTTATGGTGCTGCTCATACTTTACAAGAAATTTTAACGGTTAAGTCCGATGATATTATTGGTCGTGTTAAAGTTTATGAAGCAATTGTTAAAGGTCAAGATATTAATCAAGCCGGCGTACCAGAATCATTTAGAGTTTTAATGAAAGAATTCCAAGCTTTAGGTCTTGATATAAAAATTGTAAACGATGACAATGAAGTACTTGATTTAAAACAAATCGAAGAAGAAGAATATAAAGATGATATTAAATTAGATATTGATGAAATCGAATTACCACCAGAAACGGAAGAAGATCAAGAAGATTTTGATGATGAAGACGATTTTAATGATGAAGAAGATTTTGACGATGAAGATAATTTTGATGATGAAGACTTCGAAGAAGAAAATGAAGAATTTGAAGAATTAGAAGAAGGAGGGGATTTCTAATGATAGAAGTTAATAAGTTTGCTGCCTTAAAAATAGGTATTGCATCCCCTGAAATGATCCGTTCTTGGAGTTATGGTGAAGTAAAAAAACCAGAAACTATTAATTATCGTACTCTTCGTCCAGAAAGAGATGGATTATTTTGTGAAAAAATCTTTGGACCAACTAAAGATTTTGAATGTGCTTGTGGAAAATATAAAAGGGTAAGATATAAAAATATTGTTTGTGATCGTTGTGGTGTTGAAGTTACAAGAAGTAAAGTAAGACGTGAAAGGATGGGGCATATTGAACTTGCCTCTCCGGTTAGCCACATTTGGTATTTTAAAGGTGTACCAAGTCGTATGGGCTTAGTTCTTGATATGTCCCCAAGAGATCTAGAAGAAGTTTTATACTTTGTAAGTTATGTTGTTATTGATAAAGGTATTACACCTCTTGAAAATAAACAAACATTATCTGAAAAAGAATATCGTGCTTATTATGAAAAATATGGTGATGGCTTCAAAGTTGGTATGGGAGCCGAAGCTATTAAAGAATTATTAAAACAAGTTGATCTTGAAAAAGAAATTAATGAAATTAAAAAAGAATTAGAAACTGCTCAAGGTCAAAAACGTGTTAGACTTTTAAAAAGAGTTGATGTATTAGATGCTTTTTATAAGTCTGATAACCGTCCTGAATGGATGATTATGGATTGTATTCCTGTTATTCCACCAGAATTGCGACCAATGATTCAATTAGATGGAGGACGTTTTGCAACTAGTGATTTAAATGATTTATATCGTCGTGTAATTAATCGTAATAATCGTTTAAAGAAATTAATTGATTTAAATGCTCCCCAAATTATTATTCAAAATGAAAAACGTATGTTACAAGAAGCCGTTGATTCATTATTTGATAATGGAAGACGTGGTAGAAGTGTAACTGGTGCTGGTAATAGACCTTTAAAATCATTATCTAGTATGCTTAAAGGAAAACAAGGAAGATTCCGTCAAAACTTACTTGGTAAACGTGTTGACTATTCAGGTCGTTCTGTTATTGTTGTAGGACCAGATTTAAAAATGTATCAATGTGGTATTCCCAAAGATATGGCTCTTGAATTATTTAAACCACATGTTATAAATGGTTTAATTAAACGTAATTTAGCTTCTAATATCAAAGCTGCTAAACGTTTAATTGAAAATAAAGATCCAATTGTTTGGGATGTTGTTGAAGATGTTATTAAAGAACATCCAGTTATGTTAAACCGTGCTCCTACATTACATAGACTTGGTATTCAAGCATTTGAACCTAAGTTAATTGGTGGAAAAGCTATTCGCTTACATCCACTTGTTTGTACGGCTTTTAATGCTGACTTTGATGGTGACCAAATGGCTGTCCATGTTCCATTATCAGAAGAAGCTATTGCTGAAGCTAGATTATTAATGTTAGGTGCTAACAACATTTTACATCCAAAAGATGGAAGTCCAATTGTTACACCAAGCCAAGATATGGTTTTAGGTAACTACTATATTACGATGGAAAAAGCTGGTTTACCAGGTGAAGGAAGAGTATTTAAAAATTCTAATGAAGCTATTATGGCTTATGAAAGACGTGAAATTACTCTTCATACAAGAATTGCTTTACCAGTTGATTCTTTCAAATATAAATTATTTACAGATACGCAAAAAGGTAAATATTTAGTTACTACACCAGGTAAATTAATTTTTAATGAAATTTTACCAGATTCATTTGCTTATTTAAATGAACCAAGTGATGAAAATATTCAAAAAATTACACCTAATAAATATTTTTTAGAAAAAGGAACTGATATTAAAGAAGCTATTAAAAATATGCCTCTTGTTAAACCTTTTGCTAAAGGAACCCTTGAAAGTATCATTGCTCAAACATTTAAACGTTATAAAACAACAGAAACATCAATGATGTTAGATAGACTAAAAGATTTAGGATTTAAATATTCAACTATTGCTGGTATTACTGTTTCAGCAGCTGATGTAACAACAAGTAAAAATAAAGAAAAAATAGTTGAAGAAGCTAATAAATTAGTTAATACTATTAATAAACAATATACACGTGGTTTAATTACTAATGAAGAAAGATTTAATAAAGTAATTGATACATGGAATAATGCAAAAAATGAAGTTCAAAAAGAACTTGAAACTTATGCGAAAACAGAAGTTGATAATCCAATTTTCATGATGATGAATTCTAAAGCTCGTGGTAATATTTCTAACTTTACTCAACTTGCTGGTATGCGTGGTTTGATGGCTAAGCCAAATGGAGAACCAGTTGAAATTCCAGTATTATCATCATTTAGAGAAGGATTATCAGTATCTGAATTCTTCTTATCAACCCATGGTGCTCGTAAAGGTTCTGCTGATACAGCTTTAAAAACAGCCGATTCAGGATACTTAACAAGACGTTTAGTTGATGTTAGTCAAGATATAATTGTTAAAGAAGAAGATTGTGGAACTGATCAAGGAGTTGTTGTTCGTGCTTTTATTAATGATAAAAACGGATCAGTTATTGAAAAATTATATGATCGTATTGTTGGTCGTTATGCTAATAAACAAGTTGTTCATCCAGAAACGGGTAAAGTTTTAGTTGAACGTAATGAATTAATCACTGAAAGTATTGCTGAAAAAATTATTGAAGCAGGAATTGATAATGTTGAAATACGTTCTATCTTAACTTGTAATACCCATAATGGTGTATGTTGCAAATGTTATGGACGTAACTTAGCAACTGGTAATATTGTTGAAGTTGGTGAAGCAATCGGTGTTATGGCTGCTCAATCAATTGGAGAACCAGGAACCCAATTAACAATGCGTACATTCCATACAGGTGGTGTTGCCGGTGGAGAAGATATTACTCAAGGTCTTCCACGTGTTCAAGAATTATTTGAAGCTAGAAATCCAAAAGGAAAAGCTACAATTGCGGAAATTAGTGGAAAAGTAACTAAAATCACTGAAGATCATGGAAAATTCAAGATTAGTGTTAAAAATGATTTAGAAACCAAGGAACATGTAACTAACTATGGTGCTAAACTTCGTGTTGAAAAAGGTGATATGGTTAATCCTGGTGACAAATTAACAGAAGGTGCTATTAGTCCAAAAGAATTATTAGTTGTAACTGATCCTTTAACAACGCAAGAATATATTTTAAAAGAAGTTCAAAATGCTTATCGTAGTCAAGGTGTTGAAATATCTGATAAACACGTTGAAGTAATAGCAAGACGTATGATTTCAAAGATTCGTATTATTGATTCAGGCGATACATACTTATTACCAGGTTCTCTTGTTAACTTCTTTGAATTTACCGATGGTAATAAGAAAACAATTCTTGAAGGAAAAAGACCAGCTACAGGTGTACCAGTTCTATTTGGTATTACTAAAGCTTCTCTTGAAACAGATTCATTCTTATCAGCAGCTTCTTTCCAAGAAACAACCAGAATTTTAACTGATGCTGCTATTCGTGGAAAAGTTGATAATTTACAAGGATTAAAAGAAAATGTTATTATAGGTAAATTAATCCCAGCTGGAACGGGTATTAAAGCTTATCAAAACGTTGACTTTGACTTAGAAACAGCTTTTGCTGATAATGAACCATTAGAAGTTTTAGAAAATGAATTCAATGAAGAAAACTAGAAAATAGTTTTCTTTTTTTGGCTTTTATGATATTCTTATAATGGAGTGAGATATGAAAAATAAAAGTAATTTAAATAAGTTTATTTGGTATTCTTTAGTTGCTTTGGCAATTATAATTTTAATTTTAGTTTTGTTTATAATATTAAAAAAAGACTCACCAGAAATAAATAATCCTCCAGAAGTACATGGCAAAGAACCAGAGAAAATAACTAGTTATTCTTTAGAATTAAAAGGTAAAAATGAACAAATAATTTTTATGGGTGATGAATACCTTGAATTAGGATACGAAGCAACTGATAATTTAAAAAATGATTATAATAACCAAGTAAAAATAACTGGTACTGTTGATACAAATCAAGTTGGCAAATATAAATTAATTTATTCTTTTAAAAATATAAAACAAGAAAGACTAATTTATGTAATTAATAAAACAACTAGTTATCCTTATATAGAATTACTTGGAGAAAAAGAAATAAATTTAAAATCGTCAGATACTTACCAAGAACCAGGTTATATGGCTATAGATGAACTTGATGGAGATATAACAAATAAAGTTAAGATAAAGCAAGAAGGATCAGCTACTGATTATACAATTACTTATAGTATTACTAATTCAGAAGGAAAAACTTATCAAACAACAAGACATATCAGAAAAATAGAAGAGCAGATAATTTTAAGTATTGATAATTTAGAATACACTAATGATAAAGTAAATATTAATATTGATGTTAATCAAATTAAATTTAAATATTTAAAATTACCTAATGGAGTAATAATTAAAGATAAAAAATACACTTATGCAGTTTCAGAAAATGGTACTTATAATTTTATTGCTTATGATACCGACAATAATGTTATAAATAAAAGCATAACTATTAATAATATTGATAAAGAAACACCTACAGGTAGTTGTTTAGTTACAGTTAAAGACAATATAAGTACAATTAAAATTACAGCAAGCGATAAAAAATCAGGTATTAAAAATTATTCATATAATGGTTCTTATTATACTAATAATACTATTACAATTAATTCACGTTTAAGTAATGCTTCAATTATTATTTATGATAAAGTTGGTAATTATAAACAAATTTCTTGTCAAATGAATATAATAGAACAACCTATGGATGGTTTTATTTTAATAGGTGACTCAAGATTTGCTGCTATGAAAATTCATTTAGGTTCTAATATTTCCCCTACTGATACAATTGTTGCTAAAGGTGGAGAAGGTATTGATTGGTTTATAAAAACTGCTATACCTAGTGTTAATAAAATATTAGAACAAAATCCTAACAAAAGATACTATATTTATAGTAATTTAGGATACAATGATATGAAATATAATTATAATAGGGCTAACTATGCTGAAAGATTAAATGAATTAGCTAAAACAACTTGGAAAAATCATAAAGTTGGTTTTATTTCCGTTAACCCTCGCACTAATGCATCTGATTCCAAAAACACAACAATAAAAAAATATAATAGTGAACAAAAAGCATTATTAAATGGAGTTTATTATTGTGATACCTACAATGGTATAGGAATAAATAATTTTAAACCTGTATCAAGTAATGATGCTACTCATTATAATAAAGATACAAGTATATTAATCTATAATTATATTATAACTAAATGTAAATTTTAAATATTAAAATAAAAAATTCTTATTTCTATAATTTACAAATAGTTTATAAGTAAAAGTAGGTTATGCATTATCATTTTTAATGAATATATTATTTCTTATAATAAATTAGTTATGATAAGAATTGTTTCAAATATTTTAAAATCTATATTAAGATTTATATAAGAAAATATTATGAATTAATGTTAATTAAATAATAAGATAAAATTTAAATCATAACAAACTTTTAAAAATAACTTTAATAATGCTAAATTTTAATCAATACTTTTTTAATTTTGGAATTTATGATATTCTTATAATGGAGTGAGATATGAAAAATAAAAGTAATTTAAATAAGTTTATTTGGTATTCTTTAGTTGCTTTGGCAATTATAATTTTAATTTTAGTTTTGTTTATAATATTAAAAAAAGACTCACCAGAAATAAATAATCCTCCAGAAGTACATGGCAAAGAACCAGAGAAAATAACTAGTTATTCTTTAGAATTAAAAGGTAAAAATGAACAAATAATTTTTATGGGTGATGAATACCTTGAATTAGGATACGAAGCAACTGATAATTTAAAAAATGATTATAATAACCAAGTAAAAATAACTGGTACTGTTGATACAAATCAAGTTGGCAAATATAAATTAATTTATTCTTTTAAAAATATAAAACAAGAAAGACTAATTTATGTAATTAATAAAACAACTAGTTATCCTTATATAGAATTACTTGGAGAAAAAGAAATAAATTTAAAATCATCAGATACTTACCAAGAACCAGGTTATTTAGCCATTGATGAAGTTGATGGTGATATAACAAATAAAGTTAAGATAAAACAAGAAGGTTCTGCTAATGATTATACAATTACTTATAGTATTACTAATTCTGAGGGAAAAACTTATGAAATATCAAGACATATCAATAAAATCCAAGAGCAGATAGTTTTAAGTATTGATAATTTAGAATACACTAACGATAAAGTAAATATTAATATTGAGGTTGAACAAGTTAAATTTAAATATTTAAAACTACCAAATGGAGTAGTAATTAAGGATAAAAAATACACTTATGCAGTTTCAGAAAATGGTACTTATAATTTTATTGCTT
>CAMBUO010000013.1 GCA_945871105.1 uncultured Clostridia bacterium
TTTATTAACTGTCTTAACCATGTTTTAACCTCGTAAAAGCTTATTTGATATGGGTATAAAGGATATTACTACCCCCCCCCCATGTCAAATATGTGTCAAGTAAATTTAAATTATTTTTCTTAATTTTTAACATACTTTTCACTCCTTTTACTTTTTTACAATATGATGTTATCATTTTTTTTAACTATTTTCAAGTTATTTTTTATAGTTTTTCTATTTTCATGAAGTTAGTACTTTTATTATCAAGTGGGAATCCTCCGGTTAAAATAACTATATCATTTTCTTGACTAGGAATTACTTTTTTATATTCTTTAATACTTTCCTTGATAATACTATCTGTATCGGTAAATTTATTAACTAAAATTGGTAATACTCCATAGTTTAGAGTTAAACTTCTTAAAGTACTAATTTTTGGACTTAAACCAATAATAATACTTCTTGGTCGGAAATAACTTATTTTTCTCGCTGTATAACCACTCATAGTATTAGCAAGTATTCCTTTAGCATTTAAAATTAAATCAGCATTGACAACAGAATAAGCTATCGTTGAAGTTACATCTTGACTTACTAATTTAAAAGTTTCATCTAAATTTTCTTTATATGGAAAATCGTTTTCTGCTTCGGTTACAACTTTTTTAATGACTTCAATACAGTTAACTGGATCAACTCCAATAGTTGTTTCATCACATAAAACTAAAGCATCACATTTATCAAAGACAGCATTATAAATATCCGCTACTTCAGCTCTTGATGGATTATTTTCTAAAACCATACTTTTTAATAAATCAGTTGCTACTAAACTAATTTTTTGATACTTATTAGCTAAAGCAATAATTTGTTTTTGATGAAATGGTAATTTTTCTAAAGGTATTTCAATTCCTAAATCACCTCTTGCTACCATAACTCCATCGACTACTTTTAAGATTTCATCTAAGTTATTAAAAGCTCTTTCATTTTCAATCTTAGCAATAATATTCATATGTTCATTTTCATTTTCAATTAACATATCAATTACTTCTAAAATATCTTGTTCATCTCTTACATAAGATAAAGCTAGAAAATCAACATCATTTTTAATAGCACACATGATATTTTCTTTATCTTTTAAACTCATAAAAGGTAAATGATAATTACCATCTTGAATATGAATAGTTTGACCACTTTTAATAATTCCTTCTTTTTTTACTTTACAAATAAAGTTATCTTCATTTATTTTTATTACTTCTAATAAGACATTTCCATTAGATAATTTTATTTCTTCACCTATGGTTACTAAATTAGTTATTTTATCATAGTTAGTAGAAAATTGGGTATTGTTACAAACAACATGATAATTATAAATACGTATTTCTTTATCAAGTTTTAAGAAAACTTCTTCTTCCTTAAATTTATCTAAACGAATACTAGGTCCATCTGTATCTAACATAATACCAACTATTTTATTTAGTTTCTTTTCTATTTTTCTTATTTTTTTAATTAAATCTTCCGTTTCTTCAATTGAAGCATGACTCATATTAATACGAAAGACATCTACTCCTCCATTAATCATTTGTTCAATTATTTCTAAATCATTTGATGCTGGTCCTAAACTAGCTACTATCTTTGTTTTATTCATTTTTTCTCCTTTAATTTAATTTTTCTAAGTTTTCAATAATTATTTGATAACTTCCATTTCTTTTTTCGATCTTACCATATACTTTAATTATATCACCTTTTTCTAAATTAGCATATTTTTTATATTCATTTGGAAACATCGTAAAATCAGCCATTGTTTCTTCATCACTTCCAGCAAAAAACATCATTTTATCTCCTTTTTTAGTAGCAATTACTCTTATTCTCTCTACTAAAACTAATAAATTAACTTTCTTATTAAAATAATTACTAATATCGACTAAATTAATAATATCTTGATATTTACTTTTATAACTTATAACAGGATGATTAGATATATAAAAACCATATAATTCTTTTTCTTTATTAGTTAAATAACTAATATCATATTCATCTACTAGCATAATTTCTGGTTTTAAAACATAATTAGGATCTAAATCTTTACAAAGAGAAGCATAGTTTAATAAACTATCTAAATTATTCATTAAAGTATGACGATTATAATTAAAAGAATCCAAACAACCTGCTTCTATTAATAATTCTAAATTATTTTTAGTTAAATCATTATTTTTACTAAAGAAATCATAAATATCTAAATATTTATTATCTCGATTATTAATTATCTTAGTACAAATTATTTTACTAATACCTTTAATAATATTAAAAGGACAAACAATATTATTATTTAATACTTCATAAGAACAAGTACTAATATTAATATCTGGTTTTAAAATATTAACTTCATATTTTTTTATTTCATACATATATTCTTTAGTTTTAATATTATCCGAAATAACACTATTTAATAAAGAAACATAAAAGTATTTTGGATAATGAACTTTTAAATAAGCCATTTTATAAGCTACCATTGTATAAGCTATACTATGACTTTTATTAAATCCATAAGAAGCAAATTGTAAAATTAAATCATATATTTTTATAGCTAATTCGTTTGTATAACCTTTATTAAGAGCTCCTGTTATAAATTTTTCTTTTAAACTAGTTAAGATATCTTTTTTCTTCTTAGAAATAGCTCTTCTTAAAATATCGGCTTCTCCTAAGGTAAATCCAGCCATAGTTCTTACTATTTGCATGGTTTGTTCTTGATAAATAATAATACCATAAGTTGGTTTTAAAATACTTTCTAAACTAGGATGAAAATAATTAATTGGTTCTAAACCTTCTTTTCTTTTAATAAAACTTGGAATAGATGCTGCTGATGCTGGTCTAAATAAAGCAATAGCAGCAGCAATTTCTTCAAAATTATTGGGTTTTAATTGTTTTAAAAATTGTTTCATACCACTACTTTCAAATTGAAAAATACCATTAGTTGATGCCGTTTGAAATACTTCAATGGTCTTTTTATCATCAAGAGGAATATTTTTAAAATCAATTTTCATGTTTTCTTGTTTATAAACATTATCCAGGATTTCCATAATAGTTGTTAAGTTTTTTATACCTAGAAAATCCATTTTTAAAAGACCTAAATCTTCTAAATAACTAGCTTCATAAGAACATATATATTGCTTGGTACCCTCGTCATATGTTAAAGGAACAACTTCATCTAAGGGATCTTTACTAATAATAATTCCTGCTGCATGAATAGAAGTATGTCTTTTAACACCTTCGACTTTAATCGAAACTTCCATTAGTTTTTTTAAACGATTATCTGTTCTAATAAAAGCTTGGAGTTTTTTATCTGATTCATATATTTCTTTTAAACTTTCTTTTCTTGATCCTATCATTTTTGTTATTTGCTCAACTTCTTCTAAAGGAATATTCATAACTCGACCAATATCTCTAATACAAAGTTTGGCTTTCATCTCTTGAAAAGTTACAATATTAGCAACATGTTTATCTCCATATCTTTTATTAACATATTCAATTACTTGATCTCTATAAATATCTGGAAAATCAGTATCAATATCTGGCATAGTAACCCGTTCAGGATTTAAAAATCTTTCAAATAATAAATCATATTTTAAAGGATCAATATCGGTTATTCCTAAAGAATAACTAACTAAAGATCCAGCTGCTGATCCTCTACCAGGTCCTACTAAAATATTATTCGTTTTTGCATAGCGAATATAATCATAAACAATTAAAAAATAATCCGTAAAACCCATTTTAATAATAACATCAAGTTCATATTTTAAACGATTTAAATATTTAGAATCTTCTCTACCATCTAATCTTTTTAATAATCCTTTATAACTTAAATTAGTTAAATAACTAACTGAATCAATTTCTTGATTAAAAATAGGTAAATTAAGTTTAAACTCCGGTAATTCTAAATGACACATATTACTTAATTTCAAAGTATTCATAGTTAAATTACTATTACTAACTTCTTTATAATAACAACCTATTTTATTTTGATAATCATTAATAACTGTTAAATTATCTCTTAATAATTCTAAATATTTTAAAGTTTCATAATCATTTTCTTCTTTATATAATAAAGGATTTAAATAAATACCATTTTCTTTAGTATTATCATTAGGATAAAAAATAGTATCATAAATTAAATCTATTTCTTTTAAAGGAAGACAAATTAAATTATCTTTATATTTAAAAAAGTCATCATTAGTTAATTCTCTTTCACTTTGTAAAGTAACTAATTTTAATAAATTTTGATATCCTTGATAATTCTTAGCATATAAAATTCTATCTTCTAAATCTAATCCTACTAGAGGATTAATATTATTATCTTGACACTTCTTAATAAATTCCATAGCTCCAAATAAATTATTATCAGTAATACTAATACTTTTTAAATTATTATCTATAGCTATTTTTATTAAATCATCAACACTAAGTAAACTTGATAAAAAAGAATAAGTTGTTTTATTATAAAGTGGTATATACATAAACCCTCCTATAGTTTCTAAATCAACTTAATTATAGCAAAAGAAAAATTATTTGTATAGAAAAAAAACAAAAAACTGACTCTTTTAACCTAGTTTCAAAAAAACATTTCTTTGTTTAAGAAATATTTTTATAATAAAGTTAATTTATTAGATCTTTGATATAAATATTTCTTTCAATATTAATTAAGAACTTAGGTATTTGATAAACTATAGTGAATATTTTTATTAATAAAAGAAATTAGTCAAGTTGACTAACTTCTTTTTTAATTAGTATCCTCTACATCTACTTCCTAGTATAATAGCAAGTAAAATATATAAAACAACGATTATTAAAAATCCATTATCACTTCTATGGCAGCAAGAAGTAACAGTTTCTGTATTATTTTGACAATTCATAATTTACCCCCTTCTAATTATATATAATTACCTAGTATGATTACTAGTAAAATGAAAAGAACTAATACAATAGCATAAGATGATGTATAGTTATTACACATAATTTATTCCTCCTTTTTTATATATTCACATTATTTTATGGTCTTTTTTTATTTATGTGAGGGCAAAAATAAGAAATTACTTAAAATAATATTAATAATAAATATAAATTAAATAGTTTTTATGTAAAAACAATTGTTTTTTTTTTTATCTTTTGTTATGATATTAATGTTAATTAAAGGAGGATTTAATGAAAAAAACATTAATAGTTTTAGGGACAGTTTTATTAGTATTTGGATCCCTTGGATGTGAAAAGAAAACAGAACTTAAAGGTGGTGAAGATGAATTAGTTACTTTTAAAGATAGTAAACTTAATATATCAACTAATGATTTATATGAAAAATTAAAAGATAAATATGGTATTAACTTTTTAATTGATATGATTGATACAAATATTTTAAATAAAGAATATGAAGATAGTGATAGTATTAATGATTATGTTAATATTCAAGTTAATTCTTTAAGAAATTATTATAAGACTGAAACAGAGTTTTTAGAATATATTAATAATTATGGTTATAAAAATGTTGATGAATTAAAAGAATATTTTAAATTAAATTATAAAAGAAATCTTGTTGTTAAAGATTATTTAAAAACTTTAATAAGTGATGATGATATTACTAATTATTATAATGATAAAATAACTGGTGATATTGAAGCTAAACATATTTTAGTTGAAGTTAAAACAACTGATTCTATGACTGAAGATGAAAAAAGAACTACCAAAGAAGATGCTTTAAAGAAAGCTAAAGAAGCTATTACTAAATTAAATGAAGGTAAAACTTTTGAGGAAGTTAGTAAAGAATATTCTGATGATGATGCTACTAAAAATAATGGTGGAAGTATGGGATTTGTTAATACTCTTGATTTAGATGATGTAACTCGTCAAGAATTAACTAAACTTGAAGTTGGTAAATATTCAAGTGAACCACTTGAAACTGAATATGGTTATGAAATATTTTTAAAAGTATCTGTTAAAGATAAACCTAAATTAGAAGAAGTTAAAACTCATATTATTGAAACTTTAACTGATGAGAAATTAACTAAAGATAGTAAACTTCAATATAAAGCTATGGAATATATTCGTGATAAATACGAATTTAGTATTAAAGACGAAGACTTAGAAATTTACTACGAAAATACAATGAATAACTTATTAAATAGCAAAGAATCTTAATTGATTCTTTTTTTATCTATAAATTAATATTATAGATATATTAAATAAACATGAAAGATGAATTGCTAATTATATACTTATCAATAAAAAATTAAAATAAGCCGAATTTAAGCCGAATACTAAAAAAAGACTGAATAGAATTTATTCCTTTCTACTCAGCTTCTAAAAATTTTAAAATCATAGAACAAAACTGCTTTAAATCATCATTTCAAATAAAATATTTTTTCAAATAGTGTTATTAATTCCTTATTAGCTTGATTCAAAAGAATATAAAGAATTAAAGCACATTTATATTCCAACTGGTAAAACAATTTCACTAATTACTTTAATTGCATTTATTGTATCAACAAACTCTATATTTTTTGCATAATCATAGTTGCTTTTATAACTATTCCATAGTGATTTTAATCTTGAATCATCACTAATTAATTCTATATATTTACTAGCATCATCTATATAATCTAATGTTTCACGATTTTTAGCAGTATTTATAATTGCTTTTCTTAAAGTATCTTTATTAATATCATCCCACTTTAAATTAACAAACATATATAAATCGTAATAATCTTTCATTCTAGTATTATCAATATTTCTACTAATTATTGATTCAAACTTTTCTGCTAGTATGGTTTCATAATTATAAGTTATAATATTAATGATTTCATTATCAAATAAGGTATTATATTTAAACTCAACTTCTTTATAAGTAATAACATCTCCGGTAGTTATATCAATCATTAAATTAGTTTTCAAACCATCAAATTCTGCTTTTAAATTGACATTAAAACCTGAGTATAATTCTTCTTCTCTAATATCTTTAATATTTTCTATTTCAAGTTTGATATTATCATCTATTTCCATACTAATAATATCATTAATAACTTTAGTAATAGTTTCTCTATCTAGTGGTAGTCCTTTTATAGTAGTATCTAAATCCATAGTACTTCTTAAATTAACTCCAAAGATAGATGATAATAAGAATCCACCTTTAATTATAAATTTATCTTTATACCTAGACTTTGATATTCTTTTTAATAAAGCTTCAAACATAAAGTTTTGAATTAAATATTTATTAGGTATATTCGTTTTATTAGATAAATTAGATGCTTTTTCTTTTAAACTATCTCTATTTTTAATCATTTAAGCACCTCAAAAGTATCTCTTACTTTATTATATATATTCATCTTTTTAGCATATTCGTATAGTTTTAAAGTATTTTTCTTTCTACTATAAAAGTACTCTCTAATAGCTTTATTAAAAATTTCTACATCCATTTTCTTTTTATTTTTAATAATGTCACAAATAGTTTTATCTAAATCGTAAACTCTAATAATATTACCAGAATCTAATTTATAGTTAATTACCCCTAAATCTAATAATTCTTTTTTGGTATAAAATAAATTAACATTATTATCTTTTTGAAGTGTTCCATTATATCCATTATTAATGGTTATATCATATTTAATTGGAATTCTATTTGAAAAACCATATAAATAAAGTGCTGTTGTGTTAGAATAAATAGCATTTTTACTTTTACTTTGTAAAACTACAAATTCATCAACCAATACATTTTTCTTAGCATAAACTCCTCGACTTATTCTTTCTATTTTACCTTCTTTTACAAGTTTGGTAAGATAAGTTCTCGGAATATTATTATTAACAACATCTTTTGTATTTAAATATCCATTTTTAAATAAATTTAAAATTTTATTTTCATATCCCATAACCATTTTCCTTTCACGATTAAATTATACCATATTTAATCGTATTTGAAAATATTTTTAACATATTTTCTTTTGCAAGAAAAAAATATCTACTATTCCTCGTATTTTTTTTAATTCAAAACAAAAACGATTAAGTCATTAATGAGTTAATCGTAAATGAAAAAATTAAATCAGCACATTCGTTTTTAGAATAATTATTGTAATATTTAAAATATAAATCATTCATAGGAATAAAAGTATAATGATTCCTTCTATCTTGAAACACTACATACATGTGATTAAACCACTTGATACTATAACCTGAATATTATATCTGCGTGAAAACCATGACTTAATTTAGAATAATAATCTTTTTTTAGAACTATTACTGGTGCATCTATATCTGTTTTAATTTTTTTTTACTTATTTTTTTAATTTTTTTGCAACATTTCAAAAAAAAAGACTGAATAGAATTTATTCCTTTCTACTCAGCTCTTTTTAATATTTTTAATTTTACATAAATTCCATTACAAGACTAATAATAAAGAATAAAAAACCTAGGATAAGAGTAATTCGACTAATAACTAGTTCAGATCCTCTTTCTTTTCTTTTATTAAATAAATCCATGCTACCCCCACTAATAATTTGACTAGCAGGTTCAGCTTTACCACTTTGTAATAGAACAATAATAATTAATAAAATAGCTATAATTAATAATACAATTTGCATAATCTCTCCTCACTTTTAATAAAATATCACATTTTTAGATAAATATCAAGATTCTATTAATTTATCATAAGAATATTTTAAAATTTTTTCATATCTTAATTTAATTATTTCTTGATAAAATTGTTTTCTTATATCAGAAATAAAAGGGGTTTCAGTGATTATTGTATTTATTTTCTTTAAATTAATTCTTGGAAATATTCTTTTTAAGGCCTGATTACATTCATCATTTTGTAAACTACTTATATAATCAAAGTAATTTATTTTTTTATTGTTTTCTTTTAAAGCTGAAGTTGGAAAGACAAAAACCCTTGAATTCATTTCTTTTTCATCATTTAATATTGATTTTAACATTTCATCATTTGGTTGAGGATATAAACAGGATCCACAATCAAAGATTGGAGCTATTTTAATATCTTTTAATTCAGCATTTACTAAAAATCCCCAATTACCATTATGTCTATCAAAATTACCAAGTAAAGCATCAACTATAAACATATCCCAAAAGAAATTTTTTAATTCTTTTTGATCAAAAACTGTTTGATTATCAATTGTTTCTATAACTTCATTTAACTCAGTTCCATAGCCATTTTCAGAAGTTTCTATTTGACTGTTTTTTAATTCAGCAAATTGTTTTAAAACATAGCCATTACCAGTAAAATCTTTACAAGCTACCCCTATTTTATCTTTAAAAGTGCCAAGAATTGTTTCTTGAACATTTAATTCTAAAGTTTTTATAATCTGACATGAAATATATTCAGAAATACAACTATTAGAATATGATGTTTTCTCTTTTTTTAAATATGGTAATTTTAACATATAATCTTCATTATTATAAATAATACATATTTTATTACCATTGGTACCACCATAATATTTATATTTATTTATATTGCAATTTGTAAAATTTATCATTTGTCCCTCCAATATTCTCCGTATACATACATATCATATAAATAATCTTTTTGAGTATCAGAAATAGTTCCATCATAATAAGCACTATCAATTGATCCTTCTACTTCATTAAATAAACAATCCAGATGTAATGTTTTTTCTTCATATCCTTTTTTTAAAGCTTTTATATCATCTTCTAAATATTTAGGTAAAGAACACTCTAAAATCTCTGGATCATAAGGCTTATTTAAATAACTTTTTTCTTTCATTTAAAAGCACTCCTTTCATGAAGAAATATCCAATTAATACCCCGATCATATCAATTAAAACATCTCTTAATTCACAACTACGATTTACTATAAATAATTGATGTATTTCATCACTAATAGCATAAAGAAAACAAAATAAAATAATTAAATACTTCTTTTTAAAATTAAATTGCTTAAAACAATTATAAGTTAAAATAGTTAACATAAAATATAAAAACATATGAGCTAATTTTCTAATTATAAAAGTTAATAATTCAATATTACCAGTTGGAATAATTATTCTTACCATTTTTACAATTAAACCACTACTATGATTTGATACACTTCCTGATTGATTCGAAAAATAAAAAATTAAGAAACACCAAAGAATTAAAAAGATTAGACTTAATATCTTTTTTACTTTATCTAGCTTTACTTGTTTCATAACTTTCATTATTAATTTTAGATTCATTTAATAAATAAGATTGCATAGTAACTTGATTTTCTAAAATTTTTAATTTTTGATCTAAGTCTTTTAATTGTTTTTTATTCATATAAGCTAAATATTTATTAATAATTTCTCTTTTAAATTTTTCTACTTCATTTAAAGCTAGCATTAAATTACCAGCTGGATCATCATCAGCATCATAGATACCTATAATATACTTGATTAATTTTTCTAATTTTCTATTGATATTTTTATCAATTAATTTGTTAATAAAACTAGGATTAATAATTACCATTTTATTAACATTTATAGCATCTTTTAATTTTATATTTTTATTTTTAGCAGTCATTTGGTAACCATTTAACTTATTACATTCAAAGTAAATAACTTGTTTTTTCTTTTTATCTTTAACTATTAGGTAATTCATTTTATTCCTCCATTAAATCAGGTCTTAATTCTTTTGTTTTTTTTATTTGTTCTTGTTTTCTATATTCAGCTATTTTTTTATGATCTCCTGATAATAGAACTTTTGGAACTTCCATTCCTTCATATACTTGGGGTTTGGTGTAAGTTGGATAATCGAGTAATTTATTATTAAATGATTCGGTTTCTAAACTTTCTTTTTCAATTACTCCATCTAATAATCTAACAATACTATCTGTTATTAACATACTTGGTATTTCTCCCCCAGTTAAAATAAAGTCTCCCACACTTATAAACATATCACATATAGATTTTATTCTTTCATCAAATCCTTCATAATGACCACATAAAAGAATAAGATGTTTTTTATTTTTTAAATTAAGAGCCATTTCTTGATTATAAACTTTGCCTTCAGGGGTTAGCATAATTACAAAAGAATCATCAGTTCTAATACTTTTTATACAATCAAATATAGGTTGCGGACAAAGAACCATACCTGGTCCTCCTCCATAAGGGGTATCATCAACTTTACCATGAGGATCTTTGGAATATTCTCTAAAATCATAAATATTAATTGTTACTTTTTTATTTTCAATGGCTCTTTTAATAATAGATTCTGTTAAAAAACCATCAAACATTCTTGGAAATAAAGTTAAAATATCGATTCTCATAAACCACTAACCTCCTCAATTATTATTTTTTTATTTAAAAAATCTATTTTTTTTACTAATTCAAAAGGAATATAATGTTTACTAACTATTAATAATTTTTTATTCTTTGTTAAATATTCTACTTGTTCCACTTTACCTAGATAATTATTACCCATATATAAATCTAAATTTAATAAATCTTCATCTAAATATTCATTATCATTTAAATTTAAATATTTTTTATCGATATAAACATTTTCACCTTTTAAATCAATAATTTGATTAATATTATTAATATCTTTTAAAGTTAGCATATCATATTCTTTATGTACTCTATAACTAGTAATAGTAAATTCTTGATTAGCTATTTTAATAATATTTCCTGGTTTAAAAGCTTTATCTTTATACTTAAAATTTGATTTTATTCTTATTTCTCCTTTAATACCATGCGTATTAACATATTTGCCAAGATAAATCATCTTAATTCTCCATTTAATTCATATAAAAGAATACTAGTTGCAACACTTACATTTAAACTTTCACAGTTATTATTCATCTTAATATATAAATTTTTATCACATAAAGTTAATAATTCTTCTTTAACTCCTTTACCTTCATTTCCCATGATTAAAGCATATTTATTAACTTTAATATTTTTAACATCAACACCATCTTTAACATTAGTACCAAGAATTAAATAATTATCTTTCTTTAAATTAGCTATTATTTCTTTTAAATCAGCTCGCATGATATTTATTTTAAATAACATACCTTGAGTACTTCTAATTACTTTTTCATTATATAAATCAACACAGTTTAAACCTAAAACAATTGTTGATACATTAAAAGCTACACTACTTCTAATAATCGTTCCTAAATTACCTGGATCTTGAATATCATCTAAAAGTAAAATACTATTACCTAGATTATTACTAGGTTCTAACATCTTAACAACACCTATTACTTTAGGAATAGTTTCTAAACTAGATAATTTTTTCATTATTTCTTTAGTAACATAAGTATAATTAAAATTATAAGAAACTTGTTCATTTTCTAAAACTAATAAATCAACTAAAACTTGATGATTAAGTGCTTCTTCAACTAAATGATTAGTTTCTACTAAATACATTTTTTCGATATCACGATATTTTTTATTTTTTAATTTGACATATTTTTTAACTTTTAAATTATCTAAACTAGTAATAAGCATTTAATCCTCCTTCTTATAATTATTTCAAGTAATATTATAAACCTCATTTGCTTATATTATATCATGTTTTTCTTACTTTTTATGCATATTTTCTTTTGGTTTAATAAAATTAATTACTTCTTGAAAACTACTATCTAAAAAATCTAAGAAATCTTGTAATGTTACAGTTAATTCAAAAGTTATTTCTCCTTCATAAATATCTTTAAAAATAATTTTAGAACTACTAAAATCTTTACCTAAAATAGTTTCAACATGACCATGTGATATACTATTTCTAATACCTGTTATAATTGCTAAATTAGTAAGATAAGTTAAATTATTATTATAATAATTATTCATAATATCTAATTCATTTTTAGATTCAATTATAGATGTTTCTAAATTCAATAAGTCATTATTATTTTTTTCTAAAGATAATTGTAATTTACTAATTATATTATCTTTTCCTTTATTTTTTAAATTTGCTATATTATTTGATAATTTATTTCTTTCTTCATCTAGTTTCTTCTTTTTATTTAATAAACTATTATAATGTTCTTGAACTGATTTAAGTTTATTATCATCTATAGTTATAATAGAATATTTTAATTTACTAGTATCTAATAATTCGTATGGAAATCCTTTATTAGGAAAATTAGTAAACATTAATTCATTTTCATATAAATCATCTAAAGGATAAATAAACATAGTATTAAAAAGAGCTAAAGAAGTTGTAATAAACAAATTAGAATCATAAGAAAAGTTTTCCGTAAATCCTTTACTTATAATATTCATATCAATAGATTTAGTATTTTCTATTCCCTCTAATAATTGTAATATACTTAAATTAGAAGTTAATAATTCTAAAGGTTTAGTATCTGGATTAAAGTAAAAAGAAAGATGTTTACTTAAAAGTATTATTTGATCTTTATAAGTTAGATATTTATTATTAAAAGTTATTAAATTAGTATCATTAATTATATTATCTATTTCATCATCTCTAATTTTTTTACTATTTCTTTGTAATTTATATCCTAATGGTTCTATTTTTTTCTCAAAAGTATTTATTATATTTATATCATTAGTTTTTTCATAATAAGTAATACAACTATTAAATTCATTAATAATATTACTAGCAATTGTTTGATTACTTATAATAGTAAATTCTTGATAACTCATATTTCTTAAAATATTTTTTATTTCACTTTTTAATTTTAATGGATGTTCTCTTTTATTTAATACTTTGTTTGTAATAATCATACTTCTTTTATATATTAAAGTTTTTTTACCATATAAATATAACTTAGTATTTTCTCTTATATAACCTACTAATTTATCTATGTTTATTTTAAAATAATCACTTTTTTCATTTTTCTTTGCAACATTTATTAAAACATTACCATGTTTAAAATCTATTAAATATTTACCATGAAGTAATCTATTTCTAATTCTTGCTATTATATCTGGTGATGATAATGATTGTAAACTTAAATTATATTGGTTTTTATTTCTTTTAGCTATAATACTAGTACTTTTTTCTAAAGCTTCATCAAATACTTTAGATATAAAGCTATTACTATTTTCTTTTTTTACAACAAGATCTTCCTTTATTGATGCTAATATATTTATTATAATAGCTGTTTTAACACCTGTTAAATATTCTTTATTTATAATTTCTTTTGCTATATTAACAGTATCTAAATCATTTTTTTCCGTAATACTATATAAAAAATTAATAAATACATACATTGATGTTAAATATTCTTTTAAACATTCTTCTTTAGTCATGATATCACCATCATTAGTATAGCATATTTTTTTACTATATTAGCATAAAATTAAATGGTGATATCATGAAAAGAACAAGTAAATTATTAATATTAAGTGTTATTCTTTTAATGATTTTATCTCTTTTTATGATTTATTCAGCTAGTTATATCTGGGCTGAATATAAGTTTAATAATCCCTTTAAATATGTTATTAATCAAGGAATATTTGTTTTATTAGGTATTATTTTATTATTTATAGTTAGTAAAATTAATTATAAAATTTATTATGAAAAAGCTAATTTAATTTTATTAATTTGTTTAATTTTATTAATTTTAGTTTTAATACCTGGTTTAGGTATTGTTCGAAATGGTAGTCGTAGTTGGTTTGGAATTGGATCTTTTTCAATTCAACCAAGTGAATTTTCAAAGATTGGTTTAATTATTTTTACTAGTAAATATTTAAGTAAAAGTAATAAATTTTTAAAAGATTATAAAAAAGGAGTTTTTCCTATTTTATTTATTTTATTATTAATCTTTGGTTTAATCATGTTAGAACCTGATTTTGGAACGGGTATGATTATTGTTGTAACCATTATTGCTTTATTATTTATTGCTGGAGTTAACATAAAGTTTTTTCTTTATTTTTGTTTATTAGGAATAATGGGTATAGTAGGTTTGATTATTATAGCACCTTACCGAATGGATCGTATTACTTCTTTTTTAAATCCTTGGTCTGATCCTTTAGGAACCGGTTTTCAAATAATTCAAAGTTTATATGCAATAGGTCCAGGAGGATTATTTGGAACTGGTTATTTAAATAGTAGACAAAAAAATTTCTATTTACCAGAACCCCAAACAGATTTTATTTTTTCGATTATTGCCGAGGAATTTGGTATTGTTGGAGCTTTAGTAGTATTATCTTTATTTGCCCTTTTATTAATATGTTGCATTAAAATAACTTTAAAACAAGAAGATAAATTTGCTAAATACTTATGTTTTGGTTTAACTTTTCAATTAATTGTTCAAGTAATAATGAATCTCTCCGTTGTTATTGGTTTAATCCCTGTTACAGGGGTTACTCTTCCTTTTCTATCTTATGGTGGATCTAGTTTATTAACTAGTTTAATAGGTATTGGTATTATTTTAAATATTAGTAAAAATAATTGAAAAAAGGTCTATTATTTGATATATTAATAATAGGAGGAGAAAGTGAAAAAGAAAGTAATAAATATTTTAATAATGGTTATAGGAATTATCTTAATTGTTGTAGGTATTTTAATTGCTAATAAATACTCTAAAGATACTAATAATGATAATAAAACTAATAATAATAAAACAGAAGAAAAAGTTAATAAAATTAGTACTTTTGAAATTTCTATGTTCGAAGCATCTACTAGTACTCCTAATCGAGTTGATATGAGTTTTAAATTAGAAAATATAAGTAATGAAACAATTAATGATAAATATTTAAATATTAATTTATATGATTCTGATAAATTAATTCATACTTATGCTTATAAAATTGAAAATTTAGCAAGTAAAACTAGTATTTACATAGAAGCTAATCCTGAGTTTGAATACAAAAAAGTTACTAAATATGAATTTAATATTGATGAAGAAAAAATAGTTGTCGAACCAACTAATAAATAAGACTGTTGAAAAAAATCAACAGTCTTTTTAAATCCAAACTCCAAAGATAATCCCTGCCATTGCTAAGATTAAACCAACTAACCAAAACATACGAACTATGTCAACTTCTGGCATACCTAATTTTTCAAAGTGATGATGTAAGGGTGTCATTAAGAATAATTTTTTACCAAAACTTTTAACCCAAATTACTTGTAAAATAACGGATAAAGTTTCTATTACAAAGACAAATGCAACTATTAAAAGGGTTACTTCACGATGCGTTAAAATCGCAATTACTCCCATAACTGCTCCCAAAGCGAGGGATCCAGTATCACCCATAAATACTTTTGCTGGATAAGCATTATAGAAGAGAAAACCAAATAATGATCCGGTTAAAACTAAAGCAAATATTCCCATGTCAGTATAACCTACCATTAAAGATATTAAACTAAAAGCTATAAAAGAAATAGCAGATAATCCACCAGCTAAACCATCTAATCCGTCAGTTAAATTAACAGCATTACTACTACCAACTAAAATAAATAAGATGAATATTCCGTATAACCATTTCATTTCTATATTAATACCTAAAGTAGAAACAATTAACTTCGTTTGACCACCATTTTTAATATATAAATAGAAAACTATTAAGGCAACAAATAATTGCATTAAAAATTTCTGAATAGTTGTTAAACCTTCATTTTTTCCTTTTTTATGACTTAAAAAATCATCTAAAAAGCCAATAAAAGCATAACTAATAAAGACAAATAAAACTATTTTTAAATCTTCTGTTAATTCAATTTTATTAGTAATTAATAAGCCAATAGTAATTAATAAAGTTGGTAAAATAAAAATTAAACCACCAAAAGTAGGAGTTCCCTCTTTTAATTGATGTCTATCACTTACATAACTACTAATTCTTTGACCAATATGAAATTTTTTTAATATAGGAATTAAAATAAAACCTAAAATAACAGATGATATAAAACCTAACATGACTGCTAATATTGATTTAGTTAATAAATACATTATAATTCTCCTATCTATATAAGTATACTACAAAATTATGTTGTTATTAATATTATCTTTTTAAATTTACACTTTTTGACAAAAGAAAAAGACAAAATTTTGTCTTATCTAATAAGTGTTTTTGGTTTTTGTAAAACCTCTAAATCATCACCATAACCACATTTTTCAAGTTCTCTAAAAATACTTTCTGGTTTGATTGATTTAACCATTGCAAAACCATAAGGATTAGGTCTTCCATTAGGATTTACTAAAATTGGAGTTGCTCCATGAGAGTATACATCAATACAATTGTCTGGACTATCATCAACCACTACTACTCCTCTTAAATCGTCTAAACCATAAATTTCTTTGATTTTTTGTCCTTTACTATTCCTTGGCCTTCTAAATCTCTCAACATGCTCAGTATTATGAAAGCGAAGTCCATAATGTTTTATTGCAGAATTAATATCTAAAATAGCTTCTTTTTTAGCATCAAACTCACGACCATGCATGTCATCTATACCATTATGAGCAGTTAAACTAAATAATCTTTCTCCAAATACTTTATATAGTTCATTAACATTTATCCTAGTATAAGGAAGCCAATTTTTCTCATCATAAATTTCATCATAAGGAATAAGTCCAACTGCTTTCTTACCATCAGCTTCAACAGTTGCATCACGCTCTTCTAAAAACATTTCTTTATCAAATTTAACAAGTTCTAATGCTTCACCTATTTCTAATAAAGGCCTACGATAAAATTCATCTTCAAAATCTGCTTTTCTTTCTTCTATACCCCTAATTACATCATTTCGGTTTGTATTAAAATTTGGAAGATTAGGGATAACTCCTAATTCTCTTGCTTTTTTAATTTCTGCTTCAGTTAAATCATATTGATGTTGAAGAATACTAATATTTCTTTCTCTTGTTTTTAATATTCTAGTTGCAAATTGAGGCCAATTTTTTTCAACGTGAAATTGAATAAGAGGAGATGAATTAAATAAAACATCATCATTATCCAAACATATCAATCTTAAATTTTTAAACTTTATCATAAATATACTCTCCTTTTGGTATATGATAATACCATAAAGTAAAGAAAATGTCAAATAATATTTTTTTAGATAGAGTAAAAAAGTTTCGGAAAATAAAAAAAATGAAAGAACTCGTGGTATAATACCAATAAACAAATAAAATAAAAAGGAGTTCTTTCAATGATAAGTATACCATTAAATTTAAAAAATGAAATAGAAAATGGTTACTATTCACGGATTTTTGAGGAAAAATAAATTCTCCACTTTTATATAAAAAATAAGATTGTTTCTGGGAATAAGTATTTGAAAATAAGTATTATTGCTAAAAACATTTCCGCTTTTGATGAAACCCGATTTTTATAAAATATTATATTTATTAAAGAAAACCTTTTAAATTAAAGAAAGTGAAGTAAATAATAACTATGTTTTTTCAAATTATGAATTTATTCTTATCAAACAAGGATTTTTTGATGTCAAGTTATTAACATTTTATCGAAAATATGAATTTTTTTAGGAAAATAATTAACCTTTTTAATTGATTTTTCGTTAAAAAATTACATTTTTTTCTTTATATCTTCTTCTAATTTTGTAATTTCATCTAATAACATATTTATATTTTCTGGTGGTAAAATCAATTCGATATCAACTAATCTAGCCATACATTCTTGCTTTAGACTGATAATAGATTTTTTATTAAGTTCTAAATTATTATTTCCTTGGCTTGAAATATTTATTTTTTGAATTTCATTGACATAATAATTGGCAAGTTTAATTAATTCTTCTTGGAATTTTTCTTTTTGCGTTTCATCTATCTTTGAAGTTTTAATTTTCTGGTTTGTTTCATATATTTTTTGTAATTAATATCACGATATTTAGAAGTTGGTTCTTCTTCAATTCTAGGTGATAAAAAAGAAATTATTTCTTCTTTTGTTATATATTTTTTAGTTTTATCATCTAATAATAATTCCAATGGATGTAAATGATAAACCATATATTGTCCAATAAATTTCACATACTCAATGCGATCAAATCTACCAAAAATACCATATGAACGTTCACTAATAATATCTTTAACATAATATTGATTTACTTTTACTACAATAATTTTATTTAAATGAGTTCTTGATTCATTAAAATAAATTTCATCACGCTCCCTATTAGTACTTATCATACCTGCGTAAGCAACAAACAAATCTTTTACTTTATATTTTTTTCAAACATTTTAATTCCCCCTAAATCATAAATTATTTAATCACGATAACCCTTTTCATATAATTTTCTTTTTATTACTTGTTCTAATTCATAACCTGAATATTTTTTACTATATTTTAATTTTAATTTTGTATATTCTTTTTCTTTTAAAGAAGTATCATCAAAAGAAATATTATCTAAATAAGACATAATATCTTCCTTTAAATAACCTAAGTTTAATAAATTAAGAAGCATTTTATTTTTAAAAGTATATAAATTCTTTTTATTTATTCTCTCTTGTTTAGTTAAATACTTTTCTATTCTTTCTTTAATAATTTCTTGATTAAAAATAGTTAATTCATCTAAAATATCATTTTCTGGTAATCCTAAATTTATTAAATCTTTTTTTATTTTCATTGGTCCTTCTAAGGTTAAATAAAATTTATCGTTTATATAACTTTTTATATATAGTTTATTATTTAAATAATTATTTTCTTTTAATTTGTTAATAATATTATCTATCTCTAATTGATTACTTGTATATTTTTGTAAATATTTTTTTATTTCACTTTCGCTTCTTAGTTTTTTATTTAGATAATTTAAACATTTATCATATAATTCATATTTATTATTTTCTTTTAAAATAATATCTAAATTAGATATTTCTTTTTTTAAAAGTAATTCATATTTTAAAATAATATCTTCATATAAAACTATACTAGTATTATCTTCTAATACTACTTTATATTTATTTAATCCTTGTTTTATATATTTTTTTATTTTCATTTTTCGATATAGTTAAAGTTAGCTGTTCTTATTAATCTATTCATGATTGCTAAGCCAAGACCTTCTTTTTTTACTCCTTCAATTATTATTTGGTTAGCTTCGTATTTATCAGCTAATCTTAATAAAGAAAAGATATTATGACTTATTTCTTCTAGAGTATCTCCATAGTTTAGGAAATGATAACAAGGAATATCTTTTAGTTTTGAAGAACCAATGATAATAGTTTTATTATCAAGATTATCATTTATTATTTGTTTTAAAGTATCTATTTTCGAGCTATAAACTAAGAGGCAATTAGTTTTTGGAGCATAGTGTTTATATAACATACCAGGACTCTCAACTTTGGTATTATTATCAAGTTTAGTTAAAACACCAGGAGCTATGTTACAAGATCCGATTAAAGAAAAGATATCTTCATAAGTTACAAAACCTGGTCTTAAAATCGTTGGGATATTATCAATTACTTTAACAACGGTTGATTCAAGACCAATAGTTGCTTCTCCATTATCAATTATATATGGTACTAAAGAATCAAATTCATCTTTTATATCATCAACTTTGGTTCCACTTGGTCTACTTGATATATTAGCACTGGGAGCTGCAATAGGAACATTTACTAATTCTAAAAAATCATGAGCCATTTGATGAATAGGTATTCTAATACCAACACTATCCATATTAGCTGTTACACAAGAAGGTATTATTTCTTTTTTCTTTAAAATAATTGTAAAAGGACCGGGCATAAAGGCATCTATTAATTTTTGTTCAATTTGATTACTAATAATAGCATATTTTTCTATTTCTAACTTATCTTTTAAATGAACGATTAAAGGATTATTCTTAGCTCTTGTTTTAACTGCAAATATTTTATTAACCGCTTTTTCAGATAAAGCATTAGCACCGATCCCATAAACAGTTTCGGTTGGAAAAATAATTAAATTATCTTTTAATATTTCTTCTTTAATATCATTATTTAATTCCGTTACTATTTTTGTCATAATCATCTTGTCCTTTCGTTTTATAATTTAAATAATCTTTATCACCATAATAATTTTTAATAAAATTATCACGATATTCTAAAATATTATCATTTTTTATACATTCTCTTAAATCTTCCGTTAATTTAATTAAAAATCTTAAATTATGAATAGATAATAATCTTGATCCTAGCATTTCATCAAGCGTTACTAAATGACGAATATAGGCTTTAGTGAAATTTTTACAAGCGTAGCAATCACAATCTGGTTCAATTGGGGTAAAATCTTCTTTATATTTGGCATTTTTTAAATTAATTTTACCATTTTTAGTAAAAGCATTTGCATGTCTTGCAATTCTTGTTGGTAAGACACAATCAAAGATATCCACTCCTCTTATTACACCTTCAATAATATCAATTGGATCTCCTACGCCCATTAAATAACGTACTTTATCTTCTGGTAAATACTTCGTTGAGTATTCAACCATTTTATACATTACTTCTTTGGGTTCTCCAACACTAGTTCCCCCAATGGCATAACCATCAAAACCGATTTTAACTAGTTCTTCAGCACAATATTTTCTTAAATCTTCGTATTCTCCTCCTTGAACAATACCAAATAAAGATTGTCTTGGATTATTAAAAGCATCTTTACCTCTTATACTCCATCTAATTGTTCTTAAAACACTATCTTTTACATATTTATATTCCTTAGGATAACTAATACATTCATCAAATGACATAGCAATATCACTATCTAATTTATTTTGAATTTGAATACTTTTTTCGGGGGTTAAAAATAATTTAGTTCCATCAATATGACTTTTAAATTTAACTCCCTCTTCGGTTATATCTTTTGGTCTAGCTAAGGAAAACACTTGAAAACCACCACTATCAGTTAAAATAGGACCATTGTAATTCATGAATTTATGTAATCCACCAGCTTTAGCAATTAAATCTTCTCCGGGACGAAGCCATAAATGATAAGTATTAGAAAGAATAATACCACTATTAATAGCATAAAGTTCTTCGGGTGATATTCCTTTCACACTAGCTCTTGTTCCAACTGGCATAAACATAGGTGTTTCATAAGTTCCATAATTAGTTTCAATAGTACCAAGTCTAGCCCTGGTATTTTTTTCTTTTTTCTTTAAATTATATTTTACTTTCATAAAAACCCTTTCAAATCATAGGTATTTTATCATATTTAAATAAAAAAAGAAATAGTTAATTCTATTTCTAAGTTATTTTGATGAACGCATTTTATCGGCTAATTCAGTAAACATTTCCGCTTGAGTCATACTTGGATGCCAATCAGTTTTTACTTCTTGAGGTTTACTTCCAAAGATATCTTCGTATGTTTCTTGATTACGCTTTGCTTTTTGAATTAATATCTGTAAACTATGAGCATATTCTCTTAAAGCTTTTAATAATACTCTCCATTCATCATCAGTTAAATTATAGTGAAATGCATCCCCTCGACTATAGGTATCTAAGATATCTTTTAAATAAACTATCTTAGCCTTATCAGGAACTAAATCTAAACTATTTTCAAATTCATACTTAACACTTGGAGTATTATTTTTAGGAACTCTTATTTCTTCCGCATCAATTCCATCTTCTCTCATTAATTTAGCATTGATATTATGTTGTAAAACTTCAGTTTTTAAACTATGTTCATAATCATTTAAAGCTCTTAATAGTAAAGCTTTTTCAGCTTGATTTAATAATCGATAACGTGGATTATTTAAATCTTTCATTAATTCTCTTGCTATTTCAATTTCTTTTACAATATTATTATTCATATTTCCTCCTTCTATTTGGCATCATACCAATTATTACCTATTTCATAATCTACTTCTAAAGGGACATTTAGTTTATAACAACTTGTCATGATTCTTGTAACTAATTCTTTTAAAATTTCTTCTTCAGTTTCATAAACTTCAAAAACTAATTCATCATGAACTTGAACTAACATTTTGCTTTTTAAATTAAGTCTTGTCATCTCTTTAGCAATTTCTATCATAGCTATTTTTAAAATATCAGCCGCTGTTCCTTGAACTGGGGTATTTAAAGCAATTCTTTCTCCTGATTGTCTAATTAAATAATTTTTATTTTTAATTTCTTCAATTATTCTTTTTCTTCCGGTTAAAGTTTTAACATAACCATCTCTATAAGCATTTAAAATTACTTCATCCATATATTGTTTAATGCCTGGAAAAGTTCTTAAATAAGCATTGATAAAGTCTTTGGCTTCTCCTACATTAATACCTAAATCTTCAGATAGCCCAAAACTTGATATACCATAGATAATACCAAAGTTAACAGCTTTGGCTTTTCTTCGCATATCTTTAGTAACTTCAGTTATTGGAACATGAAAAATTTCACTAGCTGTTTTAGCATGAATATCCAAGCCATGTTTAAAAGCTTCAATCATATTATCAGCATTAGCCATACTAGCAAATACTCGAAGTTCAATCTGGGAGTAATCAAAAGAAGCAATTTTATTCGTTTCTAAACTAGGAATAAAAGCTTTTCTAACTAATTTTCCCATTTCATCACGAATAGGAATATTTTGTAAATTAGGTCTTTCACTCGATAATCTACCTGTTCTTGTTAAAGTTTGATTAAAAATCGTATGAATCTTCGAATCGCTTTTAATTTCATTGATAATACCATTTATATAACTAGTTTTCATTTTAAATAAAGCTCGGTAATCTAAAATTAAATTAACTATTTCATGACTATCTTTTAATTTATCAAGTATTTCTTTACTTGTTGAATAATTATTATCCTTTACTTTCTTTGGATATGGTATTTCTAATTTAACAAATAATATTTCAGCTAACTTCTTAGGTGAAGAGATATTAAATTCTATTCCAGCTATTTCATAGATTCTTTTTTCGATTTTTTCTAAAGAAGCATCAATATCTTTTCCCATTTCGATTAAATAATCTTTATTTACTAAAAAGCCATTTAATTCCATCTGAGTTAGAACATAACATAAAGGTAATTCTATCTCTTTATATAAGTTTTCTAATTCTTCTTGTTGTAATTCTTTTTCTAAATTAGGATATTCTTGATAAAGAAAATTAGCTTTTTTCATAACATCTTTAATATAAGAGTCATCAGTTGGTAATTTAATAGTTAATTCACTTCCAAATATTTTATCATAGAAACGAATATCAGCACCATAACTATTAGCAAGATATGCAATATCTGATCGCATATTTTTATTTAATAAATAACTAATTAACATCATATCTTGAATATTTTTATCTATTTCAACATTATATTTTTTAAAAACAACTAATAATTTTTTTAAATCATAAGTATATTTTAAGTTATTATCAGAAAATATCTTACTATTTTTTAATAAATCAAAAGGAATATAATATAAATTATCTTTCGTTTTAATACCAACACCAAGAGGTTTACAATCATGATAATTATAACCAAGAGTTTCTAAATAGATACTATAAGGACTAGTTAGTTTAAGTTCTTCTAAATTAGTTATTGTTTGATATGTTAATTCTTGTTTACTAGTTATATCAGTTGTCATTTTTTTTAATAAAGAATAAAATTCTAAATCATTTAAGATTGTAACTAACTCTTCCTGAGATCCAAGATACTTCATATCTTGAACTTCTATTTCCATTGGTACACTTCTATAAATTGTAGCTATATCATAACTCATGTAAGCATTTTCTTTATCAACTAAAAGTTTTTCTTTAGTTTTACCGGTAATACTTTCAATATTTTGATAAACCCCATCTAAACTACCATATTTTTGAATTAAACTAATAGCTGTTTTTTCCCCAATTCCTTTAACCCCAGGAATATTATCACTAGAATCTCCCATTAAAGCTTTTAAATCAACCATTTTCTTAGGATCAGCAATTCCATATACTTCTTTAAACATATTTTTATCAAACATGATATAATCATTAGTTTTTAAAAGTTTTACTTTAACTTTATCCGATATTAATTGCAATAAATCTTTATCACTACTAACAATTAAAGCTTCATATTCATCATTTTTATCAACATAATCAGCAATAGTTCCTATAATATCATCTGCTTCATAGTTATCAATCATGAAATATTTTATTCCCATAGCATTTACTAATTTATAAGCCATAGGAAATTGTTCTTTTAAATCATCTGGCATTTCTGATCTTCCAGCTTTATACGTTAAATATTTATCATGTCTAAACGTTTTGCCTTTATCAAAAGCTATCATCATATGCGTAGGATTTTCTTCTGCAATAATTTTATTTAACATATTAGTAAGTCCATATAAAGCATTAGTTGGAAAACCTTTAGAATTTTTCATTAAACTACCACTATAAGCTGTAGCATAATAAGAACGAAATAATAAGTTATTACCATCGATTAAAACTATTTTATTCATTGTTATCTCCATAAGTTATGATAATTTTATATTCTAAATACGAATTAGTTACATTACTAGTATTATTCATTAAATTTAATAAATCAAAAGTAATATCTAAAACACCAGTTTTATTAGTATTAACAATAATTTTATTAATTAAATTAGAATTATCTAAAACTTCCATATTTAAAATATTAGCTAAAGTATTATTATCAATTTCATAATTATAATTAATATTTCCATCAGGAAACTCTGTTTTTGAAATATAAGTACTATTTTTAATTATTCTTTTAAGTTCATAAATATCTAAAAATTGATAAATAATATCACTTTCATTATCAACACTAGGTTTTAAAGTACTATTTTGATAATTATAAATATATGCATTATCATCTAATATTAAAGATATTTGATTATTATTTCTTTTACCTAAATAAATAGTTGAATTATTATCTATTTTTTTAACATAATTAAAAGTATAATTACTTTGTTCCAAATTAGTAATTTTAAAAGGTAAACTACTTTCTACTTGATTATTTTGCTTATTATTAGTACTAGTACTTGGAAGACTCATTAAGATAAAAAGAAAAGTAAAAAAGAAAATATAAAAAATAACAAATGAATATCTTTTTCCTTTTTCTGATCTTAAAAATTTCCAAATAGTTTTAATATTAATTTTTTTATCTTGATTATTTTTATTATTTTGATTATTTTTCATATTTAACTCCTTCATTTACTATTTTACCTAATATATTTTTATTACCATTTAAATAATTAATAACCGGCATTTTATTTTTACCTTCAGGTTTTATTTCTAATATTTTAAGAAGTCCATTTTTGGTTTTAATAGAGAAACTTTTTTTATCAACAAGAACTATTTCTCCATTTTTATGATCTTGAAAATTATTGTTTTCTATTTTTTCACTTTGATAAACTTTAATAATTTTGTTATCTAATAAAAAGTAACTTCCAGGATCAGGATTTAAACCACGAATTTGATTATATATTTTTTCTTTAGAATCTTCGAAATTTAAAAGTTCTTCTTCTCTTTTGATATTATAACCGAAGGTTACTTCTTTTAAGTCTTGTTTAATTCTTTGATTAGTTCCTTCTATAATACTTGGTAAAGTTTTTAATAATAAAGTTGCTCCTATTTGACTAAGCTTATCATGTAATATTTGGTAAGTATCGGTTTTTAGAATAGTAATTTCTTCTTGAGCTATGATGTCTCCTGAATCCATTCCTACATCCATATACATAATCGTAATACCCGTTTTATCTAAGCCATCTATAATTGCATGATGAATAGGTGCTCCTCCTCTTAGTTTAGGAAGTAAAGAAGCATGAACATTAATACAGTTATATTTTGGATAATCAAGAATTTGTTTAGGAATTATTTGCCCATAAGCAGCTGTAATAATAATATCTGGATTTAAATCTAAAATACTTTGATAATCTTCTCTTATTTTAATAGGTTGAAAAACAGGAATATTATTCTCTATAGCTAATTGTTTAATAGGTGAAAAAACAATTTCTTTTTTACGACCAACTACTTTATCTGGCTGAGTAACAACTCCTAAAACATTAGTATTTTCAATTAACATTTGAAGAATTGGCACACTAAACTCTGGTGTTCCCATAAATACTACTTTTAAATCTTTTAACATACAATCAACTCTCTTTTATTTAATTGTATCATAAAATGAAAAAAAGTTAAAAACTTTATGTATTGTTTTTAACAATTTTTTGTAAATTATGAAAAATATCATAAGTACCCCCAGCAATAAGTCCTGAAAGAATAATAGCTTCATTAAAATCTTTTGTGATTATCCATTCAATAAGAGCAACTAATATGCCGACTATTACATTTTGAATAGGAATCATTTCATTCTTAATAAAATTTGATTTTTTCGCAAAATAACCCAAAATTAAAGCTACTACAAAAGTTATAACTCCAACAATATTTTCTAAATCCATAACATCTCCTTAATAAATAATATTAAGAAAAAATGAAAATTAGACTAATTATTATTTGATTCGTAAATTAAGCCTTCATATAATAAATCAACTAAATTATTACTAGGTTCTAAATTATATTTCTTAATTAAATTAGAAAATACATCATCAGTTAATTCTAAATTTAAATATTTAAAAATTGATTCTTTTAAATTAGTAAAATCTTTTAAATAATCTTTAGTATATTCATTATCAATAATTAATAAAGGTAAATCACTAATAAAGTTTTTAAAAGTTTCTAGTAATTTTTCTTCATCTTGAAAATAAGTAAAATTTTCTTTATCATAACTTATCATAGCTAATAAATCAGGATTAGTAATATTACTTTCATCTAACCTAATATCTAAACGATCTAATAGTTTTAAATTATTTAATTTTAAAGCTTGTATTTGAATAATCTTACCAGTTTCTTTTTTAGAAGTTGTTGGGATTATTTCTAAAATAATATATTCTTTTGTCATAATATTCCTTTCTTTTACATAAGTGGAGCAAATAATCTTAAAATAGCTTGCCATAGACCTTTTAATAATTTAGGACTAGCTTCTTTTTTGGTTACTAAATGAGATAAATTAATAGCTTCTTCAAAGTCTTTTTTTATATCTTTAATAATATTAACATCTTGCATATAAACTCCACATTCAAAGTGTAAATATAAACTACGATAATCCATATTAATGGTTCCAACAGTTGCTATCTTATCATCAGATAAAAAGACTTTACTATGGACAAATCCAGGTTTATACTTATAAATCTTAACTCCATATTTAATTAATTGTTCAAAATAAGAAGATGTTAAATCATAAACTATTTTTTTATCAGGAATACCTGGAACTATAATACAAACTTCAACCCCTCTTTTTGAAGCTAAAGTTAGAGCATTCAACATATCAGTATCAATAATTAAATAAGGTGTATAAATATATAAATACTTTTTAGCTTGATTAATAATATTTAAATAAACGTTTTCACCAACTATTTCATCATCTAAGGGACTTTCTCCATAAGGAACAATATAACCATTTACTAATTCTTGTTTTAAAAAATTATATTTAAATTTATAATAATCCCTATCATCTTTGCGGTAAGAATTCCACATACTTAAAAACATGACTGTAAAATTCCAAACAGCTTCTCCTTGAATTTTTAAAACGTTATCTTTCCAAACACCATGAGGACTAGTCTTATTAATATATTCATCAGAAAGATTAATACCACCTGTAAAAACAACTCTACCATCGATAATCATCATTTTCCTATGATCACGATTATTCATAATAACCCCTAAAAAAGGTTTTACTTCATTAAAAGCTATACATTTAATTCCTATAGATTCTAGAGTCTTAGGATAATTACTAGGAAGCATAGCAATACAACCCATATCATCATAAATTACTCGAACATCAACACCATCTTTAGCTTTCTTAACTAAAACATCTAAAATGGAATTCCACATAGTACCTTTATTAATAATAAAGTATTCTAAAAAAATAAATTTTTCAGCTTTTTCTAATTCTTCTAACATTGTTGGATAGGCTAATTCGCCAAATTTATAATATTTTAAATCATTATTTTTAGTAACCGGAAACCCAACATAATTAGAAATATATTTTAATTTATCAAAATCATTTTCTTGCATTTCTAATTTAATCTTTTCATCTTGAATTAAATATTTTCGACTATTTTCTATTTGTTTATTAATATTTTTTAAAATCTTACTACGATGTAAATTACCACCAATTACAACATATAATAAAGCCCCAGCTATAGGAAATAATAAAATAATAATTATCCATGGTAAATCACTACTTAAATTTTTACTTTCTTTAATAATAGCTAATACTAATAAAATACTAAATATTAAATAAAAAGTTTCAATAATAGCTATATATTTACCTAAAAATAATAAAAAAGTAAGAGACAACATAATTTGTAAAATCAAACTAATACCAACTACAACACCCCTTTTAATAGCCATTTTCATAACTTCACCTCAACTACTTCTTTATTATAAAACTATTTAGAGTAATATTCAATATTGAAAAATATATCTTGCTTCTATAATTAACTAATTAAATATGTTTAAAATATAATCTATCTTTTTTAATTAAAGAACACATACTATCTTTATATTTTGATAAATTAATCTTTCTAAGTTTATTTTCTATTTTAACAACTAATTCTTATATAACAGTAAATTATTTAAAGATAACATATAGAGTCTTAAAATGTAGGTTTATAACCATCTAAAACTTGTAATAAATTAGCAATAATATTATTTCTTTTATTATCTTTATCTTCATATTCTCCTAAATTACTTATTTTAAATACTATACAACAAATAAAACTATATCATAAATAATTACCATTATTAAAATGAGATAAAATATTATATCTTTAACTTTGTTGTTTAATCTAAAATCTGTATAAAATAAATCTCTAATTTTATCTATTATATTAAATCGAGTAATTAAAAATGTAAAAATAAGGGTTCCCATATAATTTAATAATATATCATCAATATCAAAGGTTCCAGTATGGGTACATGCTTGAAGTATTTCAATAAATATAATGATTGGTAAAACAATTAATGCTTGTTTAAAAATATTATTAAATTTTTTATTTCTAATCATTAAAAGAAATGATAATGGTATAAGCATAATACTATTTCCAACTATATTTTTTAATATAGATATATTAGATGCATATTTAAATTGAGAAACTATCGTCTTAAATGGAGAATATTGTCCCCTATAACACCAATCATAAAATTCTAATTTTGGTCTTCCAATAATAAAAGTTATAGTAAATAAGAGTATCATAAAAAGAATTATATATAATATACTATTAATTTTATATACATTTTCTTTATTTGCAACTATTCCATAAATATAAATAAATATACTATTGATAATCATAAATATAATACATTTTAAATAAGAAATATTATAAATATATTGATTTCTTCCAACTATAACTAAAAAGCAATATATAATTATATTAATAATTAATATAGTTTTCTCTATTAATAAGATTTTATTTTTCATATAACCCTTCACTTTCAAATTACTATTTTATATTTTCTTCAATATATCTTTTATCCAATCATTTATTGTCATTACGTGATGTTATTCTACCTTATCTTTTGAATAATCTAAAAATAATGTTGTTAAATTATTTAATTTTTCTTCGTTTAAGTACTTTTTAGATATCACTACATCATATATCCCTCTGGACTATTTCTCCAAATTATTATACCAAATGACACAAATTATTTATTTTCTATCATTTTATCATTATTTGTATCTAACTGTTCTATACCAATTATATTTTTATCACTTATTAACAATTCTAATTCTTTTCTTGCTGTTAGATTTAACTTTTCTAATCTTTGCTTTTGATTAACATCATTGTCAATCATACTAGCATTTAAAACTTCAAGATTACTTAAAACTACTAAATGAACAATATCTGTATAATCTCTAATATTCCCATCTAAATCAGGATTTTTATCTCTCCATTCTTTAGCGGTCATTCCAAATAACGCTACATTTATAACATCAGCTTCATTTGCATATACATATTTTTTTTGCTTTTCAGTTAATTTAGGAACAATATTTTCTTTTATACTATCAGTATGAATTCGATAATTAGTTTTCGATAAACTTCTTCTAACAGACCATTCTATTTTTTCTTGATAACTTTCATTATATTTTAATCTTTTAAATTCCTTAATCAAATATAATTTAAATAAATTATCAATCCAAGAAGTAAATTCTAATGCTATATCTGAATGAGCAAATGTACCTATACTATATTTTCCTTTACTATATGTTAAACCTTTAGCATTTACCCTAGTGCACCACTGACTTGGTGACATAGTAAAAGATTTTTTGGGAGCCTCATTTTTAATTAGGCTGAATTCCGCCGAATTAAAATCTTCATTACTTAACTTTTCCCAAAGTCCTAAAAATTCAATAGTATCATAGTTGCTTAACCATTTTTTTATAACATCAGACGGATCGGTTGGATTTTTATATTTTGCTAAATCAGTTAATGAAATATAATCTTCATTATCTATTCTCATAACTCTAATTTCATTTTTATTCACATTCATAACTGCTGTAATTTTATTATTCATAAATACATTCCTTTCTATTTAATTATTTATACAATAATATTAATATCCACTTTATTTTGTGAGTATTTATTGATTCAATAATAATATTTCTTTTATCAAAAATACTTCTTGTTTTTAGAAATCGTGTCATATTGGATAATTTTTCCAAGTAGTAAGTCCCATATGTATTTTTTCAACTATTTCATATATTAACTCTGCTGCTGTTTTTCCTGTAATAGCGTAATGTAGTTTATTTTGAACTATTTTAAAAAATATATAAGCTTCTTCAGATTTTTTATCAACACTAGTTGTAATGAAAATATCTGTAATTTTTTGATATGCCATTCTCTCACTTGTGCGAATTACTTTAATACGTTCTAATAATTCATCAAAATATCTTGTTTCAAATCTATTACCATCCATTGTATATCCTTTTATAATATATTCTTTAATTCTTTCAGTAGCCCATTTTCTAAATCTTACACCTTCTAAAGATTTAACACGATAACCTACACTAATTGCTACATCCAAATTGTAATAATCAATCATATGTGTTTGTGTTTTACCATCAATTGCACCATGTTGTGGTTGTTGCAAAATTTGCAACAACCTCATCTTTGTCTAATTCTTCTTCAGCAAAGATATTTTTTATATGCCTAGAAATTACTGATTTATCTCTTCCAAATATCTTGTCATTTGTTCTAAATATAACCAAACTGTTTCATTTTCTAAATTTACATCTAATTTAATATTCCATCTTTGGATTCATATATTACTAATTCTGTTTTATTTTCTATAATATCATTTTTCATTTTTTCACTTTCCTTCTTTCAATTATACAATCCAGACCACCTAATCTAATATAAGTAAACATATTCTCCTCAAACAATCCTTTCTTTGATATCAATAAACAGTTGATTTTTATTTATAAATAGATACTTAACGGAGTTTCAACACACATACACTCTCAACATG
>CAMBUO010000014.1 GCA_945871105.1 uncultured Clostridia bacterium
ACTAATAAATAATGTATATGTTTACTATTTGACTTTAATGTTTAATTAGGTTAAAATATAGTCAAATTGGGGAAAGAAGTGATCTTATGGATGATACTATTTGTTCTATTGCAACAAGTTTAGGTATTGGTGCTATTTCTATTATCCGTGTTAGTGGTAAAGAAGCAATTAAAATTGTTAATCAAATATTTAAAGGTAAAAATTTAGAAAAAGTTAATTCTCATACTATTAATTATGGTTATATAGTAAATAAAGAGGAAATAATTGATGAAGTTTTAGTAAGTGTTATGCGAAAACCTAAAACTTATACCATGGAAGATGTTGTTGAAATTAATTGTCATGGTGGTATAGAAACAACTAATAAAGTCTTAGAATTATTACTTTTAAATGGTTGTAGACTAGCTGAACCTGGTGAATTTACAAAACGTGCTTTTTTAAATGGTCGAATTGATTTAATGCAAGCTGAAGCCGTCTCTGATTTAATTAATAGTCAAACAGATAAAGCTAGAAAAATAGCTATTAATGGTTTAAAAGGAAATGGTAGTAATTTAATTAAAAATTTACGAGAAGAATTAATAAAAATAATTTCTAATATAGAAGTAAACATAGACTATCCAGAATATGAAGATATCTATGAGGTAACAATCGAAGATATAAAAACAAAAATTCAAGATTTAAAAAATAAATTATCAAAAATTATTCAAGAGTATGAAGATGCTAAAATTATTCAAGATGGAATTAAAACAGCTATTATAGGTAGACCAAATGTAGGTAAAAGTAGCTTATTAAATCGTCTTTTAAATGAAGAAAAAGCTATTGTAACTGATATTGCTGGAACTACTAGAGATATAGTTGAAGGAGAAATACTAATTGATGGTATTAAATTAAATATCATTGATACAGCTGGTATTCGAGAAACTAATGATGTTGTTGAAAGTATAGGTGTTAAGAAAAGTTTAGATATAATTAATCAGGCTGCGCTTACCCTACTCTTACTTGATAATAGTCAAGAATTAACTAATTTAGATTTAGAATTAATTGAAAAAACTAAAAATAAGACAAGTATTATTGTTATTAATAAAAATGATTTAGACAATAAATTAGATATATCTCATTTAAAAAATCGTGATATTGTCTATATAAATACTTTATCTAATGAAGGAATATCTAAATTAAAAGAAGAAATAAAAAAATTATTTAATTTAGAAAAAATTGAAAAAAGCGATTATAATTATATTACTAATATAAGACAAATTGCTAAAATTAAGGAATGTTTACAAAGAATAAATGATATAGAAAAAGGTTTAAACGATAATATTCCTCTTGATATGTTAGAAATAGATTTAAAAAATATTTGGAACACTTTAGGAACGATTATCGGGGAATCTTATGAAGAAGAATTACTAGATGAATTATTTAGTAAATTTTGTGTGGGGAAATAATATGCAAATAGTAGATAATAGTAATAAAGAAATTTTAAAAGTAGTTATTCAAAAAAAAGATTTAAAGAAAATAATAGAATTAGATTTGGATTTAACAGGTGAAATAAAGCAGATTTATGCTGCTAATGCAAATTTAAATTTAGATGATTATATAGAAATAACATCTTTAGATCTTAAATCATTTCTAATACAACAAGAATGGATAATTGATGAAGAAGCATATGATGAATTTAGTCTAACAGAATTAGAAATAGTTCTTGAAAAAGTTTATAAAAAGATTTTAGAATTAAAAAATGAATTGTTAACTACAACTAATCCAGAATTACAAAAATATTTAAAAGTAGAAATTAATAAATATGAATATATGTTAAATGAAATAAATAAATTATATGTATCTAAAAAATATGTTAAGAGATTTTAACATTTTTTTTATTAAATAACAAATTTTTAATACCATTTAAAATAAGATTTTTAGTATTTTTATCAATATTTTTAATATTATTTAAAATCTTATTTAATTTATCTAAATTTAATTTTTTAAAATCTTCTAAGTATCTAATATTATTTTTTTCTAATATTAAAAAAATAGTTTCTATTATTTCTTTTCTTTTATCAATATCGAATTCTTCTAAAAAATTAATAGTTCTTGTTTTTAATTCTTTACTTCCCCTACTCGGTTTTGTTTCTACAAACATAGTACCAAATACTTCCCAGGAATTACAATCATGTTCAAAGACGCTAAAATTATTTGATTTAATAATTTTCGTTATTTGGGGTTGATACATTAAAGATCCTACTATACTATCACCTGGAATATATAATTTAATTTTTGATTCTATTTCTTTAAATTCTTTAGAATTAAAAATATCATTGGTTAAACCAGGTCCATCATTATTATAGATAAACTTAATTTTTTTCTTAATACCCTTTTTAGCATACATGGAAGCAACAACTGCTAAATTACCACCTTTAGAATGACCGCCAACATAAATATTTTTATATTTATTTGAATTAATTTTATTAATATAATTAATAGCATCGATCATAGCTTTCGTTGGAAAGTTATAACACATTTCAAAGTTTTCTTTCCAACCACTTATACTACTATCAGTTCCTTCATATGATATATATAAGTTTCTATTAAATAAAATAGAAATAGCACCAAATTGTTTTTCATCAGTTACTTCTTTTTGAAAATTAAATAAATAACAATCTTGATAACGTTTACTATCTTTAATAATTTTAATATTTTCTTTTATTCCTTTTAAAAAATTATTATTAATTTCTATTACATTTTTATCTAAATATAAATTGATAGCATCTAATAAATTAATCTTTTCCTTATTAACTATACCTTTCCAAGTTAAATATGATAATTCTGAAAATAAAATATTATCTATTTCGTTAAAGGAAACATCCTCAAAAGAAATATCTTTATAAAATTTTAAATAATCTTTAATAGTATACATATAAACCTCTCTATTGTAATTATACCAAAAAAAGAGAAATTGTTCATTATTTTTTTTGTATAGGTGCTAATTTATATGTTATAATATCCTAAAAAAAGGAGTAGCTATGAAAATGATTTTAAAAGAAGAACCTAGATTGTTAAAAACAAAAAAATATTCTACAATTGATTTTACTTTTATTTATCCTATAAAATATCAAAGAAAATATTGTTTTTATTTAGATTTTATTAGTAATTTAATTACTAATAGTTCTTATGATTATAAAGATGAAAATAGTTTTAAAAAAGCAAAAGCTAAAAATTTAATAATTAGATATAATACAAGAGTTAGACGTTATCGTAATGAATTATATTTTGAAATTAATTGTTGTTTTCCTAATCCTAAGATAGTTAAAGATTTTAATCTTCAAGAAGCATTTAAATTTATTATGAGATCGATATTAAATCCTAATATAGAAGATAATGCTTTTTCAAAAAAACAATTTCTAAGAGAATTAGAATATTTTAAAAGTTATTATAGTGATTTAAATAGTAATATCGATGAGATTATTTATCAAGATTTTTTAAAAACAGTTAATAAAGATTTATATAAAAAATATATTAAACTAGCTAATTTAAAGTTATTAGATAAAATAGATTCTATAGATTTATTTAATTATTATAAAAAAAATATTTTATCCAATTCTCCTTTAATCTATGTTTATGGAAATATTTCTAAACAAGATATTGATAACTTACTTAAACCTTATTTTGTATATCAAGTAAAACCAAGAAGTTTTCTAAAAGATTATTTTGATTTTCCAAGACCTCGCAATGAAGTTATTTATTTAGAAAAAAAATATCCTAAACAAAACAATACTTTATATTTAAGTTATTTTATATCTAATATGCAAAAAGAAGAATTAATTTATTTAATATTTTTAGGTGATATTTTAAACTTACCGATAGGAGTTGAACCTTTATTTAATAGAATAAGAATAAAGAATAATTTAGTTTATGATATTCATAGTAGTATAAATATATTTTATGGAGTTATAACTATTACTACTTCTTTTGAAAATTCTAAAAAAGATCTTATTTTAAAAATTATTCAAGAGGAAATAAATAAATTACAGTCTTTAAAAAACATTCAAAGGTATCAAAAAAAAGTTATTAAAATGGTAAAAGATAATGTTATTTATAAAAAAGATAGTAAATATTATCTCTATGATTTATTAATTAATAAAGATATAGGAATAGGTTATTCTGAAGAAGAAATATTAAATTATTATCAAAATCTTGATTTAATTAAATTTATAGATTTTTTGAAACGATTAAAACTTGATACTATTTATTATGCTAAAGGAGAAGAAATAAATGAAAACAAAAATTGAAAAATTAAAAAATGGATTAACAGTTGTTTATTGTCAAGATAAAAATAGACATTCTTTTTCTTTAGAGTTAATTGTTAAGTTTGGGGGTAATAATCGTCAATTTATCATAGATAATAAAGAATATAATTTAACACCTGGTTATGCTCATTTTTTAGAACATGCTATTATAGAACATAATAGTTATCAGAATTTATTAACATTATTTTCTAAGAAAAATATTGATTTTAATGGAATTACTAATTCTAATTTCACATCATTTTATTTTAATTGTCTACATAACTTTAAGAGAAATGTAGAAATATTTTTAAAAGCTATTCATAGCAAAAATATTTTAGAAGCAGATTTAATAAAAATAAAAGAACCTATTTTAGAAGAAATAAATTCAAGAAAAGATAATAATTTTTTTCGATTAAATAAGATGACTTCTAAAAGTTTATTTAAAATAATACCTGATAATAATATTTGTGGTGATGTAGATGATATTAATAATCTTAATTATGAATTATTAAATTTATGTCATGATGTTTTTTATACTCCTACTAATGAAATATTATTTATTGGTGGTAATATAGATATTAGTGAAATGACAGAATTTATTAATAATATTTATAATTCTTTAGAATTTAAATCTTATCAAGTTATGATACCTGATTTTAAAGAACCTAATGAGGTTAATAAAAAAGAGAATTATTTTGAAACTAATACTAGTGAAGATTATACGAGAATTACTTATAAATTAAATGTTAAAACTTTTACTTCTTTAGAAAAAATTAAATTATCTTTTTATATAGAATGTATGTTTATTGATAATTTTTCTTCTGTTTCAAAAATATATCAAGAAATACTTGGTAAGCATATTTCTAATTTTGATATAGATTATAATATTAATTTTATAGAAGATTTTTTAATTATAGAATTTGGTCTTTATACAAATTGTAAAGATGAGTTTATTAACTTAATAAATAATACAATTAATAATTTAGAATTTAATCAAGATAATTTTGATTTAACTAAAAAAAGAAGTATGATAGATTTATTATTAAGAGAAGAAAATTTTAATTATTTTAAAAGATGTTTTTTAGATAATATTTTAGTTTTTAATTATTATGATTATGATAAGATAAATAATATTGAAAGTTTTAATTTTAATGAATATCAAGAAGTTATTAATAATTTAGATTTTAGTAATTATACTATCAATAGTTTTATTAAAAAATAGTTATTTATTTACAATTAATTAATTTTAGTGTATAATCCTTGTATTATTGAATGGGAAGTGTTGTTATGTTTGATATTATTGTTGTTGGTGGAGGTCATGCTGGATGTGAAGCTAGTTTAGCATCGGCTAGACTTGGTCATAAAACTTTATTAGTAACGAGTAATATTAAAAATATTGCGGATATGCCTTGTAATCCTAGTATTGGAGGACCAGCTAAGGGGATTTTAGTTCGAGAAATTGATGCTCTTGGTGGAGAAATGGGTATTAATACGGATAAAAGTCATATTCAGTTAAAAATGTTAAATACTAAAAAGGGTCCGGCTGTCTGGGCTTTAAGAGCGCAAGCTGATAAGATAACTTATCCAAAAGAGATGTTAAAAACTTTAAAAAATAAAGAAAATTTAGAAATATTAGAAGCTATTGTTGATGATTTATTAGTTAAAGACAAAAAAGTATATGGAATTAAATTAGAATCAGGAGAAGAAATACTTAGTAAAATTGTTATTTTAACAACCGGTACTTATTTAAAAGCTGATATTTTGGTGGGAAGTGAAAGACATCCAGGTGGACCGCATGGAGAAAAAGAAGCCAAAAATTTAAGTGATAATTTAAGAAAACTAGGTCTTAGTATTCAAAGATTAAAAACTGGAACTCCACAAAGAATTGAAAAGTCATCAATCGATTATAGTGTATTAGAACGTGAAGATGGTGATAATGTCTTAAGAACTTTTAGTTTTGATACCAAACCTTTATATAAAGTTGAAAATCAAGAACCATGTTACTTAACTTATACTAATGAAGTTACTCATCAGATTATTAAAGATAATTTAAATAAATCTAGTATGTATGGTGGATATGTTCATGGAGTTGGTCCTCGTTATTGTCCATCTATTGAAGATAAAGTTGTTCGTTTTGCTGATAAAGAAAGACATCAATTATTTTTAGAACCAGAAAGCTTATATTATGATGATATTTATTTACAAGGTTTTTCAACTAGTATGCCTCATGATATTCAAGAAAAAATGGTTCATAGTTTAAAAGGATTAGAACATGCAGTTATTAAAAAATATGCTTATGCTATTGAATACGATGCTATCGATCCATTAGAAATGAAAGCTAGTTTAGAAAATAAAATAATAGAAAACTTATTCACAGCTGGGCAAATAAATGGAACTAGTGGTTATGAAGAAGCAGCTGCTCAAGGATTAATGGCTGGGATAAATGCTAGTTTAAAATTAAGAAATAAAGAACCATTAATTTTAAAAAGAGATGAAGCATATTTAGGTGTTTTAATTGATGATTTAGTTACAAAAGGTACTAAAGAACCATATCGTATGCTAACTTCTCGTGCTGAGTATAGATTATTACTTCGTCATGATAATGCTGATTTACGTCTTCGTGAATATGGACATGAAGTTGGTTTAATAGATGATATTCGCTATAACAATTTTTTAAAGAAAAAAGAAAATATTCAAGCATTACTTAATGATTTAAAAGTAAAGAAAATAACAACCAAAGAAAAAAATATTATAGAAAAACTTAATACTTCCCCTCTTCTTGATGGAATTACTTTATATGATCTTTTAAAAAGACCAGAAATTAATATGCAAATGTTAAAAAACTTAGATTTAATTGATGATTCTTATTCAGAAGAAGTTTTAGAACAAGTAGAAATTAATATAAAATATGAAGGATATATTAAGAAAGCTTTAAAAGAAGCTGATAAGTTAAAACAAATGGAAGATGTTAAAATACCAGAAGATTTAGATTATAAGATGGTACCAAATCTTGCCAGTGAAGCTCGTCAAAAGTTAGATAAAGTTAAACCAATTACTCTTGGTCAAGCATCACGTATCAGTGGAGTTAATCCAAGTGATATAGCTATTTTAAGTGTTTATTTAAAGAGGTATAAACATGAATAAGCAAGAATTTTTCGAAGAATTAAAAAAACTAGGTATCAATTTAACTAATGATCAAATAGATAAGTTAGCAAGATTTTACCAATTATTAGTTACTTGGAATGAAAAAATTAACTTAACAACAATCATTAAAGAAGAAGAAGTGTATTTAAAACACTTTTATGATAGTTTAACTTTAATAAAAGTTGTTGATTTACGTCAACCCTTAACTGTTTTAGATGTTGGAACCGGAGCAGGATTTCCGGGTATTGTATTAAAAATAGTTTTTCCTAATTTAAAAATTACTTTATTAGATTCTTTAACCAAACGAATTAATTATTTAAATGAAATTATAAAAGAATTAGATCTACATGATATTGAAACAGTTTGTAGTCGTTGTGAAGAATATACAAAGATTAATCGAGAAAAATATGATTTAGTTGTAGCAAGAGCTGTTAGTCATTTAAAAATATTAAGTGAAATGATTATTCCTACGGTTAAAGTAAATGGGTACTTTATAGCTATGAAAGCTAATTTAAATGATGAGTTAGAAAAAACTATACCGATGTTAAAAAAATTAAATAGTGAACTTAAAGAAATAAAAGAGTTTAGTTTACCAATTGAAAATAGTAAAAGAACTTTAGTTGTTATTAAAAAGAATGCTAAAACAGCTTTATTTTATCCAAGAAAATATTCAGAAATTAAAAAAATGAAATAAAATAAAAAAAGCAATTGTCAAAAAGTAATTTATGTTATAATATATTATTATAGGGTAATTGTAAAAAGAAAGAAGAGGGATATTATGAATAATGATACGGAGAATAAAATAGTTTATCTAAGACTTGATGATATTCTTCCTAATAGATTTCAACCAAGAGAAGTATTTGATGAAGAAGGTTTAGAAGAACTTGCTGATTCTATTAAGGAACATGGAGTTATTCAACCTATTATTGTTCGTCAAGTTGGTAATAAATATGAATTAATTGCTGGAGAAAGAAGAAGTAAAGCTAGTGCTTTAGCTGGTTTAACGACAATTCCTGCTATTATAAAAAATATGGATGATAAAGAAAGTGCTAAAGTATCACTTTTAGAAAATTTACAAAGAAAAAATTTAAGTGCTATTGAAGAAGCGAGAACTTATAAAAGAATTCTCGAATTAGACAATATGACCCAAGAAGATTTAGCTAAAACTATGGGAAAAAGTCAACCAATGGTCGCTAATAAATTAAGGTTGTTAGCTTTACCAGAAGAAGTCCAAGATGCTTTAATTAAAAATCAAATTTCTGAACGACATGCCAGAAGTTTATTAAATATTAAAGACAAACCTACCCAATTAATGTTACTTGATAGAATAAAAAAAGAAAGATTAACAGTACGTGAATTAGATGCTGAAATTAAAAAAATTCTTAATCAACCAGATAACGATAGTTTTAATTCAAATAATAATGTAACAGATAATGATAATATGAATAATGGTGGTGGTATGGAAGCATATAATAATTTTAATAATGGTTTTAATAATATGGGACTTGATGACTATAAAACATCTTTAGGTAATAATATGATGAATAATAATTTTACTAATATGAATCAATTTTCTAATATACCTGATAATAATTTTTTTAATTCATCAAGTAATAATTTTTCTAATATGTCCTATGAAAATTCTAACTTTTCTAATAATGACAATTCTTCTAATATTTATCGTCAAGATTATAATACTCAATCTACTATGAATAATTTTGCAACACCTTTTGAAAATAATAATATGAATAATACTATTAATACCAACAATAATTTTTCTTTAGGTTCAATGTTTGATGGTAATCCTGATGCTAGCAACAATTATAGGATGGAAGAAGATAATACAAATCCATTAGTTAGTAATATTAGAGAAAATAATATGAAACCACGAGAGAATCAATTTTTACCTAATTTTAATGATTCTAATTTAGAAACTGATTTTGCTAATCCACCTTTAGATAACGACAACAAATTAAACGAATTTAATGATAATTTTAATAATGCATATCAACAAGATGATAATTTTAATAATAATGAATTTGATAATTTTACTGATTTTCAAGCACTTAATCAACCTATTGTCGATCAAAATTATAATGCATCTAATAATCAAGGAGATTTATTTAACCAACCTTTAAATATTGTTGATGTTCCTAAAAATAGAACAGTAGATGATTCTGTTTCTTCTAATTTACCTTCAGAATTTCAACAGGAAGAAGTTAATGATAATCCATTTGATGATGCGTATGAAAATATTTTATTTGCTAAACCAGTTCCTATAGAACAAGAAGATTATAATGAAAATAATAATGCTGAAAGTAATCAAGAAATTGATAATCCTACTTCAATGGATGATTCTAAGAGTAATGAATATATTTCACTTGAACATGAAAGAACTTTATTTTCAGCTAGAGATGCCGTTTATGAATTGAAAAAAACAACTGATCGTATTAAACAAGATGGTATTAATTTAGATAGTGAAGAAATAGATTTTGATGATTATTATCAAATTATTATCAAGATAAAAAAATAATAGAAAATGGAGGATACTGAAAAAAGTAGTCTCTTTTTCTTTATAATTAAGATTATGGAAATTTTAAAAAATTTTAGTTTTTCAGTTACTCAAAAATAAAATTCTATTTTTTTTAATTAATTATGAAATACCTTTGCTTATTTTGTACTTTTTTGATAGAATATATATGTCAACGTAAAGAAAAGGTGGTAATCATGGGAAAAATAATTTCGTTAGTAAATCAAAAAGGGGGAGTTGGCAAGACAACAACTAGTATTAATTTGGCTGCATCACTTGCACTTCTTGGCAAAAAGATCTTATTAATCGACTTAGATCCTCAAGGAAATGCAACAACTGGTGTAGGAATAAATAAAGGTGATATTAATAAAAGTGTTTATGATTTACTTCGTGGTACAGCTACAACAGAAGAAGTTGTTTTAAAAACTGATTTTAAAAATTTATGGATTATACCTGCTACTATTCAATTAGCTGGTATTGATATTGAATTAATTGAAAAAAGTAAAGTTACACCAGGTTTTAAAAAAGCATTCCAACTAAAAGAACATATGGAAGGGATAAAAGATAATTATGATTATGTTATTATTGATTGTCCTCCTAGTTTAGGTATGATAACAACAAATGCTTTAACGGCAAGTGATTCAGTTATTATTCCTGTTCAATGTGAATTCTTTGCATTAGAGGGAATTACTCAATTATTAAATACGATTATGTTAACTCAAAAAAATTTGAATCCTACTTTAGATTTAGAAGGGGTTTTACTAACAATGCTATCAAAATCTAACTTAGGTTTAGATGTAATAGAAGAAATTAGAAGTTATTTTAAAGATAGAGTTTATGATACAATTATTCCAAGATTAATAAGATTAGCTGAAGCACCTAGTCATGGTAAACCAATTGTTGCCTATGATCCTAAAAGTAAAGGATCAGAAGCATATATAAATTTAGCAAAGGAAGTGATTATGAGAAATGGAAACAAATAGAAGAAGAGCCCTAGGAATGGGGTTAGAAGAATTATTTGGAGCTGAAGTTTTAGATATGGATAGTTTGGAAGAGAAAATAGTTAATACAACTCCAAAAGAAGAAATAGTTAATATTGATGTTAATGAAATTCGTAGTAATCCATATCAACCAAGAAAAAATTTTGAAGAAGGACCTCTAAATGAATTAGCTGAATCAATTAAAATACATGGTGTATTTCAACCAATAATTGTTAAAAAAAGTATTAAAGGATACGAATTAATAGCTGGTGAAAGAAGAGTTCGTGCTAGTAAAATAGCTGGAATGGAAACAGTTCCTGCCATTGTTCGTGATTTTAATGATCAAGAAATGATGGAAATAGCTTTACTGGAAAATTTACAAAGAGAAGATTTAAATCCTATTGAAGAAGCTCTTGCTTATCAAAGTTTACTTCAAACAAGAGGTTTAAGTCATGATCAATTAGCCAAAAAATTAGGAAAAAGTAAAAGTTATGTTACTAATATCGTTGGACTTCTTAATTTACCAGAATCAGTTAAACAATTAGTAATAGAAAGAAAAATACCATTAACACATGCACGTACTTTAAGTAAAATTAAAGATGCTGAAAAGGTTGAAGAATTAGCTGATAAAGTTATAAACGAAGGTTTAACAACTCATGTTCTTGATGAAATAGCTCAAGATAAAACATATGAAAAAAGAAATAAAATGGAAAGAAAAGAAACTGAAGAACTAAGAACATACAAACATATTCAAGAAGTATTGTGTGATTTACTTAGTACCAAAGTAAGAATTCGTGGTTCTAAAATTGAAATAAATTTCCAAGATTTAAATGATTTTAATCGTATTATGGAAATTTTAAATATAAATGAGTAGGTTTATATGGAAGATAAAAAATATGATATAGGTTCTCAAGTTATTATGAAAAAAGGACATCCGTGTGGTGCTAACTTATGGGAAGTAATAAGACTAGGAGCTGATATAAAAATTAAATGTTTAAACTGTGGTCGGGTTGTGATGATACCAAGAGTTGAATTTAATAAAAAATTAAAAAAAATAGTATTATCGGTTGGTGATAATCATGGGTAAAAAGAAAAAGTTTCGTTTAAAAAAAATAAAATTTCATCCTATAACATCATATTTATTATTAATAGTTGTTACTATTATTTTAAGTGCTATTTTAAGTTCTTTAAAGTTTCAAACTACTTATAGTACTATTAGTGCAACTGATTTATCTACTATTCAAAATACGGTTAAAGTAGAAAATCTTTTCAATTATGATGGAATAAAATATATGATTAGTAATGCTAGTAAAAATTTTATTAGTTTTGCTCCTCTTAGTATGTTTTTACTAATAGCAATTGGGATAGCCATATCATCAGCAAGTGGATTTTTAGATTTATTATTTAAAAAAATATTTGCTAAAATTGATAATAAAACAATTACTTTTTTCATTATTTTTGTAGCTACTATTTCTACAATTATTAATGATATTGGTTATATTATTTTAATACCTTTAGCAGCGAGAATTTTTGAAACTAAAAAGAGAAATCCTTTATCCGGCGTATTAGCTGCCTTTTGTGGAGTAGCCTTTGGTACTGGTACTACTATATTTGTTGGGTCATCAGAAGTCGCTTTAATTCCTTATACAACAAGTGCTGCTCGTTTAGTTGATGCTACTTACCATGTTAGTTTATTATCTAATTTATTTATAATGATTGCTTCTTCAATTATTTTATCAATAGTAGGAACAATTATTGTTGAAAAAATTATAGTTCCTAAATTTGGTAAAGTTAAAGATAAAAAAGATTTAACTGAAGAAAATAACATAGAAGTAATTGATGTCGAGGAAATGGAAGAAGAACGTTTAAATCGTGAATATAATGAAAAAAGAGGTTTAAAATATGCAATTATTGCTTCATTTATTATAATATCTATTTTTATTTATTCTGTTATACCTAATTTACCACTTTCAGGAATGCTTCTTGATATGCAAGAGAATACTTATTTAAAACAAATATTTGGAGAAAATTCTTATTTTCAAGATGGATTTACTTATATGATGTGTTTAGTTTTTGTTATCACGGGACTAGCTTATGGATTTGGTTCTAAAAAGTTTAAAAATGATACAGATGTATTTGAGGGATGCCATGATAATTTAAAAAATCTTGGAGGAATAATTATTTTAATATTTGTTGCTTCTCAATTTATAGCCATTTTCAAAAAGACAAATATTGCTACTATTTTAACCGGAATTGTAGCAAATGTAATAGATAGTTTACCTTTTTCAGGAATTCCTCTACTCTTTTTAGCCATAATCTTAATAGCATTAGCAAATTTATTTTTAACAACAGCTCAAGGAAAATGGATGATTTTAGCTCCTGTTATTGTTCCACCTTTAATGCAATCAAATATATCACCTCAGTTTTTACAATTTGTTTTAAGAGCAGCTGATTCTATGACTAAAGGTATTACTCCTCTTTCAGCTTTCTTTGTCATATTAATAGCTTATTTGAATATTTATAATAATGATAAAGAAAATCCTATTGGAATATTTAAAGCAATTAAATTAGTTATGCCATATTGTTTAATAATTTCTATTACTTGGTTGCTACTTTTGTTAGGATGGTATATAATAGGTTTACCAATTGGACCAAATGTATATCCAACGGTGTAGGAGGAAGAAAAAATGAGTTTAAAAGCAGGAATTGTCGGATTACCAAATGTTGGAAAATCTACTTTATTTAATGCTATTACTAAGCAAAATATCTTAGCAGCTAATTATCCATTTGCAACCATAGAACCAAATGTTGGAATTGTAAATGTTCCTGATAAAAGAATGGATGTTTTAAATGAAATGTATATGCCTGAAAGATTAATTTTAGCAGGATTTGAATTTACAGATATTGCTGGATTAGTAAAAGGGGCTTCAACTGGTGAAGGTTTAGGAAATAAGTTTTTATCCCATATAAGAGAAGTCGATGCCATTGTCGAAGTAGTAAGATGTTTTGATGATAACAATATAATTCATGTTGAAGGAAATTGTGATCCGGTTAGAGATGTAGATATTATTAATTTAGAGTTAACAATAAGTGATTTAGAAATTATTAATAATCGTTTAGAAAAAATTGAAAAGAAAGCTATGACAACTAAAGATGCTGATTCTTTAATCGAAGTTGAAGCTTTAAAAAAAGCTAAAAATGCTTTAGAACAAGCTATACCTCTTCGTGATATAGAATTTACTGAAGAAGAAAAAATAAAACTAAAAGCTTTTCAGTTTTTAACTTTAAAACCAATTATTTATGTTGCTAATATAAAAGAAGATGAATTAAGTAAAGATGATAATGATTATGTTAAATCTTTAAGATCATATGCTAAAAATGCTAAAGTTATTAAAATGTGTGCTAAAGTTGAAAGTGAGTTATCAGAACTTTCAATTGAAGATAAAGAAGAAATGTTAATGATGTTAGGTATTACTAGTAGTGGTTTAGATGATTTAATTAATGCAACCTACGATTTATTAGGTTTAAAAACATATTTTACCGTAGGAAGTGATGAAGTAAGAGCATGGACATTTAAAGATGGAATGAATGCTAGAGACTGTGCTGGTATTATTCATACTGATTTTCGCGATGGATTTATTAAAGCGGAAGTAATCAGTTATAATGATTTGATAACCTGTGGAAATGAAAATAAAGTGAAAGAAGCAGGTAAATTAAGAATAGAAGGAAAGGATTATATAATGAAAGATGGCGATATTTGCCACTTTCGATTTAATAGGTGATACAAATGTTTTATGATTATTTTGATGAATATACAAATTTTTTAGGACCAATAGCAATATTTTTAATAGTGTTATTAGTTTTAATCTCTATTGTTATGTATATATTTGGGGCTTTAGGATTAATGGCACTTGCTAAAAAAAATAAATTAGATAACCCCTGGCTTGCTTTTATACCTATTGGTAATAGTTATCTTTTAGGTAAATTAGGATTTGAAGTATATTCTTCTAAGGAAGAAAAAAATCCAACTTTAACTTGGATATTATTTGGAGCATCTCTTGCTTCTTGTATTGTTGGAAGTTTCTTAGAAAATATCGCTTCTACTGTTACAATTGTTTTTATGGTTTTAGCTTATAATCGAATTTATAAAAACATAGTACCTCAATCAGCAACTAAATATACTATTTTATCTTTCTTCTTTGGTGGAATACCCTTCTATTTAAATAAAGATCTTGTAAAAGAAGCTACTTTTCAAGAAGAAGTAGTAGTTGAAAAAGAAGAAGTAAATGAAAACAAAGAAGAAGTAAAAGAAGAAACAAAAGAATTAAAAAAAGAAAGACCTAATTTTTGTTCTAACTGTGGTAATAAATTAACTAAAAGTGCTAAGTTTTGCCCAGAATGTGGTCAACAAATAAAATAAAGGATTAATCAAAATCCTTTTTTATATTTATGTAGAATTCTATATAATTATATAATAGGAAAGTCATCCAAAAAATTTAAAAATACATGTATAGCAAAAAAATAGGTCAAAAACCTAGTTTTAAAACAATGAAAAAATGATTATTTATCTTTATAAATATTTAAACCAATTGTTTTACAATTAATAATCACATTTCCTTAATTATATTTTTGTTACTGTCGTTACTATTAGCATTATCTTTTATAATAAAATTATTATAACTTACATATACTAAAGCAATTACTAAAAAAATATAACTCCAATTAGTATTCCTATTATAATATTTTTTGCTTTCTCATTCTTTTCTTCCATAACTTCTGTTTTGTTAACGTTAAGGTTCTCAAATCTCAGTCAAAAGACTGATATGCCAGTAAAGAACACAATATTGTTAAATTGTTTTTCGTAAAGTTTTTACAATTCTTTCTTCGAGTAATGGTCTTGCAAATGTTTCTTCAAAAGATAATATGCTACATTTGTATCTATTATATGCAAATTCATAATCACCTTGTTCAATTGCACTAACACAAGCATTTACAACATTATCATAGATATAATCATATATCATATCATTATTTTCTGTTCTATTAATTGCTTCAACGATAATTGGAGCAGTTTTATAATAATGTTCAATATCTTCTTGTGAAACAAAATTATCTCTAAACCATCTTAAAACTGTTAATTCATAGCAATTATCATCAAATTTATCTTTTAAATGTTCCATACAAGATGTAGTTAAATAGCATCCAATTCCAGTAGTTGATTTTCCTCCGGATCCATTACTTTCTACAATATTTCCTTTACCTGTTTTCGTATTGTAATTTATATGTATTGATTCATGATTAGGACTAGATGGATTTTTATTGTAAATAGAATAAGATACTTTATCACCATGCCCGGTTGCTTTAGAATAATGACCATCTCCATGTTTATATCCATAAGGTGTTTTTTCTCCCATAAATTATTTCTCCTTTCCTTTTAATTTTTCTTGCAAAAGGAATTGAAATGCATAATACTCAGTACTAATTGAATCAGTAAAATCTGAAAATAAATTATCATTATTTAAATCGTATATAATTTCTGAAATTTCTTTAACTTTTTGTAAATCTATTGCCATAATATTCTTTTGTAAAATATCCTTAAATTCTCTTATAGTTTGCCTTACTGATTTAATAACATCAAAATCACATTTTAATTCATAATTATTATTTTCAGACAACAAGTCAATTTTAACTAAAATATTATCTAAATGTTTTATCATTTCATTACTCTTATTCATAATAGTAATTCCTTTCTTATTTGTTATAATAACACATATTTTATAAAAATTATTGAATTGGAATTATTTTAAAAAGAAAACTTTAGTTCGTTGTTAGTTATTTGCTCCATGAAAATAATTCAAGTACCCTTAAAGTTGTGTTTTTTTATATAATTTTCCTTGATAAGTATCTCTTCTTTTTAATTCCTTATCAATATCATTTAAAACAACAAATTTTTTAATTAACCAAGTCGGTTCAATTAAATCTTCGACTTTCGGATCACCTGTTATACGATGAATAACTATATCTGGTCTTAATAATTCTAGTTGACTAACTACAATATCTATATACTCATCTTTAGTTAAAACATGAAAATTTTCATTTTTATAAATTTCAGCCAATTTCGTATTTTTTAAAATATGTAACATATGAATTTTAATTCCTTGAATATCTAAATTATTTAAATATTCAACTGTTTCTAACATCATTTCTTTGGTTTCATAAGGTAGTCCATTAATAATATGGACAACAACATTGATATTGTTTTCTCTTAATTTTAAAACCATGTCTTTAAATTCTTTTAGTGTGTGACAACGATTAATTAAAGTACTAGTTTTATCATGAATAGTTTGTAAACCAAGTTCAATAGTTAAATAAGTTCTTTTATTTAAATCTATTAAATATTCTAAACATTCATCATTTATAGCATCAGGACGCGTAGCAATATTAAGTCCAATAACATTATCAAGTTTTAAAATTGGTTCAAACTTTTCTTTTAAAAGCTTAACCGGTGCATAAGTATTAGTACCCGCTTGAAAATAACCTATAAACTTAGCTTCTTTCCATTTATGAAGCATAACTTTCTTTATTTCATTAAACTGACTAACAACATCATCTTGATAATTACCAGCATAATCACCACTTTTTAAACTAGAACAATAAATACATCCCCCTACCCCTTTACTACCATCTCTATTTGGACAAGTAAAATTACAATTTAAACTAATTTTAGCAATTTTACAACCAAATTTATCTTTATAAAAACTATCTAAAGTATAATATCTTTTATTATTTAAATACATAAACTCACCTGTAAATAAAATAACATTTAATTATAAAAACTGCAATAATATTTTCTAACTTAATTTACAATCTGTTTTTTAAATGTTATAATGTATTCATAATAGAGGCGAATATGAAAAGAAAATTAAATAAAAAAAATATTATTATAATTAGTATTATCATTTTAATCATAGTAGTAGAAATAATTAATCCAATTAAATTATATAATAAACATGTTTTAAAACAATTAAATTATTCTAATTCTAGTATTGAAACTATATTAAAATATGGTAAAAAAGATGAAGTATTAAATAGTAAAAATAATCAAGTTTTAGATAAAATATTTAGTAGTAAAGATTATATTGATAGTAATTTTAATATTTATAAAGATTTAAATAATTCTAATTTAACTAATTTTGTTTCTTTAACTAATAAATTAATTAATAAAGGTTATAATACTTTAGAAATAAATAGTATTTTAAAAAGTGGTAATGAAGAAGATATTAATAATTTTTTAGAACTTGATTATCAAGAAGAAGCAAAAGAATATTTAAAATTTGATTTTAGTAAACTAAGTAAATATCAAGAATATGTTGATTATAAAACTAAAAATAATTTAGATTATGAAACTAGTGTTTTGTATGTTAATATTGGTCTTAATAAGAATTATTATGAAGATGCTAATACTATTAAAGATTTTTCTATAACTATGTTAGTTAATAAATATAATGGTTTGGATAAAGACTTTATTCCGGATAATTTAATTAGTATTGATAAAGAATATGCTATTGATTCTAAACAAAAAGGTAATAAAGAAATGATAGAAAACTTTATAAAAATGTCTAATGATTGTAAGCAAGAAACAGGTTTTAAAATAATTGTTCGTTCTGGTTATAGAGATTATAAAAGTCAAGAAGATACTTATAATTTATATTTAAAAACTTATGGATTAAAATATGCTGAATCTTATGCTGCGCATCCAGGTTTTTCTGAACATCAAACCGGTTTAGCTGTTGATATTAAAGCTCAGTCTAGTAATACTTTTGCTGGAACTAAAGAAAGTAAATGGTTATTAGAAAATGCTTATAAATATGGATTTATTTTAAGATATCCTGATGATTTAACTGATATAACTGGTTATAAATATGAATCATGGCATTATCGTTATGTAGGTTTAGAAATAGCTAAAGATATTAAAGATAAAAAAATGACTTATGACGAGTATTATATTCGTTATTTAGATAAATAGGAGGTATTATGTATAATTTAGGTCCTCAATTTCATCTTAATCAAGATAACCTAAGAGTAAATGAAAGATGTATATTTATTGGTCCAAAATATCGAATTGAAGTTTTAACTGAAAGATTAATTAGACTTGAGTATAGTGAACAAGGTAAATTTGTTGATTCAGCTTCAGCTTTAGTTATTAATCGTAATTTTGAAAGACCTTTATTTGAAGTTAAAGAAGATCAAATATTTATTTATATAAATACAAAATATATAAATTTAAAATATATGAAAAATGAAAAATTAAGTGAAAAAAGTTTATCTGCTACTATTATTTATAGTAAAAAAGAATGGTTTTATACGCAAAAAGAAGTTAAAAATTATGGAGGAACCACTATTTCTTTAGATAATACTTTAAAAATGCCTAATTTAGATAAAGGATTATTTAATCCTGATATGTATTTAATTATGGATGATTCTAATAGTTTATTACTTGATGAAAATTCTAATGTTTATAAACGAGAAGAAGATTCAAAAGATATTTATATTTTTGCTTATAGTAATGATTTTAACGAAGTTTTAAATGATTATTTTCATTTAACTGGCTATCCGGCTTTTTTACCAAGATATGCTTTAGGTAACTGGTGGAGTCGAGATATCCCTTATCAAGATGAACATATTATATCTTTGATGAATAAATTTAGAATGAATGGTATTCCGATATCTGTTTTCTTATTTGATAAAGATTGGAGTATTAAAATGTCTAATGAATCTAATACTTCAGGATTTTCTTTTAATACAAGATTAATAAAAGATCCTAATCGTTTAATAAATATTTTACATCAAATGGATATTAAAGTAGGTGTTAAAGTCAATCCTAAAGATGGAATATATTCTCATGAAAATAGTTTTCCCGAAGCTAGAAAATATATAAATTTAAATAAAAAGGGTTATATTGATTTTAATCCCTTTGAAGCAAGGTTTATGGATTTATATTTAAAACTTTTTATTCATCCTTTAGAAGCTATGGGAATAGATTTATTTTGGAATGATTATGATGTTTTAGAAAATCGCAATGCGTTATTTATTCTAAATGATTATATGACTAAAGATATGGCAAGAGCTGGAAAAAGAAGTTTAGTTTTAGGAAGAAATGCTAATTTTGCTCCTCATCGCTACCCTATTTTATATTCTGGTCATAATCAAATTAGTTTTGATGTTTTAAAATTTTTACCATTTTTCAATTTAACAGCTACTAATATTGGAGTTTCTTATTGGAGTCATGATGTTGGAGGATCTGTTGGTGGTATTGAAAACTCTGAATTATATATTAGAAGTGTGCAATTTGGGGTATTCTCACCTATTTTAAGATTTAATACGGAAAATGGTACTTATTATAAAAGAGAACCATGGCGTTGGGATATAGTTACTAATAATATTGTGACATATTATTTAAGACTTAGAAATCAATTAATTCCTTATTTGTATACCGAATTCTATTATTATCATAAAGAAGGAATACCTTTAATAAAACCATTTTATTATGATTATCCCTTTGCTTATGATGATCCAGTTTATATTAATCAATATTTTTTAGGTTCTTCAATGTTAGTATCTCCTATTGTTAAATTAAACGATCCTTTAATTAATCGAACTATTCAAAGATTTTATATTCCTGAAGGAATTTGGTATGATTTTAAAACTGGAAAGAAATTTGTAGGTAATAAAAAATATGTATCTTTTTATAAAATAGAAGATTATCCTGTATTTGTTAAAGCTGGAGGTATTATTCCTCTTTCAGGTATTAATGATTTAATGAGTACTAATGCACCAAAAGAATTAGAAATACATGTTTTTCCTGGTCAAAGTAATTCATATAATTTATATGAAGATGATGGAATTACGAATGATTATCAAAAAGGAAATTATTCTATTACTAATATTGATTATAATTATTTAACAAATAACTACACTTTAATTATTCGCCCAGTTGATGGAAATCCTAATTTATTACTGCAAGCTAGAGATTATAAAATTAGATTTAGAAATACTAAAATGGCAACAGATGTTAAAGTATATTTTAATGATCAAGAACTTAATTTTAAATCTTACCTTATGGATACTGATTTTGTACTAGAAGTAAAAAATGTTCCAACTAATGGTCAATTAACTATTAATTGTCAAGGAAAAGATATTGAAATAGATGCCTTAATGCTTTTAAATGATGATATTGATAGTATTTTATTAGATATGGAAGCTCCTACTATTTTAAAAGATCCAATTGCTAAAATATTATTTTCCAAAAATCTACCAATTAATAAAAAGAGAATAGAAATTCGAAAATTAAGAAAACGTGGTTTAGATAAACGAAGCATTAAAGTTTTCTTAAGATTACTTGAATACATGAACGAAGTATAATATTTGACCAAATAAAAAATGTATAGTAGAATATCGTTTCAGGGGGAAATATGTTTTTTACTAAGAAAAATGAATCGGAAGAAATTCAAGAATTAAGAAAAAAAATTAATTTAGATTCTAATAAATCTTTGATTGATAAGTTATTACAATCAAAAGAAATAGATAAATTAATTAACAAAATACAAGATATTTATCATAGTATTGCAGAAAAATTATTTATTAAGTATGATTTAAAAAATGAATTAAAACAAGGAAAATTATTTACTATTATTATAGCAAGTTTAATATTTATTTACTTAGTAATAACAACTATTTTCTTTGTGATTATGTTAAATTCTTTGATTGGAATTAATTTAATATTTTCTCTAGTTAAATATAGTTTATTCTTTATTAAATGGGGATATACTATTATTAAAAATAAAGGTAGTGTTATACAAAAATATTTAGCTAATTTATTTCCTAATAATAAAAGTTTACAACCAAAAGAAAAGGTTATAGAAGAATTACCTCCTTTTGAAGCTTCTATTATTTTAGAAATAGAAAATATTTTAACTAAGTTAGCTAACATAGATTTAGATAAAGGTTCTGAAAAAGAAATAATTTTAGATTTAAAAAGTATTGTTCAAGATTTAAAATTAGAAGATCAAACTTTTATTAATGAAATAAAAAATCTTTCTTTTAAACAAGATATATGTAATAGATTAAATCTAATTAATTTAAAAATTGATAATATATCTGGAAAGTTATTGCAAGAACAAAGATTTATGGAAGTTAAAAATAATGTCTTAGATAAATTAGAAAGAGAAAAACTACGAATTGATAATGAATGTAATTCTAAAGTTAAAAAGTTAAGTAAAAGTTAGTAATTTAATTAAAATATCAAAAAATAACTTGAAAAATAAATATTTATATGTTTAAATAAGTTTGTAATTATTTAAGAAGTAGTAATTATTATTTCTTTTAGAGAGAGTTAGTGGTTGGTGAAAGCTAATAAAGAAGTATTAATGAACTTGTCTGGTTATAAATAATCGTTATTCGCGTTAAGAATTTTAAGTTAAACTAAAGAATGGTACCGTCTTATGACTTCTTTTACTATTCTTTTTTTATTAGGAGATATTATGAATTTAGAAGATTTATGGTGGTTTTTAGGAATATTTTTGGTTATTTATATCTTTTATTTAATCTTTGGAGTTTTAAAAAGAAAAAAGTTTAATATTGATAAAATACCGGTAGAACTGAGATTTTTAATTAAAAGATATCATTTAGATATGTCAAAGATTAATTATCGTAGTATTATGAATATGATAGGACTTGCTAGTAGTTTTGTTATATCATTTACAGCTACATTTATTTTTAAATATATTAAAAATGAATTATTAATGATATTAATCGGTGGTCTTATGATTATTCCTTTAATCTTTATTACATTTAATTTTATAGGTTTATATTATAAAAAGAAAGGTTGTGTTACAAATGGAAACAAAAAAAATTGAAAAAAAATGGCAAAAATATTGGAAGGAAAATAAAACATTTGAAGCTAGTAATAATAGTAAAAAAGAAAAATATTATGTTTTAGTAGAATTCCCTTATCCAAGTGGAGCTGGACTTCATGTTGGTCATGTTCGTAGTTATGCATCTCTTGATGCTGTAGCCAGAAAAAAGAGAATGGAAGGTTATAATGTTTTATTCCCAATGGGATGGGATGCTTTTGGTTTACCTGCTGAAGAATATGCTATTAAAAATCATGTTCATCCAAGTGTTGCTGTTAAAGAAAATATTAAAACTTTTAAAGGACAACTTGAAAGTTTAGGATTATCTTTTGATTGGTCAAGAGAAATAACAACAACTGATCCTGATTATTATAAGTGGACGCAATGGCAATTTTTAAAATTTTATGAAGCCGGACTTGCTTATAAAGATAAAAAAACAATTAATTGGTGTCCAAATTGTAAAATAGGACTTGCTAATGAAGAAGTTGAAGGTGGTCATTGTGAAAGATGTGGTGGACAAATAGTTCATAAAGAAAAAGAACAATGGATGCTAGGAATGCAAAAATATGCGGAAAGATTACTAGATGGATTAGATGAAACCGGTTTTCAAGAAAAAACTAAACTTGCGCAAATTAATTGGATTGGTAAATCAGTTGGAACTGAAATTGATTTTTTAATTGATAATTCTGATTTTAAATTAAAAGTTTATACAACAAGACCAGATACTTTATATGGTGTAACATTCATGGTAATTGCTCCTGAACATCCAATTATTAATATGTTAGCTGATCGTATTTTAAATATGGATGAAATTAAAGAATATCAAGTATTTGCTAGTCATAAAAGTGAGATGGAAAGAACTCAATTAAACAAAGAAAAAACTGGAGTTAAAATTTTAGGTTTCTATGCTATTAATCCCGTTACTAAGGATAAAATACCAGTTTATATTTCTGATTATGTTATGATGAGTTATGGAACTGGTGCTATTATGGCTGTTCCTGCTCATGATGATCGTGATTATGCTTTTGCTAAGAAGTTTGGTATTAATATTATCCCTGTTATTAAAGGTGGTAATATTGATGAAGCTCCTTATACTGAAGATGGCGAAATGATAAATTCAGGTTTCTTAACTGGAATTGATAACAAAAAATATGCTATTTATAAAATGATTGAATATCTAGAAAAAGAAGGAATTGGTCATAAAGCAACGAAATATCGTTTACAAGATTGGGTTTTCTCTCGTCAAAGATTCTGGGGTGAACCAATTCCGATGATTAAATGTCCAGAATGTGGATGGGTTCCTGTTCCTTATGAAGATTTACCAGTTAAATTACCAAATGTTGCTTCTTATGAACCAACTGATGACGGTGAAAGTCCTTTAGCAAGTATTCCGGAATTTGTTAATTGCAAATGTCCAAAATGTGGTCATGATGCTAAGCGTGAAACAGATACAATGCCAAATTGGGCTGGATCATCTTGGTATTGGTTACGTTATATGGATCCAAAGAATGATAAAGAATTTGCTTCAATGGATGCTTTAAAATATTGGGGTAAAGTTGATTGGTATAATGGTGGTATGGAACATGCTACAAGACATTTATTATATGCTAGATTCTGGAATAATTTCTTATATGATCAAGGATTAGTACCAAATAAAGAACCATTTAATATTAGAGTATCACATGGTATGATACTAGGTTCAAATGGTGAAAAAATGTCTAAATCCAAAGGAAATGTTATTAATCCAAATGATTGTATAGAAGAAGTTGGTGCTGATGCTCTTCGTGTTTATGAAATGTTTATCGGTGATTACGAAAAAGAAGTTAATTGGAACACTAGTAGCTTAAATGGTTGTAAAAAATTCCTAGATCGTGTAGAAAGAATAGGAACCAAATTAATAAGTGGCAATAACTATTCCCCTACCCTTGAAGTTTTAATTAATAAAACAATTAAAAAAGTATCCGAAGATTTAGATACTTTAAAATATAATACAGCTATTTCTAGTTTAATGATTCTTTTAAACGAAATGGAAAAACAAGATAATATTACTAAAAAAGATTATCGTACTTTCTTACTTTTATTAAATCCAATGGCTCCACATATAACAGAAGAATTAAACGAAATGTATCAATTAGGAGCAGTTTTATGTAATTCAAAATGGCCTACCTATGATGAAAATAAATTAATTGATGATACTATAACTATAGCTGTTCAAGTAAATGGAAAACTAAGGGGAACTTTTGAAACTAATCATAATGCTGGGGAAGAAAAATTAAAAAAATTAGCTGTTGCTAATGAAAATGTTTCAAAACATATAGAAGGAAAAGAAATAGTAAAAATTATCGTTATTAAAAATAAAATTGTTAATATTGTTGTAAAAAATTAGTTTTTAACTAATTTTTTTAAAATATCTTCTTTTTTTTAAAAATTATGATAAAATTATATTATAGTAGAGAACTTTAATTTGGAGGTGTTTATGACCCTTTATGATTTATTAGAAATGCTTAGAATGAGTGAAGAATATGATGAATTAACAAAAGTTTTAATTAATTTAGATTCTTGTTTAGAATATTTACATAATCATGGTTATTGTATTTATGATTTTAATCCCAAAAAAATAATATTAGAAAATGGAAAATTAACTTTAAATTCTTTTAAATCAGTTATTAACGATATAGGTGTTTATCAAAATAGTAAGGAAATTAATATTTTTCAAAATTGTAAAATTGGCTTAACTAGTTATAATAATATGCCAATTGATGCAAACATGAATCAAGATCATTATAATTTTATAAGAGAAAATATTAATAAATTAAATAATAATGTTCCTGAAGAAATATTTGAATATTATGAAGAAGTATTTTTAAATTCTAATTTAGATTATTTAAATAATTATTTAGTTAAAAAAAGACAAGAAGCAGTTAGTAATCAAAATACTAATGTTAGAAGAAAGACTTTAGCAACAGATATTGGTCGGTCTTTTGCAAATAATGATGATAATGCTTATGTTAAAGTATTATTTATACCAACTTTAATTACTTTTACCTATTTATTGGGATTATTTATGTATACATTTATATTTAAATAGAAGAAAGGAAATATTATGAAAAATATATTTGAATTAACCGAAACAGATAAAATGGTTGATGAATATAAAAAATTAAAAAAGCAAATAGAAGAATTAGAAAAGCAAACTGAAGATTTAATGTTAGTTGATACTAATGAAGAAATAACTGAATTAAATAAAAAAATATCTTTACTTAATTCAAAGTTAGCGGTTATGCCTAAATTTTCTTTTTTTACTAAAATAATAAAAAGAAAAGAATATTTAAATTATAAAAATTTATCTTTAGAATTAGAAAACTTAAAGAAAGAATTAACTAAGGCTAAAGAAACGTTAAATGAAAATAAAAAAACACAATTAAAAACTTTAGAAGAAGAAATTAAAACTTTTTCAAAAAGAATTAATGAAATATTTCTTATAGCTGAAAAATCAATTCGTGATAAGACTCAAGCAACAATAAGAGATTTTAAAAAACAAGTAACATATGATGAAAATGGAATACCGATAATAGATGATAGTCTTCCAGAAAAATTTAAAGATGAATTTGTTGATTTAAATTTTGATGCCGAAACATTTTCTTTGGATGATATAGCTTTGGTTCATACAACCGATTATTTTCCAGAAAATCATGTTATTAAGACTCCAAAAGATGCAAAAGTATTATATAGAGGTGAATATGCTGCCCCATTAGTTATTAATGGAAAAGATGCAAATGGAAATTCTTATTCTCATAGAAATACGGTTCATTTTGCCTTAAATGGTTTAGTAAGTAGTCATTCTTATGGAGATTTTAGTAATCGTAAATTCATAATTATAGAGCCGATGAAATATCATATGGATACAATACATTGTGTAAGACCAGAAGATACTTGGACTAAGGGATCAGTTAAATTATCAGATGATGCTATTATTTTAGTATGTGAAGATGAATACAATAATTTAAGTCAAGAAATGTTAAAGGAATATAATGTTATAAAATTTTGTGGAGATGAAGAAAAAGTTGTTGAAAAAATATTATTAATTTTAGGATATAAACCTCAAGGTATTGGTATGTGGAATTGGACAAATAATTCACGTAATAATGGAAAAAATGATGACATACTATATAAATATATACAAAAAAATTATCCAGAAAAATTACAAATGTCTCATTCTGGTTCAGTTGAGGCTGAAGTTGAAAAAAATTTAGTTTTACGTGATAGGTTAATAAGTGCTATAAGAAACGAAAACGTTTTAACTATTAATGGTTTAAATATTTCTTATGAAGAATTAATTGTAATGATGAAATATATGGAAGAGTATAGAAAACAAAAAAAGTCAACGATAATACAAGATTTTGGAATAAGAGTAAAAGAAAATAATGTTTATTTATTAGATGATGATAGTATAATTGAATCTTATAAAAGTGACTTTGATTTAGGAATAGTAAATGAGGTAGAAAAAATTATAAATTTATATGAAACTATTATGCCTTATTTAACGATGCGAAAAAAAGTTTTATCTTATTTACTTGGTGAAACATTTGATGGAACCAACAATATACCTCTTACTTCAGACATGGTTGCTAAGATGTATCAATGTAAGAATTTAAGCCATTTAAATATTAGAGATTTCCTTAATAATTATGGTATTCGAAAATTAGATAATCTTAATTATCAAATACTTAGTGATTCAGAAACTATCAGACAATATGATAAAATAGACGATGAATTTTGTAAAGAATTTGAAGAATTAATCACTAACACTAAATCTAGGAGATGGTTCCTATATGATGATGATATCGAGGAAATAGAGTACTATAGATAAATGTTTAGAAGCAAATTTCTTTCATTTCTATAATTTCTATATTTAAATTTCTTCCAATTTCCTTTTTTCCAAATAACATTTATATTTACTGTTTTTATTCTGATATTGCTTTGTTTTTAAATAAAAACACTTGATTTTTCTTGAATTATATGCTATTTTATATTCATGAAACACGTAAGTGTTTTTTATTTAGGAGAATATATGAAAAAGAATACTAAGAAAGAAAGTAAAAAAGTAGTAAAAAAAGATAATTTGTTTGTGCAAATTAAAAAAGAAATGAGTAAAGTACATTTTCCAAATAAAACAGATATGATTAAGTATAGTGTAGCAACTATAAGTTTTGTTATCTTTTTTGGAATTTATTTTTATTTAATTCAACTAGTAATGGCATTTATTAAATCAATTATATAATAAGGTGGAAGTTATGGAAGAAAAACAATGGTATGTAGTAAATACTTATTCAGGGCATGAAAATAAAGTTAAAGAAAAATTAGAGATGCGTGCTGAATCTATGGATATGAAAGATTATATTTATCGAGTAATAGTTCCAGAAGAAAAAGTTATTGAAGAAAAAGATGGTGTTAAAAAAGAAAAAGTTAGAAAATTATTTCCAGGTTATATCTTAGTAGAAATGGTTATGAGTGATGAAGCTTGGTTTGTGGTTAGAAATACCCCTGGTGTAACAGGATTTATTGGATCAAGTGGTAAAGGAGCTAAACCTACTCCACTTCAACCATATGAAGTAGATAATCTATTAAATAGTATGGATATGGAAAGAATTGATATTAAAAATGATCTAGCTATTGGTGATCAAATTAAAATTATTGAAGGACCATTTGCTGGTATGTTTGGAAAAATAGAATCTATTGATGAAGAAAACAAACAAGTAAATGCTCTTGTTGATTTATTTGGTAAAGAAACAACCATTGAATGTGAAGTAAATCAAATTAAAAAGGCGTAATATGGGTAAAGTTTTGGTTGATGATCATGACGTCGAAGCTATTCGTTTTGGAAGAAAAATAGGCGTTGGTAAAGAAGGAACTTGTTATTTTTCGGAAGAAGATAATCAAGTAGTTAAAATTTATCATATGTATTTACCAAGAAGAAAAGTTTACTTTGAAAACTTAAGTGATAATAATATAACGTTTCCTAATGACACTTTATTTGATATGGAAACCGGATTAATTGCAGGTTACACTATGGATTATTTATCAGGAATAAAGTTACTTGATGGCTTCTCTAAAAAATTAGAAATTCAAAAGTTAAAAAAAGCTTATCTTGTTATAAGAGAAAAACTAAAAGAATATAATGATATCTATATGGATGATTTAGTGTTAGAAAATATATTATTTGATTATCAACGTAATATATTTAACTTAATAGATACAAGTCGTTGGTATCCTTGTTTTGATTCTTATCGGGAAAATTTAAAACTACTTGATGGAGCTTTAGCTCATGCTCTTTGTTATAATCATCTTTATTGGTTAAAAGAAAATTTTGCTGTAAGCAAAGAATTATTAAAATTATATCAATCTTATCAAGATTATCAGTTTATCCCTTTTTTGGAATTATTAGAAATGTCTGAAGAAGAAATAAAACAAAAAACGGGTATTAAACCGGGTATAATTGGTGATTTAAGTCCAAAAGTATATAAAAAGAATTAAAATAAGGTATTTAAATAAAAAAATACTTGATTTTTAAAATAAAAAATGATATTATCATATCGCTATATTGTTTTATAGTTAACTAATGTTTAGTTAAAGTTAGTGGGAGGCAAATGTCTTAACTTATAGTTGCGGACAAAGTTAGCTATTTGGACCACTCACGAAAAAAAACAAAAATATGAAAGGATGTGTTTTTCGTGGCAAAAGAAGTTGTAAAGAAAATTAAGTTAGCAATTCAAGCAGGAAAAGCTACACCTGCTCCACCAGTTGGAACAGTTTTAGGACCTGCTGGTATTAACTTACAAGATTTTTGTAGTAAGTATAATGATGCAACAAGAGACAAGATGGGAGATATTGCACCAGTTGAAATTACTATTTATGATGATAGAAGTTTCGATTTTGTTGTTAAAACCCCACCTACAGCATTTTTAATTAAAAAATATGCTAAAGTACAAAAAGGTTCAGTTAAAGGAAGCAAAGAATTTGTTGGTTCTATAACTGAAGAACAAGTTAAAGAAATTGCTACTATAAAATTACCAGATTTAAATGCATATGATCTAGAAGCAGCTATTAAAACTGTTAAAGGTACAGCACTTAATATGGGAATAGAAGTTAAATAATAATTAAAAATCATATAGGTCTAACCTATGTGGAAGGATTAGTCCGCTAAAACCACAAGGAGGTAAAAATGAAAAAAAGAGGAAAAAGATATAATGAAGCTTTATCAAAAATTGATAAAACAAAATTATATTCAAAAGAAGAAGCAGTTAGTTTAGTAAAAGAAACTTCTAATAGTAAATTTGATTCTACTATTGAAGTTGCTATGTATTTAAATTTAGATACTAAAAAAGCTGATCAACAATTAAGAGGTGCAGTTGTTCTTCCAAATGGAACTGGTAAAACAAAAAAAGTTTTAGTAATTGCTAGAGGAGATGCTGCTAAAGCTGCTAAAGAAGCTGGAGCTGATTATGTTGGTGATGTTGATATGGTAGAAAAAATCGAAAAAGAAAACTGGTTTGATTTTGATACTTTAATTGCTACACCTGATACAATGCCACTTCTTGGTAAATTAGGACGTGTTTTAGGACCAAAAGGTTTAATGCCAAACCCAAAAACAGGTACTGTTACTACTGATGTTGTAAAAGCTATTAATGATGTTAAATCAGGACGTGTTGAATATAGAACTGATAGTTTTGGAAATGTTCATGGTATTATTGGTAAATCTAGTTTTGATACTGATAAACTATTAGAAAATTTAAATACATTTGTTAGTACTATTCTAAAATTAAAACCTGCAACTGTTAAAGGTGATTATGTTAAAAATATTAGCATTTCATCTACTCAAGGTCCTGGAATTAAATTAAATATTAATTCATTTGACAAATAAGAAAAAAATGTTATAATAATGTAGTTTATTAAGTGAACCGAAGACAGTAGGTATAAAAATAAATCCTACCGAGGACTATTAATCTTTTATTAAGAGTCCTTCTGGACTCTTTTGTTTACTTGTTAAAAAAACTAAAAGGAGGAAAAGATGGCAAATCCTAAGATATTAGAACAAAAACAACTAGTAATTGATGAAATTAAAGAAAAAGTTGAAAAATCTAATGGTGTTGTTTTATTTGATTATCGTGGTTTAACTGATGCTGAAATTAAAGAATTAAAGCATGCTCTAAAAGATGTAAATAGTGAATATAAAGTTTATAAAAATACTTTAATTCAAAGAGCACTTAATGATTTAAATATTGATCTTGATGAATATTTAAATGGCCCAAGTGCAGTTGCTTTTAGTGAAGATCAAATAGCTCCAATTAAAGTATTAGCAAATTTTATGAAAAAACATAAAGCTGTTACTTTAAAAGTTGGATTAGTTGATGGTAATAAAACTACGGAAGAAGAATTAAAACAACTTGCAACTATACCTTCAAGAGAAGGATTACTTACAATGCTTGCAGGTGGTATGCTTGCAATACCAAAAGATTTGGCAATATGTTTAGATTTATATTCTAAACAATTAGAAGAAAATAATAATTAAAATAGGGAGGAATTTAAAATGGCAAAATTAACAAGAGATGAATTTATTAGTGCATTAAAAGAAATGAATTTATTAGAAATTAAAGAATTAGTAGATGCAATGAAAGAAGAATTTGGAGTAGATCCAAGTAGTGTAGCTGTTGCTGCACCAGTAGCTGCTGAAGCAGTTGATGAAGGACCAAAAATGGTTACTGTTAACTTAGTAAATGCAGGAGCTGCTAAAGTTAATGTTATCAAAGTTATCAAAGAAATCACAGGATTAGGTTTAAAAGAATCTAAAGATATCGCTGATAATGGTGGTGCTGTTAAAGAAAATATTTCTGTCGATGAAGCTAATGAAATCAAAGCTAAATTAGAAGAAGCTGGCGCAGAAGTTGAAGTTAAATAATTAAATTGCTGAAAAGATATAGTGTTATATCTTTTTTTTTGAATATTTATTAGTCAGGATAAAAACATGAAATTTTTTTGAGAGGTCAGTTAAATACATATGTGATAAGGATTTAGCTGACTTTTTATTATAAAAATTTACTTTTTTAGGATAATGCTAAAAAACACATAATATTAACTAAATATTTTTCAAAATTATAAGAAA
>CAMBUO010000015.1 GCA_945871105.1 uncultured Clostridia bacterium
AAATAAAGTTTTATCAATAAATAATCCATTATTATCTATAATAGTTTTAAAATCATCAGTTCCTATTGCAATTGGTTTCATAATAACCTCCATTTCACTTAATATTATATCTAATTTTTATTATTTTGTATATATTCTAATTACGAAAACACACTAAATATGTATGCAAATTATGATAAAAATAATTTATTATTTAGCATAAAGATAACAAAAAAGACTGAATTTTTCAATCTTTTTTAGATATTTTCATTTCTAATAGTTTCTATTATATTTTGTTTATTTATCTTAGAAATTGAATATTTCATAATTATAGTGACTAATAAAACAACAAAGATAATACTTATAATAATAGCTTTTCCTGGTAATATAAATCCAGCATCATAGTCAAATGAGAAAGCTTTATAAACTAAGAATGATCCTATTATACCAAAGATAATACCAAAGAATAATGATTTAAAACAATAGAAGAATATTTCTAAATTAATTATTTTATTAAATTCTTTTTTTGTTACTCCAATACTTTTTAAAGTAGCAAATTCTTTTTGTCTTAAAGTCATGTTAGTTGTAATAGTATTAAAGATATTAGTAACACCTATTAAAGTTATAACAGTAATAAATCCATATAGGAAAATCGAATAGATTAGAATCATTGATTTAAATTCTTTAGCTAATTTAGATATATTACTTATATGTAATTCTAAATTTAATTTTTCTAAATTATCTTCTAATTTATTAGCATCATCTGTTTTTAAAGTTATAGTTGAAACTATTGGGTTTAAATCTTGATAATATTTTTTATTAAGAATTAAGAAGATATTATGATAACCTTCATATCCTTTTGGTTGTTTATCAAGAATATTACTTATTTGGATTTTAAATTCTTTATCAGCAAGTAATCCTTTTATTTCTTCACCTACTTTATAATTAGTTAATCTATCAACAATTGTTTTTTTATTATCTTCATAAGTAACTGTATCAACTAATATACCTTTATTTCCTACTTTTTTAGGATTAAGATTATTTTCTTTTATATATTTATTAAAAGAATCGTTTTCAAGTAATAATATTCTTATAGAGTAATCAGTTGCATCAACATAACTATCAGTTTTTTCATCATAATAAACCTTATTTATATAGTATTTTTTACCTATATCAGTTAATTTATCTAAATCTTTAACCATAAATGATTGATCTATATCATAGGCTATATTATATTCTTTTATATCAGGAACACTTAGTATTTTTTGTATGTCTTCTTCTGTTGGATTATCATAGTCTACTTCGATGTCATAATCAAAATCAGTATAATAAGTTCCAGTTATTTTAAATCCATAATTAATGAATGTATTCATGGTTATAAAAGTTAAAATTGATACTACTAAAGATATAACCGTAGTTCGATATTTCTTTTTACTTCTTTTTAAATTTTTATAAGCTATTTCTCCACTTGTTTTAAATAATTTTTTAATTATCAAAGGAGTTTTTAATTTATTATTTTTAATTTTTATTTCTTGGTTATTACGAATAGCTTCAATCGGGGAAACACGACTGGCTTTAATAGCTGAAGCGATACTTGATAAGTAAATAGTTATAATACCTAGAATAATAGAAATTATAATTGAATAAATAGATATTCTAAAAGCAAAGGTTAAAGTTAAAGAATCTTTTAAAAGATAATTCATGATTAGAATTAATAAGTAATCAGCAAGAATACCACATATTATTCCTAAAGGAATAGCTATGATACCAAGATAAAAGGCTTCTTTTAAAACTAAATTTCTTATTTGTTTTTTCGTTCCCCCAACACTTGCTAAATGACCAAACATTTTTATTTTTTCTAAAGTAGATATAGCAAAAGAATTACGAATACAAAAGATGCTGGTTACTAAAATAATACCAATAACAACTCCTGCAACAGCAAAGAGCATTTGCATCGTATCATCATCAAATTTAAATACTTCCCAATGTAAAACACTATTATTTAATGAAACACCAGTAAACTTTTTACTTTTTTCAAAAGAATTATATACTTCTTGATAATTTTTGGGATTTTTTAAAATAATATAAGAAATCAAATCATCAGTTTTTAAATTAACTGTTATAGTTGTATAACCAGCTTCTTCATAATGTTCAAAATCATAGTTTGGTCTTTCAATAATTCCAACTATTTTAAAAGTCATTTGTTCTTTTACTTCAAGATTTTCTTGTTCACAAATAATATTCTCGTTATCATCGTATTTATATTCATTTGGTAAATAATTACTGGCTATTACTTTTTCTCCACAAGCATAGCGTGTTCCTAAATTATATTCAATAGTATCTCCTATTTTATAATTAACTTTACCATTTTTAATAATAGTTTCCGAAATTACTATTTCTTTTTGATTAGCCGGATATCTTCCTTCAACTAGTTTAAATGGTAAATTTAAAAAATCATTTGGATTTTCAATGGAAAATAGTTTTAAATAAGGTTTATATTCATTTTGACTATTTTTTAAATAACTATAACCTAAATTTGATATATTAATAACTTGTTTAATTTCTCGGTTATTATTTAAAATATTTAAAGTTTCGCGATTACCAGTTGTAATAATATGATTATAACCCGTTGTTTCTATGGCTTCTTGTAATAAAGTTTCTCTAAAACAAGCTATCATTCCGCCAACTGCACATATTAAAGCAACAGATAACATAATACCAATAATCGTGACAATTGTTCTTTTTTTATTTAATTTCAGATTCTTGAGTGTTAATTCTCTTAAAATTTTCATAGTTATTCCTCAATAATCTTTCCATCAGCTATTTTAATTATACGATCAGCATCTTTTGCTAGTTCTAAGTTATGGGTTATCATGATAATCGTTTGTTTATATTTCTTATTTGAAGTTTTTAATATTTCCATAATTTCTAAACTAGCTTTACTATCTAAGTTACCAGTAGGTTCATCAGCTAAGACTAAAGCCGGTTCATTTAATAAAGCTCTGGCTATTGCTGTTCTTTGTTGTTCTCCACCGGATAATTCATTTGGTAAATGTTTTAAACGTTTTTCTAAACCTAATAAATTAATTATTTCCTCTAGTTTTTCTTTGGATACTTCTTTATTATCTAAAGAACTTGGTAAAGTAATATTTTCTAAAACATTTAAAATAGGAATTAAGTTATAAAATTGATAAATTAAACCTATTTGTCTTCGTCGAAAGATACATAAAGCATCACTATTCATATTATAAATATCAACTCCATCAATATAAACCTTACCACTAGTTGGTTTATCAACACCTCCTATTAAATGCATTAATGTTGATTTACCAGATCCACTAGCTCCAATAATAGCAACAAATTCTCCTTTATTAACAGTAAAAGAAACATTATCTAAAGCTACAACTTTATTTAATCCCTTTCCATAAGTTTTCGTTAAATTTTCAACTTTTAATATTTCCATAAGTCCCTCCACCATCATTATATAATAATTAAAGTGACATTATCATGACAATTAAAAAATTATTATTAATATAATAAAAATAGTTGCTATGGTTTAACAACTATTTTTATTTTATCAGTATTTCCACTTATTAATTCTAAGTAAGCATCTTGAACTTTATCTAAGTTTATTTTAGCATCAATATATTTATCAACATCAAGAATATTTTTTTCAATTAATTTAATAACGGTTTCAAATTCTTTTTCGGTATAAGCAATTGCTCCTAATAGTTTAGCTTCTTTCATAACAGAAGCAACTAATGGAATATCAACTGTTCCTAAGGAAACACCTACTAAAACAATTGTTCCACCTGGTTTAACTGTCATGATAGCTTCCGAGATTGCATATTTATTACCACAGCATTCAATTACTTTATCAAAGCCACCATTAGTTTTCTTAACAGCTTTCTCAATAACATCTTGATTGGTTGCATTATAAACTTCATTGACTTTTCCATATTTCATGGCTTTTTTACCACGTTTCATATTAGTTTCCATTAAAGCAACATAAGTAGCTCCATTTAATTTAGCAAATTCAGCAGCCATTAAACCAATGATACCACCACCAATAATTAAAACTTTATCTCCTACTTTAATATCAGCTAAATTAATAGCATGTAAAGAAACAGCCGCTGGTTCCACCATTGTTCCTTCTAAAAAAGTAACTTTATCAGGAAGTTTTTTAACCATATCGCTTCGACAACTTAAAAATTCAGCTAAACCTCCAGAATTAGTTAAAGATAAACCAACCGCATTAGTCCAAGTATTAGCACAATATTGAACATTTCCTGTTTTACAAGCCTCACAATGACCACATGGTGAAATTGGTAAACCAGTTACTCGATCCCCTATTTTTAAATCTTCTCTATCTCCTGGATCAACAACCATTCCCGAAAACTCATGACCCATAATTAATTCTTGAGGTTGTCCAGCTTCAAAGTAATGTAAATCTGAGCCACAAATACCACAAGCTTTAACCCTAACTACTACTGATCCATTTTGAGATACTGGCTTTTTAATCGTTGCTATTTCTAAATTCTTAGCTCCTTTTAACTTAACACATTTCATATATACCTCCTATTGTTAATAATAGTATAACATATTTTTTTATTTTTTTAACATTTTTTTAATGTTTCTTTCGTCTTTGAAAATTATAAGTTATTTTTAAAATTAAATTTCTAGGAGCTAATCTTCTAAAGAAAGTAACTAATTTCATTTTAAAACCTGGAATAATTATAACTTTATTTTGAAACATTTTATCAATAGCATATTTAGCTACATAAGAACTAGATAAAGGTTTAGAAGCAAATGTAACTCCAGCTACATCGTTAAAATTAGTTTCCACTGGTCCTGGACATAAAGTAGAAACATGAACTAAGCTTCCACTTTGTTTTAATTCATAAGCAATAGCTTCCGTTAAATTTAAAACATAAGCTTTCGTTCCATAATAAGTAGCCATTAAAGGCCCACTTCCAAAACCAGCAGCTGATGCTACATTTAAAATATAACCTTTATTCTTTTTAACCATATCTTTTAAAAATAGTTTGGTTAATAAATGAACAGCCTTAATATTAACATCTATCATATCAATTTCTTTATTTAAATCTGTATCTTTAAATTCACCAAATAAACCAAAACCAGCATTATTAACTAAAATATCAATATTATCATCTTTAGTTAATAAATATAATTCTTTAACTTTTTTTAAATCTTTTAAATCTAAAACAACTAACTTAGGTTTTACTGCAAATTCACTAGCAACACGAGCTAATTTTTCTTTATCACGGCCTACTAAGATTAAATCAATTTTTAAAGAATCTAAATATCTTGCTATATCTAAACCAATTCCACTAGTAGCACCAGTTATTAAAGCTTTCATATATCATCCTCCTATCTAATTATATCATTTTTCTAGGTATTAGTAACACACTTTTTAGTTTATCTTGAATATTTTATATTAGATAAGAATAAAGGAGTGAGTTTATGAATAATTTAAATAATTGTATTGCTAAAATTTTAAATGTTATTAATGTTTTACAAAACAATGCTGATAAAATAGATTGCCCAGATAATACTTGTACTAAACCATTTTTAGGACCTACTACCAATGTTATATGTTTTAATACAAGACCTATTATGCTATATCGTTGTGATAATAACCCTGTTACTTTAAACTATACTGACACTAATGGTAATAACCAAACAACGGATATCTTTAGAGTTCAAAATGTTTCTGATGATTCGGTTGGTGTTTTACTTTTAGCTGAAAATACAGTTGATGGCGTTACAACTTATACTAATACTAATACTTTTGCTACTATTAATTTAGGTTGTGTTTGTGCTATTCGTTGTTTAGCTGATAGTATTGTTGATAACATTTAGGAAAGGAGGATTTATGAGTGATAATCGTTGTAATGAAACTTGTATAAGTAAAATTCTTGAATTTATTTTAGAACTTCAAAAATGTGCTGATAATACTAATTTAGATTCAACTGGTTGTGATAAACCATGTTTAGGACCTAATTTAACTAATGGTTTAATTTTTAATACGAGACCTATTACCTTATATAGTTGCTGTACTGGTAATTTATGGAGTATGCCTTTTACCTTAAACGGTGTTGAAGGAGAAAGTACCGTTTTTAAAATTTCTAAAGTAGATAATGACTGTGCAACCTTTGAAATCTTAGCGCCTAATCCCGATACTTCAAATGCATTAATTCCTTATGTTAGTACTAATAACTTTTTTACCATTAATTTAGAATGTGTTTTAGCAATTCGTTGCCTAAATGATACTTATACTAGTTAAGAAGCTTTGGCTTCTTTTATTTTACTAAATTTACAAATTGATAAAAATATTATATAATATATAAAAGTTTTGAAGGGGTATAATATGCAAAATATAGTTTATAATGGAAGTACTTATAAAAGAATATTTATAAAAGATGAAAATACTTTAATTAAAATTTCATCTTTAGATATAAAAGACTGGAAATATTTAAAAGAAAAATCTTTAGTTTTCTTGAATACACCTACAAAAATAGCAGGATTAAATTCTAAAGAAAAAAAATATTTTCCTACTGCAAATAGTAAAATAGCACTACCATATTTAAATAGTTATCAAACTTTATATAATTTTCAAAATAAATTAGATTTAAAACAAGTTTTATTATTATTTAAAAGAATACTTAATTTAACAAAAGAAATGCATCAAAATAATATTATTCATTCTGATTTATATGCTAGTAATATTATGATAAATAATAGTTTAGATATTTCTTTTATTGATTTTGATCAAAGTATTATTAATAATAAAATTTCTATTGATAATGTTTACTATGAAGAAGATATTGCTTTAGAGGAAAAAAAGAAATTAGCCATGATAGATGATAAATTAGATGTTTTATCAATTCTTCTTTATTATTTAATATATGGTAATTATCAAAAAGATATTAATTTTAATCTTGATCTGAAAGATTTAGTTTTACCTAATATTTTACAAAGAGAACTTATCTCTTATTTAGATAGAAAACAAGAAATAAAAAGAGATTATTACTTTGAAGACATAATTGATGAATTAGTTAGTTTAGATGAAATACCTAGTAAAAAAAAGAAGCTATCTAGCTTCAACAATTAATTTAATAGCCGTTCTTTCTTCTCCATCAATTGAGATATCAGAAAAAGCGGGAGTACAAATTAAGTTTTTACCACTTGGAGCCACAAAACCTCTAGCAATAGCAATAGCTTTAATAGCTTGATTAATAGCACCAGCTCCAACTGATTGTATTTCAACCGTATTTTTTTCTTTAAAAACGTTTGCTATAGCTCCAGCTACACTACTAGGATTTGATTTACTACTTACTTTAAGTATTTCCATGATTATTTCCTCTCTTTCAATTAATTATATTATTTAAATTGAAAAAAATAACAAAAGAAGTTCTTTTTAAACTTCTTTTTCTGTATCAATTAATAATTCATCTTTTACTTGAGCTTTAGAAATTGTATCAAATTTCTTTTTAATTTTATCAGTTGTAATAGTAAATGCTTCTACATCTTTATTAACAGTTAAAATACTTTTGGATAATTTATCAAATCTTTCTTTAAATCTTGTAAACTCAATTCCTAATTTATTTAATTCTTCGTGAATAATACTTGTATATTTATCTCTTTCAATATTTTGAATAATCATCATAATCATTGTTAAAGTTGATATTAAAGTAGTTGGACTAGTTAACCAAACTCTTTTTTTATAAGCATATTCAACAATATCTTGATGATAAGCATTAATCTCAGCAAATATGGCTTCTGCTGGAATAAACATCATAGCTTGATCACTTGTTTCTCCATCAATTATATATTTATAACTTATATCATCTATATGTTTTTTAACATCTAATTTAAATTGTTTAAAAGCAAGATTTCTTTCAACATCACTTTTATTTTTATCAACCATGATTCGATAAGCTTCAAGGGGAAACTTGGAATCAATTGCAATCGTTCTTAAAGGTTCAGGTGCAAAAATAACACTATCAGCAATATAACCATTACTTAATTTATATTGCGTTTTATAAAGTAAATCATTCTTTTCCCCAAAAACATTTTTTAAAATATTATAAAGATTAACTTCTCCAAATATACCTCTTGTTTTCTTATCTGTTAAAATATTTTCTAAAGAAACAATATCAACCGATAAATTTTCGATTTTTTTCTGAGCTTCATCAATCTTGGATAATCTTTCTAAAACATTAATAAAAGTTTTATTAGTTTTTTCAAAATTTTCATCTATTCTAGTATTTACTTTATTATTAATTTCATTTAATTTTAATTCTAATTTATCATTTACTTTTAAAAAGTTATTATTCATATCTTTTTCTAAATCATTTTTAAAAGTACCAAATTCTTTGGTAATATTTACTTCAAATCTTCCTAGTCTTTCTAAGAAATCTAAGTTATCATGACTAGGTCTTTTTAATCTAATAAAAAGAATAATATTCGTAATAATACTAATAACAATTAAAATAAGAATAATTATTTCCATTAAACTTCTCCTATTATGGTAATAATCATAGGTCGACATTCAGTTTGTTCATAGAAGTATTTACCTAAATTAAGACGTATTTCTTGTTTAATATTATTATAATCAACATAGTTTTCAGCTATATTATTTTTTATAATTCTTTCCGATATTACACTGCTTTCTTTTAAAATATCCATGTTATCTTTAACATAGATAAAACCTCTTGTTAAGATTTCTGGTCCGGCTAATATTTCTTTTGTTTTTTTATCAAGAGTAGCACTTACTAAAACAATTCCTGCTTCAGCTAACATTTCTCTATCTTTTAAAACAAGTTCTCCTATGTCATTTTGACTTTTACCATCAATTAAAACTTCGTCAATTTCCACATGTTCATTTTCTTCACTTAATTTACCATTGATAAAAGTAATAACATCTCCATTTTGTTTTAATAAAATATTTTCTTTTTTAAGACCAAGTTTTAAAGCGAGATTAGCATTTTCTAATTGATCTTTATAATTACCTTTAACTGGAAAATAATATTTTGGATTCATGATATTAATCATCATCATCAAATCTTCTTGAGATGGGTGAAATAAGTAATGATTTTTATTAGATAAAGCTACTACATTTATTTTTCTTCTAGCAAATTCATCCATAATCATAACCATTCTTTTTTCAACACCTAAATACATAGGTTCAGTTATAAAAATAGTATCTGTTTCATTTAATTTAATATATTTATCATTATCTTTTAAAATTCTTTCTAAATTGGCATATGGTTTTTCTTTTAAATCACTAACTAAAACCACAACACCTTTATCATTTAAATTAGTTAAATCACCTATTTTATTTTGATTAATTGTTAAATATTTTCCTTCTAAAGACATATTAATTATATCTTGTAACATTTTACCCATGATAACAATTTTACGATTAGTTTTTGAAACTTCATCAAATATTTCTTGTATTCTATATATATGAGCTGGTAAAACACTCATGATAATACGATTTTCATTATCATGTAAAACACTTCGAATAAAACTAGCTACTCGATGTTTTGGACTAGTAAAACCTGGTTTTTCGGCATACATTGATTCCGTCATTAAACATAAAACATTTTGTTTTCCGATATAAGCAAGTTTTCCAATATCCGATGAGAAATTTCCTTGCATGGTTGGATCAAAAATAAAATCTCCTGAATAAACAATACTTCCATCTTTAGTATTTAAAACATATAAAGTAGCATCCGGTATAGAATGTGTTACTCTTAAAGGAAAAATACTATTATCACCAAAAGTAAGTTTCATATTGGGCTTAATAACATGTAAATTCTTAGCTTCAACTTTATCTAAAGCTAATTGCATTTTAAGTATTTCCATTGTATAGTTTAAGGCATAAATAGGAATACTTGGTAAATCCATTAAAATATCCGAAATTGCTCCAATATTTGATTCATGACCATGTGATAAAAATATTCCTTTTATTCTTTTAATATTTTCTTTTAAATAAGTATAATCAGGAATAATATAATCAATTCCCAATAAACGATCCTTAGGATATTTAAGACCAGCATCAAAGATAAAAATATCTTTATCAACATTAACAACATACATATTTTTACCATCTTCATTTAAACCACCTAAGGCAAATATTTTAATTTTTGACATTTTTTCCTCCTTTTGTTATTCTATTTTTTGTTTTTTCATATAACTTACTAACTCTGGATTAGTAAAGAAAGTAGTTGCTTCATAGTTAAACTTTAAAACTTGATATTTAATTTTTTCACAAATAGTTGTTTCTAAATTAGTATTATTCATTCCATAAGAAAATTCTTTTTGACAAATAAAATTATTATTAGTTTCATCATAACTACCTTTATAAATATTATTACTATTTTGATAACTAATACGATAGGTATAAATTAAAGAACTATTGGTATAATCATAAATTAAATCTAATATATTTTCTACTTCATCTTGATATTCATTAATACTTTTAGTTAATTGATAATCAGCTAAACTAAAATTATTAAATTCATAAGTACTATTAATTTTCTTACTTTTAGAATAATTATAATTAGCTAAATTAAGTTGCGATATTTGTTTAAAATATAATTTTTCACTTTTTAAAACATAATTATTCTTTTCTAAATAACTAATTATTTTATCATTCATAGGTACTTCTGTTACTTTAACTAAAATTAAAATAACTATTATTAAAAAAAGAAAAATTAGCATGAATAAATTTTTTTTTGACATATTCCTCCTAAGAATTCAAAGAATCCACCTTTTTTTTAGCACTACTGGTATAACCAAAGGGATCAGATTTTTCCGTTGGAAATTGATAAAAAGTATAAACAGCCCCCATTTTATTATAAATTATGGTTTGATTTTGAACATAATTATTATTATTATTAAAATCTGACCTAGAATAATAAGCATTACCATTAGTAACGATCTTTTTTAGATCCCCACGCCAGTCATGTTCATCGATATATAAAGGTAAAGTCCTATTACCATTGATTAAAACATTCCGAACTGCATTTAATATTTCTGGTTTTAAATTTGTACTTTTATAAGTTCCTTTATTAGCTGGAGCCCACCAACCACAATGGAGAACATAATTATGTAAACCTTTATTTTTATATTTACTACTTGCACTTAATAATTCATAACGATTAGCCATTAAAGAAGCTTCAGCCGCTGCACCTCTTACTGAATTTTGTTCTCTTTGACATATTTTAGCTAAATCTTGTAATTGACTTTCGGTTAAATTGTATTTTTGACCCATAGTAGTACCATCACTACTAAGTGAATCATTTTTATTAGTATTGTTTTTAATCATTTCATTTTCTTTTTTTTCTAAATCATTATAATTAGCCAGACCAGCTTGATTTTTTTCTTCTTCTTCTTGCTTAGCTTTTTTCAATTCTAAATCTTCTAAATATTTAATATTTTCTAAAGTAGCACTTTCATAACAACTTTGATAATCAATCGAGGTTTCCATAACATTTTCAATTAATTTAACAATTAAATTAATCATTGTAGGTACGAAAAAAATAACTAAACAAGCTATTATTTTACCAAATACTTCTTTTAAAATTTTATTTTTATCGTCAGGATTAAGCATATTTTGATAAAAACTAATAGCTAATTTAATTATTAAAACAATTGGTATTACAAAACGTAGAATACTAAGTATAACTTTAACATAATAAATTATTCTTAAAAATAAAATATTGGAACAAATCATCATAAACACCTACTTTATTTAAAGTATATCATATAAAAAATACTTAGTAAATTATTTTTCTTGGATATTTTCAACTGTTTTAAAAGTATCAACACAACTACGTATTTCCGATGAACCAAGTAATTCAATTAAAAAAATTAAGATATTGGGAGTTAAAAAGATTAAAACAGCTGCCACTACTCTTTTTCCTAATTTTTGAAAAGCTCCATTTAAACCATCTTTAGAATCAGCAAATACTAATTTAAAGAAATCCATAGTAGTAAAAACTAGAAGAATAATTGGTATTGTAATGTAAATTACTTTAAAAACATTATTTTTTAAAAAATTAATAAATTGATACCCAAATAAACTTTCACATGTATTAGCTAAATTAGTTTGGGAATCAGAAATTATCATTTTACTATATAGAAATGAAACGATGTAACTAGTTCCACTTTTTTTATTAGAAAGTTCATATTCACCAAAATTACTATTGATATAAACAGGATATTTATCTCGATCATCGCCTAAAAAAACATTTTTATATTCGTTAATGTTTTTAATTGTAATGTTTTGATTACCTAAAGTAGCTTGAATTTGATCCTCTTCAACGGATATGGTTATGATTTGCGATTCACGGACATAACGAATATTTTTGGCATTAACACTAATTGGAATTATTAATAGTAAAAGTAAGATAATTTTTTTCATCAAAACACCCTTTTCTTAATTATTTAATTAAACTAACTCCTGTCATTTCAACTGGTTTTTCGATATTCATAATATCTAAAATAGTAGGAGCAATATCGGATAATTTACCTTTATTTAAAGTAATTGATTCTTGATAGTTAACAATACTTAAAGGAACTAAATTAGTTGTATGAGCTGTGTTAATACTACCATCAGGATTAATCATACACTCACTATTTCCATGATCAGCTGTAACAATCATTGTATAATCATTAGATAAAACTTCTTTTAGTATATCTTCCATACAATTATCAATAGTTTCAATTGCTTTAATAGTTGCTTCAAGATTACCAGTATGACCAACCATATCTGGATTAGCAAAATTTAAAATAATTAAATCATATTTATTACTTTTTAAAGCAGAAATTAACTTTTCTGTTACTTCAAAAGCTGACATTTCAGGTTTTAAATCATAGGTTTTAACATCTTTTGGAGAATTAACTAAAATACGATCTTCTTGATTATATTTTGTTTCAACTCCTCCATTAAAGAAAAATGTTACATGAGCATATTTCTCCGTTTCAGCAATTCTTAATTGTTTTAAACCCTGATTAGCTATTACTTCTCCTAAAGTATTCTTAATTTCTTCATTTTTAATTATGGTATGAATATTTTTTAGAGTTTCATCATAGATAGTCATACCGGTATAATATAAATTTAAATAAGGTCTTTCGAATTCTTTAAATTCCGGATCAATAAAAGCTCTCGTGATTTCTCTTGCCCGATCAGGACGATAATTATAAAAAATAACAGCATCTTCTTTTTCAATTAAACCAGTTGAATTTACAAGAATTGGCTTCATAAATTCATCAGTTATGTTATTATAATAGTTTTCGTGAATTTTTTCAAGATATTTCTCGCACTTTTCACCTATTCCGTTCGTATAAAGGTTATAAGCATCAAGAATACGTTCATATCTTTTATCACGATCCATTGCATAAAAACGACCAATAATCGTAGCAAGAGAACCAAATCCTAAAGTATTTAATTTTGTTTCTAACTTTTGTAAATAATTGATACCACTAGTAGGACTAGTATCTCTTCCGTCTAAAATAGCATGAATATAGACATTATGAAAATTCATTAAATTACATAAATCTAAAATAGCAAATAAATGATCAATATGACTATGCACTCCACCATCAGATAATAAACCCATTAAATGTAATTTTTTATGATTATTTTTAGCATAATTAATGGTAGCAACTAATTCTTGATTTTCAAAGAAAGTTTTATTTTCAATAGAAACATTAATTTGGGTTAAATCTTGATAAACAATTCGCCCTGCTCCAATATTCGTATGACCTACTTCACTATTTCCCATCTGATTACTTGGTAAGCCAACAGCTAAACCACTGGCTTCTATTGTAGTATGAGGATAACTTTTAAATATTTTATCTAAAGTTTTCGTATTAGCTAATTTAACCGCATTACCTTTTTCTTCATCTCTTAATCCATATCCATCTAAAATTGCTAGTAAAACTTTTCTCATTTTTTTATTCCTTTAGCTCCTTTTAATCCTGAAAATCCTTTTAATATATTAGTTTCAAACGTACTAGTTTTGCTTTCTTTTCTTTTATAATCAACGATTCCTAAATTAATAATATCATCTAATAACTCAGGATAATCTTTATCTGTTTTTTCCCATAAATAGAAAGATAAAGATCCTGGTATACTATTAATTTCATTAGCATAAACCTTATTTTCTTTCATATCAATTAAAAAGTCAATTCGAACAACGCCTGATGAATTTAAAGCTCTATAGGCAAGAAGGGCTTGTTCACGAACTTGATTAACTAAATCGTTTGGTAAATCAGCCGGAATTAAACGTTTAGCACTAGCCATACCTTTACTTGGTATTTTTCCTTTCGATCCACCGATATATTTATCCTCATAAGTTAATAATTCATGACCTGAACCAACTTCTTCAATAACACTTAATTCTTGATGTTCATAATTACCAAGAACACTTATATTTACTTCTTTTAAATTATGCACAAATTCTTCAACTAATATCTTAGTATCATATTTAATAGCATCAGTAATCGCATCTTGAAGTTCTAAAATATCATGACAAACTTTAATACCTACACTTGATCCTAAAGTAGCAGGTTTAACAATCATTGGATAGCCTAATTTTTCTACTTCTTTTAAAACAGCTTCCGAATCATTTAAATAATCAGTATCAAAGAACCATTTATATTTAACAACATTTACTTTATTATCTTTAAATATTTGTTTCATGAAAATTTTGTCTTGTCCAACACAAGAAGCATAAGTATTACTTTCACAATAAGGTATCTTGATTGTTTCTAAATAACCTTGTAAAGCTCCATCTTCACCTTTAGTTCCATGCATAATAGGAAAAGCTAAATCAATTTCTTTAATCGTTCTTTTAAATAAACCTTTCTTATTTTGTAAAACAAAACGACCATCTAAATTATATAAAACAACTTCTTTCGCATAACGTTTTAATAAATCCATATCTGAATAAATCTCAATATCTTTTAACATATTACCCGTATACCATTTACCATCTTTAGCAATATAAATAGGTATAATTTCATATTTAACTTGATCCATTTTATTCATAGCTTGAATAGCTGTTATAATACTAACTTCATGTTCAACCGACATTCCTCCAAACAAAACACCTAATCTAATTTTCATTTTTTCATTCCTCCTTCGTTATAAATATCCGGTAAATCATTTTCAAATAAAGCAAAGACTTCTTTTTCTCCAACTAATTTTTCTAATTCTTTATAAGCATCAACTACTCTATTTAAAATAAGAATATTTTCTTCATTGTAATTACTATCAAGTAATCCTTTTTTAATTACTTTAGTCTTTTCTTCACCAACTAAAATTACTTTATCAGCTACCAAACTTATTTGTTTACCAAACTCATAATTTAAAGTATCTTCTTTTTTCCCTAGTTCAACCATTCCTGGTGTAACAACTACTTTAAGACCTTTCATCATTCCTAAAACATCTAAAGCATTTTTAGCTCCTATAGGATTAGAATTATAAGCATCATCAATCATTGTAATATTATTTAACTTTTTAATTTCTAAACGATGTTCAATCGGAGCAAGAGACTTTATTTTAACTAACATATCTTGAATAGGAACTTTAAGTTCAACCCCAAGAGCAAAGGAAGCTAAAATATTATAAACATTATGTAAACCTAATAATTTAGTTTCAACATGATACTCATTATCAAGATAAACTATATCAAAGTTCGTTCCTTTACGATCACATTTAATATTAATAGCATTAAATAAAGCTTCAGAATTATTAATACCAATCCATAGTATTTTAACTTTATTTTTTAAAGAATTATTAACATAATTAACTTGATAAGGATCATCTAAATTTAAAACACAAGCCCCATCTTCTGGAAGTGATTCAATTAATTCAAATTTTGTTTGACAAATATTATCTCTCGTTTTAAAGGTTTCTAAATGAGCTTCCCCAATAACAGTTATAATTCCATATTTTGGACGAACAAAATCACATATTTCTTTAATTTCTCCATTTACATAAGCACCCATCTCAGCAATTAAAACTTCATCAAAACGATCTAAATAATTATTAATAGTTATCATTAAACCATATGGTGTATTCAAATTCTTTGGTGTTGGTCTTGTAATATATTTACTACTTAAAACATGATTTAAAATATTCTTACTACTTGTTTTTCCATAACTACCGGTAATTCCAATAACTTTTAAACGATTCATATCAGATAGTTTAGTTTTAGCTTTTCTAAAGTAATAATTATAAACAAGTTTTTCAACTGGAGTATTAATTAATTTAACTAAATAAAGAAAATAATAATTAAGAGCAATAGTTAAATTTATAAGTAATAAAAATATTCCGGAAAAATTACATATAATTAAGAAAGTAATTAATAAACCTATGATAATAAATTCTGTTATATAAAGTCTTTTAATACGTTTAGTAATATTAAATTTAATTTTATTTTGTTTACTAAGATTTTTCTTATATTCTTCATATATACCAATTACATATAAAAAAGTAGCACATATATAAACCATTTCCATAGTAAATGAATCTTTATTTAAGAAAAGAAAGATAATAAATAAAAATGGTAAAAAATCAATTACATTAAAACACTTATCTTTATTTCTTTTAATCCACTTTAAATAACGATTATTTTCATTATATAAATTTTGTTGTAACATATATAAAGAATTTCTACTTTTATAAAAAACATAAATTAAATAAATAAATATAAATATAAACATACTCCTCCTATAAAAAATGATTTAAAATACTAACAACATGATTTAAGTTTTCTAAATAACAATAATGGGTTCCATTTAAAACAATTAAAGCACTATCAGGTATTGTTTTTTCTAATTCTTTAGCTTCACTAACCGGAACTGCTTCATCAGATTCTCCCCATATTAGTAAAGTTGGACACGTTATCTTTTTGGCTTTTTCCGTTAAATCTTCATTAACAACATTAACAAGCACTTGTCGCATAACTCCACTAGCATTACGATAATCTTCACTTCCCATATGTTTTTTCATTGTTTCAGCTAAATTATTTAAAGGTTTAATCTTTTTCATTTGTTTTAATAATTTAACTTTTAAACTATTGTTTTCCCTTTTAATAAAAGGACTACCAAATAATACTAGTTTGGAAACAGGATACATAGAACTATAGAAAATAGCAACTCTTCCCCCAAAAGAATGACCAATTATAATAGGATTTTCAATCTTTAATTCTTTAACTAAATCATGTAATAATTCAACATAATCACTTATATTATAAGCATAATCTGGTTCTTGGCTACCACCAAACCCTGGAAAATCGAAAATAGTAATTTTAAACTTATCAGCAAATTTTTTCCCAAGAGGATCCATCATTTGAATATTTTGTCCCCAACCATGAAGTAAAATAATATCTTGACCTTTTCCATATTGAATATAATTAATATCTAAATTTCTAATTTTTTTAATCATATAACATTCTCCAAGATTATTATAACACGATTTAGAATACAAGAAAAAAATATCAACATAGAGTTGACATTTTTAGACAACAATTAACTTTAATAACAAAAAGAAGAAAATTATTTCTAAATTTCTTCTTTAATTTTCATAATTTCTTCTTTGGATAATCCAGTTGCTTTTTCAATATCAGTAATTTTAAATTGATTTTTTAACATATTTTGAACTACTTTAAATAAACTTTCTTTACTTCCTTGTTCAATTCCTTGTTCAATTCCATCATCAAAAGATTCCTTCTTTGCTTCCTTAATAACAGATTTTTTAGTTTTCTCAAGCTCTTCTTGTAAATCTAAATATCTTCCTACTAATTCGCTATCATTATTTAAGTATTCCATAATTGTTCGTATCCTTTCTTTTAAATCATTAAAATCATTAGGTGCATCATCAAGAAGTTTGTTAAACATTTCTTTATCATTTTCAAGTAATAAAGCTCCCATAAAAGCCATTTTACGCCATCCTGGGTCATTCAACTCTTCACTATGATTATACCACAAATCATAAAAATCTAAAAGTTTTAAATTAGAAATTCTAAAACCATCTGATAATATTTCTCCTTCATCGTTTCTAAGATAATATTCATCAATATACTTTTTGCCATTTTTAACATCATAAACATTTAAATTGAATTGATAAGAAGCTATAAATTCTTCATATTCAGAATCCAATTTAATATCTTGACTATGAGCATCTGCTAAATACTTTAAATTTCTATTAATAATATAATAGCTATTGCCATAATGACGATTAACTTCAACTGATATTTTTTAATGATTAGACAAATTAACAACAAACAATAAATCTCTCATTCGAGAAACTTCTACTTGTCTTGTAATATTTCTAAAGTTTGCAAGTATTACTCTATTTTTAATTGCTTCATACGGTTCAAACAAAAGTGCACTTGCAAGATAAGCTGTATTATCAATTAAATCAGGATTAGCAAATATTTGACTAAAAATCTCATCATTTATCATCGGTACCATAAACAAAGGATTATTTCTTAGTTCATCAAAGTTCTTATATTTAATCATAATTCCTCCTTCCTAGAAGTTCTACCTTCCATATAGAATATAAACACTTTTTTTTCAAAAAAGAAAAAATAGTAAATATTTCTATTACTATCTCTATCTTTTAATTATTCATGTTTATCAATTCCATCAACTATAAAATTTTCACTTTTATGGGGTTCTACTCTTAATAAATCTAAATAATCAAGTTGTCTTAAAACTTCATAAATAACAATAGCACAACAATTAGAAAGATTTAAAGATCTAACATTAGATGTCATTGGTATTCGCATACAATGTTCTAAATCTTGTCTTAATATTTCTCTTGGTATCCCCGTTGATTCTTTACCAAAGATTAAATAAATATCTCCCTCTTGATAACTTTTTTTATAATCAAAACTAGTATGAGGCTTTTTACCATATCTTGTAAAATAATAATAAGTTCCTTTATTTTTCTTTTTAAAATCATCAAAGTTAGGATAAACAACATAATCTAATTTATCAATATAATTAACACCACTTCTTTTAATACTCTTTTCATCTAATTTAAAACCAAGTGGTTCTATTAAATGTAATTTAGTTCCTGTTGCTACACATGTACGCATAATATTACCTGTATTTGTTGGTATCTCTGGTTCATATAAAACAATATTTAACATCATTCACCTCAAAAAGTATTTTAAATCAAAGATACACATTTTTCAAGAAATAATTAAATATTAATTCTAAAATAATTATATAATTGGTAAATTAATAATAACCGTTGTTCCTATTCCTACTTCCGATAAATATTTAATTTTACCACCATGTAATTCAACTATTTCCTTAGATAAACTAGTTCCTAAACCTGTACCATTTTTCTTTGTTGTAAAAAACAAATCGGTAACTTGTTCTAAAACATCTTTATCCATACCAATACCATTATCTTCAATAATTATTTTAAAATAATTCTTCGTTACTCTTGTTCTAATTTTAATAATTAATTCTTTTTTATTAATATCTCTAGCTTCTGTAGCATTTTTTAAAATATTAACTATTACTTGTTTTATACGATTATAATCAACCCTTAAATATAATTCATCATCTGGTACCAAATATTCTAAATTTATTTTATTCTCTTTAAAAAATAATTCTAAAGATTCAATTATATCATTTAAAAGTAAATAAATATCTACTTCCTCTTTTTGAATTTTTACCTTAGTATAATCTAAATAATCATCCATTAAAATTAAAGTTCTTTCTATTTCTCCTTTAATAATTGGAATATATTTTAATATTTTATCTTTATTATTTAAATCAAGCATATCTAAATATCCTTTACAAACAGCTAAAGGATTTTTAATTTCATGCGTTAATTTAAAAAGTGATGTTCTTAAAACTTTTTCTTTTTCTAATTCTTTAATAGCTGTATTTAAATTCATAATACTTTCTCCTTTCAATAGATAAATAAATACTAAGTAACTACTTACATAAAATACTAACATTTTAACTATAACTTCTAAATAATTAACTAAAAAATAATTACTTACTTCTTGAAAATAAAAAGTTTCAACACTTAAAACAATTGATTTAATAAAAACAAATATATATATTAAAGAAACTACTTTATAACTTTTATTAACTATATAATAAATAACATAATATAAAACATATTCACAAAAGATAAAATAAAGATTATAATTTAAAAGAAAGACATAATAATAAGCAATTAAAATTGATAAGATAATACTTGTTAATTCTTTTCTTTTTAAATAACTTATTAATAAAGGAATATTAATTAAGAGAATAGATTTAGTATAATCTTTTAAAAAGATAAATAAGCTAACTTGTATTATTAAAGTAATACTTAATAAATGTTTACTTATTCTTTTTATATTATTTTGATAACTAATACTAAGTAAATAAAAAGACATTGGTAATAACAAAATACTAATATTAAAAACTACTGATACCACTTTATCACCCTTTATTATTAAAACAAATTAACTTGTCGTATTTTGTCGTATTTTGTCGAAAAAGAAAAATAAACGATTATTTTGTCGTTTATTTACTTTTCTTTAATTCATCTATATATTTTTTTAATTGTTTCGAATTATTACCTAAAATTATTTTTAATTGATTATCAATTTCAACTATTCCTTTGGCACCTAATTTTTGAATAGCTTCTTTATTAACTTTATTAACATCACGAAGAGTAACTACAAACCTTGATAAGTTGTAATCACTTGAAACAATGTTATCTTTTCCCCCTAAATAATCAATTAATTTATTTATTTCTAATCTCGCATCTTTTCTAGTAGATTTTAAAACTGCTAGTAAAATAATTAAAAAAATAATAAATATTATAATATACTTTTCCATTTATACCACCTATTTAATTATAATATATTTTTTAAGAAAAAACTACTTATTTGTTAAAAAAATAAAATACTCTTTAAATGAAAATTTAATTTCGTGATATTTAAACTTTATTCATTAAAAACTTTCTATTTTTTGTTAATATACTATAATTTATGAATAATTCAATTTTACATTAATTAGACACTTTTTCAAAAAAATGATTATCAACTATCTCTCTTATTTTAAAATTATTAGCATATTTAAAACAATAATAATAAGTATTAATACTACAAAAATACTTATCAAAGCTAATCAGATTATGTCCATATAAATAATTTAATTCCCTAACTCTACTTTTAACTTTATTTATTGTATCTTTTCTTATACTAATAATAGTCTTACCATTAATAACTTTAAAATGATAACCTAAAAAAATAAAACCCTCACTGGCTTTTACAATAAAAGTTTTCTTTTGATTAACTTCTAGTAAATATTCATTCTTTAATTTAGAACTAATAATAGTTAAACACTTTTGTAAATAATCTTTATCATGATGCATAATTAATATATCATCCATATAATGACACATATATTTTAAACCCAATTTATGAACAATAAAAAAATCTAATTTATATAAATAAAAAATAGATAAAAATTGACTAGTCATAGCACCTAAACTAAGACCTTTTCCATATTTATATCTTGGTAAATCATTTATCTTTTTAGTATTATGTTTTCTCTTTTTCAATTCAATTTCTACTTGTTTATTAATACTATCATTTACATAATCTAAATTAGTGCTATCAATTATTTTTTCTAAAATTAAATATTCTTCTCTTGTTAATTTATCAATTAATAATTTTTTTAAAACTTCATGATCAATATTATAAAAATACTTTTTAATATCAATTTTTAAAATATAAAAATTACCATATTTCTTATTATGTTCTAAATAACTTTTAACTAATCGAATACCATAATCAGTTCCCATATTCTTTCTTGTGGCAATGCATCTACTATCTAAATATTTTTCTAATTTAGGAATTAGTATAAACCTAGCAAAATAATGATTAACTATCTTATCTTTTATATTTAAAGACATAACTATTCTATATTTAGGATCTCTTATAATAAAAATATTACATTCAGAAGGAATATATAAATTATTTTCTAATAAATACTTAATATAACAAATATTTTCTAATTTATTTTGATCAAATTTTAAAACTTTTCGCTTATTTTTACAATGTTTACTAATTTCTTTTTCATAAACTGCTAATAAATCATAAATATCAACTTTCATACCATTTATAAATCATCTTTCTAATAACTAATAATCTATTACTCATATTCATAACTCTTTTTTCATTAATAATTTTCTTTTTAAAACTTAATTCTAAATAAAAATCAAGCATACTAATTTTACTTAAAATAATATTAAAATTAAAATCTTTTTTATAATTAGATTGATAAACTAATTCTAATAAATCATAACTAGTATTAACTAATCGATTACGAAGTTCATATTCTTTTCTTGGATAATTACTTAAAAAGTTATCTAAAGAAACGATAAATTCTTTTATATTTTTAACAATTAAAAACTCATTTTTCATCTATAATACTTTCTATATAATCTAATATTTTATCTAATTTATCTTCATTTAAAGTTCCTATTTTTTTATATAAATTTATATATTTAAGATCTTTATTATATTTATCTAAACCTAATTTATAATATTTAGTATACTTATTTAAATTTTTATAATCTTTAATACATTCATCTATTACTTCATAACTTATATGTAATTCATCTAACTTACTAATAACTTTATTAATAGATGCTAAAGGAAATCCTACTTTACGATTACTAATTTTATAATCAAATAAATAATAAAGAATATAACAATCATCATCAAAAACATGATAGAAACCTCCATGTTTTCTAAATATTATTTTATTCATAAACCTACCTTATTAATTCTTTTAAAATTACTAATTTACTATAATAATAATATTTATTATTATCATATTTAACTAATTTAACTATATCTAAATTATCTAAAATAATATAATTAATATTTAATTTAAATACTTTATTATGATAGTATTTATAAATTAAATTATCTACTTCAAAGCTACTTAAAGTATTATTTTTTAATAATAATATTAAATAATCTGGATACATCTTTTTTATAAATTTATATCTATTATATTTACTCATATGATTTTTAATTTATCTATGCTTCTATTAATTGTATAGGGATAGGATTAGATACGTATATCTAATCCATCTATACTTAACTTTTAGGTTTTAAACCAAGGATAAACTATGTCCTTTAGATAACACATACTAAGCCTTGACCAAGTATTCAGATACTAGAGGGCTGGGCGGAGAGCAGCATTGTTGTTAGCATCGTTGTTGCCATTCAAGTTGCCATTGTTGTTCACATCAGTCACGTTGTTCGGATTGTTAGACGAAGGGGAAAGAAACCAGGAGCAACAAGCCAATTCGAGAAGCTTACCCTATAATAATATTAACTATTATTACCAATATAATTATTATATAAATTGCAAATTGTAAATATCAATATCAAATGTCATAATAATTACTTTCAAAGTATGACTTTTTAACTTTAAAATATTTATGACTTTTTATTTTAAAATTTATACAAGTTGCAATTTATTATTTTGAGCGACCTAGCTTTTCCTCAAACGGAAAAGCTAGGATTATTAATGTTCTTTGCTACCTAAAATATTTATCCACTATTTCTGGGGCCTTTTCTTTCGGACCTTGCCCGAAAGGAAAAAGTTTACCCCATTAACTGATATGGATCTTCATAACTTCCTGTCCCGGATCCAATCAATGTTTGGGAATTCAGACTAAGGACTGGGCGAACAGCAGCAATGTCGCCAGCATCGCTGATGCCAATCAAGAAGCCATTGTTGTCCACAACAGACACGTTGAACGGATCGCCAGACGAAGGGGAAAGAAACCAGGTTCCTACCATTTCGTTATTAAACATCCAATTTGTTAAACTTAAACCATTGGAATAACCCGTTTGATAATCATTACTCCAGTTTGCTACATCACTTGCATATCCAAAATCACTCGGATATAATAAGGCAATTTTTCCATTCCAAGTAGCTTGGTTGCCATACCAAATGTTGCAACTACTATTTTGACTAAATTCTGTTACCGAACTATCACATACCAAATTTCCTCTTTCTTGCGCATATACTTCTGAATTAGTTCCTGAAATATAACTATTACCACTATCCCTAGTTACATTTCCTAAATAATATTTCATTTCTTCAATTAAATTATTATTACTTAAACTATTATAATATGTTTCATTTAAATAATATTGACTTCCCGCTTTTGTCCAATCATTTCCGTTTCCAGTATAATTTGCATCGGGATTATTCCAATAAAAATACTTATATTTTGATCCGGTAGATGATTTAAAAGTATTATAAGTTACTCCATTTTTAGTTATGGTACTTTCTACTTCTGTTTCTAAACTTATTGGTTCATCTTTTACCAATTTTATTCTTTCTTCTACTCTTCCACTGGCATTTTCTTCGTTAAATATTCCGACTATTCGCCACATTTCATTGTTGAAAGTTACATAATTTCTTAAGCCACTATCAGTTGGTGTTGTTTGACCACCTTTTAAACTTAATGTGGTTCCACCACCTCGATTAGAACACGTACCACCCATTAAAACAAATGCATCACTATCTCCATTGATAACAGCACCACTCCTCAAACATGCACTAGTTGGACAAGTTGTACCAGATACTGATAAATTATAATCATTCGTTCCATCTGTGTATGTACAATAGTTTCCGATTCCTGAGTATCGATATTCTCTTATAGTATCTCCTGCTGTTGCTAAATCTCCTGCTGTATTAACTGCTACTAAACCATCTTGTTTTGTATCAACGTTATATCTAGATTTTACTTTTTCTACAAAGTTTACTGCTTCAGTATAAGCTCCATTTACATTTACTTTGATACTTGCAAATAAATTATTCCAAGTATCGACAGTGTAATCACAATCAGTTGCATCTCCTCCACAAATTACAACACTACTATCAACCCACATATATAATCTATAGGTTTTAGTTATTTCACTGGTTGTATTTTCAGATATTAAATTGCTATAAATAGAATTACCATTTATATCTTCTATGGTTAAATTATTCTTTAAAACTGTTTCTACTCCATCTACTACTTCTACTAATTTAAATTTTAAAAATTTGTCTTGAATTCTATTTACTTCTGTTTTATCTGCTGGTATATCTCCTTTTGCTAACTGGATATTATATAATATTCCATTTTTAGTATGAGTATTTTTACCTGTTATGGTAAATTCAAAGTTTGCTAGACTTTTAATATTATTTATAAGAACATTATTTGTTTCTAAATAAGTCTTATCTGCATTTGTTAAAGTTCCATTTTTTAAATCATCTAAGATATAAACTGTTGTAGATGGTCCACCTGCTGTTATTGGTAACACTTTCACATCTAAATCACTTGGATTACTTTTTTGTTCAGCATTATAAATTATTATTTCTTCACCTCTACAATAGTTATCATAGGTATTGTTTTTTGCAGATACTATTGGTTTTACTATTGCTTCATTATTTTTATTACTTTTAGGTTCTACACTTGAATAAATTAAATTATTCCAGTTTGAGCCATAAGTATTATATAAATATTCTACACAAGTACTTATTGCTTCGGTACTTGTATTTAAAGTATATTCATCGATTGGCATCATTCCTTCTAAATTAATCCCTTGATTTGGTTCATTATAATGCATATAAATATCACCTAGAACTAACTTAGAATTAACACTTACTTTACTAAAATTAAAGATAGCAAATGTTACTCCTAAAGTTAAAGTTAATACTCCGATGATAATACTTGTTATAATAATTATTTTCTTTTCTTTCATTTTTACCTCACCTTTCTATTAAAAAAACACGATTAAAAGATAGAGTTAATATGTTATCTATCATGTTTTATAATCTTCATATCTCTTCTATCATATATATCAATATGATAACATTAAATTAGTTTTTTAGCAAGATGTTATTTTGCTTTTACAAAATAAAAAAACTAGATAGTCAGTTATTTCTTTTTAAAATATGCTATTATATATTTAGAAAGGAATTACTATGAAACAAGAAAAATATGAACAAAAGATTAAAAAGAAATATGGAGTTACAAAAGAGGAATTAAAAGATTTATCTATTTCGAAGATTAAAAATTTAAAAGTAAAAGAAAAGAACTTACAAAAAGAAAATTCTAAGTTTAAATTAGTTAGAAAACCAATTAAGACAATTGTTAAAGGAGCTACTATAGGAGCAAGTGTTGCTGGGGTTGTTAATACTGTTTTTCCTAATTTAGTTCCTGTTTTAGGAACTCATTTAAATGCTTTAAGTAATAATTCTAATACTAGTAAAATTTTTAATGATTTATTACTTTCATCAGCTCCCGTTGATATCATTTCTGGTTATGGAATTATTGGAATTGGTGGTGCTATTGGTGTTTTATCTTATTCTACTTATAAATTAATAAAAATAACTACTAATAATTTAAGTATTATAAGTGATCGAAGGAAAGCTAAAAAATTATCTAAATAATTAAAATTAATCAAAATGATTAATTTTTTTATAGAAAAAAAAGACTAAGTTACCTTAGCCATTTATTTGATTCATTACTTCTTCAGCAAAGTTTTCTTGTCTTTTTTCCATTCCTTCGCCTACTTCATAACGAACCATACTTACTAATTTAGCACCATTATTTGCTAAATATTTAGAAACTGTTTCTTTATTTTCTGCTTTAACAAAGATTTGATCTTCAAGACAGATTTCTTCATAGTATTTACGAACTTTACCAACTAAAATATTATCTATTTTATCAGCTGGTTTTCCTTCATTTAGAAGTTCTTGACGCATAATTTCTTTTTCTTTTTCAAGTACATCAGTTGGAACTTCACTACTATTTAGATAAAGAGGACGCATAGCTGCAGCATGCATAGCAACTTCACGGGCAATTTCTGGGTTTCCTCCTTCAATAACAACTAAAGAAGCAATTTTTCCTCCATTATGTAAGTATTCTCCAAAACTTTCAGTATCTTTTTTGGTAACTCTTGCAAAACGACGGAAACTAATTTTTTCTCCAATCTTAGCAATAATAGCAACAACTAAATCTTCAATTGTACCATCATTAACTGGTAATTTTAAAGCTTCTTCCATTGTTGAAACTTGACTATTTAATAAAGTTTCACCTAAAGTATTTACAAATTTTTGAAATTCTTCATTTTTAGCAACAAAGTCAGTTTCAGAGTTTACTTCTAAAATAATAGCTTCATTATCTTTAGTAAATACTTGTGCTAAACCTTCAGCTGCAATACGATCACTTTTTTTAGCAGCTTTAGCAATACCTTTTTCACGTAAATAATCAATAGCTGATTCAATATTACCATTTGTTTCTTGTAAAGCTTTTTTACAATCCAACATTCCTGCCCCTGTTTTTTCTCTTAAAGTTTTTACATCACTTGCACTAAACATATATCCTCCTATTTTAAAGCTTCTAATAATTCGTCTTTTTTCATTTTAGAATAACCTTTAACTCCACGTTCTTTAGCTAATTCTTTAAGTTCAGTTAAAGTTAATTCTTTAATATTTACTTCCTTATCTTCTTCTTTAACTTCTTCTATTTCTTCTTTTTTTACTTGAGTAGTTTTAGTTTCTTCTTTTGAATCATTTGATTTTTCTTCTTCAGTAACACAATCAACAATTTCATTACCATTAACAGTAGCAATAGCATTAGTTAAAGCGTTTAAAACAATTTTTACAGCACGAACAGCATCATCATTACCTGGAATAGGATAATCTAAAACATCAGGATCACAGTTAGTATCAACAATACCAAATGTTTTAATACCAAGTTTTCTAGCTTCACGAATAGCAATATCTTCATGACTTGGATCAACAACAACCATAGCTTGAGGTAATTCTTTCATTTCACGAATACCAGCTAAATATCTGTTTAGTTTTTCATATTCTTTATTTAATAATGCAACTTCTTTTTTAGGTAATACATCAAATGTTCCATCATTTTGCATTTTTTCAAGTTCTTCTAATCTTTTAACACGTGATCTAATAGTTTTAAAATTTGTTAAAGTTCCACCTAACCAACGTTCAGTTACATAAAACATATTAGTACGAGTAGCACATTCTAAACATGCTTCACTTGCTTGTTTTTTAGTACCAACAAAAATAACTTTTCCACCATCTTGAACAATTTTAGTTAAAGCATCATAGGCTTCTTCTAATTTCTTAACGGTTTTTTGTAAATTGATAATATAAATATCATCACGAGATTCAAAGATGTATTCTTTCATCTTTGGATTCCATCTTCTTTTTTGGTGTCCAAAATGAACACCAGCTTCTAATAAATAATTCATTGAAACGACTGTCATATTTTTTTCTCCTTATCTCTTCAATTAACTTCTTATATTCTACTAAATTAGCAGGATGAATATAAATCCATTAATTTGTTTATTTTATTTTAAAGCCTCTAATAATTCAGCTTTTTTCATTGTTGTATATCCTTCAATTCCTTTTTCTTTAGCTATTTCTTTTAATTCAGCTACTGTTTTAGAACTTAAATCTACAACTTCTTTTGTTTCTTTCTTTTCTTCTTTTTTAGTTTCAGTTTTTGTTACTTTTACTTCTTTAACTTTACCAGTTTTAGCAACTTCAACTAATTCTTTAAATGCATCCATATCATTAATAGCTATTTCAGATAACATTTTACGGTTTACTTCAATACCAGCTTTATTTAAACCATCAATAAATTTAGAATAACTAATATCATTCATACGACAAGCTGCATTAATTCTTGTAATCCATAATTTTCTAAATTCTCTTTTCTTTTGTCTTCTATCACGATAAGCATAAACACTAGAATGCATTAATTGTTCTTTAGCAGTTTTGTATAATCTGTGTTTACTACCAAAGTATCCACTGGCTTCTTTTAATACCTTTTTATGTCTTCTTTTGGTTTGAACACCACTTTTAACTCTTGTCATTATATCCTCCTATCAATTAGATTATATCTCTTAATCTATTTTGATCAGCCTTAGATAGACTTGATCCCTTTCTATTTCTTCTATTAGCTACAGCGTTTTTCTTACCTGTATTATGACGGCTTCCTGGTTTTCCTATTTTAACAGTACCACCTTTTCTAATTTTAAGTACTTTTTTAGTACCCTTATGTGTTTTTAATTTTGGCATACTTTCCTCTCCTTTTCTTACTTTTTCGGTGCAAGCATCATTGTCATTGTTCTTCCATCAAGTTTTGGACTATCAGTAACAGTGGCTATATCTTCTAAACGATTGGCAAATTTTAACATAACATCACTACCAAGTTCCGTATGAGCCATTTGTCTTCCTTTAAAACGAATAGTAACTTTAATCTTCGCTCCTTTTTCTAAGTATTTACGAACTTGTTTTAATTTAGTTTCAAAATCCCCTACATCAATAACACTACTTAAACGAAACTCTTTGGTTTCAACCATATTAGCTTTTTGACGTTTAATATTTTCTTTTTCCTTTTTGTTTTTTAAATAACGGAATTTATTATAATCCATTATTTTACAAACAGGTGGATTACCATTAGGATTCATTAAAACTAAATCAAGTCCAGCATAATCAGATAATACTAAAGCATCTTTTAAAGCTTTAACTCCGACTTGTTCCCCATTTGGTCCAATTACTAAAACATTACTTGCTTTGATTTGCTCATTAATTAACAAATCATTTTTGTTATTTGCGATACAAAACACCTCCAATAAATTTAATTAAAAAAAGTAGATAGAACTATCCACTTTTAAATACACTAAAAAATAAATAAATTATTTTTCTAAGGCATTTAACCTATTACTAGATGTAATCAGGTGGATAAATTCGCTTTCCTTTTTCAATTTACATGTAAGATAATACTTGATTTTTCTTTATTTGTCAAGCATTTTAAACTATTTTTCTAGTTTATTTTGAAAATATTTATTTAAATAATCCTTTTCTTCATAAAAATCTATATAATGATAACATTCTTTTGAAAAATCATAAATACTTTTACTAACTTTTCTTTTTTTAAATGGAAAATTATAAAGATATCTTTCTAATAAAAACTTTTGATAACTATACTTTAAATTTTTAAAACTTATATATAATTTAAATAATAAGAATATACTCATAAATAATAAATTAATATTATAATAAAAATATAGGCAATATATAATTAAACTAATAATAGTTAAAATAGAAATAAAAATAGATAAATAAAAACTTTTTTTATAACTAAATATTTTATTAAAAAATATATTTAATAATCTCCCTCCATCAAGAGATAAAATAGGTAATAAATTAAATATTAAGATACTTAAATGATAATTCTTTAGATAATCATATTTAAAAAAATAATTTAAGATATAATAAGTAACTATTTGAATAATTGGTCCCATTAGTAACATAATTATTTCTTTATTTAAACTAGTATTTTCTAAGTTATTAAACTTAGTTAAACCTCCATATGGATATATAATAATTTTATCTAATTTAAAACCTAAAATAGTACCCGTTATAGCATGTCCTAATTCATGAAAAAATATTAGAATAAAAATAAAAGTAAAAGGTTTAAACATACCGGATAATAAGATAAGTAATAAAAAGATATAAAAAGTATTATCAAACTTAATTTTTAATATAGTCTTCAAACTTTAAAAATTCCTGATTTTTTTCAAATACTAAATATAAATTGTTATTCTTCGTTTCACCTAGATAACTTCCTTTTTTAACATAATCATAAAGTTTTAAACTAGTATTTTCAACATTGGCATACCAAATATCTACTCCATCTATTCCTTCAATAATAATAGTATAACCATAATTATCAATATCCCCTAAAAAAACAACTATTCCTGATTCTATAATAGGAACCAAGTATTTATCATTAACAATTAATTTATAACCATCATAATAACTATTATAGCTTTGATAAGTTAATTTTTCATTAAAAACTGTTTCGGTTTCTTCACTAGAATAACTTGGTAAAACTGATCCAAAGTATTTATTATATAAATTATTTAAATAAGCAAAACTAAAATTATCTTTAAATACTTTTGTTGACATAAAATTATAAAATTCATTATTTTTTTTCATCATAATTAAGCATGATATAACTAAAATCAAACAAACAAGAATTTTATTTAAAAAACTAATAAAAAAGTTTTTTTTCTTTTTGGGAGTTTTAATAAATTTACTTACATTATTATCCATATTATCACCAGTTAAGTATATGAATAATCATAAAAAATAAAACTACTTTCTTTTATAAAGAAAGTAGCAAAGAAACATATAATTATTCACTTATTTCAAATGGGTTATCTTTAGTTCCATTTCCACCAGTTATTTTGATATTAGATTTTAGATTAATAGATGGTCGACCGCCGCTCGTAGCGGACGGACTATTGGTGTTACCGTCGCCGTAGTTGTTGACGTACCAGACGTTCGAGGAGTCATATGGATTAATTAACCACATTGAACTTGATGATGAATATCCACTTCCTTGTTGACTAGCAAACATTTCGCCATATCTTGGTAGTCCGACTAATCCTGTCCAAGTACTGGTTGTCTTTGTACAATCTTTGGTTGTTACGGTATTACTAGCCGTAGCACATATTGATGCTTTATAACCTGTTTTAACTGTATTTGTTCCTATATAATACGTACTTTCAACTATCATATTTTGATAACTTGTATCAAGTGAGTTATACCAGGTGTTATTCAAATAATAATCCCAGTAATCATCTGTTGTTCCTCCTCCATAGGTTGCACTTGTTGAAAACTGTTTCGTTAACACATTATTACTTGTATCTCTTACATAATCATTTTTATTTATTTTC
>CAMBUO010000016.1 GCA_945871105.1 uncultured Clostridia bacterium
CAGCTTCTGGTGTTTCAGTATTTTATGATATAGTAGCTAAAACAATTACACCAACAATAGAAAATATTGCTGATCAAACATATACAGGTTCAGAAATAAAACCAACAGTTGTTGTAAAAGATGGTGAAGTAACATTAACAGAAGGAACTGATTATAAAGTTTCATATTCAAACAATATAAATGTTGGAACTGCAACTGCAACAATATCAAAAGTAGCTGATAGCAATTATACATTTAGTGATAAGGAAGTAAATTTTACAATTAAGAAAGCTCAATTAGAAAAAGTAACTTTAAGAACTAATGAGATCGTCTATAATGGTTTAGGAAGTTTCCCAGCAATGGATAATTATAATAAGAGTTTACAAGTATTATCTGGAACACTTGGAGCTACAGATGTAGGTGATTATACAACTACCGTAGCATTAAAAGATAGTGCCAATTATGAATGGGTTGATAGTACGACTGGAAATTTAACTCTTAATTGGAAAATTATTCAAGCTACTATTACTGATGCAAATGTAACATTACCACAATCAACATATAGAGTAACAGGTACTGAAATTACTCCAGAACCAACAGTAGTAGTAAATGATAGAACATTAATAAAAGATACTGATTATACAGTAAGTTATACTGATAATACTAATATAGGTACAGCAACTGTAACTGTTACTGGTAAAAATAATTATAAAAGTACAGGAAAAGCAACATTTGAAATAGCCGATAAAGAAGTATTAACTATCAGTGGACTAAACAATAATGAAGAGTTCACTTATGATGGAACTTCAAAAACTCCAACTGGAACTTTAAATGTAACAGATGATAAAGTTACTGTAAGTGAATTAGAAGTATTATATGAAGGAACTGACAATAGTTATTCTAATACAACAGCTCCAGTTAATGCAGGTTCTTATAAAGTAACTTATAAGATAGATGATTCTAATTCTAACTATTCTGGAAGTGTTAGTTATAACTTTAAAATTAAAAAAGCTCAATTAGAAAAAGTAACTTTAAGAACTAATAAAATTGTCTATAATGGTTTAGGAAGTTTCCCAGCAATGGATAATTATAATAAGAGTTTACAAGTATTATCTGGAACACTTGGAGCTACAGATGTAGGTGATTATACAACTACCGTAGCATTAAAAGATAGTGCCAATTATGAATGGGTTGATGGTACGACTGGAAATTTAACTCTTAATTGGAAAATTATTCAAGCAACTCCAACTTATGAACTTCCTACTAATTTGACAGGGGTTAAAGGTAATACTCTTGCTGATGTTACTTTAAGTGGAAGATTTACTTGGAATATTCCTAGTACAGAACTTGTTGTTGGAACACATACTTATAAAGCAACTTATACACCAGAAGATACTTTAAATTATAAAACTATTACTGATATTGATATAACAGTAGTTACAAAAGACTTATTTGATGTTAATACTTCAGTTAATGGTGGAAATGGAACAATTACTTCTTCTAAAACTAATGTAATAGAAGGAAGCGTTGTAGAATTAACCTTTACTCCTAATACTGGTTATATGATTGATAAAGTATTAGTAAACGGAACTTCTGTAACTATTGAAGGTAATACCTTAGAACTTACCGTAAATGAAGATAAAGAAGTTGTAGTTAGTTATAAAAAAATACCATTTACTGTAACTGTTAAAGATGTTACTGGTGCTACTATTACTCCAAACGGTGCTGTATCAGTAAATTATGGAGATGATAAAGAGTTTACTATTTCTGTAAATAGTGGTTATCGATTAATTAAAGTCTTAGTTGATGGTACTGATAAAATGTCTACTATGGTTGGAGATAAACTAACTCTTACTAATATAACTTTTAACATGAAACTTGAAGTAGTAGTTGAAAAAATTATCTATGAAGTAACAGAAGGAGCAAATCAAGAATATACTATTACTAAAAATGATGAAGCTAAATTTAAAATAGATGCTGATTATAGATTATTTGATAATAAAGTATATATTGATAATGTCTTAGTAGATTCCCAAAACTATACTTCTGAAAGTGGTAGTACAATTATAACATTTAAACAAAGTTATATTGATACATTGTCTGTTGGAGAACATACTTTAAAAGTTGTATTTATTGATGGTGGGGAAGCCAATACAAAATTTATGGTTACCAGTGTTACTCCTGAAGTAGATAATCCAAAAACTGGTGAAAATATGCCAATCTATATTATAACTAGCATATTATCACTATTAATATTAATAGGAACAATAGTTGTTGTTAAAAGGAAACACAATAATTAAAAAGAGTTAGAGTTTTCTCTAACTTCTTTTTTAATAAAAGAATGGTGCTTATGAAAAAAATAATTAAATTAAACATAAAAAAGAAAAAAATTATTATTATTTCAAGTATATTTTTAGTAATTATAGTTTTTATTATAATAAATATTTTAAAAACTCCTAATGTAGGTAGTATTAAAAATGGTAAAGCTAATTATATTGATAGAATTGCAAATGTTACTAAAAGTGAAGATAATATTGTCATCGAGTTTAAAAACAATGAAGAACTAATTGATAATTGCATTATGACAAAAGAAATTTATGATAAATTTAAAGTAAATGATCCTTTATATAATATAAGTGTTGCTGATTATGCTAAATTATCTAATATTAGTTCCAAAGAAAGTTACAATATAAATAAAGCAATTCAATTAAAATTAGTTTCAGAAGATACTAGTTATACTGAATATTTTGCAATGACTTGTGGGTTTAAAAATAAAAAGGAACTTATGAAATATACAGAAGCAGTAATAAAATTGGCTAATAAATAAAATGTAAATGTCAATCTTTTTTGTAGGTTTTTCTACATAATTAATTAATTAATTAATCAAAAACCTACATTTTTATATTGACATTAACAAATATAATTTCACTAATTTTTATCGATGTTTATTACTTATACTAAAACTCTAAATCGAAAAAAATTCCGAAACTCAATATTTTCTAATTGACAAGTAATTTCCAATTAACTATAATAAGAAATAAATTAGGAATAATTCTTAATTTTGAGGTGTTTCATGAATAATTATTCTAGGCAAAGAGAAGTTATTTAGATATCTTAAAAAATAATTACAATCATCCGACAGTTTTAGAATTATACGAAGTAGTCCATTTAAAGTATCCAGTATTAGTAAAAGTACTTTATATCGTAATTTAAATATTTTAGTTAATAAAGGGCTTGTTAAAAGTATTAAAGTTTTACATGGTGCTAATCGTTTTGATTATGTGACAGTAATCATAGTCATACTGTTGGTGAAGTATGTGGACGTGTTTTTGATTTGGATAATATTTTTTTCAAGATAATTTTAAAGAAGTTTCTGAAAATAAGGTTGTAGTTATGAAAAAAAGAATAATATAACTATCTGTGGAATATGTAATGAATGTGGAATTATAGAAGGAGAGGAAGATTATGGAATTAAAAGAAAGTAAAACATATGAAAATTTAATGACTGCATTTGCAGGAGAAAGTCAAGCTAGAAATAAATATACTTATTATGCTAGTCAAGCTAAAAAAGATGGTTATGAACAAATAGCTGCTATTTTTGAAGAAACAGCTAATAATGAAAAAGAACATGCTAAAATGTGGTTTAAAGAATTACATGATGGAGAAGTACCTTCAACTTTAGAAAACTTAAATGATGCAGCAAATGGTGAAAATTATGAATGGACAGATATGTATGATAATTTTGCTAAAGTTGCTCGTGAAGAAGGATTTACAAGAATTGCCCTTTTATTTGAAGGTGTAGCTAAAATTGAAAAAGAACATGAAGAAAGATATCGTAAATTAATTGCTAATATTGAAGATGGTCTTGTATTCTCAAAAGATGGCGATACTATTTGGAAATGTCGTAATTGTGGACATATTGTAATTGGTAAAAAAGCTCCAGCTGTTTGTCCAATTTGTAGTCATTCACAAAGTTATTTTGAAGTAAAAGCTGAAAATTATTAAAAATATAAGGGAGGATTTATGGCCAAATATAGATGTCAACTATGCGGATATATATATGACGAGGAAAAAGAGGGTATTAAATTTAAGGATCTACCAGATGATTGGCAATGTCCAATGTGTTTAGCTCCGAAAGAAGCATTTGAGTTAGTAGAAGAAACAGTAAATGATAATAAAGAAGCGAACGTTGATCAAATAGAAAAATCAACTGATTTAACTGGTTATTTAAAAGAATATACTCGTGTTTCAGATTCTAAAGAAAAGAATATGCAAGATATTCACACGATGGCTATGACTGGTCAAAGTATCATATCAGCTATGGGAACTTCACTTCCAGTTATCAGTTGGGATGATATCCTAATTCTTGGGTCCCAATTAAAGAAAATGCCTTTATTTGAGCATGAAGATGTCAGTTTAAAAACAGTTATTGGTAAACATGCTAAGCAACCAATGGTTTTAGAAACACCAGTTTTTGTATCACATATGTCTTTTGGAGCTTTATCTAAGGAAGCTAAAACAGCATTAGCTATCGGGACTAAACAGGTAAAAACAGCTATTTGTAGTGGTGAAGGAGGTATTTTACCGGAAGAATTTTCTAATGCATATCAATATATATTTGAATATGTTCCTAACAAATATAGTTTAAGTGATGAAAATTTACAAAAAGTTAGTGCTATTGAAATTAAAATTGGTCAAGGAACGAAACCTGGTATGGGCGGACATCTTCCAGGAGCTAAAGTAACAGAGGAAATTGCTAAAATTCGTGGTAAAGAAGTTAATCAGGATATTATTAGTCCTTCGAAATTCCCAGAAATTAAGACGAAAGAAGATTTACAAAAATTAGTTTCAACTTTACGAAAAAAATCAAAAGGACGTCCTATTGGTATTAAAATAGCAGCTGAACATATTGAAGAAGATTTAGAATTTGCTTGTTTTGCTAATCCTGATTTTATCACTATTGATGGCAGAGGAGGAGCTACAGGAGCTAGTCCTAAAATTATCAAAGATGCAACAACAGTACCAACTATTTATGCTTTATATCGTGCCAGAAAATATTTAAACGAACATCATCAAGATATTGATTTAATTATTACAGGTGGACTTCGTACCTCTAGTGATTTTGCAAAAGCAATAGCTATGGGGGCTTCAGCTGTTGCTATTGCCACTGCAGCTATGATTGCTATTGGTTGTCAGCAATATCGAATTTGTCAAACCGGTAAGTGTCCAGTTGGGATAGCTACTCAAGATCCAGAACTTCGTAAGAGATTTAATGTTGAAAAAAGCAGTCAAAGATTAACTAATTATTTTAATGTAATAAACGAAGAATTGAAAACTTTTGCTCGTATTACTGGAAATACGAATATTCATGATTTAAGTGTTTATGATTTAGCAACTACTAATGATGAAATAGCTAAATATACTAATATTAAACATGTTTAAGAAAGATGAAAATTAACTTATCTTTCTTTTTTGATAAATCAAAAGGCTTGTCAAAGTTTCTTTCTTATATTAAAATATTCTTGAAAGAGGTGCTTATGAAAACAGATATTGAAATTAGTCGTCAAGCTAAAAAAATTAAAATAAATAAAGTTGCTAAAAAATTAGATATTCCTAGTCGTTTTTTAGAAACTTATGGTTCTTATAAAGCTAAGTTAAGTTTAAATTTATTAAAGAAAACTAATCCGGATGGTAAATTAATTTTAGTAACGAGTACTAATCCTACTCCTTATGGGGAAGGGAAAACTACGATGAGTATTGGTCTTCATGATGCTTTATCTTTACTTGGTAAAAAAAGTTTAGTTGTTTTAAGAGAACCATCTTTAGGACCAGTATTTGGAATTAAAGGTGGAGCAACCGGTGGAGGTTATTCGCAAGTTGTTCCGATGGAAGATATTAATTTGCATTTTACCGGGGACTTACATGCAATTGAAACCTGTAATAATTTACTTTGTGCTATTATAGATAACCATATTTATCAAGGTAATAAATTAAATCTTGATCTTAATCGAATTGAGTTTAAAAGATGTGTTGATTTAAATGATCGTAGTTTAAGAAATGTTACCGTTAAATATGATAATAAAGGCTTAGAAAGAAATGATAATTATAATATTACTGTTGCTAGTGAAATCATGGCCATATTGTGTTTAGCAACAGATATTAAAGACTTAAAGAGAAGACTTGGTAATATTTTAATTGGTTATAATAAAAAAGGTAAAATGATTTTTGCTAAAGATTTAAAATGTGTTGATGCTCTAGCTTTACTTTTAAAAGATGCTATAAAACCAAATTTAGTACAAACTTTAGAGAATAATCCAGCTCTTATTCATGGAGGACCTTTTGCTAATATTGCTCATGGTTGTAATAGTATTATTGCTACTAAAATGGGTTTAAAATTAGCTGACTATGTCGTAACAGAAGCTGGTTTTGGGGCTGACTTAGGAGCAGAAAAGTTTTTAGATATTAAATGTCAAATAGCTAATTTAAAACCTAATGTTATTGTTATTAACTCAACTATTCGTAGTATGAAATACAATGGTGGAGTAGTAAAAGAAGAAATAAATCAAGAAAATCTTGAAGCCTTAAAAGTTGGTATCAATAATTTAAAAACGCATATTTTAAACATGCAAAAATATACGAAAAATATTGTTGTTTGCTTAAATAAATTTAATAATGATACAGATAAAGAGATTAATTATGTTAAAAACTTTTGCCGAGATTTAGGTTGTCGTTTTGCTATTTCGACTAGTTATGTAGAGGGTGGAAAAGGATCTATAAATCTTGCGAAAGAAGTAATTGATTTATGTAATAAGGATGTTGATTATAAACCTTTATATGACTTTTCTGAACCTATTATTACCAAAATAGAAAAAGTATGTCAAGAAATTTATCATGCAAAAGAAGTTATTATAAGTGATAAAGCTTTAGAAAAAATAAATCTTTTAAATAAAAATAATTTTGCTAATTTACCTATTTGTATAGCTAAAACCCAATATTCGTTAACGGATAATCCAAAAATTCTTGGTAACCCGAAAGATTTTACGATGACAGTTACTGATATTCGTTTATCATCCGGAGCTGGTTTTATTGTTGTTTTAATGGGTTCTATCATGACCATGCCAGGTTTACCAAAAGAATCAGCTTATTTAAAAATGAAATTTAGTAATCAAGGAAAAATAAGTGGACTATATTAAAAATCCTATCTCATTTGAGATAAGATTTTTTAGTTTAAAATTCTTTCAGTGTTTTTAAAATTAAGTTTCGCAACCATCCCTAATTTATCTTGACCAAATTTTTCCACAATTAATTTACCAGCTTCATCAACTTTTGGGCCTGATCCTTTTGGTAAATCAATTCCAACTTCTTCACTTATTTTAGCAAATTCTTTTAAAAAGAGATAACGACAAATAACACTACTACAAGCAACAGCCATATTTTTAGATTCCGCTTTGGTCATAAAAGTAATACCTCGTTGCACACATTTAGTATCTTTTAAATAATTATAATAAACAAACTCTTTAGCAAACTCATCAACAATAATATAATCAACAACTGGTTTTTCTTCTTGCATCATTTGGTATAATACTTTATTATGCATAATTGCTTTAACTTTATTCATATTATATTCTTCATGATATTTATTATAATCTTGATTATTTAAAATTAAACTTTTATATTTAATTTTTTTTACAATTTTGGGAGCTATTTCTAAAATCTTTTCATCCGTTAACTTCTTACTATCATTTACTCCTAATTCTTTTAGATAACTAATATCTTCTTTTTTGACATAAGAACTAGTAACAACAATTGGTCCAAAGTAATCTCCCGTTCCAACTTCATCTGATCCTACTGAGTTAACATACATATATTTTTGACTATCAAATTCATCAATCTTTTTTTCTTTTTTCTTATTTTCGGAGTTAGTATATTCAACTCTTCCGGAATGTATCTTTTCCGTTTCAATCCAAAACTGACTTGCTAAATCGGCATCTTTACCTTGAAAAACAGCTTTACCAGAATTATATAAAGTTACAACTGTATCCCCGTCAACTGCTTGAAATAAAGCATAATCAGGTGTCTTTTCTCTTTTTAAATCTTCAAAGAAATCGATCATTTCTTTTTTTGTTTCTTCTCCAACTTTAACTGTAATTGTCATTTCCATCACCAACTTAATTATATAAAAAAACTAAAGAATAAGCAACTATTTAGCGACTTTTTACTTTTTCTTTAGTAGTTACATATTTATCTAAAAACTCATTTATTAAAACTAAATCCATTAAATCATTAATAATGAAGTAAGGATTAGTAACTGTTGGATAAGTAAGACTATTAATATCTTGTTTAAATAAAACACCATAACCTCCATCATTAATCCAATCAATTATCTTTTTTCTTGAATCATCAACTAAAATATTACCATGGGAATTAACAGCATAATGCTTAGGTATCTTTTTCGGAATATTAAAAACTTGAACATTAGGCATTAATTCTTGAAATTCCATACTTTTAACTTGACCTTCTAAATACGAACAATGATGCGTAGCAATAGCCACATTATTAAATAAATTACTTTCTTTTAATAATAAAATTTTTCTAATGCTATCATTTATTTGCCCACTTTTTTGAATTAATTCATGCCAATTAACATTTTGAAAATAATTAGTAATAGCCAATTCATCACTTGTATCAATTCCTAACATTTCCATTTCAATAAAAGCATTGGTAATTGTATCAAAGATAACTCCATCACAATCAATATATAAATCTCTTTTCATAACTTCACCAACAAATATAGTATCATAATAAAATCTATTTGTCAGGTCTTTTTCCAAAATTTTACTAATAAAATATAATATGAGAAAAATAAAAGAATTTCTAAATCCTCAAAGTTTAAAAATAACTTATCTCAATAATCAAGTAAATGTTTTAAACTATGATGATATAGTTTTATTAACTGATGATAAAATTATTTTAAAAAAAGATCAAAAGATAATAACTATAAATGGCAATAATTTAACTCTTTTAAAACTCTTAGATGAAGAAATACTAATTCAAGGATATATAAAAAATATAGAATTGTAGGTGAAATATGAATCTTTATATTATCAAACTAGAAGAAAAGTATTTTAAAAATTTATTAAGATATCATATTAAGATAGTTAAAATAAGAAAAAAAGGTAATTATTATTATTTATCCCTAGACTATAATAATTATCAAAAAATTAGTAAATTAAAAAAAATTTATAACTTTGAATTAGTTGATTATCAAGGTTATATTAAATATAAATTATTATTTAAAAAATATTTTTTATTTTTAAATATCTTTTTCTTAGGTTTAGTTTTAATTGTTTTTTTAAGTAATATTATTTTTCAAATTGATATTAAAACTAATGATTTAGAATTACAAGAATTAGTTTTACAAGAATTAGATAAATATAATTTAAAAAAATATAAATTTGTAAAAAGTTATCAGGAAAAAGAAAAAATTAAAGAATTAATTTTAGAGAATAATAAAGATAAATTGGAATGGTTAGAAATTACTAGAATTGGTTCTTGTTATGTTGTTAATCTAGAAAAAAGAATTATTAATAATCTTGATTTAGATAATAAACCAAGAGATATTGTTGCTTCAAAAAATGCTATTTTAATGGAAATAAAAGCTAAAAGTGGGAGTATTATTAAGAAATTAAATGATTATGTTAAAAAAGGTGAGGTAGTAGTAACAGGGAGAATTACACATAAAGATGAGGTTGTTGATTTGGTGAAAGCTGATGCCATTATTTACGGGGAAACTTGGTATACAGTTCATGTATCATATCCGATTGCTTATTATGACAAAACTTATACAGGGAAAGCAAAAAAAAGAATTAGTTTAACTATTTTTAATAAAAAGATTAATTTCTTTGATCAAAATAATTATTTAGAAGAAGAAATTCAAGAAAAGAAAATATTTTATCACAAGTTTTTACCTTTAAAGTTTAGTTATGAAAAAGTTTTGGAAATAGAAAAAATTGATAGTATTTATACTCCAGAAGAAGCTTATGTGAAAGCTTTTAACTTAGCTAGAGAAAAAATGATAAAAGCATTAGCTGAAGATAGTAAAATTTTAGATCAAAAAAAATTGAAATTTATTATAAATGATAGTACAATAGATATGGATGTTTTCTTCAAGGTGTATGAAAATATTACTAGTTATCAAAGTATTGAAGAAATTATGGGAGAATAGTATGTTTAAATTAGCAAATGATATCCTAGATGTTATGGAAAGTACTTGGCCAATTGTTGCTGTTACGGTTATGGCTATTGTATCTCTTAGAATTACTTACTATGTTAAAACAAAAAAGAAATTTATTTTATATGAAGAATTATTAGGTTTATTATTTATTATCTATTTACTAATGTTTTTCCAAGTAGTTACTTATCAAGATGTAATTTCCTATGGTAACAATTTTATTCCTTTTAAAGAATTAACAAGATATAGCTTTGGATCTAATTTGTTTTATAAAAATATAGTAGGTAATATTCTATTATTTATGCCTTATGGTTTCTTTGCTTCTTATTATTTAAAATTAGATAAAAAAAGAATAGCTTTTCTTTTAGTTTTTATTGTATCTTTATCAATTGAATGTGTCCAATTAATTATAGGAAGATGCTTTGATGTTGATGATATTTTATTAAATTTAATAGGGGGAATGCTAGGTTATTTTATTTATCGAATATTAGAAAGAATAACAGATAAAATGTCTAGAAGAACAATGTCAACTATTTTAGTAAGTATTATTATAATAGGAATAGTAATCCTTTTATATATGATGATGTGAGGTAATATGAAAATAGGTTTATTTAATCAATTAGATGTTGATTTAAAAAAAGAATTTAAAGAAATAAAAAAAGTTTTAAAAATTGGTTTAAAGGAATTAAATATTAAGAAAGTAGAATTTAATATTATTATCGTTGATAATAATTATATTCATGAACTTAATAAGAATTATCGAGGAATTGATAGGGAAACAGATGTTATTAGTTTTGCTTTAGAAGACGATAAAACTTTTAATCCTGAAGAAAGAGTACTAGGAGATATTTATATTTCTTTAGATAAAGCTACGAGTCAAGCTTTAGAATATGGTCATTCTTTAACTAGAGAATTATGTTTTTTGTCAGTTCATGGCTTATTACATTTATTAGGTTATGATCATATGAATAGTGCTGATGAAAAGATTATGTTTAGTCTTCAAGATAAAATTTTAGAAGAAGCAGGAATAACTAGATAATTTTTTATTTGCTATTAGTCATATTTTATTTGACATTTATTTAACAATATGGTATAATATCCCCGATTAATTGGTTAGGGGGTTAATTTATGTATACCGAAGAAAATGAATTTGATTATGAAGACTATGGAAATAATAATCAAAACAAAGGTTTTATTAATGGAAGTTTGATTACGAAGATTATTTTAATTGTTATTTGTTTAGCTATTATTATCTTTTTAGTTTTTAAAATTAAGGGGTTAAGTGCTAATAAAAATAATAATAATGATAATAGTTCTGAAAATATCGCTTTAGTTTTTGATAATAACATGCAATCTTTAAGACGTGCTGGAGAAACTTATTTCTTTACCGATAAAAATGTGCCAACTAATTTAAAAGAAGAAAAAAGTGTTTCTATTGCTAAGTTACAAGAAGAAGGTATTATTACGGAAGTATTAGATTACAATGGTAATAAATGTGGTTATAATACTTCAACTGTTAGTATGGTTAAAAACAAAAATGATTATTTGATGACAGTTAGATTAGTATGTGCTAGTATGGAAGATACAGTTGAGTATTACTATGATAAAGATTTTAATTGTTTAACCTGTAATGGGGAAACTTATGTTTCAGATGATTCTTCAGAAGAAGATAATAATAACAATGATAATAATAATAGCAATAATGATAATAACAATAATAATAGCAATAATGATAATAACAATAATACTCCAACTAATGTTTGTGGTACTTGGAGTGATTGGTCAACAGCTTATGTTGATGATGATACTTTAGATCGTGAATCAAGAACTTTAATTAAAGCTTATAAAGATGAAAAAGTATATGGTGAATGGTCTGAACCTACGAAAGTTGCACCAACTAATACCACTGGAATAGAAGTTCAAACGAAAGAAGTTGAAGAAACTGTTACAGAATATACTGAATGGAGTAGTAAATCAACGACTAAACCAAGTTCTCAAGAAGGACGTGAAATTGAAACTTCAACGGAATCTGAACCTTACAAATCAACAACTTGTACCAATAAAAAATATACTTATACGAAAACTGTAACTGGTCGTGATAGTAAAGCATTAAAATGTGTTAAAGATTATAATAACTTTGGTAAATATATATGTACTTATGAAGGAACTAAGAAAGTTTGTTCAACTAAAACTAAATATAAAACAGTAACTTATTATTCATATCGTGATAAGGTTGAAAAACAACAAACTGTTACTTATTATCAAACAAGAACGGTTACTTCTAATCCAATTTATACAGATTATATATTAGAAAGTGAAATACCAAGTGGTTATACTAAAGTAGCTGGTAGTGAACTTGTTCAATATCGTTATCGTCAAAAATGTATCAAATAGAGTAGTCAAAACTACTCTTTTTTTGTTATAATGAAAAAGATGAGTATGAAAGTAGAAATAGATAAACATATATTAGAAGTATTTATTACTAAAAAAAGACAAAAAAATACTTATATAAGAGTTAAAGAAGATTTAAATATTTATGTAACAACTAATTATTTTACAACGAAAGAAGATATTTTAAAATTAATTGAAAATAATAAAACGAGTATTTCAAGAATGATAACAAGACAAGAAAAAAAACAACAAAGCGAAAAAGAATTTACTTATCTTGGTAAAAAATATAATTTAGTTTTAATTAATTCAAAGGAAATTACACTTGGTTTAGAAACTATTTTATATAATAATTTAGAAAATCTTCATAAATGGTTAGTTAAACAGGCTAATTCTATATTTTTAGAAGAATTAAATAAGATGTATAATATTTTTCCTATTAACATACCATATCCTAGTTTAACTATTCGTAAGATGAAAACAAGATGGGGTGTATGTAATACAAAAACGAAAAGAGTTACTTTAAATTTAGAACTAATTAAAAAAGATTTAAAATATTTAGATTATGTTATTGTCCATGAACTAGCTCATTTAGTATATCCAAATCATCAACAGGAATTTTGGTCTTTAGTAGGTCAAGTTATTCCAAATTATAAAGAATTAAGAAAGGAATTAAATAATTATGAATAAGATAATAGATGGAAAAAAAATAAGTTTAGAAATAAAAGCAAGATTAGAAAAAGAAATAAAAGAATTAGATAAAAAATTAACTTTAGTTGATATAAGTGTTGGTTTTGATGAAGCAACAAAAGTTTATGTTAGACAAAAAGAAAAAATGGCTTTAAGTTTAGGTTTTTCCTTTTTAAATTTACATTTTGATAGTATTACTGAAAAAGATTTAATTAAAGAAATTAAAAAATTAAACAAAGATCCTAATATAACCGGTATTATTATTCAATTACCACTTCCTGATTATTTAGATAAAGATAAAATTATTAATACTATTGATTCAAAAAAAGATGTTGATGGTTTAACAAATACTAATATGTTAAAACTTGTTAAAGGAGAAAAATGTTTAGTACCATGTACACCAAAAGGAGTTTTAACTTTAATTGATTATTATAATATTGATTTAATAGGTAAAAAAGTTGTTATAGTTGGTCGTAGTAATTTAGTTGGTCTTCCTTTATTTCATTTACTTTTAAAAAGGAATGCTACTATTACTTTGTGTCATTCTAAAACAAAAAATTTAAAAGAATATACGAAAGAAGCAGATATTTTAATTATTAGTGTTGGTAAAAAAGATTTAATAACTAAAGACATGATTAAAGAAGGAGTAATTATAATTGATGTTGGAATTAACCGTGATAATGGTAAATTATATGGCGATGTTTCTAGTGATTGCCTAGAAAAAGCCAGTTTAATGACACCAGTTCCCGGAGGAGTAGGACCTATGACGGTTATTTCTTTAATGGAAAATGTTATTGAAGCTAGTCATTAACCTAATTTGCAATCATATAATAAATATGATATAATCGTCTAGCAAGGAGAATTTATGACTAAATTTTTAAATAATGTTTTTAAAGGATTATTATTATCCTTTTGTATAATTTTAGCTGGAGGTTTTTTATCTTTAAAACTTAAACCTGAAACCTCTAATAAAATGATGTTAATATCAACTAGTTTAGCTAATACAATTATTACTAATCAAGAAAAAGATGAATCTAAAGTGGTAGAAGAAGAATTAAACTTAGATATAGTTGAAAAATCGGAAGAGGAGCTGCCAGAAGAATTAAAACCACAAGAAGAAAAACAACCAGAAGTACCAGAAGTGGTTGAAGAACCAATTGTTGAAACTCCTAAAGAACCAGAGCCACCAATCCAAGAAGTTGTTGAACCACCAAAAGAAGTAGTTATACAAGGAGTTTATGCTCCTAATTTAGAAGTTGCAAGTACGATTACTCCTTTAGCTACTTATACTGGAAAAATTACAGCGTATGGACCTGATTGTTATGGTTGTACTTCAGGAAGAACAGCCAGTGGTCAATATGTTTTAGAAGGAAATATCTACTACAACGATCCAACTTTTGGTAACATTAGAATCGTAGCAGCCGATAAAAGTATTCCTTTTGGAAGTATAATAAGAATTAATGGACTTAGTATTTCCGAAGATCCAATTTTAGCTATTGTGCTTGATCGCGGTGGCATGATTGGCTTTGCCGAAGGAAAACATTCTTATTTTGATTTATTATATAAAAGTGAAGCTGATGCATCTACCTTTGGAAGACCAACAGCAACCTTTGAACTATTAAGAAGTGGTTATTAATAATCACTTTTTTTAATAAAAAAACCTTCATACATCTTTCGATAAACTAAATAAAGATTTAATAATTTCTGTAAGTTCACATCACTTAAATTACTTTTTGCTTTATCAAAAATAACTTGATAATCATCACTTAAAAGAGTTTTATATTCTTTTTTTAAAGTTAGATAAAGATAATCAAGTTCATTATCCGATAAATGAATATCATTTTTTAAAGCTAAATAAGTAATTTTATTTTTATCTAAATTTTCAAAATAATTATTAATCATAAATTCGTACATAGTCTCACCTATTTAAATATATTCATAAAATAAATAAAAATACAAATAATATATTTGGTGATTAAATGCTAAAAAAAATTAATTTTTTAAATATTATTTTATATTTAGCTTTTTTTATTATCTTAGGTCGAATTTATTATTTACAAGTAATAGAAAAAGATTATTATGCTGCTAAACTTTTAAAATTAACCGAAAAAGAAGTATTAGGTGATAGTATGCCAAGAGGGAGAATATATGATACTAATAATAATTTGTTAGTTGATAATCGACTTGTACCAACAATTTATTTTAAAAATGATTATAATTTAACAACGAAAGAATTAATTGAACTAGCTTATGAAGTTTCTAATTATATTGATCTTGATTATAGTAAATTATCTTTATCTTATTTAAAAGATTTTTATTTATTAGAAAATGAAAATACTATTAAAAATAGATTAACAGATTTAGAAATAGATAATTATAAAAAAAGAAAAATAAGTGATTTAGAATATTATAAATTAAAGAAAGAAAAAATTACGGAAGAAGATTTAAGTATCTATACAGATATTGATAAGAAAGCTATTTATTTATATTATTTAATGAATAATGGTTATTCTTATGATGATAAAGTTATTAAAAAAGATGCTACTTTGGAAGAATTTGCTTATTTTTCTGAGAGTAATAGTAAATTAAAAGGTTTTAATACTAAATATACTTATGATAGATATTATCCTTATGGAGATACTTTTAAAAGTGTTTTAGGTAATGTTGGTTTAGTTCCTGTTGATAAAAAAGATTATTATTTAGATAAAGGATATAGTTTAAATGATATAGTTGGTTTAACTAATTTAGAATATATGTATGATGATTATTTAAAAGGGGAGAAAGAAGTTTATAAAATAGATGATGATGAAAAAATTTTAATTAAAGATGGTAAACTTGGAAATGATTTATTTTTAACTATTGATATTAATTTACAAAAGTATGCTGAAGATATTTTAAAAGAAGAAATTATTAAAGCTAAAAGTGGTTTAAATACGCGTTTTTTTGATCGTTCTTATTTATCAATTACTAATCCCCAGGATGGGAGTGTACTAGCAATAGTAGGAAAAATTTATCAAAATCAAAGATTTAGTGATTATAGTATTGGTTGCTTAACTGATACTATGACGCCTGGAAGTGTTGTTAAAGGGGCTAGTATTTTAACAGGGTATCAAGAAGGAAAAGTCAAAATCGGAGAAGTTATGCTTGATGAATGTATTAAAATTAAAGCCACTCCCAAAAAATGTTCTATTTATACCATGGGTTACATTAATGATTTAGAAGCTATTTATAAAAGTAGTAATGTTTATCAATTTAAAATAGCTTTAAGAATGGGTGGAGTTAATTATCAATACGATAAACCGGCTTCGATAAATGATCAGGCCTTTGCTATTTATCGCGAATATTTTAGAAAGTTTGGTTTAGGGGTTAAAACAGAGATTGATTTACCAAACGAAAGTAGTGGTTATCAAGGAAGCAAAAAAGATGCAGGTCTATTGATGAATTTAGCTATTGGTCAATATGATACTTATTCTAATATACAAATTAATCAATATATTTCAACAATTGCTAATGGTGGTAAAAGACTAAAGTTGCATCTTTTAAAGGAAGTAAAAGATAAATATACTTTTGAACCAGTTATTTTAAATACAATTAATATTGATGATCTTTATTTAAAGCGTTTAAAAAAAGCTTTTAAATTAGTCATGACTGATGGAACAGGGAGAGGTTATGTTAATTTAAGTTTAAATCCTAGTGGAAAAACCGGAACAAGTGAAACTTTTGTTGATAGTGATGGTGATTTAAAATATGAAACCGAAACTATTTCAACTTCTTTTGTAACTTATTTTCCAAGTGATAATCCTAGTATTGCTATTGCTATCACATCTCCTAATATTAGTTATCAAAATAAACAAACTAGTTATATTTATCCTTTTAATAAAATGGTTATAAGTAGATTAACTAATTATTTTTTAAATTAAAAAGAATTAATAATCTATAATCATGTTTATTAAATTCTTTTATTAATTTCATATATTTTTTTCATTTATTAATAATTCTATTCATTTTATCAATTATTTTATGATAAATAACTAACATATTTTCTTCTGTAACAAAATTATCTATTTCATCTATTGGTAACCATTTAACACTTGAATTTTCATCTAAGTTTTCATGTATAAAATCTTCATCATTGGCTTTAAATAAGTAAGTTACATTCAAATGAATATGCGGAGTAACCCAGTTATTCTTTTTAATATGTCCAGTTACTTCAATTGCATCTAAACTAATAATATCAGTTGTAATTAATTCTAATTTAGAAATACTTGATTCTTCCTTGGCTTCTTTAATAGCAACTTTTAAAGGATTTGTATCTCCATCCATATGTCCACCTAACCAAGCATATGACTTATATATATTATGATAAGCCATTAAAACTTTAGTATAATCTTGATTAACAATAAAAGCACTACTAGTAAAATGAGCAAAGTTATTTTCTCTTGTTAAAAGATTATCAAAATAACTTAAATATTCTAAAATAACTTCTTTATCTCTTGTTTCTTGTTTATTAATTGGTTTAAAATTTTCTATTAATTCTTTTATATTATTACCTCTAACTAAAATAATTATAACTTATTTTAATAAAAATATATATAGTTTATTATTTTGTTGACAATCTAATAATTAACAGTATAATAAAAGTTAATTGGAGAATTTATGGATGATATATCAATTTTTATAGGAGATATTAAATTTAATTTTAGAGTAGGATTATTAATAATCTGTGATGATAAATTTTTACTTGAATTTGAACCTAATTCAAGTAATTCTTGTTTACCAGGTGGTAGAGTTAAAACAGGAGAAACAACTATTAAAGCTTTAAAAAGAGAAATCCAAGAAGAAATGCATTATAATTTAAAAGATAATGATGTCTTTCTAAAAGGAATAGTTGAAAATTTCTTTACTATAGAAGATAAAAAATTTCATGAAATTTTCTATGTCTATAAAATGAAAATAAATAAGAACCATGAATTATTTAGAGATGATTTAATAAATTATGATTCCGATAATAGTTATTATAAATGGATTAAATATAGTGATATTGATAATATTAATTTTGTTCCAAATAATGTTAAAAAATGGTTATTAACTGATAATTTAGAAGTAATGACTATTAAATAAATATTATTTTTTTATAAGAAATTTTCTTAATAATTTTTCAATTAGTTTTGTAAATGGATAAAAGATAATAATTGATAATAAATTAAATATAGTATGAATTAAAGCTATATGATAAGAATTAATTGTTTTATAAATAATATCTACTTTTAAATAATAAAATATTAAGTATATTATAAAGAAAACAATAGTACCTAAGATATTATAAATAAGATTAAATATACTAACTAATTTAGCTTCTTTTTTGGTATTAATACTTCCAATTAATCCAGTTATACTACTACCAATATTTTCACCCATAATAATAGGAATACTATTTAAATAAGTAATACTTTGGGTTTTAGTTATAGATTGAAGAATAGCAACTGTTGCTGTTGAAGAACCTATAACACTTGTTATAATTATTCCTGAAAGTATACCAAGAAAAGGATTATTTAAAGTATTTAATAAATTATTAAACCAAGGATAATTCATAATAGGATTTAAACTATTATTTAGCATTTTTAAACCAAGTAAAAAGAAAGTTAAACCAAGAAACATATTACTTTTATTTATATTTTTTTTATAATTAATTAAACCTAATAATATAAAAATAGGAGTATAAGTGATAGGATTAAGAAAAATAAAAAAATTATAATTTAAAATTGAAGTTATCCAAGATGTGAAACAAGTTCCTAAGTTTGATCCCATAATAATACCAATTGTATTTGTAAAACTAATTAAGTTTGAATTAACAAGACTAAGAGTTAAAATAGTAACTATTCCAGAACTTTGAATAATTATTGTTAATATAGTACCTAGAATAATACCTTTAAATTTAGTATTTGTATATTTAATTAATAAAGTTTTAAATTTATGACTTTCTAAATTAGTTATTCCTTTTGAAAATAATTGAATACCATAGATAAAAATACATAGACTAAGAATAAATTCTAATAATATCTTCATAGTACTATGTATTTTTTATATTAAAAAAAATGACAAAAAAAACAGCTTTAGCTGTTAAAATTCCTTTTTATGGTAGTCTGTATGGGGATCGAACCCATGGATGTAACCTTGAGAGGGTTATGTGTTAACCGCTTCACCAACAGACCATACATTAAAAATCTTGCGATTTTGGACTACCTTTTAATGATAAGTTGGCCAAAATGATCTATGATAAGGTGAGGAAATCATTTGGCTAGTTTGAGAAAAATAAAACCCGTGGTAAACGAGTATTTTTTTCAATGGTAGCGAGAGGGGGATTCGAACCCTCGACCCTTTGGGTATGAACCAAATGCTCTAGCCAACTGAGCTATCTCGCCATGGACAAAAAATATAATATCATATAAAAAAACTTTTGACAAGTAATTTTTGACAATTTATTGTCATTTTTTCAAAAATATGTTATCTTTAATGATGGGTGATTTTATGAAGAAACTAACATTTGAAGAAATTAGTCAAGATATCATCAATAAAGATAAGTATTTATCTCTAAAAAATGATTATCATCATGGTTTAACCAGATATATTCATTCAATCAGAGTAGCTAAATATACATATAAAATAACTAAGTTGTTACATTTAAATTATATAAATGCCACAAGAGGAGCTTTATTACATGATTATTTTAATGAAGTAGAGTATTTAGATAAAAGGTGGTTAGATAAACCAAGAATCCATCCTTTTTTATCATTAAATAACGCTTCCAAAGAATATAACTTAACGATGATGGAACAAAATATTATTATGACTCATATGTTTCCAATTGGTGGTATAAAACCTTTATATTTAGAAAGTTGGGTAGTAACGATTGTTGATAAATCAGTTGCTACTTATGAATACTTTAATTTTAAATTTAAAGATAAGTTTACTCTTTGGATTGTCTTTATAATTAATTTTTTAAGTATTAAATTATAAAAAATATTTTGAAAATAATGGGTTTTTCTTGAAAAAAATTATTATTTATGTATAATTATATTTATAAGGTAGGTGTTACATGATATATACTAGTGTTGATATAGGTAGTCATTCTATCAAAATAGTTGTTTCAGAGAGAATAAATGATAAATTTTATACTTTAGCATCTACTAGTGTTAGAAGTAAAGGTATTAAAAAGGGAATTATTAAAGAACCAGATTTAGTTCTTGAAAGTTTAAAAGAAGCTATTTTAACTATTAATCAAGATTTGGGTATAGAAATTAAAAAAGTTTTTTTAAGCTTTCCTTTATTTTTAGTTAATACTTCAATTGAAACAGCTGATATTGAAGTGTCTGGTATAGTAGAAAATATCGATATTCAAAAAGTTATTAATAAAACAGTAAGTGAAAATATAAGTAAAAAAGAAGAAGTATTATATTTAGAACCAATTGTTTATGAAATAGATTCTGATTTACAAGTAATAGATCCAAGAGGATTAACAGCTGATAGATTAAAAGTTAGATGTGCTGTTAGTACGATTGAAAAGAAATATTTATATGATTATTTTACTTTGTTTCAACAATTAAATATTGAAGTTGTAGATATAACTTATGGTATCATCGGGGACTATTTTGAAAATGCTAATATTGAACTTAATCGTAAATTAGGAGTAGTAGTTAATTTAGGTTATTCTAAATGTGAAATAGCTATTTTTAATAAAGGTATTATGTTAAAAGGTGAAGTTTTACCAATTGGTAGTAAAAAAATTGATAAAGATATTAGTTATATTTATAAAATAGATAAAAAAGAAGCTATTTCTTTAAAAGAAGAATTTGCTGTTAGTAGTAGTAAATATGCTGATTTAAATAATTTTATTGAAATTGATAATATAAATGGAGAAAAGATTAAAATTAATCAGGTAGAAATTAGTCAAATAATTGAAGCTAGGTTAAAAGAAATATTAAAAAGTGTCAAGAATGAGATAAATAACTTAACAAACCGCGAGATTAGTTATATAATTATAACTGGGGGAATTACAAATATAGTTGGTTTTCCTTATTTAGTTGAAGAAGAATTTAAAATAGATAAAATTGTTTCAAATATTACAACGATTGGAACAAGAAATAATATTTATTCAACTAGTTTAGGTTTAATTAAGTATTTTGCTTATAAAGAAAAATCGCGAAATATAGATTATTTAATGTTTGATTTAGAAGATAAAGAAAATTTAACATCGAAAAAAAAGAAGGTAAGCACGAGGGATAATCTAATAAATAAAATAGAAGCTTACTTGAAAGGTTAGGGAGGAAATATTATATGCTTAGTGGATTAGAAATGGATCAATTAGCCAAAATAAAAGTTATAGGTGTCGGTGGAGGCGGTGGTAATGCTGTTAACCGCATGATTGAAACTGGAGTTAAAGGAGTTGAATTCATTGTTGCTAATACAGATTATCAAGTTTTAAGTAAGTCAAAAGCTGATGTAAAGATTCAACTTGGTAAACAATTAACAGATGGATTAGGTGCTGGTGGTAAACCAGAAATAGGAAGAGAAAGTGCTGTTGAGTCAAAAAAAGAAATAGAAGAAGCATTAAAAGGTGCGGATATGGTTTTTATTACCTGTGGAATGGGTGGTGGAACTGGAACGGGAGCAGCGGGAATCGTTGCAGAAATTGCGCAAGGATTAGGTGCTTTAACTGTTGCTATTGTTACTAAACCATTTACCTTTGAAGGTAAACGTCGTATGGAAAATGCTATGAGTGGTTTAGAAGAATTAAAGAAACATGTTGATACTTTAATTGTTATACCAAATGATCGTTTACGTGAAATTATTGATAAATCAACCCCTTTAATAGAAGCTTTTAAAGAAGTTGATAATGTTTTAAGACGTGGGGTGCAATCAATTTCTGATTTAATTGCTGTTGTTGGTCTTGTTAACTTAGACTTTGCTGATGTTAAAGCCGTTATGGAAAAATCAGGTAATGCTATTATTGGAATTGGAATTGGTATGGGAGAAGACAGAGCTATTGAAGCGGCTAAACAAGCAGTTTCCTCTCCACTTCTTGAAACATCTATAACCGGAGCAACTGATGCAATTATTAATATTACGGGTGGAGTTAATTTAACTTTATTTGAAGCTGAGCAAGCGGCAGAAGTTGTTCGTAATGCTGCTAATAATGATATTAATACTATCTTTGGATCAGTTATTAATGAAAACTTAACCGATGAAGTAATTGTTACGGTTATTGCTACTGGTTTTGATAAAAACAAAAAGCAAGCTACTATTTACGATCAACAAGCATCAACAACGACACAATCTATTAAAGATACAACTATTATGGATGATGACGATGATGATGATAGTGATAGCGAATACGATTTTCCACCATTTTTAAGAAACAGAAACTTTTAAGAGAGAAATCTCTTTTTTCTTTTAATTAAATATGCTATAATGTTGAACTGAAACAAGCAGTGATAAGATGAATCTATTCGATGAAATAAAATACAAAATAATTCATTATTAATCATGGAATGTTAAAGAAGTTTTATATCAAACTGCAAAAATTATTTATTCTTTTTTAGAGAAACTCAAATTAAATAATTTGTATGAGTTATAAAATAATAGAATATTTTTATCAGATGAACTTAATAAATATAAATCAAATATCAAATAAAAAATTATACGAGGAGGAAATAATGATAACAGTAAATAATGTTACTTTAAGGTTTGGGACCCAAACTTTATTTGAAAATGTTAATTTAAAATTTGTAGATGGCTCTTGTTATGGAATAATTGGTGCTAATGGAGCAGGTAAGAGTACATTTTTAAAACTTTTAAATGGTGAACTAGAAACAACAAGTGGTGAAATAATTATTCCAAAAAATGAAAGAATTTCTACTTTAGAACAAGATCATTATAAATATGATAATTACTCAGTAATTGATGTTGTTATTATGGGTAACAAAAAATTATATGATGTGAAAATAGAAAAAGAAGAATTATATTCCCATACCGAATTTAGTGAAGCTGATGGTATTAGATTAGGTGAATTAGAAGCAGAGTTTTTAGAAATGAATGGTTGGGAAGCTGAAAGTGAAGCGGCTATTTTACTAGCTAACTTAGGAATACCTGAAAAATATCATTATTTAAAAATGAATGAGTTAGAAAATAATTTAAAAGTAAAAGTTTTACTAGCAAAAAGTTTATTTCAAAATCCGGATATTTTACTTTTAGATGAACCAACTAATAATTTAGATATTAAAGCTATTAATTGGTTATCGGAATTTATTATTAATTATCCAAATTGTGTTATTATTGTTAGTCATGATCGTCATTTTTTAAATAATGTTTGTACGAATATTGTTGATATTGATTATAAAAAAATGAAATTATATGCGGGAAATTATGATTTTTGGCGAGAATCAAGTGAACTTTTATTAAAACAAATTAAAGAACAAAATAAAAAGAAAGAAGAAAAAATAAAAGAATTAAAAGATTTTATTGCGAGATTTTCAGCTAATGCTTCGAAAAGTAAACAAGCAACTTCTAGAAAAAAAATCTTAGAAAAAATAGAACTTGAAGAATTAGTACCATCTTCTAGAAAATATCCTTTTATTGATTTTAAATTTGAAAAAGGAAATGGCAAAGAGGTATTAACCGTTAATAATTTAACTTATCAAGATGAGAATAATAAATTATTAAATAAGATATCATTTAGTCTTTTAAAAGGTGATAAAATAATTTTATTAGGATCAAATATTCAAAAGACTTTATTATTAGATATTTTATTTAAAAAGAAAAAATATACAGCCGGAGAATTTAAATGGGGAGTAAACACAAAAATTAGTTATTTTCCAAGTGATAACACGGATTTATTTCAAACTGATAAAAATATTATTGATTGGTTAGGATCATTTAAAAATATAGATGATCCCGAAGCTTTAAGAAGTTTTTTAGGAAGAATGTTATTTTCTGGGGATGATGTATTTAAATCTGTTAAAGTTTTATCAGGAGGAGAAAAAGCCAGATGTGTTTTAGCCAAAATGATGTTAGAAGAACCAAATGTTTTATTACTTGATGAACCAACTAATCATTTAGACTTAGAAAGTATAACTTCCCTAAATACAGGTTTAGAAAAATTTCAAGGAGAACTTATTTTTACTAGTCAAGATTATGAATTAAATGATACTGTTTCTAATCGAATTATTGAAATATTTGAAAATGGAACAATTATCGATCGAAGAATGCCATACTCTGAATATATAATAGATGAAAAAATAAATAAATTAAGAGAAGAAAATAGAATTAAAAAATGAAAAACAATTCGTTTTTAATGCAAAAAAAGTAAAATAATGCAATCTATTGCATTATTTTTAATGTTGATGTATAATATATAGTATATAAAGGAGATGAAATTATGATTAACCGAGAAGAATATTTAGATACATTAAAAAGATTTAAGGATAAGGATTTAATCAAGGTAATAACAGGTATAAGACGTTGTGGAAAGTCAACTTTGTTTTTATTGTTTATTGATTATTTAAAATCATTAGGAATAAAAGACAAGAATATAATATCAATTAATTTAGAAGATCCATCTTATAACTTTGATGATTATTTAGAATTTTATAATTATATTAATAAGCAAATCAAAAATGATGAAAAATATTATGTTTTTTTAGATGAAGTTCAAAATGTTGATAAATGGGAAAAAGCAGTTGATGGTCTTTATATAAAGAAAAATATCGATATATATATAACAGGTTCTAATGCATATTTATTATCTAGTGAGTTAGCAACTCTAATTGCTGGAAGATATATTGAAATAAAAATGTTACCATTATCTTTTAAAGAATATATAGATTATTTAAAACTTGATTGTAGTGAAAAAAGTTATTTAGAATATATAAATAAAAGTTCTTTTCCTTATACTTTAAATTTAGAAACGGAAAAAGATATTGACGATTATTTAGATAGTTTATATAATACTATTATTGTTAAAGATATTGCTAAAAGAAAAAAAATAGCTGATACTTATATGTTAAAAACGATAGCTAGATTTATGTTTTCTAATATAGGATCTTTATTATCCATAAAAAAAATAGCTGATACTTTATCATCAGATGGAAGAGTAATATCGGCTCACACTGTGGAAAGCTATTTAGATTCATTGGTTGAAAGTCATGTTTTTAACAAAGCTGAAAGATATGACATCAAAGGAAAACAATATTTAAAATCAGGAGAAAAATACTATGCTACTGATGTTACTATGCGATATGCTTTACTTGGAAGAAAAGATATTGATGTAGGACATATCTTAGAAAATATCGTTTATTTAGAACTTATCAGAAGAGGATATAAAGTATATGTAGGTAAATTAGGTGATAAAGAAGTAGACTTTGTAGCAGTTAATAAAGAAGGAAATACTTATTTTCAAGTTGCTTATACAACCAGAGATTCCAAAACTTTAGAAAGAGAATTAAGTGCTTTAGAAAGTATAAAAGATCATTATCCTAAATTCATATTAACTATGGATGTGGATCCAGAAGTAGATTATAATGGTATTAGAAAAATGAATGTATTAGATTGGTTAATAAAAAAATAGAATTAAAAAATAAATTAATTCTTTTTTCTATAACTTTAAGAAAAATACTTTAAATTTAAGAAAATAAATGATATAAATATATTGGATAATATTTTAAGAAATAAATATCCTTATAAAGGAGAGAATACATATGAATAAAAAAGTTGTTGTTTTAGGAGGAGGAACAGGTTTATCTTGTTTACTTAAAGGGTTAAAAGAATTTCAAGTTGATATCACAGCTATTGTTTCTGTTTGTGATGATGGAAGATCAACAGGAAGATTAAGAGAAGAATTTAATCAAGTAGCAGTTGGGGATATTCGAAGAGTATTAGTAGCTTTAGCCGAAACGGAACCTTTATTTGAAGAATTATTAAATTATCGTTTTAAAACTTCAAGTGATTTAAATGGTCATACGGTGGGAAATTTATTATTAACAGCTATGACTAATATAACAGGTAATATGAATAAAGGAATTAAATCACTTGGAAAAGTTTTAAACTTAAAAGGAAATGTTATTCCTTTTAGTGAAGATAATTCCATTACTTTAATGGGAGAAATGGAAGATGGAACCATTGTTGAAGGAGAACATAATATAACGGAAACACATAAAAAAATTAAAAAGGTTTTCTATAAACAAGAACCAGTTGTTTCCAAAGATGCTATTAAAGCTATTAAAGAAGCTGATTTAATTATTCTTAGTATGGGAAGCATTTACACAAGTATTATTCCTAATTTAATCTGTAAAGATATCATAGAAGCTATTGATAATTCCAAAGCTAATATTATGTATGTATGTAATATTGTTACTCAACCAGGAGAAACTGATGATTTCAAAGCCAGTGATCATATCAATTTATTAAATAGTTATTTAGGTAAAAAGAAAGTAAGTGTCGGTATTTTCAACCATGAAGAAATGGCTCCTGAACTTGTTAAAAAATACGAAACAGAAGAACAAAAAGATCCCGTTATCTTAGATAGAGAAAATTTAAAAGATATAGAAATAATAGAAGATGATTTAATAACTGATGAAGATGGAACATTTAAACATGATACATTAAGATTAGGACTAGATATATTTGCTTACTTATTAAATCATAGAAAGTAGGTAGTATGAAAAAAAGATTACTAATAGGAAAAATAATAGGATTTATAGGAATAATTATCTTTGCAATGGGAATAAGTTATGTTATAACATTTTATTCGGAAAGAAAAAAATATCAAGATATAAATCTATTAGTAACATTTGAAGATACAAAAACATTTAAAATAGAAAAATTACAAGATAAAGAATTAACTTTAAAAACTTATCCATATAAATTTACAGTAAAAAATAAAAATAAATCGAATATTAGTTATAAAATAAAAATAAAAGATGTTAACTTAGATATTAAGAGAAATGATTTAAATTATGTTCTTTTAAAAAATGATAAACAAGTAAAAGAAGATTCTTTTAAAAATTTAAATAATAATTACTTATATACTGATAAAATATCGAGTAAAGAAGAAATAGAATATGCTTTATATATTTATTCTTCTAATGAAGGAACTTATGAATATAGTGTAGAAATAGAAACAAGCAAGTAGGTGATAACATGAATAAAGCAAAACTTAACAAAGTAATAGGAGATGGTAATATTGTTATCCCTCTTTATATTTTAAAGTACTTTAAAAAGTTTGATTTAACCATGGAAGAATTTATCTTTTTAATGTATTTATATAATAGACAAGATAATTTAGATTTTAATCCTGATAAAATAAGTTTAGATTTAAATATTGATATTATGGAAGTAATGGGTTATGTTGCTGTTTTAACTGATAAAGGTTATTTAAAACTAGAAGTAAAAAAAACTGAAAATAATATATTAGAAGAAGTAATAGATTTAAGTAGTTTTTATGAAAGAATTAGTATGCTTTTAATAAATAATGATAAAGAAGAAAAAGAAGATAATAATATTTTATTTTATATTGAAAAAGAATTAGGAAGACCAATGAGTTCAATTGAAATAAAAATAGTTAATGAATGGAAAAATAATAATATAAGTGATGAATTAATTAAAAAAGCTTTAAGTATTGCTTTAAATGATGGTGTATATAGTTTAAAATATATAGATAAAATATTAGTAGATTGGGTAACTAGAGGTTATAAAAGTGTTTCAGATATTGAAAAAAACAAAGAAATGGTTAAAGAAATAGATGAAAATGCACCAGATATTGTTGATTGGGATTGGTTAGATGATGAAGAAGAATATATTGTTAATTAATAACTATTTAGATGAATTAATACCAAATCCTATCTGTGAATTAAATTATCAAAAAGATTATGAATTGGTCATAGCTGTTATGTTATCAGCTCAAACAACAGATAAAGGAGTTAATAAAGTAACAAGTATTTTATTTAAAAAATATAATAGTTTAGAAAAATTAGCAAGTAGTAATATAGAAGATATTAAAGAAATTATCAAACCCATTGGTAATTATAATAAAAAAGCTAGTAATATTATAGAAATAAGTAAAATATTAATTAATAAATATAATAAAGTTGTTCCGAAAACTTATGAAGAATTAGAAGTATTACCAGGAATAGGTAGAAAATCAGCTAATGTTATTAGATCAGAAATATATAAAATACCATCATTTGCTGTTGATACTCATGTTATTAGAGTAACGAATCGACTAGGTTTAGTTAAAACCAAAGATCCGGTTATCATTGAGAAAGAACTAGAAAAAATATTTAAAAAAAGTGATTGGATAAGAAAACATCAACAATTAGTTTTATTTGGTAGATATTATTGTAAAGCTAAAAATCCGGATTGTCAAAATTGTAAATTAATGAATATTTGTTTAAAAAAAGATTGAAGATTTCAGTCTTTTTTGTTATCATTATAATAGAGGATTGATAAGATGGAAGAAGATAAAAAAATTAAAAAGAAAAAATTAACAATTGTTTTTAGTATATTATTCATGGTAATAATATTACTAGGTTCAGCGTATGCTTTCTTTACTTATTCAAAGAGTGCAAGTGCTTTTACTTTAACTAGTAACAGAATAAAAGCAGAGTTTATCGAAGGAACTAATTCTATTAATATAACCAATGCTTATCCGATAAGTGATGAATTTGCTTTAGCTAACTTAGATAAATTATCTTACCTAGATTTCACTGTATCAAGTGAAATATCTAATGAAGAACAAGCTGTTAGCTATGAAATATATTTAACAGCAGATGCAAATAATACTTTAGATAGTAATTATATTAAAGTTTATTTAACTGATGATAGTAATAATAAAATAACTAATCCAACTATCTATAATTCTTTAGATAATACTAGTTATCCAAGTGATTCTACAACCGGTAGATTAATTTATAAAGGAAATAATCCAGGTACTAAATCAAAGAATTTTAGGTTATATGCATGGATAGATAAAGATTATGAACAAAATAGTGTTTCTCAGGTATTTAAATTTAATGTTAATATTTATGCTTATAATACTACTCTTTTATATACTAGTGGTGCTAACGAACCAGATTTATTAGAAAATATGATACCAGTTTATTATGAAGCAACAAGTGATACAGAAGGTGTATGGAAAAAAGCTGATTCTACAAATACAAATCCTACTTATAAGTGGCATGATTATACTAATTTCATGTGGGCAAATGCTGTAACAGTTAAAGAAAGTGGAACGAAAACTAGAAGTGAATACTTAAGTTCGGCTGTAGGAACTGAAATTTCAATGGAAGATATTACTACCATGTGGGTCTGGATTCCCAGATATAAATATGTTATTTTTAATGGCAATAATGAAACCAGTGAAGAACAATTAATTAATATTACATTTGAAGAAGAAACCAATACAACCGGAACAGTTACATGTGTTGATAATATTTTAACAAGTTCTACCTCAAGTAGTAGTGAAACTTGTACGGATGCAACTAATGGTAGCATTATCAATGGAACTAGCACATATACCCATCCAGCCTTTACTTTTGGTGATACCGAATTAACCGGCTTTTGGTATGCTAAATTTGAAATGTCAACTGATCAAGATTCTGCCTGTGTAACTAGTCAATCAAATGCTAATTGTAATGTAACAGGCCAAAATATTTATGTAAAACCCGATCAAATATCTTT
>CAMBUO010000017.1 GCA_945871105.1 uncultured Clostridia bacterium
CCAAATTTTTATAATAAAAAATCATTTAAATCCTTATCATATATGGATTTAAATGACATTTCAAAAAAATTTCATGTTTTTATCCTGTTTATTAGTTTTGGTATCTTTACTAATAAATATTTTTTTGTTATACTATATATAGTATAGGAGATTAATTATGACATGGAATGGAATTTTAGATATATTAAGATCAATAGTTGATATAACTTTGGTTTGGGTTATCTTTTATTATATTTTAAAGAATTTTAAAAATAATGTTAAAATGTCTTTATTAATTAAAGGTGTTTTTGTCATTGTAATTATTAAGTTATTAAGTGATTGGTTAGGATTCACAACAGTAGGAATGTTACTTGAATATGTAATTGAATGGGGACCACTTGCTTTAATTATAATTTTTCAACCAGAAATTCGTGGGGCACTTGAACAACTTGGTAGAAGCCAGTTATTAGGTCGTCATAAAATATTAACGGTTGATGAAAGAGAGAAATTAGTTTATGAAATAATTCAAGCAGTTGATTATTGTCGTAAATCAAGAATTGGTGCTTTAATAGTAATTGAAAGAGATATTAGTTTATCAGATTATATTGATAAAGCTAAACCATTATATGCTGACTTAACCAATGAATTATTAGTATCCATTTTCTTCCCAAATAATCCTTTACATGACGGGGCTGTTATCGTTCAAGGAAATAGAATTAGTTGTGCTGGGGCTGTTTTTCCAACTAGCAATAATGTAAAATTAAATAAACGCTTAGGTACTAGACATCGTGCTGCCTTAGGAATTGCTGAAGAAACTGATGCTATTAGTATAGTTGTATCCGAAGAAACAGGACGTATATCTATTGCTGTCAAAGGTGAACTTTTCTATAATTTATCCTTAGATGATGCTAGAATGATGTTAATTGATGAATTAAGACCAAAACTAGTAGAAGAAAGTGATACAGATAACGAGGAGGATATTTATGAAGAAAATAATTAAAAAAATATGCCTTTTCATAGGAAAATTAATTAAAGTAATTGATAAAATTCTTATTACTCCTATTATGAAATTATTTATAAAGATTTCGGAATTATTTAATAAAAATAATAAAACGTTAGAAAAAATGTTTATGAATAAGCAATCCTTAATTATTTTATCGTTAATACTAGCATTTTTAACTTTTTATCTTGTTGATAGAAATTCGGGAGCATTAGTAGATAATTCAGCAGAAATATTATATAGTCAGCCAGTTAAAGCTATTTATAATGAAGAAGCATATGTAATTGAAGGTTTACCTGAATCAGTTGATGTTATTTTAATTGGTAGAAAAAGTGATATTTATTTAGCTAAACAATATCCAAATAAAGAAGGTATAACAGCTGATTTGAGAGAACTAACAACAGGTACCCATAAAGTGAGTTTGAAATATCGTCAAACTGTGCAATCAGTAAAATATAAAATTGATCCTTCAACAATCACTGTTATTGTTTATGATAAAGTTAGTGCTAATCGTGAAGTAACAGCTGAATTGTTACATCGCAGTAACTTAGATAGTAAATTAGATATTAGTGATATTAGTTTAAGTAAAACAGAAGTAACAATTAAAGGATCTGCTAAAAGATTAGAAGAAGTAGCTTATGTAAAAGCATTAGTAGATGTTGATAATTTAGTTGAACCAACTGTTGGCCAAGCTACTATTAGTAATAATAAATTAGTTGCCTATGATAATAGCGGAAAAATAGTCGATGTTGAAATATTACCTGAAACAGTAGATGCTACTTTAACAATTACTTCAACAAGTAAAGTAGTTCCAATTAAAGTAGTTCCAATTGGTGATATAGCTCTTGGATATGCAATTGAAACGGCAGTTCCTAATATTTCTAATATTACAATATATGGAGATGAAGAAGCATTAAAATCTATTGAATATGTACCAGTTAAAATTGATGTAACTAACCTTTCTTCTTACAAAGAATATAATGTTAATTTAGAAAAACCAAGTGGTGTTCGTGATATGAGTGAAAAAACTATTTCTGTTAAAGTAAATGTTGCTAAAGAAGAACAAAAGGAAATAGAAAATATAAGTGTTCAAACAATTAATTTAGCTGAAGGATTAAAAGTTCATGCCCTTGGAAAAGAATATAGCTTTATATCAGTTATAGTAAAAGGAAGTAAAGAATTAATTGATAATATAGATAGTTCTAAAATAAGAGCAACGGTTGATTTATCTGAATATACTACTCCTGGAGAATACGAAGTTGAAGTTAAAGTAACAGGAGATGATTTAAAATTAAGTTATACTTCAAAAACAAAAAAAGTAAAAGTAGAAATATATAAATAAAAAGATTCTGATAAGGAATCTTTTTTATATACTATGTCAAATTTCTTTAATCTTTATTTTTTATTTGATATACTTAATTTAGAGGTAAATATGAAAAGAATTATAAATGAAATTGAAAAAGAAATAGAAGATTTAAAAAAAATAGAATATGTTTTAAAACAATTAAAACTTTGGTTTGCTTGTAAAAAAAATAGTTTACAAGTCTTACCAGAACATGAAATTAATAATTTAGAAAAGATGATTAATAAAATCGATTTAAATATTAAAATAAAATATCCAGAATTAATGAATATAATTTATAATTATTTACAAATGATAAAAATACCAAATTATGAATTAGAAGAAATATTAGATAAAAAAAAGAAATAATTAGTTTAAATGGATTAACCTAGCTATTTCTTTTTTATTAATTTCAATCGGATTATATTCTTCAAATTGAAAGAATATGGTGCATATTTTAGTAGGTGCACTATGTTTTAAATTATTATAAATAATAATTTTATTATTATAATATTCACTAGTTGCTTCTAAATTTATTTCTATGTCATATAATTCTCTTTTTAATTTTAAAAACTCTTGATTCTTTAATAATTCATCATAGTTATCTACATATTCATTGATTTCATACGTAGTTTTATCTAATAATTTTATTAAATCTGATTGAGTACATTCTTTTGAATTAAATTCTAGAAATTCTTGGAAAGCATCTTCTTTAATACTAAGATTATTTTTAATAAAATTGGTTATTTGTTTGTATAATTTATATTTTTGTTTTAAATAATTATTTATTTTATCTTTTGACATATCTATAGGAATAATGGATTGATTTATTTTATTTTTGCTAATTATAAGAATAACAATAAAGAAAATAATTGTTAAAACTAAAATTGCTATTCCTAATACTAAAATTTTATTCATATTATCACCATAAACATTGTATCAAATTTTTAAGTTATTTACAATTAAAAAATAATTGGTTCATTAAATTCAATAAAATCAATGTAAATACTCCATAACATAAATGATAGATTATCTTTACTTTTTATTAGTAAAAAATCTCTTCCTACTGATTCAATAGTTCCTTCAAAGATGCGATCTCTCCATTCAATGGAATCACCTAAAGATACATATACTTTAACTTTTTTACCAATATTCATTTTTAATATTTGTTCAGCATAAGAAGCATATTCATCTTGATTATTAGTAGTAATTCCTGGTAGATTACTTTGATTAGGAACAATAGTTTGCCTATTTAAATTATTATAAGTAGTATAATCACTATATGGATTATAATTATATGTGTTCATAATACCTCCAGTTAAATATATGTTTTATACTATTAAAAATACGAATAATTTGCTATAATATATTTAAAAGGAGAAAATATGCAAGTAAGTGTAGGAATAAGTAATCATCATGTTCATTTAAGTGAAAATGATTTAAAATTATTATTTGATGAAGAATTAGAAATTCGTAATGAATTAAAACAACCTGGTCAATTTGCTAGTAATCAATTAGTTGATATCATTGGACCAAAAGGAGAAATTAAAGGTTTAAGAGTTTTAGGACCAGCTCGTAGTTACACCCAAGTGGAAGTTAGTAAAACTGATTGTTATAAATTAGGTATTAATCCACCGGTTAGGGATTCAGGGGATTTAGAAGGTGCAGCTATTTTAAAAATAGTTGGACCAAAAGGAGTTATTGAAAGAGAATGTGGAATAATAGCAACTAGACATATTCATGTAAATGAAGAAATTAGAAAAGAAAAAGATTTAGTTGGGCTAAAAGAAGTAAGTGTTAGAATTAATGGAGAAAAAGGGGGCATTCTAAATCATGTGCACCTTAAAGATTCAAAAGAAGCTTATTTTGAGATTCATTTAGATACAGATGATGCCAATGCTTTTATGTTAAAAAATGATGATTTAATAGAAATAATAAAAGATTAGGAAAACATTAATCTTTTTTTTCAACGTTAATATTAGGTTCATTATATTCAGCAAATACTTGATTAGTATAATTAGGTTCAGTTCCTTTTATATAATAAAGTATTTTTTTATGGGGAGATTCTTCCGTTGCTAAGTTACCAGATATAGGATCAACGATTACCCCTACTACATTACTAGGAATATCATACCATTTTACATCTTTGTCTTTTAAATAATTTTCCATAGCTGTTGCCCAAATCTTTTTAGAATATTTAAAATCATTGTTAGATAAAATTTTATTATCATCATACCCTATCCAAATTAAAGTAGTAACTTTTTCATTAAAACCAACTATCCAATTATCTGTATCGGTTGATCCGGATTTAATACCATAATCTTTGGTTAACATAGAAGCAATGGAAATATTAGTAGGATATGCATAATCAATCATATTATAGTCATAAGTTCCTTTTAATAAGTCATTTAAAATATAGGTAGTATTTTTATTTAAAACAACTTCACTAGTATCTTTATGCTCATAAATAATATTTCCCGCTATATCGGTTACTTTTCTTATAAAAAAGGGTTCATGTTTAACTCCACCTGATGCTAAAGTTGCATAGGCATTAGCAATTTCTAAATGTGATAATTCAACAGTTCCAAGGGGTAAAGAAGCAATTTCTTCTAATTTTGTTTTTATACCTACTCTTTTAGCAATATCAACTAAATTGTTCTCTCCTAAGAATAAATGTGTTTTCACTGCATAAATATTATCGGAAAAAGCGATCGCTGAAGCCATACTTATGTTTTTATTAGCATATAAGTTATTATAATTTTTAGGTTTATAAACGTTATTAACACCAAGAGTAAAACTAGTCTCTTGTGATAAAAAAGAAGTACTAGCTGTAAAACCATTTTCTAAAGCAGCATAATATAAAAAAGGTTTCATTAATGATCCAACTTGTCTTTTTGAACTAATAGCTCGATTAAATTCTGATTTATTATAATCACGTCCTCCAAGTAAGGCAATTACTCCCCCACTCTTGGGATCTAACATGATGCCACTTGCTTGAATTTCTTCATTATCAGTTATATAAGAATTAACACTATCTTCTAAAGTTGATTGAGCTTCTAAATCTAAATTAGTATAAATTTTAACTCCGCCACTTTGTAAATAAGATTCAATATTATTAATACTCTTTAATTCTTTAATAACAGCATCTTGATAATACATTAAAGTATTTAAATTTATTTTTTCTTTTTTACCATAAAAAACTAATTCTTCATTAATAGCTTTTTCATATTCTTCTTGATTAATAATATTATTATCTAGTAAAGTTTTTAAAATATATTTTTGTCTTTTTTTTGCAACTTCTAAATTAACAAGGGGTGAATAATTAGAAGGAGATTTAGGAATACCAACTAACATAGAAGCTTCTCCTAAACTTAAATCACTGGCTTTTTTATTAAAATAAAAATTACTAGCATTTTCAATTCCATACATGCCATGACCATAATTAATACAATTTAAATAACCTTCTAAAATATCATCTTTATTATAATGAGTTTCTATTTGAATAGTATACCAAACTTCATTTAATTTTCTTTCCCAAGTTTTATCAAATTCTAAATATAAATTCTTAGCAAATTGCTGAGTAATTGTACTAGCACCTTCTTTATAATCACGATTAATTAAATTAACATACATAGCTTTTATAATTCTTGGTATATTAAAACCATGATGATTATAAAAATCTTTATCTTCTACTACAATAGTAGCTTTCTTAACATAATCACTAATTTCATTTAAATTAGCCCATTTACTAGTTCCATTACCTTGAAAAAATAATTCATCATTTATATCATATAAATAATAACTACCGGTATTATTAATATCTAATTTAGGTATAGTTCTAGCATATAAATATAATCCTGTTATTAAAAAAATACTTAAAAAAATAGTTATAATTAGTATTTTTAAACTCTTTTTTAAAAACTTCATGGAATCACCTACTCTTATTATCTTCAAAAAAATATAAAAATATGTGTTCAAAATTAATGTTTTATGATATAATGCATGTCGATATGTGTTAAACATGTTGGTGATTTATGGGAAAAGTAAATTTAAATGTTAAATATTGTTTAATAAACAAAGAAGATGAATACAATATAAAAGGAATTTATCAAAATAATATTATTAAATTTTTTGATAAAGATAATAAAATGATTATTGATAAAACTAATAGTATTTTAACAAGAATAACTAATAATGAAAAAATAGAATTTAATTTTTTAAAAAATACTTGTTTAATAACTGATTTAAAAGATAATATAAAAGTTAATTTAGAAATAAATGTTTTAGAATTAATTAATGAAGATAATTATTTTTTAGTTAATTATGCAATAGAAAATAATAAATTTAAATTAATAATTAAAATTATTTAATGGAGGATAAAATGAAAGAAATTAAAAAGGAAGATGTTGTTAATTTATCATATAAGGATATTACTAATCTTATATTAGAACAAGAGAAAAAAGGAATTAATACTTTAGAATTATTTACCAGAATAGTTAATTTATTAGAATTACCATCATCAACAATTGAAAATAAGATAGGTGATTATTATACTTCTTTAACGACGGATAAACGTTTTATTTTAGTGGATGGTTTATGGGATTTAAGAAAAAGACATACATCTGATAAGATTATAGTTGATTCTATGGAAGATGATGATATGGAAAATATTGTTGATTCTGAAGAAGAGCCAATTATTGAAGATGAATATAATGATTATGATAGTGATGATCAAAATATTGATGATGATTATGATGAACCTGATAATGATGATGACGATTTAGCTGATTTAGTAGTTTTAGATGAAGAAGATTTAAATTAAGGTGATAGCATGATAGAAAGATTAGAACTAACCGAAAAAAGATATAAAGAAATTCAAGATATGTTAATGCAACCAGATATTATTACAGATATTAAAAAATCAAAAGAATTATCAATTGAATTATCAAGTTTAGAAGATACAGTAGTTTGTTATCAAAAATATAAAAATGTTTTAAACGATTTAAAAGAAGCTCAAGAAATGGTTAAAGATGAAGAATTAAAAGAGTATGCTTTAGAGGAAATAACTAGGTTAACAGAAGAAAAAGAACAATTAGAACATGAATTAGAAATACTTTTAATTCCAAAAGATAAAAATGATTTAAAAAATGTTATTATGGAAATTCGCGGAGCTGCTGGTGGTGATGAAGGTAATATTTTTGCTGGTGATTTATTTCGTATGTATGAAAAATATTGTTTAAAAAGTGGTTTTCAAATTGAAGTATTAAATGCTATGGAAGGAGCCAGTGGTGGTTATACTTTAATAGAATTTATGGTAAAAGGAAAAAATGTTTATTCAAAGTTAAAATATGAAAGTGGATCCCATCGTGTCCAAAGAGTTCCTGTAACGGAGGCCAATGGTCGAATTCAAACTTCCACTGCTACTGTTTTAGTTATGCCAGAAGCCGATGATGTTGAAATAGAAATCAAAGAAAGTGATATTAAAGTTGATATTTATAGAAGTAGTGGTGCTGGTGGTCAACATGTTAATACTACCGATAGTGCAGTTCGAATGACTCATATTCCAACAGGAATTGTAGTTACTTGTCAAAATCAAAGAAGTCAAATTCAAAATCGCGAAAAAGCTTTACAAGTTTTAAAAAGTCGTGTTTATGAAGAACAAAGAGCCAAAGAAGAAGCTGAAAATGGTATGATTAGAAAAAGTAAAATTGGAACAGGTGATCGAGCTGAAAAAATAAGAACTTATAATTATCCCCAAAATCGTGTTACTGATCATCGTATAGGTTTTACTACTAAGAACTTAGATCGCGTAATGGAAGGCGAATTAGACGAAATTATTGAAGCACTAATAACCGAAGATCAAAAAAGAAAACTTGCAGGTGAATAATGACCATTGAAGAATTATTATGCGAAGCTTATCAAAGAGTTCATAAAGATCAAGCAAAATTAATTCTGGCTACCCTACTCAATCAAAATCCTTTAGAACTAACCATGCATTTAGATTTAAAAGTAAATGAAGATATAATAAATAAATACCAAGAATGTTTAGATAATATTATTAATGGTTTACCTCTTCAATATGCTTTAAAAGAAACTAATTTTATGGGATTAAATTTTTATGTCGATAATCGTGTTTTAATACCAAGATTTGAAACGGAAGAATTAGTTTATAATACAAATAAATATATCCAAAAGTATTTTAATTCTAATATAAAAATTTTAGATATAGGAACAGGATCTGGTTGTTGCGGTTTAACTTTAAAAAAATTAAATAATAATTTGCAAGTAACTTTATTAGATGTTAGTCAAGATGCTATTGAAGTTGCTAAAATAAATAGTCAAAGATTAAATTTAAATGTTAATTATTTATTAAGTGATATATTTAGTAATGTTAATGAAAAATATGATGTTATTATTTCTAATCCTCCTTATGTTAGTATTGATGATGAAATAGAAGATATAGTTATTAATAATGAACCTAATATTGCTTTATATGCTAATAATAATGGTTTAGAATACTATGAAAAAATATTAAAAGATTGTGAAAAATATTTAAATTCAACTTATTTAATTGCCTTTGAAATTGGTAATAAACAAAAAGAAAATGTAGTTAATTTAATTAATAAATATTTAAAAGATGTTAAGATAATTGCTAAACAAGATATGTCTGGTAGAGATAGAATGATTTTTATCTTTAAAAATATCTTATTAAATGAATAAAAATAGAAAAATCACTCATTATGTTTATGGGTGATTTTTTTGAAAAAAACTTTAATCTTAATTTTTCTAGCTTTAATAATTATAATTTTATGTCAAAATAAAAGTCAAAAAGTAATTATTCCTAAAGAATCTATTAGAATTAGAATAATAGCTAATAGTAACAATAATGTCGATATAAATCAAAAATTAAAAGTAAAAAAAGAAGTTGAAACAAAGGTTTATGAATTATTAGAAGGTGTTAAGACAATTGATGAAGCTAGAACAATTATCAATAATAATTTAGATAATTTAAATATTTCTTTAGAAGATTCTTCGGTTTCTTTTGGTTATAATTATTTTCCTAAAAAAGTATATAAAGATATTATCTATGAAGAAGGAATGTATGAATCTTTAGTTATAACTTTAGGTAAAGGTGAAGGAGATAATTGGTGGTGTGTTTTGTTTCCTCCCTTATGTTTACTTGAAGAAAATGAAAATACTAAAGATGTTGAATATCATTTTTTAGTTAAAGATATAATTGATAAATATATAATAAATCATAGATAAATATATAATAAATCAATAGGATTTGACATTTTTTGACTTTTTTGGTATAATGTGCTTGTGTTTATGGAGGGGATATTATGGAAAAATATGTTAAAATACCAAGTGGAGAATTTTACAAAATCAGTTATGACGGTACAAAAATAGAAGTAAATAAAGAGGAAAGTGTTCCAACAGGAGTTAGAGTTAAAGCATTTGATCTTATTGAAAAGATTGAAATCGTTAAGGAAGAAAGTACAGTTAAGGATATTAAAATAAACTTTTTTAGTGGTTCTGAACTTACTACTAAAAATGAAAGTACTTTAGATAATTACATTAATGATTATATGAAATTATTAGGTTTAAATCCTGTTGATGTTACTAAAAGAAATGATTTCATTCAACATTTAAAAGAAAGTGGTATCATTGATGAACAAATTACTTACGACAAGTATTATCATAAAGGTGACAAAAAAGTTGAATTATCATTTGAAAATAGTGAATTAAAATCTGTTCAAAGCGTATATGAAATACCAGAAGATGCAAATTCAGAAGAAAAAGATATTATAGTTAAATTCATTGTTAGTAAAGACAAAGATGGTAATATAACCGAATTTACTACTAAAAAATTATCTGGATCAAAAGATATTAGGAAAAATCCTAGTGAAGAAGATATTAAAAAAGTTAAAGAAGAATTATGGAAAACATATAGTGTATCTAATTTACCATTTGATAGCTTGTCAGATGAAAAGAAAGCAGAGTTTGATAAAAATTTAGCTTCAATTGGCGTTATGGCAAATTCAAAGAAAATGTTAATTAAAAATTTAAATATTAGAAAACCAAATGTTAAAAAAATATTATCATATGCTATTGTTTTGGCTATAGGTTCTGGAGTAACTGCTGCAGTTATTAATGGTAATAATAAAAATAATAATACTTCTGATAATACAGTGTCTTATCAAGAAGATTATAGTGAAACACCACAAGATGATTATTCTAATGTTGAATTAATACCTGAAATTACAGAAACACAAGAACAATTTATAATTAATGAACCAGATTATCAATCAACTGCTGTTCCAGTTATTAATCCCACAGCTACTCCAGGATTCTCTCAAGATTATGTATATTATACTGTTATTACAACAGATGGAAATCAAAAAGATTATAAAGCCAATGATATTACATTAGATGATTTATATATGGAAAATTCTAATTCTATTTCTAGAATTTGTGATTATCTTAACAATCCAGAAGCTAATCCAGAAGTAGGAAATGGTATTTGTGCTTATTACGGATATTCTTTAGAACCAGGATTAGAAGCTGAATATGTTACATATTTTAGTGAAATTAGTAATGAAATAATAAGAAAATTTTATTTAGAACATGATAGAGCTTCTTTAGAAACTTATATTATGGATGCTAATTCTGCTGTTGTTCAACACATACGTGATGATTATCCATTTACAGCTTCAGATGGTAGACAAATTAGATATTCTGAGTTATCACCTGAAAATAAAAGATGGATTTTAAAATGTGCTTTAAATGTTAACGAGGTATTATCACCAGTTAACAAAACCGTTGATGTTAATGGTGAATCCTTTGAATATGATGATGTTTTATCAATTTTAATAGAAGAATGGAATAATGTTGAATCATTATCTAAATAAGTCAAAAGCAAAATTTTGACTTTTTTTTTGTTTTGTAGTATTCTTTTGTTGGGTGATGTTATGCTAGTAAATAGCAAAAAAATGTTAAAAGAAGCTAAAAAAAATAATAAAGCAATTTTTCATTTTAATATTAATAATTTAGAATGGACTAAATGTATTTTAGAAGAATGTGATAAATTAAAAGTTCCAGTAATTATTGGTGTTAGTGAAAGTGCTATTAAATATATGGGTGGATATAATGTTGTAGCTGCTCTTTGTTATAGTTTAATAACTGATTTAAATATTAAAACCGATGTTTGTTTACATCTTGATCATGGTTCTAGTTTAGAAAGTTGTCAAAAAGCAATTGATGCTGGTTTTAATTCGGTTATGATTGATGGTTCAAAATTACCATATAAAGAAAATGTTGAATTGGTTAAAGAAGTGGTTCTTTATGCTAAAAATAATGATGTATCGGTTGAGGCTGAAATTGGTTCTATGGGAAGTATTAGTCAAGATGAACTAAAATTAGGTACTAATACGAATGTTGAAGATTGCTTGAATTTTGTTGCTGAAACCGGGATAGATTCAGTTGCTGCAAGTGTTGGAACAGTACATGGAATTTATAAAGGTGAATTAAATATAGATTACGATTTGATTAAAAAGTTATCATCTGAATTAACAATTCCTTTAGTATTACATGGTGGAAGTGGATTATCTAATGATATTTTGAAAAAATGTGTTGAATCTGGAATTACTAAAATTAATATTAATTCAGATATTCAAGATGCATGGAGTATAGCAATAAAAAAATATATTAAAGAAAATTCAAGTGTTATTGATCCACGTAAAATAATTGGAAGTGGCTTTGAAGCTATTAAAGAAGTAGTTGATTCAAAAATTAACATTAATGAATAAAAAAAATAAAATATAGTGGTGATGAAATGAAAATATTAAAAATACAAGGTGGTCATAAATTAAGTGGAACAGTTCGCATAAGTGGGGCTAAAAATAGTGCAGTAGCTTTAATACCAGCAACTTTATTAGCTGATGATAAAATAACTTTATGCAATATTCCAAATATTTTAGATATTGATAATTTAGAAAAAACTTTAAATTATTTAGATGTTAAAGTAAATCGTGCAAGTGAATCTTTAGTAATCGATACAACGACGATGGAAAATAAGGAAATACCTGAGGAATTATCTAGTAAATTAAGAGCTTCTTATTATTTTATGTCAGTTTTATTAGCTAAATATAGATATGTTAAAATGCATTTTCCAGGAGGATGCAAGATTGGTAGTCGACCAATTGATCAGACTTTAAAAGCATTTAGATTATTAGGTGCAACTATAGAAGAAAAAGATGATATTTATACAATTTATGCTTCAGAATTAAAAGGAAATACGATACCTTTAGATATGCCAAGTGTTGGAGCTACTATAAATGCTATTTTAGTTGCTGTTTTGGCTAAAGGAACAACAATTATAAAAAATGCTGCTAGAGAGCCAGAGATAACTGATTTAATAAATATGTTAAATAAAATGGGAGCTAAAATATCTGGAATAGGTACTAATGAAATTACTATTGAAGGAGTAGAAAAATTACATGGTTGTAATCATGATATAATTCCTGATCGAATAGAAGCGGGTACTTACACAATCATTGGAACTTTACTGGGAAATTATTTAAAAATAGATAATATTATTCCTCTACATATCAAAAGTTTAACTGATAAACTAGAAGAAATGGGAGTTAATTTAGAAATTCATGATGATTATTTAATAGTTGATTCTTCTAACAAACTTGTATCTACCAGTTTAGAAACAGCTGTTTATCCTGGTTTTCCTACGGATTTGCAACAACCTTTTGTAACTCTTTTAACTCAGGCCAAAGGAAAAAGTATAATAACTGAAAAAATTTATGAAAATCGTTTTATGAATATTCCTTATTTAAATAAAATGGGTGCAAATATTCATATTGATAATAAACAAGCTACTATTCTAGGTCCTACTAAACTAAAAGGAACAGAAGTAGAAGCTACCGATTTAAGAGCCGGTGCCTCTCTATTAATAGCTGGTTTAGTTGCTAATGGTGAAACAACTATAAAAGAAATAAATCATTTATTAAGAGGATACGAGGAAATAGGAGAAAAATTGACAAACATAGGTGCTAAAATAGAGATTAAAGAAATATAATATATTGCTTTAATCTTTTATTTTGGAGGTTTTATGAGAAAAATAATTATTATTTTTTCCGTTATTATTACCTTAACTTTTATTATCTATAAAGCTAATGCTAACAATTTAATTGATTATATGTCTATTGGTGATTCTTTTGATTTAGGTATTAATTCATATGGTAATAATACTTATTCTTACAGAGATTATCTTAAAAATTATTTAAATAATAATAATTTATTACATAATACATCTTTTTATTATTCTAAAACTAATTATAAGATTGAAGAATTATTAAATGATATAAAAATTAATAAAGAAATAATCTACAACGATAAAACTTATAATATAAAAAAAGAACTTCGTGAAGCTGATTTAATTACTATTGCTATTGGCTTAGATGAATTAATTAGTATTATAGAAACTGATAATATTACAAGTGATATATATATAAAAGTAGATAAATTTATAAAAAATATGGAAGAACTAGTTAATAATATTCAAAAAATATCATCATCTAATATAATTTTAATTGGTTATTATAATCCTTACTTAAATAGAAATAAAGATTTAGGACGTTTATTTGCATATATAAATGATAAATATAGAAAAATAGCAAAGACATATAAAATAACATATGTTGATATTTATAATACAATTACTTCTGATTATTTACCAAATTCTAAAGATTATCATTTAAATTCCAAAGGATATTTAAAAATAGCTAGTAAAATAATAGAAGAACTTAAGTTATAAATAAAAAAATACTTGATTTTTTTAGTATTTAATGGTATCTTATATAAGAAATATTTATTACTATGAATTGTTTATTCATGGCGAAAGGAGATTAAGATGAAGAAAAATATCCATCCAGAAAACTATGAAGTAGAAGTTAAATGTGCTTGTGGAGCAACATTTAAAGCTATGTCTACTAAAAAAGATATCAATGTTGAAGTTTGTTCTAAATGTCATCCATTTTATACTGGAAAACAAAGTAGAGCATCTAAAGCTGGTCGTGTTGATAAATTTAATAAAAAATATGGTTTTGAAAAAGGCGAATAGTCTTTTTTTTTTTCTTAAAATATGATATATTTTTCTTGGTGATATAAATGAAAAAGATTAAATTAGGTTTTGCTTCTGATCATCGTGGATATACTTTAAAACAAAAATTAATTGATTATTTTAAAAAACAAGATTATATACTTGATATTACTGATTGTGGAACTAATTCAAGTGATTCTTGTGATTACCCTGATTATGCTTATTTATTAGGAAAAGCTATTACTAGTAAAGAAGTAGATTATGGTGTTGCTATCTGTGGAAGTGGAATAGGTATTAGTATTGCTATGAATAAAATAAAGGGTGTTTATTGTGCTAAAGTTAATAACTCTTTAGAAGCTCAATATACAAGATTAGATAATGATACTAATTGTGTAGCTTTTTCAGCTGATACTTCCTTAGAAGAAGCTATTTTAATAGTTGAAACTTTTCTAAAAACAGATTTTTCTAATTTAGAAAGACATCAAAGAAGAATAGATAAAGTTAAAAAAATAGAGGAAAATCTATATGACTAAGTTTATTTTATATGTTTTAGTTGCTATTTTAACTTTTTGGGCTATGGATGGAATAAATATTAATTTTATTTTTAAAAAAGGTCAAGTTGTTAAAGCTAGAGTTATGTATTTTTTAATTCTATTATCTATTATATACTTAGTTACTAATTTTATTTATGATTTTGTGTACTTAAAAATATTTTAAAAAATTGTATAAAAAAATAATAACAGGAAATACTTTAAATGAGGTGAATTTTATGAAATTAAAACCATTTGTATTTCCTGTTTTATATCTTTCTTTGATTTTTACAGTTGTTGTGGGTTTATATTTTACTAGTAAAACTTTAAAAACAGAGGTAGATGATTCTTTAAATAATATTACTTATGTATCTAATACTATTTTGGATAATACATTGCCAGTTAATAAAGTTGATGATGTTATTATTAATCCTTATACATCAGATGATGTTAAAATAGCTAGATATTTTTATAATTTAGAAGATGATGTAGATAGACAAAAGGAATCTATTATTTATTATAATGGTACTTATATGCAAAGTAGTGGTATTGATTATGTAAAAAATGATTCTTTTGATGTTGTTAGTATTTTAGATGGTACTATAATTGATATTAAAGAAGATGAAATGCTAGGAAAAATTGTTGAGATAAAACATAATAATGAACTTGTATCTAGTTATACGGGATTATCTATTGTAAATGTTCAAAAAGGTGAAAATATAACTAAGGGTATGAAAATTGGTGTTTCTGGAACTAATAAAGTAAATGAATCGCTTGGTAATCATTTGCACTTTGAAATATATCAAAATGGTGTTAATATTGATCCATTAAAAGTACTTGGTAAAAAAATAGGTGATTTTTAATCATCTTTTTTCATATTTAGAAAAAAATCGGAAATACTATTTTTAGAGGTGAAAAATGAAAGATATTGGAATTGATTTAGGAACAGCTAATATTTTAATATATATTAAAGGTCAAGGTATAGTTTTAAATGAACCTAGTGTTGTAGCCATTGATACTGATAGTAAAAAACCACTTGCCTTTGGTGAAGAAGCTAATCAAATGCTTGGAAAAACTCCTTTTAAAGTTAAAGCTATTAAACCTATGAAAGATGGAGTAATTGCTGATTTTCAAATTACAGAATTAATGCTTGATTATTTTGTAAATAAGATTAAAGTTAGGGGATTATTTAGTAAACCACGAATTGTTATTTGTTGTCCGGCTGATACAACTCCTGTTGAAAAAAATGCTATTCGTGAGGCAGCTGAAAAATTGGGAGCTAAAAGAGTATTTTTAGAAGAAGAACCAAAAGCGGCTGCTATTGGAGTTGGATTAGATATTAGTAAACCAAATGGTAATATGATTATAGATATTGGTGGAGGAACAACTGATATTGCTATTTTATCATTAGGAGGAATTGTTGTTAGCCGATCTTTAAAAATAGCAGGTAACGTTTTTGATAATGATATTAAAGAATATATTAAAAATAATTATCGATTATTAATAGGTGATAAAACTGCTCAAACTATTAAACATGAAATAGGATCAGTATTTAATAGTGATGAAGAAAATGAAATGGAAGTCAGAGGTCGTGACTTAGAAACGGGATTACCAAGTATTATTACTATCAATAGTTTAGAAATTGAAGAAGCTTTAAAAAATAATATTAATAAAATAGTTTCTGCATGTAAAAGTGTATTAGAAGAGACCCCACCAGAATTATCAGCAGATATAATTGAAAATGGTGCTGTTTTAACAGGTGGAGGATCTTTATTAAATGGATTCAAAGAGTTACTAGAAGATGAATTAAAGATACCAATTTATTTAGCTGAGAGCCCTTTAACTAGTGTAGCTGAAGGAACAGGTATTATGTTAGATAATTTATATTTGTTAGATTAATTGAACTAGTTTGTAAAAACACTAGTTTTTTTATACTTAAAGTGTTATAATTTTCATGGAGGTTATTATGCTTGATAGTACTATTTTATATTCTATAAAGGTAGTTATTTTTACCTTATTAATAGCGGCATTATCAATTCCAATAGTAAAAAAAATTGCTATTCATATTAACGCTTTAGATATTCCAAATGAACGAAAAGTACATAAAAAAAATATGCCGAGGTTAGGTGGTTTAGGAATCTTTTTTGCTTTTTTAGTTGGCTATATGTTTTTTGCTCAAAATACGATTAAAATGAATTCTATTCTCATAGGAAGTTTTATAATAGTATTAACAGGAATTATTGATGATATAAAACCTTTAGATGCTAAAGATAAACTAATTGGTCAGCTATTATCGGCGGCAGTCATCGCTTTTTATGGTGAAATTCTTTTAGATAATATAACAGCATTTGGATTGAATATTAATTTTGGTTATTTTTCTTATCCTATAACAATAATTTTTATAGTTGCTTGTATGAATATTATTAATTTAATAGATGGTTTAGATGGATTAGCTGGAGGAATAGCTGCTATTTTCTTTACAACAATTATTATAATTTGTTGTTTTCAAGGTAGAACAACAGGTTTAGAATTTACCTTAGCTTTAATTATGCTAGGTAGTACTCTTGGATTTTTAATTTATAATTTTTATCCGGCTAAAATATTTGCTGGAGATTCAGGAGCTTTATTTTTAGGATTTATAATTGCAATTATTTCTTTATTAGGTTTTAAAGGAACTGTATTAACTTCTGTTTTTGTTCCTATTATGATACTTGGTGTTCCGATTTTAGATACTTTTTTTGCTATTATCAGACGACTTTTAAAACATAAAAAAATAACTGATGCAGATAAGCAACATTTACATCATCAGTTACTAGGTATGAAATTTTCTCATCGTAATACCGTTTTAATAATTTATGGTGTTAATATTTTATTTGCAACCGCTTCTATTTTTTATACTTTAAATGAACAAATAGATATATATATAAGAAGAGGTATATATATAGTATTATTAATTTTAGTATTCTGGTTTGTTAATAAAACTAATATTATTACTGAAAAACAATTTAAAATTTCTAAAAAAAGTAAAAATAAATAGTAAGAGGAATTATCATGATAAATTTTGTAATATATGAAGACGAAGAATATTTTAGCAATTTATATAAAAAAGAAATACACAAATTTATGTGTAACGGAAATGATCAATATAAAATCTATGAATTTTCTAAATATGATGAAGATATTATAAAAATAATAAAATCTTTAGCAGGTCAAAACGTCTATATTTTAGATATTGAGGTAGAAGGTAAATCAGGATTAGATTTAGCTAGAGAAATACGAAGTTTTAAAAAGACTATGAATGATCAAATAATAATCACTACTGCCCATTTAGATTTAATACAAAATGCCTATCATAAAAAAATAATGATGGTAGATTTTGTATCCAAATTTGATGATTTAGAAGAAAATTTGCTTTCTTGTTTTCGGGATATTTATGAAACATTTAATAGTAATAGTATCTTATCTTTTAAGCAGGAAGGCGAAATTATTAGAATTCCCTACAATGATATTTTATTTATTGAAAAAGATAAAACTGAAGATTGTTTATTTATAGAAACAGAAAATGCTCATTTTAAGTATCGTGGTAATATTACTCAATTAGAATCTATTTTGCAAAATGATAAAAGATTTTACAAAACTCATCGTAGTTGTATAGTTAATACTTTTAAAATTACTAAAATAATACCTTCTGTTCCAGCAATTTACTTTAAAGATAAATTTACTAATAGTTTAGCTAGAGATAAAAGAAAAGAGTTAGAAGAAATTTGTATGTTAGAAAGAGAGTTTAACTATGATGAGTAATATTGATGTTATGACTTTAATTAAATATTTAATTAGTTCTTTTACATGTTGCTTTGGATTTTTTTTAACTAGTATAGTTCTTTTATATAAAGATATACGAGATATTAAATGGTACAACTATATTTTTATATTAATTGCATCAATAGTTATAGTTTATAATTCTTTGATTTTTGATAATATATTTAAATTATTTGGTATCATTTTAATTCTATTTTTACTTTTTAAAAAAATATATAATGCTGATATTTCTACTTCTTTAGTTGTAACAATAATTACATATATAATTTTTCCATTAAGTGAATCTATATTTATCTTAGTTTTAGCTATATTGAATTATATATTTAATTTAAATTTAATAATGGAAATGATAAAAACTTTTATTGGTAATTTTGTAATTGTATCTATTTCTATTGGTATAGCTTTCATTGTTCGGAAAAATATTAATAGTTATTTAAATAAAATAGATAAAACAAATATTATTTATATAATAATATTAGGTATAATTAGTATTTTGTCAATTCTTGCCTCACTTTTTAAATTATATACAAATGGATGGAAATTTGATTATATTTTTATCTTAAATATTTTTGTTGTTTTAGGATGTGTTACATTAATAATGGTATTAATAAAGCAACATATAAAGAATATAGAAATTGCGGATAAATACAGATTAACTGAAGAGTATATCAAGACATCAGCTGAAGTAGTTGAAAAATATAGTGCTACTATACATAAATACAAAAATAATTTAATAGTTCTTAAAGGATATCTAAATAGCGATATCAAACAAGCTAATGAATATATTGATAAATTATTAGATAATTATAAAGATAAGAAATATAGTTGGTTTAATAAAATAAATTATATTCAAATTAATCCTGTTCGTTATTTAATATATTATAAATTAACTAAAGCAGAAGAAAAAAATTTGAAAATTTCTGTTAATGTTAGTGGTGAGCTTAAAAAAGTTATTGATTTTAAATGTGATATTAATCTTTTATTAGATATGATAGGTGAATATTTTGATAATGCTATCTATGCATCAAATGAATCGTTAGAAAAACAATTGATTTTAGATTTATTTTTAGAAAATGATAAAATAGTCTTTATTATTACGAATACTTATAAAGAAAAATTTGATGTGAAATCAATTACTAAGAATGGTTATACTACTAAAGGTAATGGCCATGGTTTTGGATTATATGAAATAGATAAAATTATTAAAAAAAATGAATTTATAAATTGCAATTATGAAGTTATTGATAATTATTTCATTGTTAATTTGAGTATAAATGTTATTTTCAAAGATAACAAATAAAGAATGAATAAAATTCATTCTTTATTTGTTTAGCATTGATTTAGGCATTTCTGGTTCATCAATAATAACGATCCAGCATCCGGTAGTTGCAATACCTGCTACCATTAAACCAATAGCACCTAGAAGCATAGATAAATATCTTTTCATCTTTCCCTCCTTTTTTATTTTTAACATATAAAACATTGGCACTAGTAATTTAAATAGTTTTTGTAAGGTAGTTTAAATATTTTATATGTTAATGGTAAAATTAAGATACTTTCTAATATTAAAGCAAATAATAATAAGTTTTTAATTAGAAAATTTGTTGTTATAATAATTAATCCAAAATATATAACACAACTTATAATACTAAGTAACTTATATAGTTTTCTTTTTCTACTATTTATCAAAGGTCTTTTGACAGTATCTGCTGGAGCATATAGTATAAAACAAACTAAACATATGATTGGTAATATAATATATATTAAATTAGGAAAAATAAAGGTTTTACAGATATAAGGAATACCTATGAAAGAAATGCTTGAAGATATCCAACACCAAATACTCTTAGAAGCATGTAGTCCAAAAGCAAATATTCTTAAAATATTAAAAATTAATAAGAATATAATTGCTTCTTTAAATAATCCTAAAATGGAAGATATAATAAGAATTACGATGATTTTAGATAATGTTAAATAGATGCTTTCAATTCCATATTTTATTTCTTCTAATTGCATCTTGTCATACTTATTTAAATCATTTATTAAATTCATAGAACGATTTACGACAAAATTTTTAATCATATTTTCTATCACCAACTACATTATAATAATAAATAAGTCATAAATTGAAAAAAAGTTCTGAATGGTAATAAATTTTTCTTTTTTGACAAAAAAAGTTAAAAAAGTCGATATTTTAACGGGAACTAGTATAAAAATTAACTATTAGAAAAAAATATATAAATTATAATTAATATTTGATATTATGAATTTGCGCAAGAAAAAAGTAGATCTACAAAAATATTATGATAAGGAGAGATGGAAACGTGGTAAGAGGTAGAGTTAAATGGTTTAATAACGAAAAAGGATATGGCTTTATTGAGTTTACTGAAAAAGAAGACATATTTGTACATTATTCTGCTATTAATCAAGAAGGATATAAGACTCTTGAAGAAGGACAGTATGTTGAATTTAATCTTTTAGAGACTTCAAAGGGATATCAAGCTTTAAACGTTACAGTAGTAAATGATAAAATTATCGCCTAAGCGATAGTTTTTTTTTGAAATTTATGATATGATATAAATATAAAGGAGATGATATGATGGAAGTTTTAGTTCGAGGTAATAAAATTGATATTACTGATGCAATGAAAGATTATGTAAAGGATAAATTATCAAAATTAGATAAGTATACATTAGGTGATGTAACCGCAACTGTATTAGTAAAAATTAGAAATTATACTCAAAAAGTAGAAGTCACTATACCTCTTAAAACATTAATATTAAGAGCCGAAGAGGAAAGTCAAGATTTTTATTCAGCTGTTGACTTAGTTGTTAATAAGCTAGAAAGACAAATAAGAAAGAATAAGTCAAAATTAAAGAAGAAAGAAAAAACAGGTGTTAAAGAATTTAATATTGATGATATAATTGATTTATCTGATGATGAACCAGTAGTAAAAAGAAAGAAAATTGAAATTAAGCCTATGAATTTAGATGAAGCTATTTTACAAATGGAGTTATTAGGACATAATTTTTATATGTATAAAGATAGTGATTTAAATAAAATTGCTTTAGTTTATAAACGTAACGATGGCGGTTATGGTATTATTGAAGCAGAATAATTAATGAAATAAATAAGCAAGATATTCCAATTTTGCTTATTTTTTGTTAGAATAGATTATATGCAAGGAGGAATCATGAATATATTTAAGAAATTATTTGATCATGAATATAAAGAATTAAAAAAATTTAATGAATTAGCAGAAAAGATTATTGATTTAGATGAAGAATATCAAAAGTTAACTGATAATGAATTAAGAAATAAAACCGAAGAATTTAAAAAAAGATTAGCTGATGGTGAGACTTTAGATGATATTTTAGTTGATGCTTATGCAACTGTAAGAGAAATGGCTTATCGAAAATTAGGAGAAAAAGCATTCTTTGTTCAATTAGTAGGGGCAATTGCTATTCACTATGGTAATATAGCTGAATTAAAAACAGGTGAAGGAAAAACTTTAGTAACAACTTTTCCTGCTTATTTAAATGCTTTAACAGGAGAAGGAGTTCATGTTGTTACCGTTAATGAATATTTAACAGTTCGTAATGCTGAGTGGATGGGTCCTATTTATGAAGGATTAGGAATAACTGTTGGTATTAATAAACGTGATTTAATGCCAAAAGAGAAAAAAGAACAATATGATTGTGATATTTTATATACCACTAATAATGAATTAGGATTTGATTATTTAAGAGATAATATGGTAATTAGAAAAGAAAATCGTGTGCAAAGAGGACTTAATTATGCTATTATCGATGAAGTTGATTCTATTTTAATAGATGAAGCTAGAACACCTTTAATTATTTCGGGTGGAGAATTAACGAGCGCTAATTTATATATTGATGCAGATAAATTTGCTAAAAGTTTAAAAAACGAAGAAGATTATTTATATGATGAAAAAACTAAAGGAGTAACTTTAACAGATTTAGGAAATGAAAAAGCAGAAAAATATTTTCATTTAAATAATTTATATGATATGCAAAATAATGAGCTTGTTCATTATATTAATCAAGCTTTAAGAGCTAACTACTCTATGAAAAAAGATTTTGATTATGTCGTTCAAGATGGAGAAGTTTTAATTGTTGATCCATTTACAGGACGTATTATGAAAGGTCGTCAATGGAGTGATGGATTACATCAAGCTGTTGAAGCTAAAGAAGGAGTTAAGATTAATCAAGAAAATAAAACTGTAGCCACAATTACTTTCCAAAATTTATTTAGAATGTATAAAAAGTTATCTGGTATGACAGGAACGGCTAAAACTGAGGAAGAAGAATTTCGAAATATTTATAACATGTATGTTATAGCCGTACCAACTAATAAACCAGTTGCTAGAATTGATTATCCTGATTTAGTTTATCCTACCCAAAAAGGAAAATATAAAGCTATTGTTAAAGTAATTGAAGAAAAACATAAAACTGGACAACCTATATTAGTAGGTACTATTGCTGTTGAAACAAGTGAATTAATCAGTGAAATGTTAACGAAAAAAGGAATAAAACATGAAGTTTTAAATGCTAAAAATCATGAAAGAGAAGCTGAAATTATTTCTCATGCTGGTGAAAAAGGTGCTGTTACTATTGCAACTAATATGGCTGGACGTGGTACCGATATTAAATTAACTGATGAAACAAAAGAATTAGGTGGATTATGTGTAATTGGAACAGAAAGACATGAATCACGTCGTATTGATAATCAGTTAAGAGGTAGATCTGGTCGTCAAGGAGATCCTGGTGAAAGTCAATTCTTTGTTTCAATGGAAGATGAATTAATGGTTCGTTTTGGAACCGATCGTATTAAAACTATGCTTCAATCAATTGGTTTTGATGAAGAACAAGCTATTCGTAGTAAAACATTTACCAATGCCTTATCATCTGCTCAAGCTAAAGTAGAAGGAAATAACTTCGATATGCGTAAACAATTACTTGAATATGATGACGTTATGAATAATCAAAGAGAAGATATCTACGAAAGAAGAAATGAAATTTTAGATAATGATTCAATCCATGAAACAGTTTTAGATACAATTCATTCTTATATTTCATATTTAGTTGATACTCATTATGTTGATAATAAAGTATCAGGAGAAGCTTTAAAAGATTTAGTTGATATTGTTAATCAAAATTTATTAAAACAAGATATAACTGAAGAAGAAATAAGTTCAAAAACAAGTGATGAAGCTATTGAATTTATCTTTAATAAAGCTCAAGATGAATATGAAGGAAAATTAAAAGAAATTCCCGAAGAAGTAAGAAATGAATTTGAAAAAGCAATTAGTTTAAATGTTATTGATAAATATTGGACTGATAATATAAATAGTTTATCTCATTTAAGAGAAGCTGTTATGATGCGTGGTTATGGTGGTCAAGATCCATTACGTGCTTATACAGTTGAAGGTCTTGAAATGTATGAAAATATGTTAGATAAAATTGATAAAGATACAAGTATTTATCTAATGAAAGCTGAGATAAGACAAAATATTGAAAGAAAAGAAGTAGTTAAAAAACAAATAACTAATGATAGTGATACCTCAACAGCTAAACAACCTAAAGTAAATAAAAATAAAGTTGGAAGAAATGATCCATGTCCATGTGGGTCAGGGCGCAAATATAAACAGTGTTGTGGTAAATAACTCGTAAAGTCCCATAAATAAAGGGCTTACGAGTTTTTTTACTACTTACAATTTTTATGTAATTTTATCTCAAAAAAGGTGTTTAGATAAGTTTTAGATAAGTTTTTATCAATTTGGAGGATTTTTTTAGATTGTAAAATAATAATAATATTACGAGGATTTTTTCTATCACTGTTGAAAAAAAATATTTAAAATGATAAAATGATAATAAGTGATAATGGAGGTATATAATATGGCTAAAACGGCATTAGAAGTTTTAAAGTGTCCTCAATGTGGCGGGGATGTTGAATTAGATGAAAATCAACAATACGGATTTTGTAAATATTGTGGTGCAAAGGTACAAAATACAAACTTTAAAGTAATCAAGGGTGAAGTGAAAATTGTAGGTAATCCAACAGTACAAAATTTTATGAAATTGGCTAAAAGAGATTTTGAAGATGAAAACTATGGTGAAGCATTAGAAAACTATAATAAGGTTCTTGATATAGAACCTGATAATTGGGAAGCAGTATATAGAAGAGGAATATGTATTACTAAAACTACAACTTTGGGTGCATTTAGGATGGAAGATATAGTTAAAGGTTCTAAAAATGCGTTAAAAATCATCAAAGAAGATGATAAATTATCCAAAAATATAGATCAAATTAAAATTGACATGGCATATGATATTTTAATGTCATGTTACAGTATGTTTAAATTTGCAATGAATCATTATAATGAGTTTTGGGAATTAGATAGTTCAGCTCCTGAAATGTGGAATCGAGAGGCTTCTGTTTTAGATGCAGCTCAATATGTGGCAACAATGATTGAAGAAATTAAAAATGATGATTTGAAAACAACAAAGTCTCAAGAGAGCAAAAATACAATTCTAATGTCTTCATATGATTTAATAATCACATGTTGTACTGCTATTTGCAAAGTAAGGCAATATAAGAATTTGGATACATATACAAAAACATGGATAAAAGATGAATATAGAACAAATTATGTTGCAATATATGATAAATATGTTGAAAAAATAAAACAAATAGATCCAAATCACATGATTGATTCAATACAAAGAACAGGACATCAAGGTTGTTATGTAGCAACATGTGTATATGGTTCATATGACTGTCCACAAGTTTGGACGTTAAGAAGATATCGAGATAACAATCTTGCAAAAACGTGGTATGGAAGATTGTTTATTCATACCTATTATGCTTGTAGTCCAACAATAGTAAAACTGTTTGGTAAATATGATTGGTTTAAACAAATATGGAAACCAAAATTAGATAAAATGGTTATTAAACTACAAAAGGAAGGCTATGAATCAACACCATATGATGATATGAATTGGTAGTTATTAATTGAATAAATAGAATTAATTTTGTTCGCATTATTTTGATATTACAATGTAGTTTATTAGATAAGTTATTAGATAAGTTTAAACCGTATTGTTGGAAAATTAGACATCACTTTATTGTAATTTATAAGTAAACTATTGAACTTTTTGAGTAATAAAGCCAACTTTAAAAGGAAAAAATTACATGGTAGTTTTAAATGGACGCCATGTGG
>CAMBUO010000018.1 GCA_945871105.1 uncultured Clostridia bacterium
AGCTCAGTCGGTTAGAGCACTTGACTGTTAATCAAGGGGTCCTAGGTTCAAGTCCCAGTTGAGGCGCCATTTTTTTTTGGCCAGTTGGTGAAGTGGCTTAACACACCGCCCTTTCACGGCGGCATTCACGGGTCCGAATCCCGTACTGGTCACCAAAGAAGCTGTTAACTCTTGTCAATACAAGGGTTTTTATTTTACCACTTGACAATGAACTTATCTTATTCTAAAATATTAATAGAAGGGAATTGATAAAAATGTATAAAGATGAATTTAATCTAACAAGTGATATGATTTTAGAAAAAGATTTTAAAATTGATACTAGAGGTTATCGCCTAAAAGAAGTTGATCAATTTTTAGATCTTGTCATAGCTGATTATGAGCATTTTTATGCTATTATTAGAAACCTTGAAAAAGAAAAAGAAGATAATCTTGAACAAATTATAAATTTAAAGCAAGAGATACGTAATTTAAAAACTAATGTTGAGATTGTAAAAGCCGTTGATAACGTTCCAGCCGGTGGTTCTAATTTAGATGTTTTAAAAAGACTTTCAAGATTAGAAAAAGTTGTCTACGGAAAACAAGAAGAACAAGAATAAATGCTTTGGCAAACGCTATATTCGATGTAATATAGAGGAAAGTCCATGCTCACAATAACTGCGATGTTATTAGTGTTCGTGTTAGGGGAAAAAATAACCCTAAGTAGTTTATAACTAACGGCTATGAAATAACCTAAGTTTTTATATGGTTAAAGTAATTATAAAAGTGCTATAGTGATGAAGAATCTGGAAACGGAGGAAGTGGAACATAGTAAACCCCACGAGTGAGAAACCCAAATAATGGTAGGGGAGCTTAGGAATTGAAAATGAACAAAACCTAGGATCGTATGATAGATAAATGTTTGCCACCTTTTAGGTACAGAACATGGCTTATAAAGCATTTTATTTTTTTTGAGGTGAAAAAATGAAAGAAATAGGAGAATATTTAAGGCAAGAAAGACGAAAAAATGGTGTTGGTATCAATGAAGCGAGTGAAGATTTGCATATTAATTCAAAACTCTTAGAAGCAATTGAAGAAGGAAATCATAAAGCTTTTAAAGATGTTTTTGAATTAAAGGATGCTATTCGTAGTTATGCTAAATATCTTGGTTTGAATGTTGATAAAATTCTTGATGAATTTAATGATTTTATTTTTGAAAAAACATCTAAGATATCTTTAGATGATATCAAAAATGCTAAAAATAACGAAGAAAAAGTTACAAGAATAGCTTCTCCGTATACCAAAATAAAACATACAAGATATGATTTAGCACCAATTGTTTTATTAATTGCATTCTTACTATTTATTTCATTAGTTGTATATATTATTTTAAAAGTATCTCATGATGAGCCAAAAATTACTCATGAATTATCAAGTTTTATAGGAGTAAAATTATGAATTTACCAAATAAGTTAACTTTATCAAGAATTATTTTAACAGTTGTTATTATTATTCTTTGTTTATTTCCTTTTTATAGTTTAGGGATTAATTTTCCTAAATTTAATATAGGTGGTATCATTGTTGATTCGACCTATCTAATTGCTGGAGTTATTTATATAATTGCTGCTATTACTGATTTTTTTGATGGTAATATTGCTCGTAAAAATAATTTAGTAACTGACACAGGAAAAATGTTAGATGCTATTGCTGATAAAGTTCTTGTAAATTCCATTTTAGTAATTTTTGCTGTTAAAGGTTTTATCCCAGCTATTGTTCCGGTTATTTATATTTTCCGTGATGAAGTTGTTAATGCTATCAAGATGGATTTAGGAAATAAAGGAAAAGTAGTTGCAGCTATTAAATCTGGAAAAATCAAAACAGCATCTATGATGATTGGTTTAGCTTTAATGTTTTTCTATAATTTACCATTTGAATTAATTAATATTAAAGTTGCTGACTTTTTAATTTATTTTGCTTTAATTATGTCAGTTGTTTCAGCTATTGAATACTATAGTTTATGGAAAAAAAGTCGCTAAGAAGATAATTTTTAATTTAATTATCTTTTTTTAATACTTGACATATACCCTATAAGGGTATATTATTATGTTGGTGAGAATATGGAAAGAAATGAAAAAATAAAAAATAATTCTTTAAAACGACTTAATCGAATAAATGGTCAAATAACTGGTATTAAGAAAATGTTAGAAAATGATCGCAAGTGTGAAGATATTTTGATTCAAATATCAGCTGTTACTAATGCTTTAAAAAGTTTAGGTCAAGAAATATTATTAGATCATATGCAAATATGTATGACTAAAGATATTCAAAATAATAAATTAGAAACCGTAAATGAAGTAGTTGATTTATGTAGGAGGTTAATGTGAAAAAATATACTTATCAAATAACTGGTTTAGACTGTGCTAATTGTGCTAAAAGAATAGAAGATGCTTTGAATAAGCAAGCAGATTTCAAAAATGTAGTAGTTAATTTTTCAACTTCTAAAATAACTTATGAAACAAACCTAGATAATTCTTTGCAATTAGTTAATAAAATAGTTAAAGATTTAGAACCTGGTGCTAAATTAATTTATCAAGAAAATACAAAATCAGAATATCATCTTTGGATAATTATACTAGCTTTAATGAGTTTTATTATAGGTAATTTCAATTTTCCTTTATCAGAAATATTTATTTTAATTGCTTATATTATTTTATTATTTAAACCTTTAGAAAAAGCTATTTTATTATTAATTAAAAGTAAAACTATTAATGAAAACTTTTTAATTGTTATTTCATGTTTAGGAGCTTATTTTTTAGAATCTAAAATGGAAGGAGTTATGGTTGTTACTTTATATTTAATTGGTAAAATTTTAGAAGAAAGGGCTCTTAATACAACAAGACAATCTATTAAAGATTTATTAACTTTAAAACAAGATTATGCTAATTTAAAAAAACGTGATAAGTTAGAAAAAATAGCCGTAGAAGAAATTAAAATAAATGATATTTTGATAGTAAAAAAAGGCGAGAAAGTACCGGTTGATGGAATTATCATGGATGGTAATGCTTATTTAAATACGAGTTCCATTACTGGAGAATCAGCTATTAAAGAAGCTAATGTTGGTGATTTAGTTTACTCAGGTTATCTTAATACAGGGGATATATTTTCTTTAAAAGCAACTAAAACATATGAAAATTCTATGATTAATAAAATCTTAGAATTAGTTGAAACAGCTAGTAATAGAAAAGCTAAAACGGAAACAACTGTTAGTAAATTAAGTCGTTATTATACACCTGTTATATTGGTATTAGCCATCTTAACTTATTTACTTTTACCACTTCTTTTTAAAGTAAGTTATCATGATAGTTTATATAGAGCTTTAACTTTCTTAGTTGTTGCTTGCCCATGTGCTATTGCTATTTCAGTTCCGCTTGCTTATTTTGTTGGTCTTGGTGTAAGTAGTAAAAATGGTATTTTAATAAAAGGTAGTAATTACTTAGATAATATGTCCCATTTAAATAAAATAATATTTGATAAAACCGGTACTTTAACAACAGGTAATTTAGAAGTTAAAAACTTAGAAATATTAACAAAAGATTTTACCAAGCAAGAACTAATTGATATTATCTTTGCTGGAGAAATATTATCTAATCATCCTATTGCTAAATCGATAACTAAATTAAAGAAAACAAAAGACAGGGCTTTGCCAGTTCAAGATTTTCAAGAAGTTGAAGGTAAAGGTATAACATATAAATGTTTAAATCATAAAATTAAAATAGGTAATCAAAATCTATGTGGTTGCAATGAAATTGCTGATTTACATGTTAATATTGATAATAAACATGTAGCAACTATTATTTTTCAAGATGAAATCAAAGAAAATGCTAAAGAAGTAATTCAAATGTTAAAAAAACAAAATATTAAAACTTATCTTTTTACCGGAGATAAAAAAGATAAAGCTTTAGAATTAGCTAAAAAGTTAGATATTGATGAAATATATTATGAAATGTTACCTACCGATAAATATGCTATGTATGAAAAACAAGAAAAAGAAAAAGATATTATTGCTTATTTAGGAGATGGCGTAAATGATGCTCCTGTTTTAAAAAGGGCTAGTATTGGTATTTCTATGGGAACAATTGGTAGTGATTCAGCTATTTCAGTTAGTGATATTGTTATCATGAATGATAATTTAGATAGTATCCTAACAAGTATTAAAATAAGTAAAACGACTAATCAACTAATAAAAGAAAACTTAATATTTGCTCTTGGTGTTAAAATAATAATTTTAATATTAAGTCTTTTTGGTCTTACTAATATGTGGATAGCTGTACTAGCTGATACTGGGGTAACAGTTTTAACTATTTTAAACACTTTAAGAATAAAAATAAAATAAGAGTTTAGATATATTTTCCAAACTCTTTTTCTGATAATTTATTATTTAATTCATCAACACTTTTATGAAAATTTCTTGATAAAATATCTAAGTTTTGATCAAGTTCTAAAGCTTTAACAAAATCGTCTTCTTCAATAGCAGAATATAATGCATTTAAAATAGCATTTTCTTCTGTTAACAACCATTTTAATCCTTCTTGAAAGGTTTTGAAGATGATATGTTTATTATATGGATCAATTCTTACTAAAGTTAAAAGATTATAAAAATTATTTACTCTTTTTAAATTAATATCCTTATTACTTTGTTCAGTTTCCATATGATGCATGTTAGTAAGTAGAAAAATTATTTCTTGAATTTTTTTAATAGCTGTATCTGAATCATTAATATAAAAGAAATCATTATCAAAAAATATATTAAAGGATAAAGCACTTACAATTGTATCTTCATTAATTTTAACATCACCATTTTGATAAAAAGGATAAATTATATTGTTATTTAAAAAATCGATCCCATAGCATTTATCGTTATATATAATTTTTTTTACGCAACGATATCTTTTAAATCTATAATAACAATTTTTTCTTTTTTGGATATTACCTATTTCTACAAAATATAAATCGTCCATAATTTTTCCTCTTTTGTCTGTGTATTTTACTCTAATTAATAATTTTTGTCAAATTTTCCAATAAAGCATATATCATTTTCTTAAAAAATAAGATATAATAAGGGAGATGGTGATAAGATAATGAAAAAGTTAAGTGATTTTTTTGAAACTGATTATGATGTATTAGTAAAAGATATTAAAATAAATTCAAAAGATGTGGAACAAGGGGATATGTTTGTTTGTGTTAAAGGAGTAAAAGCCGATCGGCATGATTTTATTCCGGAAGCAATTTCTAATGGAGCCAGTTGTATTGTTGGTTCTAAAGATATTGAATGTTCTATTCCTTATATTAAGGTAGATAATCCGGATGCTATTTTAGTTGATTTATGTAAAAAGAATTATGATTTTGATGGTTCTTTAAAAATAATAGGGGTAACCGGAACGGATGGAAAAACCACCACAACAACAAGTATTCAATACTTAATTGGTAGTGATAAATGTGGTTATATTGGAACCAATGGTGTTAGTTGTCAAAAATTTCAAAAGCCTTGTTCCAATTCAACGCCTGATCCAACCGTTCTTTACAAATATTTTCAAGAATTTAAAAAAGCTGGTTGTGAATATGTTGTTATGGAAGCTAGTAGTGAAGGATTTTTTCGTGGTCGTTTAGAAGGATTAGAATTTCTAGTTGGTGCTTACACGAATGTAACTTGGGAACATATTAATGTGCATAAAACATTTGCCAATTATTTAGATACCAAAGTTAATTTAGCCAGACAAAGCAAAGATATTTTTATTATTAATGCTGATGATCCTAATCATGAAAAATTTTCTTTAAAAGATAAGACAATTTTAAGTTATGGAACTAAACCAGAATGTACTTTATATATTAAAAATTATCATGTGACAGATAAATATACAAATATTACTTTTGTTTATAAAAAGGAAGAATATACTTTTTTATCGCCTTTACTAGGTAAATTTAATGTTTATAATTTAGCTTGTAGTATGTTAGTTTGCTTATCTTTAGGATTTAATATGCATACTTTAATTGATCGCGTTTTAAATATTGATGTATCAGGTAGAATGGAAGTAATAGATTTAGGTCAACCATTTAAAGTTATTGTTGATTATGCACATACGCCAAATGCTATTCAAGCTGTTTTAGAATTTGTAAAAAATTTAAATGTTAAAAGAATAATTGTAGTTGTTGGATCGGCAGGGGAGAGAGATGTTCAAAAAAGACCTGTAATGGGAAAAACCGTTTTACAAAATGCTGATTATGCTATTTTTACATCAGACGATCCAAGAAGTGAAGATCCTTATGTTATAGCTAGTCAAATGGCTTCAGATATAAAAGATAAAAACTCTTATGAAATTATAACTGATCGAAGTGAAGCAATGAAAAAAGCTATTTTCATGGCCGAAAAAGACGATATTGTTTTAGCTCTTGGTAAAGGAAACGAAACTTGTCAAAAATTAGCTCAGGGTACAATTCATTATAATGATATCGAAGAAGCTACCAAGTGGATTCAAGAAAGATTAAAAGAAAATTAATTACTAAAAAAGGTAATAACTATTGTCAAAATATGTTAACTAAACTTTTTTATCTGTATTTTTTTTAGTATCTGTGTTAAACTTATTCTGGGTGTTTATATGGAGAATATATATAGTATAACATTTTCAAGATTAGTTGATTATTTTTTGAAAATGGGTGAAAAGAAATATCGTGCTATTCAATTATTTGATTGGTTATATGTAAAAAGAGTTACTAGTTTTGATAGTATTACTAATATAAAAAAAGAAATAATTAGTCAGTTAAAAAAAGATTTTTACTTTGATAAAATAGAAATAATTAATCAAGAAGAAGATATTGATGTTAAAAAATATTTATTAAAATTAAGTGATGGGGAAACAATTGAAGCCGTTTTAATGAATCATGATTATGGTAATAGTTTATGTATATCATCAGAAGTAGGTTGCAATATGGCTTGTTCTTTTTGTGAAAGTGGGCGAATTAAAAAAATTCGTAATGTTACAAGTGGAGAGATGGTTTTAGAATTGATGACCATTGAAAAAGCTATTAATGAACGAATTAGTCATGTTGTTATTATGGGAATAGGTGAACCTTTTGATAATTATAATAATTTTTGTGATTTTATTAGTATTGTTAATTATCAAAAAGGAATTAATTTAGGTAGTCGTCATATTACGGTTTCAACGTGTGGTATTGTTCCTAAAATTTATGAATTTAGTGAATTTCCTTATCAAGTTAATTTAGCTATTAGTTTACATGCTTCAAACAATGAATTAAGAAGTAAATTAATGCCAATTAATAAAGTTTATCCCTTAGAAGAATTGATAAAAGCTATTAAAAATTATATTTCCAAGACTAATCGTCGGGTAACATTTGAATATATTATGTTAAAAGGAGTAAATGATAAAATAGAAAATGCTATTGAACTTAGTAATCTTTTAAAAGAAATTAATTGTTATGTTAATTTAATTCCTTATAATGAAACTAATCATTTACAATATAAAAGAAGTTCTAAAGAAGATATTTTAAAATTTTATGATATTTTAAAAAAGAATAATATTAATGTTACTATAAGACGTGAGTTTGGTAGTAAAATTAATGCAGCTTGTGGGCAGTTGAAAACAGTTAAGGAGAATTTAGCATGAGAAGTTTTTATTTAACCGATGTTGGTAAAATTAGAGATCATAATGAAGATAGTGTTATTATTTTAAAAAATCATAATAATGAATATATGTTAGCTGTTGCTGATGGTATGGGAGGACATCGAGCAGGGGAAGTAGCATCAAGTATAGCTGTTACTTATTTAGCTCATCATTTTCAAGAAACATTTTATGATTTAACCAAAGAAGAAGCTATTATGTGGATTAATGATAGTATCACAGAAATTAATACGGCTATTTTCCAACATGAAAAAGATCATCCGGAAAGTGTTGGGATGGGAACAACCTTAGTTATGGCTTTATATACGAAAGATTATTTATTATTTGGTAATATTGGTGATTCCAGTGGTTTTATCGTTAAAAATAAAAAAATGCATAAAGTAACAGTTGATCATTCTTTAGTTAACTTGTTAGTTGAAGCAGGTGAATTAACCGAAGCTGAGGCCAAAGATCATCCTCGAAAAAATGTTTTAATGAAAGCACTTGGAGCCAGTCCAGAAATAGAAGCCGATATTTTTGAATGTAGTACGGATATTGATGGGGTATTTCTTGCAAGTGATGGCTTGACTAATATGTTAGAAATTAGTAAAATAGAAGATGTAATAAATAGTAATGATGAAATAGAAGAAAGAATTGTAAATTTAATTCAAAAAGCTAATAATAATGGGGGACTTGATAATATCTCCGTTGCTTATTTAGAAAAAGATAAAGAGGTGGAATAAATTGATAACAAAAGGTCAAAAAATTAATGATCGATATGAAATAATTAAAAGTATCGGTGAAGGTGGTATGGCTAACGTTTATTTAGCCAAAGATATTATTTTAGATCGTAATGTTGCTATTAAAATTTTAAGAGGGGATTTAGCCGGCGATGAAAAATTTGTTCGTCGTTTTCAAAGAGAAGCTTTATCAGCTTCTAGTTTATCACATCCAAATATTGTCGAAATGTATGATGTTGGAGAAGATAATGGAACTTATTATATTGTTATGGAATATGTCCAAGGTATGACTTTAAAACAATTAATTAAGAAAAAAGGTTCTTTATCTTTATCCGAAGCCATTGATATTATGTTACAAATTACGGATGGTATTAAAGCAGCTCATGATTCTTATATCATTCATCGTGATTTAAAACCTCAAAATATTTTAATTCAAGATAATGGTGAAATTAAAATAACTGATTTTGGTATAGCTATGGCTCTTAATAGTACTCAGTTAACTCAAACCAATTCAGTGATGGGAAGTGTTCATTATTTACCACCAGAACAAGCCAGTGGAAAAGGTGCCACCATTAAAAGTGATATTTATTCCATGGGAATTTTATTCTATGAATTATTAACCGGAAAACTTCCTTTTAAAGGTGATAATGCAGTTGAAATAGCTTTAAAACACATGAAAAATGATATTCCGAGTGTAAGACAAGAAAATCCTAATATTCCCCAAAGTGTTGAAAATATTATTTTAAAAGCAACTGCTAAAAATCCGAAAAATAGATATGAAACAGCTAGTAAAATGCATGATGATTTATTAACTTGTTTAAATGAAGACCGTTTAAATGAGAAAAGATATGAATTTGTTTATCCTGAACATGATAATGAAACAGAAACAAAAAAACCTGTCTTATTAGATGAACCTAATTTAGAAAATAAAAAAGAAGAAGTAGAAGAAAATATTTTAGAAGATGAAAAAAGTAAAAATACTTGGATTTGGATTTTATCCTCAATATTTATTTTTATTATTTTAGTGATGATTGGTATTTTCATTGTTTATCCAAAATTAACGGAAGTACCTGATATTGTTATCCCTAATGTATCCGGTATGACTGTTCAAAAGGCGGAAAGTACTTTAAAAGATAAAGGCTTTGAAGTAGCTTTACAAGTTGAACAAGTAAGTGATGAAAAAATAGCTGCTGGTTTGATTGTTAAAACTTATCCAGCAATTGGAAGAAAAGTTAAAAAAGGAACAACAATTACTCTTTATGAATCACTTGGTAATACTATTTATGAAATAGAAGATTTTACTGGTAAAAACTATATTGAAATTAAAACTATTTTAACTACTAAGTATAATTTAAATGTAACCGTTGAAAAAATAGAGGTTGAAGAAACAGATGGTTTAGATAAACAAGCAATTATTAAGCAAGAACCAGCTGTTGGAACAAAAGTATCTAAAGGGGAAAAAGTAACTTTATATATACCAAATATTGTTGATACTTATCCAAACTTTGTTGAAGAAGCTTGGACTTTAGAAGAAATTCAAAACTTCTGTGATGAATATGGTATCAATGTAACTTTTGTACCAAAAGAAACCGAAGAGTTTGAAGAAAATACCATTATCAAGCAAGATCGTCAACCAGGAGATCCTATTATTAAAGGAGCTAATTTAAAAATTACTTATGCAACTAAGTATCAAGTCGATAATACCCAAGAAGAAAAACAAGATAATAATCAATAAGGAGTAATATGCAAGGAGAAGTTGTTAAAGTCATCAGTAATCAATTTTATGTTAAAGTAAATAACAATGTTTTAATATGTACTCAAAGAGGAGTTTTAAAGAAAAATAAAACTCTTCCTTTAGTTGGAGATAAAGTTTTAGTGGATATAGAAAAACGAGTAATTGAAAAAATATTACCAAGAAAAAATGAAATAGTAAGACCACCGGTTGCTAACATTGATCAAGCTATTGTCGTTACTAGTTTAAAACATCCTGATTTTAGTACTAATTTATTAGATAAATTACTAGTGCAATTAGAAATAAATAAAATTAAACCTATTATTTGTTTAACTAAAAAAGATTTATTAAGTAGCATTGAATTAACTAATTATTTAGAAATAATAAATTATTATCAAAAAATTGGTTATTTAGTTGTAGATAATACCGATATAAAAAAAATATTAAAAGAATTAGAAAATAAAATAACGGTTTTTCTAGGTCAAACCGGTGCCGGGAAGAGTACTTTATTAAATAAATTATTTCCTGATTTAAATTTAAAAACGGGAGAAGTTTCTCTGGCTCTTGGAAGAGGAAAACATACAACAAGAGTCGTAGAAATAATTGAAATAGGAAGCATTAAAGTCTTAGATACTCCGGGTTTTTCAGCTTTATCATTTCTTAAATATGATTTGGAAAGTGTCAAAGAAGCTTTTATCGAATTTAAAAACTATCCTTGTTTATATAAAGATTGTAATCATGATAAAGAGCCAGAGTGTAATTTAAAAAAAGCAGTTCTAGCTGGACATGTTTTAGAAAGTCGTTATGAAAATTATTTGAATTTTAAAAAAGAATTTTCAGAAAGGAAGTAATTATGAAAATATCAGCCTCATTTTTAGGAAGTAAAGCTATTGGTAAAACTTTAATTAATTTAAATGTAACCGATGTTGATTATATTCATGTTGATGTAATGGACGGGAAATATGTTAAAAATAAAACGATGCCTTTTTCTGAATTAGTAACGATAGGTAACTACACGAGAAAAAGATTAGATATTCATTTTATGGTGCAAAATCCTTTAAAAATAATTGATTCTTATGCCACTTTAAATGTTTTTTGTCTAACTTTTCACTTAGATATTCAAGATGATTTAAATACAGTTTTTAAAAGATGTGACGATTATGGAATAAAAAAGGGAATAGCTATTAATCCTAACCAAGATGTTTCTTTAGTTTATCCTTATTTAGATAAAATAGATTTAGTCTTATTAATGGCTGTTACTCCAGGTTTACCAGGTCAAGAATTTAAAAAAGAAACTCTTACCAAAATTAATAGGTTAAAAGATGAAATAAAAAGACGAAAACTAGATGTTTTAATAAGTGTTGATGGAGGAATTAATTTAGAAAACGTTAAATATTTAAAAGATTGTGATATTATTGTTTCTGGTTCTACTATCATTAATTCAAGTAATTATCAAGAAACAATTACCAAATTAAGAGGATAAATTTGCCAAAAAAAAGAAAATGAGGTATAATACCCGACAAAGGAAGTGAATACATGACTTTATTTGAAAGTTTAAAGATGTTTCCAAAAATTGACTTACATATTGATTACTTCGGATCAATTCCAAAAACAACTGTCGAAAACCTAACTAATGACTTTTTAAGTGAAGAAATCGAAGATACGATTGATTATAATAGTTTAAAAGATTATAGTGATTATAAAAAAATAGTAACGAAAGTCTTAACCAGTTTAAAAAATATTGAAATAGCAACCAGTGATTTAATTGAAAAATTAAAAAAAGATAATATTATTTATGCAGAAATATTTTTAAATTTAGATCTTTTTACCAAAAAATTAAAGAAAAGGGATATTATTTTAACTATTTTAAATGTTATTAAAAATAGTAATTTAGCTATTAATCTAGTTTTAGAATTAGAATCAAAAATTACTAAAGAAGAAATGTATGAAAATTTAAATATTCTCTATGAATTTTATCATAAAGGAATAAATGGTCTTTACTTTGCTAAAAATAAACAAGAAAATATTGATTCTTATCAAGCTTTATTTGATAAATTTATAAAAGATAATATTGATTATATTATACCGTTAGATTCTAAATTAACTAATCAAAATAAAGAAATTTATTATAATGCTAAAAGAATAATTTATAATATCTTTGAATTACCAAGTGATAACTTTTTAAAACTTATTAAAGATAATGAAATTATTTTAGAATTTCCTATAACTTATCAAGGAAGTTATCATATTTATGATGAATTAAAAAATCATTTTGTTTATGATTTATATAAAGAAAATATTATTATTAGTTTTACAACAGTTGATATGACTATTTTAGATACAGATTTACTAAATGAATATTGTAAATTATTTAATATTTTTCCTTTTAATTTACATGATTTAGTTAATATTAATTTAAATATCTTGAATAAATTAAATATAAATGATACTATAAAAAATGATTTGATTAATGAATTTAGAGAAAAAGCTAATGAATTATTATAGTTTTTTCTTTGAAGATATATGGAGGTAAAATGGATAATTTAAGGCTAATTGTGATGGAAAACATCAAGGATTTAGGAGAGAAAGTAAACTCTCATTTAAAAAATATGCTAGGTACAACTAAGGATTTAATTGTTCCTATTGATGAAGTAAGATTTAATAATGGGGAAGGAAAGATTGTTTTAAAAGAAAGTGTTAGGAAAAAAGATATCTTTATTTTAACTGATCCAATGAATCATTCAATTACTTATAAGATGTATGATTATTATAACCATAAAAGTCCTGATGATCATTTTGTTGATGTTATTAGAGTTTTATGTGCTATTCGTAATCAAGCTAATTCAACTTCTTTAGTTATGCCTTTTCTATATGCATCAAGACAACATAAAAGAGAAGGAAGAGAATCACTTGACTGTGCTATTTCTTTACAAGAATATGTTCATCAAGGAGTAAAAAATATTATTACTTTTGATGTTCATGATTCGAATGTACAAAATGCTATTCCGGCATCATCATTTGATAACTTCTATCCAACAAATATTTTACTTGAAAAATTTATTACCACGGAAGATGTTAATAATAATAATTTATTAGCTGTATCTCCTGATAATGGAGCTTTAAAAAGAACAAGATTCTATGCTAATATGTTAGGATGTGAATTAGGAGGACATTTTGAAAAACATCGTGATTTATATAAAGTAGTTGATGGAAAAAATCCTATTTTAGAACATGAATATATTGGTAAACCAGTTGATGGGAAAGATATTATCATTGTTGATGATATGATAGCCAGTGGTGAATCTATGTTAGATGTTGCTCGTGAATTAAAAAAACGTGGAGCCCAAAGAATTTACTTATTCTCAAGTTATGCTATGTTCACTAAAGGAGTAGATGTTTTTGAAAAAGCTTATGAAGAAGGAATGTTTACCAAATTATTTGCCACTAATTTATCGTATATTCCTAAAGATGCTTTAGAAAAACCATGGATAGAAATAGCTGATTGCTCTGAATACTTAGCTAAAATTATTTATACTTTCCATATTGGAGGATCTGTTTCACCAATTCTAGAAGCTAGAAGTAAAGTCCTTGAAGAATTTGCTAAAAATGAGACAAAGTAGAAGTACTTTGTTTTTTAGGAGGGATTATATGAAAGAAGTAACTTTTAAAATTGATTACATTAATGATTCTGTTGATAATTATAATGGTTTTAATGATTTCGTTTATGATTTTAATGACTTTTCCAACTATTTTTTATCTTTAAAAGGAATACAAGATATAAAATGTAAAGAAGATAATTATTTAGACATAAAAATTCAATATACAGATGATATTAGTTTAGAAAGAATAAAACTAGAATTAGAATCATATTTTAATATCTTTAGTATTCCTGGAATGTTAGCTTTTGATAAAAAAATAAAAAAAGACTTAAAAAAAGTAGAAATAGTACGTAATATGTGTTGTGTAAATTGTTTAAAGGAATTTATTGAGAATTTATTTGATAATAATGGAGTAGCCAGTGCATATACTAATTATGACCCACTTGTTGAATTTTGGTGTGATATTACTTTTTATATTACCTATGATGATACTATAACATCAATAGAAGAAATTAAGAAAGATTTAAATATTATGTAAAATTTAAGAAAAATACTTGTTAAGAAATTTTAAAGTGCTATAATTAAGGTATGAAAGGAAGCTTTATTTTTAAAAGTATTTTCACTAAAACTATTACTACATTATCTAATTTAAATTCTTATACTTTAATAAGAATACCAGTTCGTAGTCGTGCTTATAATTACTTTAAAAATGAGTATAAGTATGACATTGAACAAATAAGAGATGGTAGTTTAGTAATAGCAAATGAAAATACTAAGGTAAAGAAAAAGGTCTTTTAGAAGTCCTTTTTCTTTATAAAAAAATAAAATGATAATATGAATCAAGAAATAATTAAAAATTTAAGTAATAATTTAAAAATAAGTGAAAAACAAGTAGAAAGTGTTTTAACTTTATTAAGTGAAGGTAATACTATACCTTTTATTGCCAGATATCGAAAAGAAGTAACTGGTAATTTAAATGAAGAACAAATAAGAGAAATAGAAACAGTTTATAATTATCAAGAAAGTTTATATAATCGCAAATTAGATGTTATCCGTTTAATTGAAGAAAAAGGATTATTAACTGATGAATTAAAAACTAATATTTTAAAGTGTGAGAAACTAATTGAAGTAGAAGATTTATATCGACCATATAAAGAGAAAAAGAAAACAAAAGCAACGGAAGCTATTAATAATGGGTTAGAACCTCTTGCTAAGATAATTATGTCTTTTCCTTTAGAATTAAAAAATATTGATAAATATTTAAATGATAAAGTAAAAACCAAAGAAGAAGCAATTGAAGGAGCTAGTTATATTATAGCTGAATGGATCAGTGATAATGCTAGTTTTAGAAAATGGATTAGATTTTATTTATACAATAATGCTTTAATAACTTCGAAATTAAAGAAAAATAGTAATGATGAAAATAAAGTTTATGAAATGTATTATAATTACGAAGAACCTATTAAACATATTAAATTGCATAGGGTGTTAGCCATTAATCGAGGAGAAAAAGAAAAAATTTTAAATGTATCTTTAGAATATGAACTAGAAGAAATAGAAAGTTATTTACAGAAAAAATTAATTAAAAATGAAAAAGCAATTGAAGCTAAGGAAATAGTTATCAAGGCTATTAAAGATAGTTTAAAACGTTTAATATTACCAAGTATCGAAAGAGAAATAAGAAGTGAATTAACGGATAAAGCCAATATTGTTGCTATTAATAATTATAAAGATAATTTAGAAAAGTTATTGTTAACGCCACCTATTAAAGAAAAAGTTGTGTTAGCTTTAGATCCTGGTTATAGAACCGGAACAAAAGTAGCTGTAGTTGATAAAAATGGTTTAATGTTAGAAGTAAATGTTATTTATCCAGCTAAACCTCATGAAAAAATTAAAGAAAGCGAAGAGATAATTTTAAATTTAATTAAAAAATATCAAGTAGAAATAATTGCTATTGGTAATGGAACCGCTTCGAGGGAAAATGAACAATTTGTTAGTAATTTATTAAAGAAAAACAATTTAAATATAAGTTATGTTATAGTTAATGAAGCAGGAGCTAGTGTTTATTCAGCTTCTAAGTTAGGTGCTTTGGAGTTTCCGGATTTACCTGTTGAAAAAAGAAGTGCTATTAGTTTAGCAAGGCGTTTACAAGATAGTTTATCTGAACTAGTTAAAATTGATCCTAAAAGTATAGGAGTAGGCATGTACCAACATGATGTTCCGGAAAAAGAATTAAGCGAATCTTTAGATTTTACCGTTTCAAAAGTAGTTAATCAAGTAGGAGTAAATATCAACAATGCTTCACCTAGTATTTTAACTTATGTTTCCGGCTTAAAGAAAAATGTCATCGAGAATATTTTAAATTATCGAAATCAAGTTGGAAAAATAAAAAATCGATTAGAATTAAAGAATATTAAAGGCGTAACTGCTAAAGTCTATGAACAATCAATTGGCTTTTTAAGAATTTTAGATGGAGATAATCCTTTAGATAAAACGGATATTCATCCTGATAATTATGAAGATACTTTAAAATTATTAAAATTAATTGATTCTAATTTAGATGAATTAGGAACGATGGCTTTAAAAGAAAAATTAACTAAACTAGATAGTGAAAAAGTAAAAGAACTAGGAATTGATGATTATACTTTAGAAGATATTAAAAAATCTTTAATTAAACCAAATCGCGATCCAAGAGATGAATTAGCTAAACCTCTTTTAAGAAGTGATATTTTAGATATTTCTAATTTAAAAATTCATGATAAATTACAAGGAACAGTTCGTAATGTGATTGATTTTGGAGCTTTTGTTGATATTGGTTTACATAATGATGGTTTAATCCATATATCAAAAATGAGTAAAAACTATATAAAACACCCAAGTGAAGTATTAAGCGTCGGAGATATAGTCGATGTCTATGTTATTGGAATTGATAAAGAAAAAGAAAAAGTATCTTTAAGTTTATTTTTAGAATAACTTTTTAAAAAAGTAAATTTTTAATTTTGCAATGAAAATGAGCAAACCCTTGATTTATAAGGATTTACTCATTTTTGCTATGTTGTGTAATATTAAAATATAGATATAAAATGCTATTCTAAATAATTTTTTTATTTAGGTATTTTTAAAACTTGATTTATCTGTAAGTTATTACTTGTTAAGTTATTTAACTTTTTAATTTCATCAACTGTTGTATTATAAGTATTTGCTATTTTATATAAACTATCTCCAGATTTTACTGTATAATTTATATAATTTTGAGTTCCTTGATTAGTTGTTGTTGGTATTTTTAAAACTTGATTTATCTGTAAGTTATTACTGGTTAAGTTATTTAACTTTTTAATTTCATCAACGGTTGTCTTATAATTATTAGCTATTTTATACAAACTATCACCGGATTTAACTGTATAGTTTATATAACTAGTTGTATCTTGTTGACTAGTAGTTGGTATTTTTAAAACTTGATTGATTTGTAAATTATTACTTGTTAAGTTATTTAACTTTTTAATCTCATCAACTGTGGTATTATAATTATTAGCTATTTTATATAAACTATCACCGGATTTAACTGTATAGTTTATATAATCTTTTGTTTCTTCATTAACTGTTGTTGGTATTTTTAAAACTTGACCTACTTGTAAAGCATTACTGGTTAAATTATTGACATTCATGATAGCATTTACTGTAGTATTATAAGCATTAGCTATTTTATAAAGACTATCGCCTGCTTTAACCGTATAGTTAATAAATTCTCCGGAAGTAGATGGTGTTTCTTCTTTAGGTATAACTAGTTCTTGGCCAACATTTAAGATATTACTACTTAAATTATTAATGTTTTTAATTGCTTGAACTGTGACATTGAATTTATTAGCAATACTAAATAAAGTATCTCCTGATTTTACCACATAGATATTTTCTTTTTTAATATAATTATAAATACCATTAGCTATACTTTTTCCTAATTTCTCAACATTATTTAAAAGATAATTATTATCAACGGAATTATCAATATAACCAAGACTTATAATCATACTTTCGGTATTCTCTGGTTCTCTTATAATAGCATAAAAGTCTTTACTAGTATCATCAGGATTTCTTAATTGATAATATTTTAAAACATTTAAACCATTTGCTTCTAATTCATTACTGATTTGACTGGCTAAATCATCTTCATTTCTTAAAGCATATATTATTTCAGCTCCACTTGATCCTCCTTCAGCAACTGTTGTTGATATTAAAATATTTTCTTCATTAGGTTTAACCAATTTATCAATCATATTTAATCTCTCTTGTAAAGAAATAGTTTGATCACTATCTCTTAATAAACTAGTTTCGATGCCTTTTTCTTTTAAAGTATTATAAATAACTTTAGCAATATCTAAATTAAAATTTTTTTCAATAAAAGAATTATTTATTTTTCCTGTTTCTGATCCTCCATATTGAGGATTAATAATTACATTTGCCATATACCACCTAAGGTATTATATTCTTCTTCTTTAATTACGATATTTAAATCTATTTTTATTAATATTTAAAATTATTCCTCCAATAAATAAATAAGATAATAAACTAGATCCTCCATAAGATATAAAAGGAAGAGGAATACCTGTAATAGGAAGTAATCCTAAAGTCATACCAATATTTTGAATTTGTCCATAAAATAACATTATAAAAATACCTAATAAAATATATTTATCTTCTTGATTAATCTTTTTTGTTACTAATCTTAAAATCGTTGTATCAAAGATTAAAATAATTAATATTAAAAAAGAAGCACCTAAGAAACCAAAATTAGCAACATAAGAAGTAAAAATAAAATCTGTTTGAGGTTCAGGGAAATAAATAATATTTTTATTAAAACCAAATCCTGTTAAACCACTATTACTAATAGTAATCAAACTATTTTCTAGTTGATAACCACTAGCATTTTTCCAATTTAAAATTCTATCTAATCGATAAAAATTATTACTTAGAATATTCATAAATAAATCATTACTAAATACATAAAGTAAAAGAACAGTAGCTATTAAGAATACTAAACCTAAACTAAAAATTAAATACCATTTTTTATTTAATTTAAGAAAGAATAAAGATGTTAAAAGAATTAAAAAATAAATAATAACAACTCCCGTATCTGGTTCTAAAAAAGTTAAAATACTAGGTACTAAAGTTATAATAAATAATTTTAATAAAAGTATAAATTCATCTTGCATACTTCTTTTATCTTTTTTTAAAAACTTAGTTATGATCATACTTAAAGTAATAATTAAACTAATTTTCATTAATTCACTTGGTTGAAAAGTAAGAGGACCAATGATAATCCAACATTTACTACCATTAATAGGATAACCAAAGAAGATTAAAGAAAGTAATAAAATATTAATACCTATATAAACTAAGAAATGATATTTTTTTAATAAATCAAAACCTTTATAAGTAATAAAAATAGTTATAATAAATCCTAGTAAATAAAAAAATATTTGTTTTAAATAAAGGTTATGTAAACTTTGTTTTAAAAAAGGAATAGTTGTATAAATAGTTAAAATACTAATAATTGCAAATATTATTAAGGAAATAATTATATTTAAATTAATCGTTTCTTTTTTCATATTTTTAGTATGAAAAAAAATAATAATTTTATACCTATATCATAGTATTAAATAGGAGATGAGAATGAAAAAATTACCTAAAGTTTATCAAAATGATTTAAAAAATGTTAAAAATAATTTAAATGTTTTTGATAGTTTAAAAGATGATAAAGTTAAAGTAAATTTTAATACTTTAAATATTAAGTTTGATGGTTTATCAGTTAAAGATAAGTTAAAAGAATTAATTAATCAAAATAGTTATATTTTTAATACCAAAGTTATTTTAGTTTTTTTTGATCATGAAGAAGAGTGTCAAATAGCTGGAGTTGTTAATAATCATATTATTACAATGGATAATAGAATTATTAAAGTTGATTCTTTAAAAGATATAAAAATTTTTAAAAAATAGTTATTTTACCTATAACTATTTTTTTTAGTTAAATAGACTATATTGATGGAGGAAAATATGGATTTTAATATGTATAATGAAATAGATTATTTTAATAATTTTAGTGAGGAAAGTAATAATAGTTTAGATTTATTTAGTCCTTATGAAGGATATATTAAAGGTAATTTATTTAAAAATTTATATCAAGAATATAAGAATTATAGGCCTAGTAGATTAAATGTTAATTCAGAGAAGATGGAAATGCTTGTTAATATTGGACAGATGGGGTTTGCTTCGCATGAACTTAATTTATATTTAGATAATTATCCAAATAATCGGAAAGCTTTAGATTTATTTAATAAATATTCTAATATGACAAATAAGTTAATTAAAGAATATGAAAATAAGTATGGACCACTTACAGTAGGGGGAATTAAAGAAGATGTTCCTTTTAATTGGGAAAATGAGAAATGGCCATGGGAGGTGTAGAGTATGTGGAAATATGTTAAAAGACTTGAATATCCAATTAATATCAAAAAGAAAGATTTAAAAATGGCTAAGTTATTAGTTACACAGTATGGGGGGGCTAATGGTGAGTTAGCAGCTGCTTTAAGATATTTAAATCAAAGATATACCATGCCGGATAATCGAGGTAAGGCTTTATTAACAGATATTGGAACTGAAGAACTTGCTCATGTTGAGATGATTTCAACAATGATTTATCAATTACTAAAAGATGCTACTTTAGAAGAATTAAAAGAAGCTGGATTAGATAGTCATTATGCTGAACATGGAAAAGGTTTATATCCCACTGATAGTAATGGTGTACCATTTACAGTAACTTATTTTGCAACAACTGGTGATCCATTAGCTGATTTATCCGAAGATATGGCAGCCGAAGAAAAAGCTAGAGCTACTTATGAAAATTTAATTGATTTAACTAATGATCCCGATATTATTGGACCACTTCTTTGGTTAAGACAAAGAGAAATTGTTCATTTTCAAAGATTTAAAGAATTATATGAAATGTATAAAAAAGAAGGATTTTAAAAAAAAGAAAATTAAAATTCTTTTTTTGTTGTAAAATGTCTAAAAAAACATATGATATAGAGGTATGTTTTACCAATTTAAGGAAATATTAGTAGTAAAGATTAATTTTGCCTTAGATAAATCTGGAATTTGAGAGGATTATTACTTAAAAATAGTAATTTACCTTGACAAATTTAAAAAAACATATATAATAGTAAGCCATATTCGGATATTTATAGGCGGGATAATCTTATATAGGAGGAAACATGCTAGGATATCGGGATAATTATTTAGGGAGGTTTGAATGAAGAAATTTTTCAACAAATTTACTAGTTTATTTCTAGTATTGGTTACTTTATTTAATACTGTTGTCTCTCCACTTACAGTATTAGCTGATGTTAACCAAAAAGGCGATTTAAGACTTGTAACAGAATCAGGAACTGAAACTGGTGATAGTGTTACTGTTACTGAGGGGAGTTTAACTAATCCTGGTGATATTCAAATTACAAAGACTGTATCCAAGACTGATACTTTAGGTCGCTATAAAGTTCAATTTACTGTTAAAGGTAAAGATGTAGTTAATCCATCTTCTACACCGAAAGATGTTTATGTTGTAGTAGTACTTGATAAATCTGGTAGTATGAGTGGTAATAAATGGACAAATGCTGTTACTGGTGCTAAGACTTTTGCTACTACTTTATTAAGTAAAATATCTAATGCCAATATTGCTTTAGTAACATTCTCTGGTAATGATGGTGATGAAAAAGAAACTTGTGAAATAGTTTGGGTAGAAGATGATAGTTTTTTGGGTGGTCATCTCGAAAAACAATGTGATCGTGATCTTAATAACGATGCAACTATCGTTCGCGGCTTCGAAAATGATAATTTAAATAGTATCGATTTTGGTAGTGCTAATGGTGGTACTAACCTTGGAGAGGGGTTAAACAAGGCGATTGATTTATTTAATAATCAAGATATTCCAAGTGATGCCTTTAAATATGTTGTTGTTTTAGGTGATGGAGAACCAACTTTCTATACTGATAGTGATGGAAAAACAGCTGGTCCTGGTAGTGAAATGACAACGGACACGAAAAAATATGCAACAGATAAGGCCAGTGCCTTAAAAACAAGTGGAGTTGAAATTTTTAGTATTGGTTATTCTGTAGCAGTTAATAGTGCAGCTGAGACTGTCTTAAAAAATGTTGCTAGTACAGAGAAAGATACTGATAAAATTAACCATTATGTTTCATCTGATCCAGCAGCTGTAGCTAATGCATTTACTAATATTGCAATTAGTATATCAACTGACTTTGCTGGAAAGAATGCAACTTTAAATGATGGTATTGGTAGCCAATTTACTTTAGTTTCTGGAAGCAATAATATTGTTGTTGGTAATATTACGGAAAAAGGATTTACCTCAGATCCATTTTATATTGATATTGATCCAGATAGTCCAACAGGATGGCATCAAACAAATGCTAACTTTACTTTAAGTTATACTAAACCTGATGGAACAACCGGAACTATTACAAGTACTAAAAATCCGGAAGTTTATTGGATTCAACCAGAATACGATTATCGTGTTGAATACTATTATAATGATACTATTGATAGTAGTTTAACTGAAACAGGAAAAGCTTACAAAGATGAAAAAGTAAGTGTTACTGATGCAACAATTAATGATTCAACACATTTAAAAAATGGTTATAAATTTTCAAGTGTTACTCCTAGTAAAGAAATAACAATTAAAAATAATGAAGAAAACGTAATTAGAGTTGACTATGTAAAAGATAATTATGAATATACTGTTAATTATTTCTATAATGGAGTAAAAGATACAAATGCAACTGAAGTTAAATCAGCTGAATTTGAATCAACAATTACAACTTATACGGATAAAGTAAAAACAGGTTATAAGTTAGAAAAAGTAGAAACAACAGATAGTGACAAAGTAATGCCACTTAATATTAGTTACGATACAGCTAAAAATGTTATTAATGTTTACTATGTAACTGATGAAAAACAAACTAAAGAATTAAAATACACTGTTGAATATTATAAAGATGGAGTATTACAAGCAAATGATACTCAAGTAGAAACAAAAACAGTTCAAGTATTAGAACCTGATACTTTAAATGTTGATAAAACAAAAATTAATACAACAGATAAATATTTTGGTTATAAACTTGAAAAAACTATTCCAACTACTATTCCAGATACAATCGAAAATAATGGAATAATAAAAGTATATTATGTTATCGATCAAGATAATCAAAAAGAATTAAAATATACTGTTGAATATTATAAAGATGGAGTATTACAAACAAAAGATACTCAAACTGTAACAGAAAAAGTACAAGTATTAGAACCTGATACTTTAACAGTTAAAAAACAAGATATTAATACTGTTAATAAATATGATGGTTATAAATTTGTAGGAACTAATCCAACTACTATTCCAGATACAATTAATAACAATAGTGTTATTAAAGTTTACTATGAAAAAGATACATTTGGTTATACGGTAGAATACTACTATGATGGTGTAATCGATAATAGTAAGACGGAAAGTAAAACAGCTTTATTTGAAGAAACAATTTCTACTTATACTGATAAAAAAATAACTGGTTATAAGTTAGAAAAAACTGAAAATTTACCACTTGTTATTACATCAGATTCAACTAACAATGTAATAAAAGTTTACTATGTAAAAGATAACTATGGTTATAAAGTAGAATATTACTATGATGGTGTGTTAGATGATAGTAAAACTTATACAAATAGTGCTGAATTTGGTTCAAAAGTAGAAACTTATCCAGATGAAGTAATTAAAGGATATAGTTTTGAAAAAAACGAAAATTTCCCACTTACAATTACTGAAAATACGGAAAGTAATTTAATTAAAGTATATTATGTAAGTAACTCTTACGATTATACAATTAAACATGTTGAAAAAGGTAACGAAACAAATATTCTTGAAACAGAAAGTAATAGTGCTAAATTTGGATCAACTATAAATGTAGTTGAAAAAGAATTTACAGGATTCACTTATGATAGTAAAGATAAAGAAACTATTGTAATTGATACAGAAAATAATACAGCAACTGTTTACTATACAAGAAATAGTTATGAATATACTGTTAATTATTTCTATAATGGAGTAAAAGATGCAAATGCAACTGAAGTTAAATCAGCCAAATTTGAATCAGTAATTACAACTTATACTGATAAAGTAAAAACAGGTTATAAATTTGAAAAAGTAGAAACAACAGATAGTGACAAAGTAATGCCACTAACCATTAGTTTCGATACAACTAAAAATGTTATTAATGTTTACTATGTAACTGATGAAAAACAAACAAAAGAATTAAAATATACTGTTGAATATTATAAAGATGGAGTATTACAAATAAAAGATACTCAAACTGAAACACAAAAAGTTCAAGTATTAGAACCTGATACTTTAACAGTTAAAAAAGAAGATATTAATACTGTTAATAAATATGACGGTTATAAATTTGTAGGAACTGATCCAACTACTATTCCAGATACTATTAATAACAATGGTGTTATTAAAGTTTACTATGAAAAAGATACATTTGGTTATACGGTAGAATACTA
>CAMBUO010000019.1 GCA_945871105.1 uncultured Clostridia bacterium
TTTATTTATAAATAGATACTTAACGGAGTTTCAACACACATACACTCTCAACATGATTAGTTCTTGGAAACATATCAACTAAATTAATTGAGGTAACATCATATATTTCTTTTAAATCATATAAATCTCTTTTTAAAGAATCCATTTTACAAGCTATATAGATTAAATAATTACTTTTAATTGTTTTTAAATAATTAATTGTTTTTTTATCTAAACCACGTCTTGCTGGATCTACTACCACTAAATCAATATTTTTAAAAGTATCAATATAATCTTCTACTTTACCATTTATAACTTCTAAATTATTAATTTTATTTAATTTTTTATTTTCTAAAGCATCTAATGTTGCCACTTTAACTTCCTCAACACTGATAATTTTTTTAACATATCTTGCCATTATTATTCCTAAAACACTAGTACCACTATATAAATCTAAAGCAATATTAATATTTTTATCTTTTAAGAAATTATTCAAAATATCGATAATGCTTTCTAAACCCTTGCAATTAACTTGAAAAAAAGAAAGATAACTTACTTTAAACTTATAATCATTTAGATATTCTATAAAATAATTGTTTCCCTTTAATACTTTGGAATTATAAACTAAATTATTTATTAAATTACTATTTATTAAGATATTAGTATATTGATAATTACCTGTTATAGATACTAAAGTTTCTTTTAAAGAGTTAACTCTTATTAATATTTCTCCTGTAAAATTATTATCAACATGTTTATTAAATAATGCTAATATTTTATTAATTTCATCATCTAATAAATAACAATAAGTAATTTTAATTAATTGATTAGTATTGGTTTTATAAAAACCTATTTCCCCCTTTTTAACATGAAATATTACCTTATTACGATAATTAAGTTCAGCTGTTTCATATAATTTATCGATACTACCTAGAAACTTTTTACCTTTTAGTATTTTAAATTCATTTTCTAAATATTTAGTAGCATGTAAAAAATTACAACCTCCACAGATATCATAAAAAGGACAAATAGGTTTTAGTCTCTTTTTACTAGGAATAATTATTTTATTTATCTTAGCATTTATATAACTTTTAGTATTCTTAGTTATTTCTATATCTAATACTTCATTGGGTAAACCTTTATTAACAAAACAAACTTTATTATCAATTTTCCCTAAACCATTACCTAAATCATCAAAGTCATCTATTTTAATTTGCATAATCCACCTCAATTAATTAAATTATAACATATTTTTTAAAGTGAGGGATGTTTGGGTGGTAAAATATGTTTTATAAATCATATTTTCATCCCTCGAATATAATATAATAATTTTTTAAAATAATAGTAAATTCAATAAAATATTTTTTATTCCTATTTTATAAGGTTTTACAAAGAAATCAAGGTGAAGTTTTGTTCACCTTTTTCTATTTGTATAATTTTTTTAGTTTTAATAATACTAATATTGGTGATACCATGAATTATCTTGAATTATTAAAAAAAGAAAGTAATAATTCTTCTGATTATGTTTATAAAACAATTAGATTAAATAATCATATCTTAAATATTATTAATATAGAAACAATTACTAGTAGTAATGATATAAATAATTTTATTTTAAAAAGAATCAGTTTCCTTAGTGATTTAAAAATAACAGATTTAGAAAACTATTTATATAATTATTTACCAGCAGTTAGTATTACTAAACTTAAAGATTATCAAGAACTAAAAAATAAATTATTAAATGGTTTTACAATTTTAATAATTGATGATACTAGTATTTTAAGTATTGAAACAAGAAAAGATTTAACAAGAGGAGTCAGTGAAGCTGATTATGAAAAAACGATTATTGGACCAAAAGATGCTTTTATTGAACATTTTAATACTAATCTTGGTTTAATTAGAAGAAGAATTAAAGATATTAATTTACAAGTAATTGATTATGAATTAGGAGTATACACGAAAACGAAAGTTGGTATTATTTATGTAAATGGTATTGTTAAAGAATCCTTAGTTAAAGAAGTTAAAAAGAAATTAGAAAACATTAATATTGATGGTATTATTGATAGTGGGTATTTGCGTAAATATTTAAATCAATCAAAAAGTTTATTTCCTAGTTTAAAATCAACTGAAAGACCAGATGTTGCTAGTCAAGCCCTTTTAGAAGGAAAAATTGTTATTCTAACTGATAATAGTCCTGATGTTTTAATTTTACCAACTTTTTTTGTAGATTATTTTCATGCTAGTGATGATTATTATCAAAAACCAATTAATATTTCTTTTATTCGAATAATTCGGTTAATTGCTTTTTTAATTGCTTGTTTTCTGCCGGCTTTTTATGTTTGTATTACGACGCATAATCCCGAAGCTATGCCAATTAATCTCTTGTTAAGTTTTACTAAACAAAGACAAAGTGTCCCCTTTCCAGCTTTTTTAGAAGCTATCCTCATGATTATTGCTTTTGAAATCTTAAGAGAAAGTGATATTCGTATTCCTTCTTCTTTAGGAACAGCTGTTTCTATTTTAGGTGGTTTAGTATTAGGTGATGCGGCTGTTTCGGCTGGTATTGTTTCTCCTATCATGATTATCGTAGTTGCTATTTCTGCTATTAGTGGTTTATTAATGCCATCAATTGAAGCTATTAATTCTATTCGTTGGTATAGATTTATTTTAATTATCTTAGCTAGTATCTTTGGTGGATTCGGAATATTTTTAGGAACTATTTTAATCCTTGCTAATCTAGCTGAAATGAAAAGTCAAGGAGTTGATTATTTATATCCCTTTGCTCCTATTAACTTTGAAGAATTAAAAGATAGTGTTGTTAAAATATCATCAAAAAAAGCCAAAAAACGCAATCCTTTATTAAGTAATAATAAAATCCGAGGTGTCTAATGAAAAAATACTTAATTTTAATCATAATTTTCTTTCTAACTGGTTGTTCTTCTTATATTGAATTAAATGATTTAGCTATCATTGATACTATTAGTATTCAAAAAGAAGATAATAATTATAAAGTAACCATTTCTTATATTGAAAAAATAGAAGAAAATAATCTTAATCCCCAAACGAAAATAATAGAAGCAAAAGATACTAATATAAATCAATTATTTAATAATTTAAGTTTAAAAATAAATAAAAAAATTTATTTATCCCATTTAAACTTATTATTAATCGATGATTCTATTAAAAACAAAGAATTTAAAGAACTAATTAACTACTTTTTAAATAATCAAGATACCAGAGAAGACTTTTTAATAGCTTATAGTAATAATATAAATGATCTTATGCATAATAATAAATTCTTAGAAATAAATGATTTAGTTAAAATTAATCATCAAGAAACTAGTAAAGTTATTTATACAACTATGTATGATGTCATAAAGAACTATTATGAAAAGAAAAATATTTATTTAACTAATTTAACTTATCAAGATAATAATACTTTACCAATTGGTATAATTACTTTTATTAACAATAATTATCAAGAATTAACTGAAGATCAAAGTATTTTTATTAATTATCTTTTAGATAATATTGATACTTTTAATTATACTTATAAATGTCAAGATAATAACTATTTAAATTTAAAAATATTAAAAGGTAAAAAACAAGAATTAAATAATAAATTACTAATAACTAATGAAATAAATATTATATCTAATGATTGTCATCTTAATAATCAAGAAATAAATAAAATATTTAATGAGTATTTAGAAGATAATAAAATTTATACTAATAAAACATTAAATATTAATAATACTATTCGAGGTAACTATGAAAATAAATAAAATAGAAGTAAATATAACTTTTTTAATTCTATCACTTTCTGTTTTTCTCTTAAATTTTTCTAATTTTACTCCTTTAGCGATTATCTTTGGTTTTCTACTTAGTTTTTTCTTAATCTTATTAACAGAGAAATTAAACTTAACTAAATATAAATTAACAAATATTTGTTTATTAATTATATCTTTAATTATCTTACCAATTTACTTAAATAAACTAACTTATTTTATAAGTAATAATATTTTAAAAGATTATTCAGGAATAGTTATTAGTATTTTATTACTGATATCTTCTTTATTCTTAATAAAAAAAGGTTATCATACGATTATTAAAGTAGTTTTATTATCAAGTTATTTTATTATTTTAATTTTATTATTAGGTTTATTAAGTAGTATTTATCTTAAAATAGATAATTTTACTATTAATATTTTAAAAGATAATAATTTATTTAGAAATACTCTTTTATATAGTTTTTTAATTTATTATACTTATTTTTTAACTTATGGAGAAAGTTCTTCTTTAGTTAATAAAAAGACTTTATTAATTAGTAGTTGTTGTCATTTATTAAGTTATTTATTTATTATAGGTATTCTTGGTTTAACTTTAACTAATTTATATGAATATGCTTATATAGTTATTTATAAAAAAATTAATTTTTTAAATTTTATTGAAAGAATTGAATTTATGTTTGCCATAAATTATTTATTTTGTTTTTATTATTTCTTCCTTTTTAGTTTTTATAAAGTTAAAAGTATTTTAAAGAAAGTCATAAAAAAAGATAAGTTATTAACACTTACCCTTGTTATTCTTAGTATTATAATTTTTACTATTAGTATTCTTTAACTGTACAAGTTAATCCTTGTGATTCATAATATGTTTTTTCTTCTTCAAGAGATTTATTTAAAAGACTTAAATCTAATTCTTTATGATCATAAATGTCAAAATCAATTGATATTACTTCACTATCTTCTTGTTCATTATAAGTTATTGTCGTATCTGTTTTAATATTATCAAAAGCTTCATCAAGAGGAGTATTATTATTAATTGTCATATCCTCAGCATCTTCTACTTCTGTAGTATCATCACTCAAAAGTTTAAATCTTTTAAAAATTATTCTATCCACTTTATTATTATCATAACTAGTACTTATACCAAAACGTTCACTTTTACATACTAGCAATTGTTTTTTAGTTTCTTCTTCAATAATTTCAGTTTCTTTATCTGGTAAAAATAAACGTAGTGCTGGTGGTAAAAGAGCTAAAAACAACAAAACTAATATTCCCATGAAACATAATGCCTTTTTCATATATCCTCCTATTATCATACTAATAGGATAACATAAAAATAATATTTTTTAAAGATTTCAAAAATGATTTAAAATATATTCTTTTAAAATACTGTTAATATTTTGTAAATTACCAGTTAAAATTTCTATTTCTAATTGTTTAAAAATATCATTTAAAAAAGAAGATGGTTCTTTATTAAAAATTTCACATATTTCTTTAGCCGTTATATTTATATCTGATCTTACTTTAATTGGTAATTCTTGATAAGCTTTATTTATTTCCGGTTTACTTAATCCTTTATTAATACCAGCAATGGTATTAACATATAAACCATATTTATATAAAACTAAAGGATTTAAATTATCAAGTTCATAAACAAAATTAATATTTTTGATTAATTCTTTTTCATTTTTAGTAAAAGGATAAACTTGGGAATTAATCATAGACCAAATACCAATTAAATCTGAATAGTCTTTTACGCGATCAATATTTTCTAACTCTAAAAATTCTAATAAATCTAACTCTTTTAAAAGATTGATTCCTTCTTTAGCATGAATACTAGCAAATATTTTATCTAATTCTCTCTTTTTACGATCATAAGAGATATTTTTTAAATACTTTTTAGTTTCATTTATTGCTAATTTTAAATTAGAATCTAAAGAAAAATTTAAATTAGTTGCAAAGCGAATAGATCTTAAGATTCGAAGAGCATCATCTTTAAAAGATTTAGAAGGATTAATAATCGTTTTTATTATTCTATTAGATAAATCCATTTGACCATTTAATGGATCAATTATATTACCATTTTGATCCATACAAATAGCATTTATAGTAAAATCTCGTCTTTGTAAATCAGTTTCTAAATCATCTATATATCTAATACTTGAGGGATGACGATTATCTAAATATGCTTCTTCTTCACGAAAAGTAGTTACTTCAAATAAAATATTTTTATAAATAACACTAACTGCTCCATAAGAGTTTTCCTCATTTATATTTTTAGAAAATTTTATATTGGAAAATATTTTTTTGATTTCTTTTGGTGTAGCATTAGTATTAATATCAATATCATGTGATTCTATTTGCATTAAATAATCACGAACAAATCCACCAACTATATAAGCTTTATATCCTTTACTATTTATTATTTTTAAAAATTCTAAAGCTATTTCTTTCATATACACCTATAAAAAAACTAAAAAGTTTTGAACTTTTTAGTTAACAGATTTCTTTAATTGAGTTCCAGCTTTAAAAGATACAACATTACGAGCTGGAATTTCTACTGTTGCTCCTGTTTGAGGATTACGTCCTGTACGTCCTTCTCTTCTAGAAACACCAAAAGTTCCAAAACCAATTAAAGTAAGTTTATCACCTTTCTTTAAAGCTTCTGTAATTGCATCAAATGTAGCATCAATTGCTCTTGTTGCATCAGCTTTTGTTAATCCAGCATTTGTTGCAACTGCTTCTACTAATTCAATTTTTTTCATTATGTTCCTCCTTTATTAATGAATTAAGCATTCATATCATGCTTACATATACAAATTATCATAAATAAACCTGTAAATCAACACTTTTAACGTATTTTTTACTTTTTATCTTCTTTATTTACTTTGACTTTACTATTTTTTACCGTTTTTTTATGATTAGTTTGTTTACTTTTTGGTTTATTATTTTTACTTTTATTACTTGTATCTTTATAGTATGTTTTTTTCTTAGTTTTTTTAACTTCTTCTTTTGGTTTAGTAATTATTTCTTCAATCGTTTTATCTTCATCTAAACTTTTCTTAACATTTATATTCATACTTTCAATACAAATAGTTTCTACTTCTTTTTCTCTTAATAAATAGAAAAGAATTGTTATAACAATATCTAAGATTATTGCAATTATTATATTACTTAAAAGCATATTAATAATAAATATTGAATCATATCCATTTAAAGTAATTACTAAGTAAATTGTTGCTTTTAAGAATAAAGCTACTAACAAACTAATTACTACACCAAATAATTCTTTACCATAATTTTTAAAGTTTTCATAAATATAAATTAATACATAATGAGAAATTAAAAAGGCTAATAAACTTGATAATATTTTAGCTTCATCAACTTTAAATAAAGTATTAACATATTCAGATAAATCTGGCATAATGGCTTGATTACCTAATTTAATAGCTAAAGTATAACTAATAATAATAAATATTTGTATCAAAGATGCAACTAAAATGCTTTCGTAGGCCTTCTTTTTACCTCCCATATTATAAATTAATAAAGTACATAAAAATGTAAATGGAAAAGTTAAAAAGTCAACAGAAATAGTTAAATCAAAAAAATTAGTTAATTTAAGACCAATTAAATTAGAAACAACTAACAAAACAGCTAACAAACTAGTAAAAAAAGTTCTCTTAAATTCTTTATTCATATATCCTCCTTAGGATAATTATATTATATATTTTTTTTTAAGTAAAGGAGTTTAAAAAAATTATTGCGAAAAAGATTATAGTTTGATAGAATATTATTTAGAATAGGAAGTGATAAAGTGGATGCTATTATTTTTATAGTTTTATTAGTTATTGTTATTTGTTTTTTTAGAAGATTTTCTAATGTTGTATTTTTTGTTGCCATCTTTGATATATTTTTAAGAATTTTAACTTTTTTGAAATACAATACAGTAAAAGAAATTAAAACATTTATAGCTAAATATTTTCCTGAGAATATTCCAAGTATCATTGCTAAATATGCTAAAGGTGATTTATATACCATTTTAGTCTGGGTATATGTTATCATCATGATAATATTCTTGTTTTATATTATTAAAATATTTATTAAAAGAAAGAAAATTTAACACCTTTGGTGTTTTTTTTTAGAAAAAAAGAACTAGTTATTTAACTAATTCTATAATAGAAACTAATGCTCCGTCTCCACGTCTTTCATCAACTTTTAAAATTCTCGTATAGCCACCATTTCTATTTTCATAACGAGGAGCTAATTCATTAAATATTTTATTAACACATTCAGTATCATTATGAAGGAATGCTAGTGCTAATCTTCTTGATACTAAATCGCCTTTTTTTCCATAAGTAATCATTTTATCAACAAACTTACGAACTTCTTTAGCACGAGTATCAGTAGTTTGAATTCTTTCTTTCATGATAACTTCTTTAGTTAAATTAGCAAGCATGCTTTTTCTATGTTTGTTATCACGACCTAATTTACGATATGACATTACTATCCCTCCTAATCTTCATCACGTAAAGATAAGCCCATATCTTTAATTTTATCTAATACTTCTTTTAAAGATTTCTTACCTAAATTACGTATTTTTGTAAAATCACTTTGTTTTTTATCAACTAAATCTTTAAGTGTTTTAATATTTGCTCTTTTTAAACAATTAAATGTACGAACAGAGAAATCTAAATCTTCAATTAAAGTTTCTAATTCTTTTGATTTACTATCTTCTGTTTTTTCTACCATTAATCCTGTTAAATCAGTTATATTAGCTAAATCAACTAAAATGTTGAAATGAGCAACTAAGATTTTTGAGGCAATGGCAATTGCTTCTTCTGGACGAATACTTCCATTAGTCCAAACATTTAAAATTAATTTATCATAGTTTTCATTTTGTCCAACACGGGCATTATCTACTTCATATGATACTCTTTCAATTGGTGAATAAAGTGAATCGATAGGAATTGTACCTACTTTTTTGATATCAAGAAGTTTTTTATTTTCTTCACTTCTTACATAACCACGTCCATTTGTAACAGTCATTTCCATCACTAAATGAGCTCCACGTGAAAGAGTGGCAATATGTAAATCAGGATTAATGATTTCAATATCTGGATCAACCGTGAAATCTCCTGCTTTTACTTCCATTTCATCACTATCACAAGTTACATCAAGACGCATATATTTCATTTCTTGAGCATGATTTTTAACAACAACACTTTTTAAATTTAAAATAATGGTTGTTACATCTTCGATTACTCCATCTAGAGTTTGAAATTCATGTTGAATTCCTTCAATTTTAACACTTGAAATAGCACTTCCAGGTAAGCTTGAAAGTAAAACTCTTCTTAAAGCATTACCAATAGTGTTTCCGAAACCTCTTTCAAGTGGTTCTAATTCAAATTTACCATAAAAATTATTTTCAGTATAATCTGCTACTTTATAGATTGGTTTTTCAAATGGTATTACAAAATTTGCCATCAGTATTCCTCCTTATTAACCTCTTGGACGTTTTGGTGGACGACATCCATTATGTGGTATTGGTGTTACATCACTAATTGATGTAATCTCAAGTCCAGCAGTTTGAAGTGATCTAATTGCTGTTTCTCTTCCAGGTCCTAAACCTTTTACATAAACTTCAACTTTACGCATACCAGCATCAAATGCTTTTTTACCAGCAGCTTCACTAGCAAGACCAGCAGCAAATGGAGTTGATTTTTTACTTCCTTTAAATCCTAAAGCTCCGGCACTAGCCCAAGCAATTGCATTTCCATCTTTATCAGACAAAGTAACAATTGTGTTATTGAAGGTTGCATGAATATGAGCAATTCCTTCAGGCACATTCTTTTTTACTTTTCTTTTTCTTTGTTTATAAGCCATAGTTTAACCTCCTTTACTCACTAAACTATTTTTTCTTATTAGCAACTGTTTTTCCTTTACCTTTACGAGTACGAGCATTTCTGTTTGTTCTTTGTCCTCTTACAGGTAAACCTTTTTTATGACGAGTTCCTTGATAAGAATTTATTTCCATCTTGGTTTTTATATTCATGTTAACTTCACGACGTAAATCACCTTCAACTAAATGTTTGTTGATTTCATCTCTTAGTCTATTTAATTCTTCAGTATCTAAAGTTCCTGCTTTTTTAGTTGGTTCAACATTTGCATTTTCACAAATTGTTTTAGCAAGATTTCTTCCAATACCATAAATATAAGTTAATGATATAACGATATGTTTATCATTTGGTATATCTACACCCTTAATACGTGCCATACATTACACCTCCTATTATCCTTGTGTTTGTTTGTGTTTTGGGTTTTCACAAATTACCATTACTTTACCTTTTCTTTTAATTACTTTGCATTTAGCACAAATTGGTTTTACAGATGGTTTAACTTTCATATATATCCCTCCTATTATTTCCGATAGGTAATTCTCCCACGTGTTAAATCATAGGGAGACAACTCGATTACAACATTATCTCCTTCTATGATACGAATGTAATTCATTCGCATTTTACCAGAAACGTGGGCTTCTATAATATGCTTGTTAACAAGCTCTACCTTAAATTTATAACCTGGTAAAACTTCTAATACTTTGCCTTCTACTTCAATAGTATCATTTTTGGCCATTTTTCCCTCCTGTTAATATTTCATAACCATTTTCTGTTACAACAACAGTGTGTTCATAATGAGCTGACATAGAATAATCTTCTGTTTCAATTGTCCAATCATCATCTAAGATGCATATTTCTGGACTACCCAAAGTTAACATGGGTTCAACAGCAATAACCATTCCCTTTTTTAAAACTGGTCCACTATGTTTTGTTCCATAATTAGGTACATCAGGTTCTTCATGGACACTTGTTCCAACACCATGACCTACCAATTCTTGAATAACCCCTAGATGATGTTCTTTAGCATAAGTCTCAATTGCATAACCGATATCACCAATATGATTACCAGGTTTTATTTCTTGAAGACCAATGTATAAAGATTTTTCGGTATGTTCCATTAAATATTCTTGTTCTTTGGTAACTTTACCAACAGCATATGTCCAAGCAGAATCACCATGATATCCTTTATAGCAAGCTCCAATATCAATGGATATAATATCACCATTTTTTAATTTACGATTACTAGGAATACCATGGACAACTTCTTGATTTATGCTAGTACAAATACTAGCAGGATAACCTTCATATCCTTTAAAAGATGGCGTAGCTCCACGACTTATAATATAATCATAAGCTAGTTTATCTAATTCTTTCGTTGTGATTCCTTCTTTAATAAAAGGTTTTAAATAACAATGCGTATCATAAACAATGGAACCAGCCACTTTTAAAAGTTCTATTTCACGATCACTCTTGATACTAATCATAGAAGATCCTCTATTTCCTTTAGCATTGTGTCAGTTGTTTGAGAATCAATATAATATAAATTACCTTTTTTCTCATAAAAATCAATTAATGGTTTCGTCTTTTCTAAATAAGTTTCATAACGAGTTTTAAAAGATTCTTCATTATCATCACTTCTTTTATATAAAGCTCCACCACAATTATCACAAATGCCTTCTTGTTTAGGAGTATTTACACCCGTTAAAGTATTATAAATACTTCCACAATCTTTACATAAATAACGACCAACTATTCTTTTCTTTAAGATTTCATAATCACAGTTTAAAACTACAACGATACCTAAATCTTTATTTAATTTTTGAATTAATTCATCGTATTTATATGCTTGATTAATTGTTCTTGGAAAGCCATCTAAAATATAAGGTTTATCAACTTGACATAATTTATTTTCTAAAAGTTCAAAAACAATTTCATCAGTAACTAATTCACCATTTTTTAACATTTTAGCTATTTTTTGACCAAGTTCTGTCGTTTCTTTGCTAACTTCCCGAAGTAAATCTCCGGTTGATATATGAAGATAATCATATTTTTTAACAAGTAAATCTGATAGTGTACCTTTTCCTGCAGCTGGTGCTGCTATTAAAATAATATTTTTCATTATCTTAAACGGCCTTTCCTTTTCTTATAAGTTCTTGTTGCTAAACTACCTTCTAATTGTTTATAAGTTTCAAGAGCAACACCAACAACGATTAATAATCCGGTTCCCCCAATACTTATACTACTTGGTAATTTAGTAACACTTGTAAATATAATTGGAATAATTGCTAGAATAATTAAAAGAATTGTTCCAACTATTGTAATTCTTGATAATGTATGACTTACATATTCTTCAGTTTCTTTTCCTGGTCTAACCCCGGGAATATATCCTCCATTTTTCTTTAGATTATCAGCTACATCTTCTGGTCTTAATTGTAAGAAAGTGTAGAAATAACCAAAGAAGAAAATTAATACAATGTAAAGGATAAAACCAACTGGTTTAGAATAATCAAGATAATTACTAACAAAATTTGTAAATCCTTCTTTGTTGACAAAGTTTGCAATCGTTGCTGGAATAGCAAGCAAACTTGAAGCAAATATTACTGGAATAACACTTGCTGTATTTAATTTAATTGGTAAAAATGATTGTTCTGATCCATAAGATCCGGTTGTTTTATTAGCATATTGAAGAGGAATTCTTCTTTCAGCTTCTTGAACATAAACAACACCAATTATAATTACAAAATATAATATTACGAAAATAGCAAATTTAATAATTCCCATGGTTAAATCATTAGGAACAACTAAAGATGTAAAAGCGGTTTGAAACATGGTAGGTAAAGTAGCAATGATACCAGCCATAATCATCAAAGAGACTCCATTACCAATACCTTTTTGAGTTATTTGATCACCAAGCCATAAACAGAAAGCTGTTCCAGCTGTTAAAATAGTTGCTACATACAAATATTCAAATGCTGAACTTGAACCAAGAAAAGCAAAACTAAAAGCATAACCTTCAATGAAAGCAAAGATAATACCCATATATCTAGTTATTTGATTTAATTTTCTTCTACCGACTGGTCCTTCTTTTGATAACTCGGAAAAATAAGGTATAATATCCATTTGTAATAACTGAACAATAATGGATGCAGTAATATAAGGTGAAACTCCTAAGGCAAAGATTGAAAAGTTTTTTAAACTTCCTCCTCCCATAGCATTAATAAGTTCCAAAAATCCTAAATTTTTCGTAATATTGGTTGTTCCAGGAACAGGAACACCTGTTCCAATAATAAATATTAACAAAGCCCCTAATGTAAATAATATTCTTTTTCTTAAATCTTTATTTGTTGGTGCAAATATTTGCTTCATGGTAGCAAACATTAGATCACCTCAATTGTACTTCCTGACTTTTCTAGTTTTTCAATGGCTGTTTTAGAAAATTTATTTGCTTTAATTGTCAATTTCTTTTCAATTTCACCATCACCTAAAACTTTAACACCATCTAATTGATTCTTTAATAAACCACATTCTTTTAAAAGTTCAGGTGTAACAACAGTTCCTTCTTCAAATTTATTTAAATCGGAAAGATTAATTGTTGCATATCTAATTTTAAAATCACTATTTGAGAATCCTCTTTTTGGTAAACGTCTGTATAATGGTAATTGTCCACCTTCGAATGTTGCTTTGATTGAAACACCACTACGAGCTTTTTGACCTTTTTCACCACGTCCACTTGTTTTACCAAGACCAGATCCCATACCACGTCCAACACGACGTCTTTCTTGCTTAGCAAGAGTATTTCTTTCTAATTCATGTAATTTCATTATCCTAAAATCTCACTTTCTTCTTTTCCTCTTAATTTAGCAACTTCAGAAACAGTTTTAATAGATTTTAAAGCGTTAATAGTTGCTGTTGCCATATTTAATTTTGTTCTTGAACCAAGTGATTTACTTGAAATATCACGAACACCAGCAAGTTCTAGTACAGCACGAACAGCTCCACCAGCTATTAATCCAGCTCCGGCAGGTGCTGGTTTTAATAGAACGCTAGCAGCTCCACTTTTACCGAATGCTTCGTGTTGAATAGTACGATTATCAATTAAAGTGATTTTAATAGTATTTTTGTTAGCAGCTTGAATGGCTTTTTTAATAGCGTCTGGTACTTCAGCAGCTTTTCCAATACCAATTCCAACTGTTCCATTTTTATCTCCAACAACAACGGTTGCAGAGAATCTTCTTTGTCTTCCACCTTGCGTTACTTTAACAACGCTTTTAACTTCGATGACTAATTCTTCAAATGTTTTATTATTTTTAGGTTCTCTTTTTTGTTTTTGCATACATACACCTCCTTAGAATTCTAATCCACCGTCTCTTAAAGCATCAGCTAGTGCTTTAACACGACCATGGTAAAGGTATCCACCTCTATCAAAAACAACTTTGGTAATACCAGCTTCTTTAGCTTTTTTAGCAAGGCTAGTACCAACTAATTTAGCTGCTTCAACGTTACTTCCGTTAGATCCTTTATTTTCTAAAGAACTGGCAGAAACTAAAGTAATACCCTCTTCATCATTAATAATTTGTGCATAGATATTTGTATTAGAACGGTATACACAAACTCTTGGAACTTCTTTAGTACCAACAATTTTTGTTCTAACACGTTCATGTCTTTCTCTACGCATATCGTTTCTTGATACTTTATTTATCATAAACATTCCTCCTATTAAGCAGCCTTTTTGCCTTCTTTACGACGAATATATTCATCTTTATAACGAATACCTTTTCCTTTATAAGGTTCAGGTTGTCTAACTTTTCTAATATTAGCAGCAAATTCTCCTACTAATTCTTTAGAAATTCCAAATACTGAAATTTCAGTGTTACTAATAAGTTCTAATTTTAATCCAGCTGGAATTTCCATTTCAACAGGATGAGAATAACCTGCATTAATAACAAGCTTATTTCCTTGTAAATTAAAACGATATCCAACACCAATAATTTCTAAATTTTTCTTATAACCTTCTGTTACTCCCTTAATCATATTAGTAATGTTAGCATTAGTTGTTCCATGCATAGCTTTAGTTGTTTTAATTTCATTAATTCTTGTTAGAGTAATTTCGTTATCTTTTATTTCCATTTTAATAACATTTGGTAATTCTAAAGATAATTCTCCTAATTTACCAGTTACTTTAACAATATTATCATTTAACACAACACTAACACCTTCAGGAATAACAATTTTTCTATTTCCTATACGGCTCATAATTTTATTCCTTTCTACCAAATATAAGCTAGAACTTCTCCACCAAGGTTATTTTTTCTGGCTTCTTTATCAGTCATTAATCCTTTACTTGTAGAAATAATAGCTATACCTAAACCATTTAATACCTTAGGAATTTCATCATTTTTAGCATAAACCCTTAAACCAGGTTTAGAAATTCTTTTAAGTCCTGTAATAACTCTTTCTTTATTTGGTCCATATTTTAATGTTAAAACAATTGTTCCTTGAACATCTTCTTTTAATACCTTATAATCAGCAATAAAACCTTCATCTTTTAAAATTTTAGCAATTTCTAATTTCATTTTTGAATTTGGTACTAAAACTTCTTGATAGTGCATTACGTTAGCATTACGAATTCTTGTAAGCATATCGGCAATTGTATCTGTTACTACCATTTATATTTCCTCCTTTTTTACCAGCTTGATTTTTTGACTCCTGGTATTTGTCCTTTATAAGCTAATTCACGAAAACAAATTCTACAAATTCCAAATTTACTCATAACAGCATGTGGACGTCCACATCTTTGGCAACGAGTATATTCACGTACTTTATATTTTTGTTTTTTGTTAGCTTTATTTATCATACTTTTTTTAGCCATAATATCCTCCAATTACTTTCTAAATGGCATTCCAAGTTCATTTAATAAATCAAATGCTTCTTCATTACTCTTAGCTGTTGTTACAAAAACAATATCCATTCCACGAACTTTAACAATATTATCATATTCAATTTCTGAAAATATTAATTGTTCTTTAATACCAAGGGTATAGTTTCCACGACCATCAAATGCTTTGTTACTAATTCCACGGAAATCTCTAACACGAGGAAGACCAATACTTATTAACTTATCCATAAAGTTATACATAGCATCTCCTCTTAAAGTTACTTTACAACCAATTGATTGTCCTTCACGAACATGGAATCCAGCAATTGATTTTTTAGCTTTTGTAACAACTGGTTTTTGTCCAGTTATAGTTGTTAAATCAGCAACAGCAGCATCTAATAGTTTTGAGTTAGTAGTTGCATCACCAACACCCATATTAACAACTATTTTTTCTAATTTTGGAACTTCCATAATTGATTTATAATTGTATTTTTCTTTTAAACTTGGAACAACTTCATTCAAGTATTTTTCTTTTAGGCGGTTCATCAATAATTCCTCCTTCTATTAATCAAACTTTTCGTTTGATTTCTTTGAAATTCTTATTTTTTTGTTATTTTTTTCATCAATAGTAATTCCTACTCTAGTAGGTTTTTTCGTTTTAGGATCCAAAAGCATTACATTTGAAGCATGAATAGGAGCTTCGATTTCCATAATTCCACCTGATTCTTGGCCATTACCTTTACGATGTTTTTTTACAATGTTTACACCTTCAACGATAACTTTATCTGAATCACGTAATACTTTTTTAATAATTCCTTCTTTACCTTTATTAGAACCAGCAATTACTATAACTTTATCACCTGTTTTTAATCTCATAATTCACTCCTATAGTACTTCCTTAGCAAGGGATACAATTTTCATATAATCTTTATCATCACGAAGTTCTCTTGCTACTGGTCCAAAGATACGAGTTCCGACTGGACTCTTATCATCTTTAATAATTACACAAGCATTATCATCGAATTTGATGTAAGAACCATCTTCACGACGAACACCAAATTTAGAACGAACGATAACTGCTTTAACAACTTTACTTTTTTTAACAGTTCCATTTGGAATCGCATTCTTTACGGTTCCAACTACTATATCTCCAATATTTCCAGTCTTAACTTTACTTCCTCCAAGAACACGAATAACTAAAAGTTCACGAGCTCCCGAATTATCAGCAACTTTAAGACGACTTTCTTGTTGAATCATATTTCCTCCTTTATCGTACAGTTATTAAAGAATAACCGCTTCTTCAATAATTTCTTTTAAATAGAAATATTTTGTTTTAGATAATGGTCTAGTTTCAACTATTCTAACTATATCTCCTACTTTAGCTTTATTAGTTTCATCATGTACAGCATATTTTTTAGAATATTTTACTCTTTTACCATATAATGGATCTTTTTTATAAGTTTCAACCACTACTGTAATTGTTTTATTATTTTTACTACTTACAACTTTTCCAACTAATTCTTTACGTCTTTCCATTATTTTACCTCCAACTCACGTTCACGAAGTACAGTTTTGCATCTTGCAACATCGTGTCTTAATTCTTTAATTCTTGAAGGTTTTTCGATGATACCAGTTGCTTGTTGAAAACGTAAATTAAATAATTCTTGTTTGGCATCAACAATATGTTTTTGAATATCTTCAGTGGTCATTTCTCTAATTTCTTTAACCTTCATTTTTTTCACCACCATTTTCTTTTTCTCTCATAACAAATTTTGTTTTAATTGGTAATTTATGAGAAGCAAGTCTAAATGCTTCACGAGCAACTTCTTCTGATACACCACTAATTTCAAACATAATTTTTCCTTCTTTAACAACAGCTACCCATTTATCTACAGCACCTTTTCCTTTTCCTTGACGAGTACCTAATGGTTTACTGGTTATTGGCATGTGGGCAAAAATATTAATCCATACTTTTCCTCCACGTTTCATATATCTTGTCATAGCAACACGAGCAGCTTCAATTTGATTAGTTGTAATCCAAGCTCCTTCTTTTGCCATTAATCCGTATTCACCGAAATGTAATTCTGTATTTCCTTTTGCTTTTCCTTCATAAGGTAATCTGTGAACACGACGATATTTTACTCTTGCAGGTATTAAAGCCATCTTACTTACCTCCATTCTTTACAGGAAGAATTTCACCTTTATAAATCCATACTTTAACGCCGATTTTTCCATAAGTTGTATCAGCTTCTGATGTAGCATAATCAATATCAGCTCTAAATGTATGAAGTGGAATAGTTCCTTCTTTATATCCTTCTGTTCTTGCCATATCAGCTCCACCTAAACGACCAGAAACACTTGTTTTGATTCCTTTAGCTCCAGCTTTCATAGCATTTTTAATAGCACGTTTTTGGGCCATTCTAAATGAGGCTCTGTTAGTGATTTGTTTTGCAATTGAATCTGCAACAAGTTTAGCATTGATATCAGCTTTTTTAACATCAACAACTGAAACTTGCACAGGATGTTTTACGATAGAAGATAATGTTTTCTTAAGTTTTTCAATTTCTTCTCCACCTTTACCAATTAATACTCCTGGTTTAGCAGAATGAATTGTAACTTCACATTTCTTTTTATTTCTTTCAATTTCAACACTAGCGATACCTTTATCAGCTAAATTCTTATCAATATATTCACGAATTTTAATATCTTCCATTAAATATTTTGAAAAATCACTTTTAGGAGCATACCATTTAGATTCCCAGTCTTTATTAATACCAATTCTTTGTCCAATTGGACTTACTTTTTGTCCCATAATATCTCCTATCTTTCCTTAACACTAATTACAATGTGACTAGTTCTTTTATCTTTATGTCCTATATGACCTCTTGAATCAAACATGATTCTTTTCATAACAGGACCAGCATCAACTCTAGCTTCACTAACAAATAAGTTCTCTTCATCCATCTTGTTATTATTAACAGCATTAGCTGTTGCAGAATCTAAAACTTTTAAAATCATTTTTGATGCTTTAGTATTATAATTTACTAATATGGTTTTTGCTTCACTTACGTCTTTTCCACGGATTAAATCAATAACTAATCTTGCTTTAATTGGTGAAATACGTACTTGTTTTGCAATTGCTTTTGCTTCCATACTTATTCCCTCCTAGTTACTACTTCGTCTTATTATCGCCATGTCCACCAAACTTACGAGTTAATGCGAATTCTCCTAATTTATGACCTACCATATCTTCAGTTACATAAACAGGAATAAATTCTTTTCCATTATGTACTGCAAAAGTATGACCTATAAAATCAGGGAAAATAGTAGAACGACGTGACCAAGTTTTAATAACTTCTTTCTTTCCAGATTTATTTAATTCTTGAACCTTTTTTAGTAATCGATCGAATACATAAGGTCCTTTTTTTAAACTTCTTGCCATATCTTACTCTCCTTATTTAGCATTTCTTCTACGAACAATAAACTTGTCGCTAGCTTTCTTTTTACGAGTTTTATATCCAAGTGCAGGTTTACCCCAAGGTGTAACTGGTCCTTTACGACCAACTGGTGCACGTCCTTCTCCACCACCATGTGGGTGATCATTAGGGTTCATAACAGAACCACGAACAGTTGGACGAATACCCATATGACGACTTCTACCAGCTTTTCCTAAATTTACTAATTCATAATCAGCATTTCCTACTTCACCAATTGTTGCCATACAAGTTCCTAAAATCATTCTTTGTTCACCACTTGATAAACGAACCATGACATACTTACCTTCACGTCCTAAAATTTGAGCACTAGATCCTGCTGATCTTGCAAGAGATCCACCTTTTTTTGGACGAAGTTCGATATTGTGAATTACTGTACCTACTGGAATATTCATAATAGGTAAAGCATTTCCTACTTTAATATCAACATTTTCTCCAGATATAATCTTATCTCCTACTTTTAAATTTTTAGGAGCGATAATATATCTTTTTTCTCCATCTATATAATTGATTAAAGCAATATTAGCTGATCTATTTGGATCATATTCAATACTTGCAACAGATCCTTCAATATCAAATTTATTACGTTTAAAATCAATAATACGATATTTTCTTTTTTCTCCACCACCATGATGTCTAACAGTGATTTTTCCTTGATTATTACGACCACCATTTTTCTTCATGATTACTGTTAAGCTTTTTTCTGGAGTAGTTTTAGTAATTTCTTCGTTTACAAGTGTTGACATCTTACGTCTAGCATTTGTAGTTGGTTTAAAATTCTTAATAGCCATTTTACTTACCCTCCTTATTTAAGTTCAATCGTTTGACCAGCTTTTAAAGTAACAATTGCCTTTTTAGAACGGTTACTAAGTCCTGTATAACGACCTACTCTTTTTGTTTTTGGTTTAACATTTAAAGTACTAATTTCTTCTACTTCAACGTTAAATATTTTTTCAATAGCCTCTTTAATTTCGATTTTAGTAGCTTTTGGTGAAACTTTAAATGTATATTGATTTAAATTTTTACCATTAGTACTTTTTTCTGTAACTACTGGGGCTTTAATAATTTCTAAATATTTTGTATTCATTATTTTAATGCCTCCTCTACCATTTTAACGGCATCTTCAGTCATAACTAAGTAATCAGCATTAACAATGTCTAAAACGTTTAATTCAAATGGTTCCATAATTAAAACATTTTGTAAATTACGACTTGCAAGTATTACATTTTCAGTTAATTCTCCCATAACGATTAAAACTTTTTTATCGTTTACTTCAAGTGTTTCTAATAATTTTAACATTTCTTTGGTTTTTGGAACATTGATTTCAATCTTATCAACAACAATCATTTCTTTATCTTTTGCTTTATAAGATAAAGCTGATTTTAATGCTAATTGTCTTTCTTTACGATTCATTTTAAGTGAATAATCACGAGGTACTGGTCCTAGAGCAACTCCACCGCCTCTCCATTGTGGAGCACGAATTGATCCTTGTCTAGCACGTCCTGTACCTTTTTGTCTCCATGGTTTACGTCCACCACCAGAAACTTCACTTCTATTTTTTACTTTATAAGTTCCTTGACGAAGCCCACATCTTGCTACGTTAATCGCATCACGAAGAACGTTGTCGTTAGGGGTAATCTCAAAGACTTCTTTGTTTAACTTAATGTTTAACTTTTCCATATCTTTTATCCTCCAATCAACAAGATTATTCTTGTGCTTCTTCCTTTACTTCTTCAGTTTCCGTAGTTTCTACTACTACTTCTTCTTTTGTTTCATTTACTTCTTCAGCATTTTCAATTTCATAGAAAACTAATTCTTCTACTTCATTTACTTTATCTGGATTTTTAACAGCTGTTTTAATAACAACCATAGATTTTTTTGGTCCTGGAACATTTCCTTTAATTAAAATGATATTATTTTCTAAATCAATTTTAACTACTTCAAGGTTTTGAACAGTTGTAAGAACATGTCCCATATGTCCTGGTAATTTTTTACCTTTTAATACGTGCATTGGAAGAAGTGTTCCCATTGAACCTACACCTCTGTGGTATTGGCTACCATGTCCCATTGGACCACGAGTTTGGTTATAACGTTTGATAACACCTTGGAAACCTTTTCCTTTAGATACTCCAGAAACGTCAACCATTTCTCCTTCTTTGAATATACTAGCATCAATTGTTTGACCTAATGTATAATCATTAATATTTACTCCCCTTATTTCTTTTAAGAAGCGCTTAGGCTCACAGCCTGCTTTTTTCAAATGACCCATTTTAGCTTTATTAGTATTTTTTTCTTTAGCAGTAATACTAGCAATTTGAATAGCTTCATAACCATCATTATCAACAGTTTTAATTTGCGTAACAACGTTAGGTTCTACTTCAATTACAGTAACAGGAATTAATTTACCACTCTTAGAAAATACTTGAGTCATTCCAATCTTTCTACCTAAGATTCCTTTCATTACTTAATCCTCACTTTCTAGTTTTTTTGTTTAATATCAATATCAACACCACTTGGTAAATCAAGATGTGTTAAAGCATCAATAATTTCCTTACTTGGATTTTTGATATCGATAAGTCTTTTATGTGTTCTCATTTCAAATTGTTCACGACTATCTTTATCCTTATGAACAGCTCTTAAAATTGTAAACTTTTCAATTTCAGTTGGAAGTGGTACTGGTCCACTTATTTCTCCTCCTGATCTTTTAACAGTTTCAACGATTTTAGTACAAGCATTATCAAGTATTCTATGATCGTACGCTTTTAATCTTATGCGAACTACTTGTTTTGACATATCTGTCACTCCCTTCGTCTATATCTGGTATAGGCTTGCTCCGTGCAAATAACCCGAGCAACGTTTCCTCGTGTATCGACAACCTTGCACATCTAAGCAATCAAACACGACTAGTATTTTAACATAGTAAAATCAGAAAATCAAGCAAAATTTACATAATTTTCAATATTTTTATGATTTTATTAAAAAAAGTTTAGTTTATTAAAAAACTAAACACTATCATTTTCCAAAACTTGCTTTGAATCAATATTAATAATAATATTTTCAATCGTATTTTTATATTCATAAGTAAAGATATATATTATTTATTAATATTAGTTTCATCACTTATATAACCAAATTCATAATAATTTGTTTTAGTTTTTCTTAAATATATTTCCTCCCTATAAATAATAATAGTTTTTACTAAAAATACATTGATAAATTGTTCTTCATGTTTATATAATTTATAGATAAAAATTATATTAGTAATTGTTGCTATTTCTATTCCATATTTTATTTCTAATTTTTTATTATCTTGAAAATTAGAAGTATAAAAATAAAGTTCTGTTACAGGTACCATTTCATGTATTACAAAATTTTTTATTTGCATACTAGAATATCAACTTTAGTATTACCTTGAGTTTCTTTTTTTTAACTAAAATTTTAGTCTATGCAATAAATATCAATAAAAATTAGTAAAATTATATTATTTTGTATAAAAATTAATTTTATATTGATATTTCAACAAATCTATAAAATTTTACCTAAACTCAAATAGTATTACTATTAGCAATTGATTGATATCTTGATAAAAATTTAGGTATCATAAAAAAAGTCAAAACAATTTTAACTGACAAATTAAATATCCCTTTCCAAAAACATATAATCCCCTATTTATTTTTATCTTAATTAAAAGCAAATACATATTCATATGTTGCATCTAAATCAACTTTTTTATCACTATTTATAATACTTTTTTTGTTCTATTTAGAATTATTTTACTCATCTTTAGTAACAAAAGTTTCTTTATTGCTTGATATTATTCGATAGATAACAAAGTATTTTCTTCTTTATAAGTAATTGCAACTCCTACTTTAACATTATCAGTAATTTTAAGAATTATTGTATCATTAGTGTTTGAAGTTGTTTACATACTACCATAAATATAACCTAATATAAAATTTGAACAATACAGTCCAACTATAATACTTATATTACTTCTTAAATTTTATAGACCGATACTAAAATTTGCAATTTCATAATTTCATTTAATGTATTAATACGGTAACTTATATTATGAATAATCAAGCTAATTAATGTGAAAAAGAGAAAAACTTTTTTACTTTTCTCTTTTATTAAATAATATAAATAATTATTTTCTGGTTTCTATTCTACATTCTTTACCTTTAAAAACAATAACTATTTTGGTTACATCATAATCTTTTACTTCTAAAATATAGTTCTTATCTTCTATTTGTTTAAAAGCTTTTTCAACTGTTTCTTCAAAGTTACCATTTTCAATAGCTTTAAATTCAATAATATATGCATATTTAATATCTTTATTTTTAGGTTTTAAAATTAAATCATATCTTCCATATCCACTTTCTCGATTACTTTTAATAATAAAGTTATTAGAACCACTATATAAAAGTCCCATTACAAAAGCATGATAAAAGTTTTCTCCATGTTTTATATTTATATCATAATAACTGAAACTTTCTTCAACAATCATTTTAAAAGTATCTTTAAAATCATACATATTATTATTTAAGAGATAGTCTTCAAAAATATTTCCATGTTTAATGTTATCTTTAAACCAGTTAACACAAATACTTTCTAAATTCTTTCTAATTTCAAAGTTTGGTAT
>CAMBUO010000020.1 GCA_945871105.1 uncultured Clostridia bacterium
CTATTTTAAACGAAAGGAGGATAACATGGAAAGAGATCGTAGTGCAAAGATTATTGCAATAGTTGCTTTATGTGTTGCTGTTGTTGGTTTATCAATAGGTTTTGCTGCATTTTCAAATAACCTAACAATTAAATCTAATGCAACAGTTTCACCAAATCCAAATGATTTTGATGTAAACTTTTCAACTTCAAATACTAGTGAGTTAGATGGTACTGTAAGTGGAGTTGGAACAAATTCAGCAACAGCTGAAGATGCAACTATTGATAATTCGGCTTCTCCAACCATTACTGGGTTAAAAGCAAATTTTACAGAACCAGGGCAAAAAGTAACATATAGTTTTTATGCTCACAATGCAGGTAAATATGCCGCATATTTAAATAATGTTACATATGCTAATGTTAGTGGTAAAACAGCTACAAAGGAATGTACTCCTGGTGTTGATACTGACGCTACAATGGTAGATGCAGCTTGTACTGGTATTAGTGTATCTGTAAAAGTTGGAAATGAAACATATACTGGTTCTAAAGGCAGTATTACAAATCATTTATTAGCTATTGATGCATACGAAGAAGTTGTAGTAACTATAGAATATAATAGTACTGCATCAAGAGCAGATGGAGATTTTGAAGTAGCATTTGGAGATATTACATTGACTTATAATTCAGTAGATTAATAAATTAAGGTTTGTTAATTTAAGTATTTGCTAAATGTTTGGTTCATATAAATAAACCAGTAAAAATAGGACTAAGATTTAGCCCTATTTTTTTTATGCAGCAGGCCCAGTAGGACCTTGTGGAATAGTTAAATTTAAAACAAAGTTAGGTGATGTTCCGGTAATAGTTGCTGCTGCATCAGTTCCAGGTGCCCCAGTAGTTACTATTCCAATTGTAAGTGTTGGTGTTTCACCAACAGGACCAGTAGGGCCAGTAGCTCCGATTTCACCAGTAGCCCCAGCAGGTCCGGTAGGTCCAGTAGGGCCAGTAGCTCCAATTTCACCAGTAGCCCCAGCAGGTCCGATAGGACCAGTAGGGCCAGTAGCTCCGATTTCACCAGTAGCCCCAGTAGGTCCGGTAGGTCCAGTAGGTCCGGTTGGTCCAGTAAGACCAATTAATCCTTGTGAACCTGTAGGTCCGGTAGGTCCAGTTACACCTTGAATACCAGTAGCACCAGTAGGCCCAGTAGGTCCGGTTGCTCCAGTAGGTCCAGCAATTCCTGTTGCACCAGTTGGTAATAAAGCTACTATTACTTTAGGACAACATTTATTAGGTTTTATTTCATGTTCATGACATCTTCTAAAATTATCATCTATATTCATTTATATACCTCCTATATTATTTTATAAACCTTAACATTATTTAGTAATTATAATAAACCAATATTTTAAAATAATTTATGGCTATTAAAATTCATTACACTTATTCATATTTTTTTACGTATACAACTGACAAACTCGGGACTAATTATTAGATAAAAATTATAAAATATGTGTTATAATATATAATATCGGAGGTTGTAATTATGAATGATAACTTTGAAGATGTTATTACTGAAAATTTAAAAATAGAAAGAAATAATATTCCTTTTAAAATAACACAATTAAAATTAACTAATTATTATTGGAATTCTGGCGACATTGATGTTGGAATGCCTGTATCTACAAGTATTGAATTAAATTGTAAATACAATTTTGAAAAAGATATGCTTGATTGGTATAAGAAAGTGTCTCATACATATTTAAGTTTTGAAAATTACCACGAAGAAATAACTGATAGTTATACAGAAGAATTAACAAACGCAAATGACTTAATATCAAAATTAGAAGAAAATGATTTGAGAGAATTAAAAAACAACTATTTTACAGATGAGAATCCTGATAGATTTACTCATTGGGAAATTACTTATAATACATATTTTAAAATTGTTGGCACATACGATCAAGAATTAGAAGTTTTTAAAAAGTATAGTGAGCTACTTAACTTTAAAGAAATTATGGAAGCTGAAATAAAAAAAGTTGATGAAAAGCTTAATCAACAATAATTTTAACAGAGGTAAAAATGGAATTAATGGAGTTATATAACCAAGTTCAGAATCCTATTGAAGATCCAAAAGTAATTGAAAAATTAATCAATGCTTATGCAAATAGTTCAAATGGATTTGGTGGATTTTACGGACAATTAACAAAAACTGTTGAAAAAGAACATACCGAAGGCAGACATTATACAGCTGACGCAGACCATTTTTATTCAATGATGTTTAATAAATGGAAAAATAGCATTGTAGCATTAACAAGAGAACAATTTGCAGAATTATATAAAAATGGTAGCTACGGACAAGATTTTATAAAAATGAGAAATTTTTTAAAAAATGTTCCTGATGTTAAAACAAAACAAGAAGCCAATGATATTTTCTTTGGAAAATATAATGATAAAGAATTAGAAGATGCTTTGGATAAATATAGATGGACTGCTTTTGGTGGATCAAGCGGTTGGGTACATGTTTGTTCTAGAACTGTTACTGCTAAACAAGACAAATATCCAAATGTAGAACATAGATTATACCTAGACACAGAATCATTAGATACATATAAAATGATAACTTATTTAGTAGAAAAGTGTGATGAACATCATCTACCATACTATTTTAAATTTGATCAATGGGGAAATAGAGATGATACCGTTGTAATTTATTCATCAACAGAAAATTTAACAAAGTATGTAGAAATTTTACAAGAAATAAAAAAAGAACACCCAGATTTAGTTGCAAGAGCAAAAGAACCACCAGTATTAACTGGAAAAATAGACAGTTGGATTGGATATGGATCTGAGCCTAGTAGAACACCAGACGGACAAAATCATTCTTTCAATGAAATAAGATCAAATGCCATTGAACCAGCTATTGCTAAAACAACAAAAAAATGGATAATGGATCACAGAACTATGCAAATTACCTATCAAGGACAAAAACTATCATTTCAAGATTATATTGCAATGAAATCAACAGAAAGAATGATTGGAAAATTAGAAAGACGATTTATTTATAATGAAGAAAATGACAAAAAAGCAGCCCAAAAAACAGGAAAAACATATAATCAAAATGATGTTTTTGCTAGACTAGGATATACATTACAAGATGTTAGATCATCTGTGTTTAAATACAATGTTTATAAAGTTATTCGCGCTCAAATGGGAACATGCCTTCCAAGTATCTGTAATGGAACTTATAGAGATATGACAGAAATTAAAATGAATGTTAGAAATGGAAAACAAATTTATTTTAGTGGGTCTGATTTAGAAGAAATTATAAGAGAATTATCTGTCAATATTTCAAAAAATGATCCAAACTTTGCAAAAGACGTACATTCAGCAATTATAGCAAACGCAAGACAATATGGAATAGATACTGATAAATTCTGTTTTGATATAAAAGCAAGAGAAAGAATGAGACTTGTTGAAGCACAAATGCAAGCTAAGCAACAAAGCCAACCAACAATACAAGAACAAAAAGTAGTACAACCTACAAAACCGGTACAACAACCACATCAAGTTGAAACTGATAAAAAAGAAACTAATATAGATTTAGCTAATTTAGACGTTCAAACTTTACCAGAAACACTTAATCCAACACTTATGGAAAGAAAGATGAAATTGCCAAATGGAGCTGAAATATCTGCACGTCAATATATTCAAGAAATAGTTTATCCACAACTTCCTAAAAATGGTATTGTTATATTAAACAATGGTGCACTATTACCAGCTAAACAATTTATTGAGGAATGTGTAATGTTTGAATGCCAAGAAAAATACAATGGTGATTTTCCAAGATATATGGCCGAAAGAACAAGAAACAATATGGGTGTTATTTCTATTCAAAGCAATGATGAATTACATCAAATTAATCCGGTAGAAATAACAGAATATATTAATCCAGCATTATTAGAAATGAGAATGAAATTACCAAATGGAGCTGAAATCTCTGCACGTCAATATATTCAAGAAGTTTATGCGCCACATATTCCAGCAAACGGACGCATAATGTTAAGTAATGGAGCTGAAATTTCTGCTAAACAATATATTGAAGAAGTTTTATTATGGGAAGGACAATCAAAATATAATGGTGATATAAACCAAATATTATATAATACCACTAAGCGTAATACAGGTATTGTAAATGCTGATCCGCAAAAAATTCAAGAAACATTATTACAATTAAGAAATCAAGCAACAGACTATACACAACAATCAACAGAATCTTTTGGTGGAAAAGGAAGATAAAAAATAAAATAATCAATTCAAATGAAAAGGTTATTTTTTTGCTTTATAAGGAATTATTTAGCTTGAATCTATGATTATTCTATTTGAAGATTTAAATAATCGTTCAGTTGGTCAGTTACACCTTGAATACCAGTAGCTCCAGTAGGTCCGGTTGCACCAGTTGGTAATAAAGCTACTATTACTTTAGGACAACATTTATCAGGTTTCATTTCATGTTCATGACATCTTCTAAAATTATCATCTATATTCATTTATATACCTCCTATATTATTTTATAAACCTTAACATTATTTAGTAATTATAATAAACCAATTATTTGAAGATAATTTATGACTATTAAAATTCATCACACTTATTCATATTTTTTTTAAAGTTTAGATTAATTCATGATATAATAACTTAAGTGGAGGTATTTATATGTATGATGTAATCATTGTAGGAGCAGGTCCAGCTGGTTTATTTGCTGCCTATGAACTAATAAAAAATAAAAAGTTAAAGGTTTTATTAATTGATCAAGGTAAATTTGCTGAACATCGTGTATGTTCAATGAATAAATATGGAACGAAGTGTTTAAATTGTAATCCTTGTCAAATATTATCAGGTTATGGTGGGGCTGGAACATTTTCAGATGGTAAGTTAAATTATGTGCCTAAACTTGGTAAAAGTGACTTATATAAATATATGACTAGTGATGAAGCTGATAAATTATTAATAGATACAGAAAGTATATTTAATAAATTCGGCATGGATAGTGATGTTTATCCAACTAATATGGAAGAAGCTATGAAAATCAAAAAAGAAGTTGCTAAGACCGGAGCTAAGTTATTAATTATCAAACAAAAACATTTAGGAAGTGATAAATTACCAGGATATATCGAAGCATTCACAAATTATTTAAAAGAAAATGGAGTAACGCTATTAGAATCAACGGAAGTAGTTGATATTATTAATGAAAAAGATAAAATAACGGTAAAATGTAAGAAAAATAAGAAAAATATCGATTATCAAGGACAATATGTTATTGTGGCTCCTGGAAGAACGGGGGCTAAATGGATTCAAGAATTAGCTGATAAGTATAAAATACCTTATTTATCTCAAAGTATTGAAATAGGGGTTAGAGTAGAAGTAAGACGTGAATTATTAGAAGATTTATGTAGTGTTATCTATGATCCTTCAATATTTATAAAAACGAAAACTTATGGTGATGAAATACGTACTTTCTGTACTAATCCCGGAGGTTTTGTTACGAAAGAAAACTACTATGGTTATATTTGTGTTAATGGTCATGCTTTAAAAAATATTAAATCAAATAATTCTAATTTTGCTTTTATCAGTAAAGTTAATTTAACAGAACCAGTAACAAACACTCGTGAATATGGTGAATCCATTGCTAGGATTGCTAATGTTTTAGGAGATTCTAAACCAATTATCCAAACTTTAGGAGATTTAAAAAAATTCCGTCGTACCCGTGAAAGCCGTCTAGAAAAACAATTTTTAACCCCAACTTTAAAAGATTGTGTTCCTGGTGATCTTGCTTTAGTTATGCCACATCGTATTATTACTAATATTATAGATGGTTTAGAAGCTTTAGATAAAATAATTCCTGGAGTTAACAATGATGAAACTTTATTATACGGACCAGAAATTAAATTCTTTAGTAACGAAATAGAAACCGATAATCATTTTAAGGCCAAAGACATGAATATGTATTTTATTGGTGATGGTTCCGGAAAAGCTGGGAATATTGTAATAGCAGCTGCTACAGGTTTAGTAGCTAGTCGTGATATTTTAGAAAGATTAAAATAATGCTTAAAGACTACTTAATTGCTTACGGTTATTCGGTAAATCAAATCAACAAAATAATTACTAATTATGAAATTCAAAAATATCAAGAAACGAAACTATTACAAAAAATTCAAACCATTAATACATATTTAGAAAATATTTTTAAAAATAAAAATATAGTAATAAAAGCAACTTCTGATTATCCACAATTATACGGGTATGATTTAGAATATTTAAAGAATAAATATCAAGAATTACAAGAAATAGGTTATCAAGAGGACGAATTACAAAAAATGCTTATAAATTTACCAATTCTTCTTTGTTATAGTCAAGAAAAAATAAAAAATAAAATTCAAACTTTTACATCAATTGGTTATTCAAAAGAAAATATTCTCAAAATGACTATCAAAATGCCTCAATTATATGGTTATCAAGAAGAAAAAATTATTGAGAGAATTAATTATTTGCAAAAATTAGGTTATTCAATAGAAGATATTATAAAAATGACTACTCAATATCCTCAATTATATAGCTTCAAAGAAAGTCGAATTGCTGATACTATTAAACTTTTATTAAGTTTTTCTTTACCACTTCCCATTGTTTTAAAAATGTTAAAAGTATCACCTCAAATGATTGGTTATTCCTCTGAAAAAATTCAAAAAAATTTACAAATATTAAATAGCATGAATTATTCAAAAGAAAAAATTATGTGTATAATTACTTTGTATCCTAGTATTTTAGGAATTTCCTCAGATAGTTTATTAAAGCATTTAGAGTTTTATCAAGAATTAAATTTAGAAGAAATAATTTTTAAAAATCCTCGTAATTTACTTCAAAGTATAGAATTAACTTATGCAAGACTTTGCTATTTTAAAGAACATGATATTCCTATTTCTAGTCGTAAATTATTCATGAAAAAGTCAGAATTTGAAAGAATCTATCAGATTACAACTGAAGATTTATTAGCATTATATCCTTATATGTCTTCTAATAAAAAATCAAAATAATTACAACATTAAGAATAATTAAAAAAGATAAAACAATTAAAATAGTTAAAAAATTAAAAATAAGTAAACTATTTAGTTTTAAATTCCCATTTTAAATGATTTAATTTCATTGATTTTAAATCATTTTTTCTATATAATAATAAATAAGGTGAAGTTTATGAATGTTACGTATAATAATTTAGAAAAAAAAGTTTTATCATATACACCATTAGATATTAGAAAATTAAGAAAAGCTTATCAATATGCTAGTAGTTATCATAAAAATCAATTAAGAGCTAGTGGAGAATCTTATATCATCCATCCTTTAAATATTGCTTATATTTTAGCTTGTATGAATGCTGATATGGATACGATTATTGCTGGATTATTACATGATGTTGTTGAAGATACCGATTCAACTTTAGATGATATTGAAAAACGATTTAATAAAACAATTAGAGAATTAGTTGATGGTGTTACTAAAATGACAAAATTAGATTTTTCTAGTCAAAAAGAATTAACGGCTTCCAATCTTCGTAAATTGATTGTTAGTTTAGCAAGAGATCCTAGAATTATTATTATTAAATTAGTAGATAGACTTCACAATATGCGAACATTAGAATATAAAAGTTTAAAAAAACAACAAGAAAAAGCTTTAGAAACTTTAGAAATATATGTTCCTCTTGCTTACTATATTGGTGCTAGTAAAATTAAAGATGAATTAGAAAATATTGCTTTTAAATATTTAAAACCAAGTATATATGGAGATATTAATAAGCAAAGAGAAGAATTAAAAGATGAGACAAAAGATATTTTAGAAAATGTTAAAAAAGATCTTAATAATTTATTAAAGAAAAATGGTATTAAAGCTGATTTAGAAATTCGTTATAAGGATAATTATAGTATTTATAAAAAATTATTAACGAATAATAAGTTTGAAACTATTCATGATATGATAGGTATAAAAGTAATAGTTAAAAATGTTAAAGATTGTTATTTATCATTAATGTTAATTCATGAGATGTTTACGCCTATTAACAATTATTTTAAAGATTATATAGCTAAACCGAAAACAAATATGTATAAGTCAATTCATACAACGGTATTTGGTCCAGATAATCGTTTAATTCAATTTCAAATAAGAACCCAGGAAATGGAAAAAATAGCTATTTATGGTTTAACTTCTTATTGGTTTAAATATAAAAATAATGCAAGAATCAATATGCAAAAAGATTTAGAGAATAATTTTCAATTTTTTAAATCCATTAAAGAATTAGATAGTACTATTTTAGATAATATCGAATTTGTTTCTTTAATAAAAAAAGAATTATTTTCGAGTAATATTTATGTTTATACAACAACAGGTGAAGTAATTGAACTTCCGAATGGTTCAACTGTAGTTGACTTTGCTTATAAAATTCATACGGATATTGGTAATAGTATGGTAGCTGCTATTGTTAATAATGAGGCTGTATCATTTGATTATGTTTTAGAAAATCAAGATCGAGTAAGAATAGTAACCGATAGTAAGGCTTATGTTCCAAAAGAAGAATGGCTAAATTATGCTAAAACGACAACGGCTAAATCCAAAATTAGAGAATTTATTAAGGAAAATGAAGAAGAAAATAAATAGAAAAATAGATTATATTTTAAAAATAATTACGATATTAGTAAATTTAAGTTATTATGTGTTTGACAAATATTAGTAAATAATATATTATAATGAATAAATTTAAGGAGTGTTTTTATGAATGATAAATTAAAAGAATTAGCTGATTTAATGTTTCCTAATGTAACGAAAACAATAGCTGATTATGAGAAAATGTATCCGGAAAGAAATTTAAAAGAAGGAGCAAGGGTTACAAGATTTGCTCCAAGTCCAACCGGATTTGTTCATATGGGAAGTTTATTATCAGCTTATGAAGATTATAAAGCTGCTAAAGATACAGACGGAATATTTTATTTAAGAATTGAAGATACTGATCAAAAAAGAAGTGTTGAAAATGGTATTAGTGGTATTTTAAATGATTTAAAAAATTTTGATATTGTTCCTGATGAAGGTATGATTGGAGAAACCGAGAGTATTGGGGAATATGGGCCATATATTCAAAGTGAAAGACAAGAAATATATCATACTTTTGCAAAAGATTTAGTTTTAAGAGGTCTTGCTTATCCATGTTTTTGTACAAGTCATGAATTAGATGAAACAAGAGAAATTCAAGAATTAAATAAAGAAAGAATCGGTTATTACGGATCTTTTGCAAAATGCAGAAGTTTAACAGTTGATGAAGCTATTCAAAAAATTAAAAATGGGGAAGAATTTGTTGTACGATTAAAATCTCCTGGTAACTTTAATAATAAGATTATGTTACATGATGAAGTAAGAGGGGATATTGAATTTCCAGAAAATGATTTAGATATTGTTTTAATTAAATCAACGGATAAATTACCAACTTATCACTTTGCTCATTTAGTTGATGATCATTTAATGCATACAACCCATGTTATGCGTGGAGAAGAGTGGATTGCCTCTTTCCCAATTCATGATCAATTATTTGAAATATTTGGCTTCGCTAAACCTAAATATTGTCATTTAGGTCTTGTCATGAAAATTGATGAAAATGGTACCAGAAGGAAATTATCCAAAAGAAAAGATCCTGAAGCAAGTGTTGAATTTTACCATCAACAAGGTGTTCCAATTGAAGCAGTTAAATTATATTTATTAACAATTGCTAACTCGAACTTTGAAGAATGGTTAGATAATAATCCTAATACCGATACTAGTGAATTTAAATTAGATTTTAAAAAGATGAGTGCAAGTGGTTCTTTATTTGATGTTTCAAAGTTATTTAATATTTCTAAAAACTATTTAAGTAGACAAACAGCTACTACTATTTATAATAATTTATTAAAATGGGCTTTAGAATTTGATCAAGAATTTGCTACTATTTTAAAAAACAATCAAGAGTTTGCTATAAAAGTATTTAATATTGAAAGAGAAAATCCAAAACCAAGAAAAGATTATTTAAGTTATTCCGATATTAAAAATCATGTTTGGTATATGTTTGATGAATATTTTCATGATTTAACTTATGATTTTCAAAAGGTAAATACAAAAGAAGAAATAACTAATATTTTAACTACTTATCTAAATAATTATTTAGATTTAAGTGATAAAGATATTTGGTTTAATAAAATAAAAGAAATGTGTGATACTTTAGGATATGCTTCGAATATGAAAGATTATAAGAAAAATCCCGAAAACTATAAAGGAAACGTAGCCGATGTTTCAACTGTTTTAAGAGTTGCTTTGACTACTAAAACTAATACTCCAGATTTATATGAAATCATGAATTTATTAGGAGAAGACAAAATAAAAGAAAGATTTACTAAGTGTTTAAATAACTTAGATTAATCTTTCTTTTTTATTTATTATCAATACTAGCTTTAACGAAAGAGACAAATAATGGATGAGGTCTTGTTGGACGTGATTTAAATTCAGGATGGAACTGACAAGCAATAAAATGTTTATGTTTTGGTATTTCAATAATTTCTACTAAATTGCTTTCTTCATTAATACCTGAAAATACCATACCTTTTTCTTTTAATAAATCCATATATTTATTATTAAATTCATATCTATGACGATGTCTTTCTTGAATTAAATCAGTTTTATAATCATTGTAAGCTAGTGTTCCCTTAGTTAATTTACAATTATAATTACCAAGTCTTAAAGTACCACCCATATTAATAACCGTTTTTTGATCACTCATTAAATCAATAATTGGGTTTTTACATAAAGGATCAAATTCGGTTGAATTACAATCTTCTAACTTGCATACATTTCTAGCAAATTCAATTACTGATAATTGCATCCCAAGACAAATTCCTAAAAAAGGAATATTATTAACTCTAGCATAATTAATGGCTTTAATCATACCTAAAGTACCACGATTACCAAATCCACCCGGAACAATGATTCCTTTGGTATTTTTAAATACTTCCTTGAAATCAAGATTATTTTCTAAATCTTCCGAATTAACCCATTTAATATTAACTTTGGTTTGATATTTATATCCTGCATGTTTTAAAGCTTCAGCTACGGATAAATAAGCATCATGAAGTTCCACATATTTACCAACTAAAGCAATTTCTACTTCTTCTTTTAAATTATCCATGACATATAATAAATTTTCCCAATCTTTTAAATTAGCTTTATTAACAGGTAAATTAAATTGTTTTAAAATTAGTTCATCAATTCCTTGTTTATGCATATTAATAGGAATATCATAGATATTTTTAGCGTCAATAGCATCAACAATATTTTCTTTGGGAATAGAACAGAATAAACTTAGTTTTTCTTTTATACTATCACTAGTTGAAAATGGGGTACGACAAACTAAGAAATTAGGACGAATACCCATATTTTGTAAATCTTTAACACTATTTTGTGTAGGTTTAGTTTTTAATTCATTACTACCAATAATATAAGGAATTAAAGTTGTATGAACAAAAGCTGTCTCTGTGCTACCTTTTTCATATTGAATTTGTCTTAAAGTTTCAATAAAAGCTTGTGATTCAATATCACCAACAGTTCCCCCAATTTCGGTGATAACAATATCAGCTTTCGAAGTAAGTCCGGCTTCATAAACCTTATTTTTAATTTCATTCGTAATATGAGGAACTAATTGCACAGTTGCTCCTAAATAATCACCATGTCTTTCTTTTTCAATAACTGAAGAATAAATTTTTCCACTAGTAATATTTGAAGTATAATTTAATTCTTCATCAATAAATCTTTCATAATGTCCTAAATCTAAATCTGTTTCACAGCCATCATAAGTTACAAATACTTCTCCATGTTGAATAGGATTCATAGTTCCCGGATCAATATTAAAATAAGGATCAAATTTTTGCATAAAAACTTTATATCCTCTGGCTTTTAATAATAAAGCTAAACTTGATGCAGTTATACCTTTACCAAGACCAGAAACAACTCCACCTGTTACAAATACATATTTTGTCATAAAAAAAACACCTCCAGAGAGTAAAGGGCTCTTAAACATTATATCAAATAAGTAAGAAAATAGTAAATAAAAACTTGATAATTTATGATAATTTGTTATAATATACGACTTGAAAAGGGGAAGTTATATGAAAAATGAAAAATTAGAAAAAGCTATCATATATGTAGATAGAATAGCTAATGGATGTAATCCAGTCAATAATTCACCACTTACAAATGATTCAGTTCTAAACAATCCTAATGTTATTCGTTGCATGTATTTTATCAAAGATATTTTAAAAGAAGTGTATGATAATGGAGGAGTAATTAGTAAAAAAAATAAAAAATATAACAAAAATTTTGATTTTCAATTACTTAATAAGTATAACTATATAGAAAATAAAAGTATATCTAAAATAGTAAGACAAATAAATGAATTACGAACTGATTCTAGTATGGAGCCTCTAAAAGCTAAACCTATTATCACTTGGTTAAAAGATAATGGTTATATAATTCATGGTGTTATAAATAATTTAGAAGGATCAATTGTAACTGAAAAAGGAAAAAGTATAGGTATGTATAATGAAATTCAAACTTTTCAAAATAGAACTTATATAGCTTTACTATACAATGAAAAAGCTCAAGAATTTTTAATTAATAACTTAAAATATATCTTAGCTTAATAAATGTTCTAATAATATTTTTAAACCAATTAAAATTAAAACAATTCCTCCAATGATACTAGCTAAAGAATTAAATCTTTTACCAATTAATTTACCAAGATAAACACCTATTAAACATAGACTAAAACAAACAATTCCAATCATGAAAATAGCTTTGATTAAACGAATATTAAAAAAAGCAAAAGTAATTCCTACTGCCATAGCATCAATACTCGTTGCTATACTTAAACCAATTAATTCTTTAATACTTAATCCTACCTTAATATCCTCATCCTTATAGGATTCTTTAATCATATTGATACCAATAATTGTTAATAGTATAAAAGCAATAATATGATTAAAATTAATTAACTTATTACTTAAAGTATTACCTAAAAAATAACCTATTAAAGGCATTAACATTTGAAATATACTAAAAGATAAAGCCATTAAAAAAGCATTTCTTTTAAACTTATATTTCATCGTTAAACCTTTACAAATACTAACTGAAAAAGCATCCATGGCTAGACCAAGACTAATTAAAAATATTTCTATATTATTCATATTATCAATAAATTATATAAGAAAAAAAATAAAAAATACCTATATTAATTTATTAACTTGTGTTAAAATATGTAAAGGAGGTATTATGAAAGAATTTAATTATAAACCAAATGGTGTTTGTTCAACCAATATTAAATTATTAATTAATGAAGATATTTTAGTCGACCTAGAAGTAACAGGTGGTTGCTCTGGTAATTTACAAGGAATAAGAGCTTTAGTAAGAGGAATGAAACTAGATGATGTAAAAGAAAAACTAAAGAATATTAAATGTGGTTATAAAAATACATCTTGCCCTGATCAAATAGCTAAAGCAATTGAAGAATACTTAGGTGTTTCATGCAAATAATTTTAGCTAGTGCTTCCAAAAGAAGACAAGATTTATTAAAAATGATTAATCTTGATTATAAAGTAATTGTAAGTGATGAAGAAGAAGTGATTGATAAATCTTTAACTGTTTTAGAAAATTGTCAAAATATTAGTTATCAAAAAGCTTTAAATGTTTTGAAAAAAGTTAAAGAAGATAGTATTATTATTAGTTGTGATACAGTAGTTTGTAAAGATAATGAATTAATTGGTAAACCAAAAGATAAATTAGATGCTACTTTAATGTTAAAAAAATTAAGTGGAACTAGTCATATTGTTTATTCTTGTTTAACGGTTTTAAAAGTTAAAAATCAAGAGATAATCGAAGAATATAAAGAAGTAGGGGAAGGACTTGTTTATGTTGATAATTTATCTAATGAAGAAATAGAAGATTGGATTAATAAAGGTAATCCCTATAATAAAGCAGGAGGTTATGCTATTCAAGAAGAATTTGGTAAATATGTAACGAAAGTAGAAGGAGATTTTTATGCTATTGTTGGTTTACCATTAAATAAACTATATCAAATATTAAAGAATATTAATAATGATTAAATTATTAAAAAATAAAGTATAAATGTTAATTAAGATAACTTTATAAACAATAATTTGAAAATAATTAATATTAAACTGAATATGAATATTATGTAAAATATCTTTTTTATATAAAATAAAATTTAAAACATTGTATTTATAAGCAATGTTTTTTGTATAAAAAAAATAAATCTCATCATAATATTAGTAGAAATAAATAAGATATTAATAGGTGAAGTATGTTATTAATATTTCTCTTTTTAATAGGATTTGGTTTAGCAATTATAGGATCAATGTATATAATTTTATATTTAAATTATTTAAATATTGGTTATACATTCTTAGAATATTTAAAATTAATTAGTTTAAGATTTGAATGTTGGCTTTTTATAATTGGTTTATTGATAATTACATTAGTTATATTTAAAAAAGGAGATTAAATGACTTATATATATGATATTGTTTTAAATTTTAATAATGATTTCTATGAATTTTATGAATGGGATAAAAATGATAATTTAACTTTAATAAAAAAAATTCCCCTTATTAAAGTTGAATCTGATTTTTTAGATCAAGTATTTAATTTAAAATTAAAAATAGATGATCCTTTAATTTTAGAAATAACTGATAAATGTGAAGTAAGTAATAAAAAAAAGAAAATATTAAAATATGCTTGTTTATTAACTGATTCTTATCGAATAATTGGTATTTTATTAAATAATAAAGGGGAAATAATAAAATTAAGTGATTTATTAATTGATGATGGCTTTGAAGCTTTAAATATTAGTAAACGTTTACAAACAAAAAATATTGCATATAATATATTAGGAACTAGAAATAATAATTATTTTTTAACGAGAAATGAAATAAAAATAAAAGAATATATGGAATTAGAATTAAAAAGAATAAATAAAGAAAATGATTTAGAAAAACTTAAATATTTATATTTTGAATTTTTTAATAAAACTCCAACTGATGATTTAAATATATATAAAGAGTTATTAAAAACAATTAATACTAATTTAACAAATAATCATTTAAAATTATATAAATTATTAAAACTCATTCATCAAAATGTCAACTGACATGCCAATTTGACAAAAGAAGTATTCTTTGATAGAATATTAAATCGTCACACAGAAAGAGGTGGAATTATGTTTTATTCAATAATACAAGCAGAAAGTGCGTGTGAAGAAGAACCGTCCCTGATATTCTCATTAATTAAAGAAAGTGATTTAGAAGTTGTAGAAAAAATAATTAGTAAAGATAATTTTGATTTTAATATTATAGATTCTGATGGTAATAATGTGTTAATGGCTTTATTAAAAAATAAAAACTATAATTTAGTTTTAAAATATTTAGATAAAGTTAATATTAATCATCAAAATAATAATGGTGATACTATTATGCATATCTTAGTAACTTTAGAATATGCAAGTGTGAAAGAAATAATTGAAAAAATATTAAATAAAAAAGATTTTATTTTAAATACCAAAAATATTCTAGGAGAAACTATTTTAGATAAATCAATTAATAATAATTATTTATATACAACGATTAAAATACTTGGAGATGATAGGTTCAATTCAATAGATATTTATTCTTTTAAAAATCTCTATGAAACTTATATAAAAAGTAATAATTATGGTAAATATTCTAAGTTAAGTAATTTAGAAACTATTCTTGATAATTTAGAAAATAAACCTTTATTACCAAGAATGCAAAAGTTACTTAATTTAATTTATAAGAATCTTGATAGTATTAAAAGTGATTTTAATGTATCAAAGACTGAAAAGATTGATAATCTTATTAATTTAGCTATTGAGGAATGCCTTAACTAAATTATAAGGTTATTTTTTTGTATAAAATTAGTAAAAGTTGTTATATTATAAATGGAGGTAGAGATGAAAAAAATAGTATTATTTATTTTGATGTTAGTTTTAGTAACTGGTTGTAATAATAATTTAATGAATACACCGACTAAACAAGTTGAGGCGATGTTAAATAATTATGTTACTTTAGATAAAAAGGTTTTAGATGATTTAGATAACACTTTATTAACAGAAACTATTATGAATAATGATCAAAAAGATCGTTATAAAAATATTTTAAAGAAACAATATCAAAATTTAGCTTATGAAATTAAAAATGAAACTATTGATGGTGATAAAGCAACCGTTGAAGTAGAAATTAAAGTTTATGATTATTATAAAATTAATATGGCATCAGAAACTTATTATAATGATAATCAAGATGAATTTATGGATGATGATGATACAATGGATATTGTTAAATATAATGATTATAAATTAGATGAATTAGATAAAGCTAAAGATAAAGTAACTTATACTCTTAATTTAACACTTCATAAAGAAGATGATAAATGGGTACTTGATGATTTAACGGATGTTGAAATTAGTAAATTACATGGATTATATGCTTATTAGAAAAATTTTTAAAAAAAGTTAAAAAGTTCTTGCAAATTCAAGAGAATTCATGTATATTATTAATAGTTACTGATTCGAAGTATTGGATTCCTCAAGCCTTTACCTTGAATTAGCGAATATGGAAAAGGAGGAAATTATGGCTTTAACAAAAGAAAAGAAAACTGAAATTGTTAATGAATTTAGAAGAGATGAACATGATACAGGTTCTGTTGAAGTACAAGTTGCTATTTTAACAAATGAAATTAATGCTTTAACTGAACATTTAAAAGTTCATAGTCACGATTATCATTCTAGACGTGGGTTATTAAAGAAAGTTGGACAAAGAAAAAGTTTACTAAATTACCTAGCTAAGAAAGATGTAAAAAGATATCGTGAATTAATTAGTAAATTAGGATTAAGAAAGTAGACACTTGTTTTTAGTGTCTTTATTTTTTAGATTGGAGTTAGAATGAAGAAAGTATTTGAAAAAGATTTTTATGGTAAAAAGATTGTTGTTGAAGTAGGAGAATTAGCAAAACAAGCAAATGGGGCTGTTTTAGTTCGTTTTAATGATACGGTTATTTTATCAACTGTTTGTGTTGCTAATACAGCTAATTTATTATCTGACTTTTTTCCACTTATGGTAGTTTATCAAGAAAAATTATATTCTGTAGGTAAGATTCCGGGAGGATTTATTAAAAGAGAAGGACGTCCAACTGAAGCTGCTACTTTAGCTGCTCGAATGATTGATCGTCCAATGCGTCCTCTTTTTCCAGAAGATTTTCGTAATGAAGTACAAATTGTTAATACAGTTTTATCAGTTGATCCTGATTCACCACCAGAAATGCCAGCTATGTTTGGTTCAAGTTTAGCAACTTGTATATCCGAAGTTCCTTTTGATGGACCAATTGCTGGTGTTAAAGTAGGTCGTGTAAATGGAAGTTTTATTATTAATCCAACTATTGAAGAAGCTGAATTATCAGATATTGATTTAACAGTTGCCGGAACCAAATATGCTATTAATATGGTAGAAGCTGGTAGTAAAGAAGTATCAGAAAGTGATATGTTAGATGCTTTAATGTTTGGTCATGAAGCTATTAAAGAATTATGTTTATTTGAAGAAGAAATTCAAGCCGAAATTGGTAAAACTAAGATGGAATATCCTCGTCTTGAAATAGAAGAAGAGTTAAGAAATGAAGTTGATAATTTAATTAGAAATAATTTAGATGAAGCACTTCGAATCAAAGATAAATTAGAAAAATATGCTGCTATTGATAAAATAAAAGAAGATTTAGTTACGAAATATACAGAAGAAAATAAAGATTTAGAATCTGATAAATTAAATGAATTAATTGTCAAAGTAATTCGTATTTTTGAAGCAATTGAATATGAATTATTTAGAAATATTACGGTTTTAGAAAAAACAAGATCTGATGGAAGAAGCATGGATGAGATTCGTCCTTTATCAACGGATATTGATTTATTACCAAGAACTCATGGTAGTGCTTTATTTACAAGAGGTCAAACGCAAAGTTTATCAGTTACGACTTTAGGGGCTTTAGGCGAACATCAAATTTTAGATGGATTAGATATTGAAACGGAAAAAAGATTTATGTTACATTATAACTTTCCAGCTTTCTCAGTTGGGGAAACCGGAAGATATGGAGCACCTGGAAGACGTGAAATTGGTCACGGGGCTTTAGGAGAAAGAGCTTTAGCTCAAGTTATTCCAAGTGAAGAAGAATTTCCTTATACCATTCGAGTTGTTTCAGAAATTTTAGAAAGCAATGGTTCTTCTAGTCAAGCTTCTATTTGTGCTGGTTGCATGAGTTTAATGGCTGCCGGTGTTCCAATTAAAGCTCCAGTTGCTGGAATTGCTATGGGATTAATTACAGCAGGTAATGATTATACAATTTTAACTGATATTCAAGGAATGGAAGATCATTTAGGTGATATGGACTTTAAAGTAGCCGGAACCAGAAATGGTATCTGTGCTTTACAAATGGATATTAAAATAAAAGGTGTAACGAAAGAAATTTTAGAAGAAGCTTTAGCTCAAGCTAAAAAAGCTCGTATGCAAATCCTTGATAAAATGGAAGAACAAATTGCTAAACCTCGTGCTGAAGTTAGTAAATATGCTCCAAAAACTTTAACATTTATGATTAATCCAAATAAGATTAAAGATGTTATTGGTAAAGGTGGCGAAATGATAACTAAGATTATTCTTGAAGCTAGCAATGTTACCAGTGTAACAGATATGAATGCTGTTAAAGTTGATCTTGAAGATGATGGACGTGTTATTATTTATCATACCGATAAAGAAATTATCGATAAGACAGCAGAAATGATTCAAGAAATTGTCAGAGAACCAGAAGTAGGTAAGATTTACAATGCAAAAGTTGTTAAAATTGAAGAATTTGGTTGCTTTGTCCAAATTTGGCCTGGATGTGAAGGATTAGTTCATATTTCAGCCCTTGCTAAGGAACATGTTAAGAAGACTGAAGATGTTGTTAAACTAGGTGATGAAATTTTAGTAAAATGCCTAGGTTATGATAAAAAAGGAAGATTAAACTTTTCAAGAAAAGATGCTTTAAATTAATCTTTTCTTTCTGCTGAAATAGCTCAGCTGGTAGAGCAATCCTCTCGTAAGGGATAGGTCGCAGGTTCGAATCCTGTTTTCAGCACCATTAAAGAATCTGGTTGAACTTTGTTTCAATTTACTAATAAATATCAATTCTAGAAATGGAATTGATTTTTTGTTGTGTAAAAGAAAGGGATGATTTAATGGTAAATATTATTAAACAAGAAATTGATATTGAAGAAGCATTAAGAAAGAAACTAGAATTTGTATGTAATTTTTGCAATACTAAATGTGAAATACAAAAAGGATCAATTAGAACAATAGAAAGAACAAACCTATCTTATGTAGAACCACATAGAATAATTATTAAAGGTATTACATTTTTAGCATTTAATTATGAAATAAATATCTATATAGAAAACTTGAGTAATAAAATTAAGATATCAGAATTTGAAAATTATTTAAAAAGTATCTAAATACTATTCCCTAAATAAGAAATTGACAAATAATAAAAAAGTGATATTATAAATAACCAATGAAAGAGGTATATTCTAGAAATGTAGGTACATCTATGAAGAATAAACACAATATATCGAAATATTATAATATTGAATTATTAAGAGGAGTCAGTAGTATTTAGACTTTACTAGATACTATTGTCTCCTCTTTTTTAGTAAAAGGAGTTGAAGATAATGGAAGATGAAAAGAAAATTGCTGGTCTTTATATTAGAGTATCTACCGAAGATCAAGCACGAGAAGGATTTAGTTTACCAGAGCAAGAAAAACGATTAAGAGCAATGTGTGAGTATAAAGGTTATGAAATATATAAAGTGTATAAAGATGCTGGTATAAGTGCTAAAACTGGTAATACAAGACCTGCTTTTGAAGAACTATTACAAGATATAAGAGATAAGAAATGTAATACTATTGTAGTATTAAAGCTAGATAGATTAACTCGTAGTGTATTTGACTGGGAAAAGATTATAAGATTTCTAGAAGAAAATGATGCTTATCTAGATTGTGCTAATGACGATATTAATACTACTAATGCTAATGGAAAAATGATTTCAAGAATCCTTACATCAGTTTCACAAAATGAAATTGAAAGAACAAGTGAAAGAACTAAAATCGGTCTTGCTGGTGCTATTAAAGAAGGACATATTCCAGGTCATACTCCATTTGGTTATAAACGAGATGGAAAATTAATGATTACAGATATTACAACAAAACACATAATTGAGAGAATGTATCAATTATACTTTGAGGGTAATTCATATCAAACTATTGCTAACATATTTAATGCTGAAAATGTTGGTAATAAAAGATGGCGAGATAATACAATATTAGAGATGATAGAAAATCCTATTTATAAAGGCGATTATATACATGGAAAAAGGACAAAACACCCAACATACTATGAAGATGTCGTTGAGTGTTAAAGAATAAATTGATTCATCGAATCGTATCGAGTATGTAAATAATTTTGTGTAAAGATAAATCCTTCCTATGGTAATATAGAAATATATAACCAAGAAAGGATTTTTTGTATGAAAGAAAATAAAAATAATAAAGTTGTTAAATATTTATTAGAAAATTATGATATTAAAAATGCAAATGATATTGCTTATGCACTAAAAGATATGTTTAAAGATACTATTCAAACTATGATGAATGCTGAATTTGATTCATCTATGGGTTATGAAAAAAGTGATAATAAAATAGAAAAATCAAACTATAGAAATGGTTATTCTTCTAAAAAGGTAAAAAGTCAATTTGGTGAATTTGAATTAACTGTTCCCAGAGATAGAAATGCTGAATTTGAACCCCAAATAGTTCCTAAAAATAAAAGAGATATTTCTGGTATTGAAGAGAAAGTTATAAACCTTTATGGAAAAGGTTTATCTACTAGAGAAATAAGTGATTCTATCGAAGATATCTATGGAGTTCAACTATCTGCTACAATGATTAGTAATATTACTGATGCTGTTTTAGAAGAAATAGAAGAATGGCAAAAAATACCATTAAAAGAAGTTTATCCAATTGTATTTATTGATGCAGTACATTTTAATGTTAAACAAGAAAATGTTATAGTAAAAAAAGCTGCTTATGTTATTCTAGGTGTTACTACCGAAGGATTTAAAGAAGTATTAGGAATATGGATTGGTGAAAATGAATCTGCAAAATATTGGTTAGGCACTTTAAACGAATTAAAGAACCGTGGTGTTAAAGACATATTAATTATATGTTCTGATGGTTTAAAAGGAATAAATGAAGCAATTAAAGCAGTTTATCCAAATGCTATGCAACAAAGATGTATTGTTCATTTAATCAGAAATTCTGTTAAATTTGTTTCTTATAAACATTTAAAAGAATTTTGTAATGATTTAAGAACTATATATAAATCAAATAACGAAAAGGAGGCACGAGAAAATTTAGAAAAAGTAAAAGATAAATGGAATTCTATTTACCCAACAAGTTTAAAGGTTTGGGAAGATAATTGGGAAGCAATTTGTACTTTATTCAATTATTCTAAAGAATTAAGAAGAATAATGTATACAACTAATGCTATTGAAAGTTTAAATCGTTCGTATCGTAAATATACTAAAACTAAAGGTGTATTTACAAGTGATAATTCTTTAATGAAATGTTTATTTTTAGCTACTAAAAATGTAGAGAAAAAATGGACTACTAGATACCCTAATTGGGATATGATTTATAATGAACTTAATATTTTATATCCTGAACGATTAAATTGATCTTTGAAAATTATTCAATTTATGTTATTATTAAGGTAACAAAAAGAGACTGATATAATCAATCTCAAATATCTTTATTACCATAGATTGGTAACTTTACACAAAGTTTTTTACACTCTCATCGTATCTTAAATTCCTAATTTTATCTAGACCTAAATCAGGATCGTTTTCATTTCTTTTTTTTATTCTCTTAATTCTTTCTTCATTCGAAACAGTCACAATAATTGCTGCATCAAAGAATACTCCAAGATTAATTAAAGTTTCAAACACAGGTTTTGAATTTATATCACCATTAAATGCAAATGCTGATAGTAAACCTCTATCAATTATTAAATTTTTATCAGACATACATTCTTTTATGTATAAAAGACTTAACCCAGTGAAATAGCTCTTTAGTGCATTAGAATCTGTCTTATTATAAATTAAATCTTGAATATGATATATCTCATCATATAAATAATTGTCATCACCTTAACATTAAATAACTCATATATTGGTTTATCTATATATTCGTAACCTAATTTTTCGGATAAACTTTTTGCTAAAGTTGATTTACCGGCTCCGTCTAATCCATCGATAGTAATTATCATAAAAATGCCCCCTTAAAATTGCTTTTTATTTTAGCAATTTTTATGTACAAGGTCAATATATATGATAAAATAGATCGTAGGAGTGTGATTATAATGAATGGAAATAAAATAATTGTTCATACTTTGATAAAGACAAAAGATGGATATTTAGTTACGAAAAGGTCAAAACTTGAAACAACATTTCCAGAATATTGGGATATACCTGGAGGATTAGCAGAATATGGTGAACTACCTAGAGAAGCTGTAATTAGAGAAACTAAAGAGGAAGTTGGTTTAGATATTATTCCAACAAGTGTCATACATGAAGATAGTAATTTAGATAAATCTAAAAATCTTATTTTTATTAGATTAGTATATTTATGTGAATTGAAATCAAGAATTGATGATATAATTTTGCAAGAAGAAGAGCATTCTGAATATAGATTTATTAAATCCTTAGAAGATTTAAAAAACGAAAAGATTTCGCCATTTCTTATAGAAGTATTTAATAATTTTTAAAAGTGTGGTATATTATATATAGAACTGATATTTATTAGTTATTCTTTTTAGATATAAGTGTTCAAAATAGCTCTTGTATCGCACCATTAAAGATTTATTCGAACTAGAAATAGTTCGTTTTTTCTTGCTTTGAAATATATAGCGACCACAAAGTGACTGAAAAGTGACCGAATATATTAATATTATTTTTAAAACTGTATATACTATAATTGAGGTGATAAAATGTACATAGAAGATGAATATACAGAATTGAAAATTG
>CAMBUO010000021.1 GCA_945871105.1 uncultured Clostridia bacterium
TTTATTAACTGTCTTAACCATGTTTTAACCTCGTAAAAGCTTATTTGATATGGGTTTAGAAGATATTACTCCCCCCCCCCCCATGTCAAATATGTGTCAAGTAAATTTGAATTATTTCTACTAATTTTTAACATACTTTTCACTCCTTTTACTTTTTTTACAATATGATGTTATCATTTTTTTTAATTATTTTCAAGTGGTTTAGAAATAAAAAAATTGATTTTTTAATCATTATACGATGTGAAAAGACCTAAATGCTATATATTCTCTTCTTTTTTTATCTTTCTTTTTTAACTTTATTATCATATATTTTTTTAACTTAATAAATTATTGCTTTTTACTGTCTATTTTATAAATTTTAAGGTGCTATTCTGCAAATATTCTTGACACCAATTTTTAATTTATTTTTAATTTTCTACGTGATACTAAATTATTAATAATAATAAAAATTAGAATAAATAATAAAAGAATTGTATAATTAAATAAAATAGGTTTTAGAGTTTCTAAGTTAAATACTTCTAAACTAGTTAATAATTCGTTTGTATTTATATACCAATAAGCTGGTAAGATATGAGCAACTTGTAAAACAGATTCTGGTAACCATCTAACAGGAATGAAAGCTCCACAAAGAAAAGCTGATCCTAAAGCTACTACATTAACAATACCACTGATAGCATTTTTACTATTTATAATATTACTAATTAATAAAGCTAAAGTTAAACAACAAATGGTAAAAATAAAAGTATTCAATAAATAAAATAGTCCTCTAATAGAAATTAAACTATTACCTAGTAAAATAAGAGCTAATAAAGTATATAATAAGAAAACAATCATAGCATAGACAAAACTTGCTAATAGTATTAATTTATTGTGTTCTTGATAACTTGTACTACTAACAATAATTCTTTTTTTAACATTTTGTTGTTTAAAACTAGTTAAGACTAAACAAATAATAAAGATAGTAACAGCCATTATACTATAACTAGCAAAGTTAAAATAACTAGTTATTTTTGAAGTTTTATTAGTATCAACTTTGTTTTTTATTTGAATTGTTGTTTTTTCTGCTAAATTATCATTAATAGCTTTGGTTATTTTATTAGGATCATTATAAACCTTGGTATAGATATTTTGTAATTTTAAATATCTTTTTAACATCATTTCGGTTAAACTGGCTTGATAAGTACCAGTTGATTTTATCTGTAATTCTTTATCTATACCTTTTAAAACATTTTCTTGATAGTTTTTAGGAATATAAATGATATAACTAACATCACGATAAAATAAGGCATCATCTCTAGCTTCTTCGGTATCTTTAACAGATACGATATGACAATTATTTTCTAAATAAGTGATTAAATTGTTAGTTAACTCAGAATTTTTATCATGATTAACTATTAAAATATCTGGTTTTGTATCTGTAAATTCAGTTGTTTCTTTATTAGTTTGAAAATTTATTCCTCCAAAAGCAATTAACATAACGGTATAAAGAATAATAGTTCCTTTATAACGATTAACAACTTGCCAAAAAGTTTTAAAGCTTGTCATATTTTTGCCTCCTTAATTTAATAACGGATAAACCAATAATAACTAAAGAATAAATTAATAAACTAAAGATATTAAAATAGAAACGATTAAAAGTATCGTAGTAATAAAGAGAATATAATCCATCGGTTATCATATTAGCCGGATTAATTAGATTTAAAAGGGGAATATTTTTATCAATTATATATTTCATGGTAATTCCCATCATACCTGATAAAAAACATTCAAGCATGGTAAGAGCAATTAAAATTCCTATTTTTGCATTTTCATTCGTTTTTAAAAGTGTTGCTACCCCTACTCCTGTTGTTAAACCAGCTAAAGATCCAACTAAAGCTAGTACAATAACGAGAATAAAATGAGTTCCATAATCAACTTTTAAAACCAAAATAGTATAGATAAATAAAATGACTAATCCCATTAATTGAATAAGATAACTAGCTAATAAACTACTAACTATCAACTCTCCTTTTTTAATTGGTGCAACAGCTGTTCTTTTGCCAACAGCTTGCATATTAGGAAGTTTAGCATTCATAATAGTTAAAGCAATAATTCCACCATATAAAGCTGCCATAGCAATTAAAGTATAATATTCAATCATTGTATAACTTAAATTATTCTTGGATATATCTTGTAAAGTAACTTCTTCATTCATTAAAGCATCTATTTTACTATATATTTTTTCATAATCGATAGAAAATGAATCTTGTTTTATTTCTTCTTTTACTAAAGTTTCTATTAAAGCTTGTCTACTTTGAATCTCTGAAACAACATATCTTAAAATTGTTTCATCAATGCCATTTTCTTTAACGGTAATTTTTATGTCATCATCAAGAAATTCTAAATAACCAATTATTTCTTTTTCTTCTAATAAAGAATTAGCTTGTTTTAAATCAGTAACTTTTAAATTAAAAACTTGATTTTCATTATTTTTATCACTTAAAGTTTCAAAAACTTCTTGATAGATTTTATTATCTTGATAATTAGAACTATCAACAATAGCAATATTAATTACATCAAAAGTTTCACTTTTTTCAATATTAGAAAAAGCTAATTTAAAGAAAGTACCTAAGATTAAAGGAAAAATAAAAGTCCAAAAGAGTAAATCTTTACTTTTAAATAAAGTTTTTAAAGAATATTTAAAATTATGGTAAAACATTAATCTCTTAATTCCTTTCCAGTTAATTCTAAGAAGACATCATTTAAAGTTGGTCTTTCAGAGAATATTTTATTATAATTTATTTTATTCTTTTTTAAATAATCAATTAATTCTTCTAAGTTATTTTTTCCTTTTTTATAGGTTATTGTTAACATATTAGTATTTTCTTTTACTTCTAAGACATTAGTAAATTGTTTAATTTCTTTTATTAAATTAGGATTTATTTTGGCTATTTCAACGGTTATTTTTTCTTCTATGTCAGTTAATTCTTTTAATTTATCACTTGTTCCTTCGGCAATTATCTTGCCATTATCAAGGATAATTATTTGATCACATAGTATTTCTACTTCTTCCATATAATGAGTCGTATAAACAATGGTTGCTCCTTCATCTCTTAGTTTTTTAATTCCTTCAAGGATATTTGATCTACTTTGAGGATCTACTGCTACTGTTGGTTCATCTAAAAAAATTAATTTAGGTTTATGAGCTATTCCACAAGCAATATTTAATCTTCTTAGTAAACCTCCTGATAATTGTTTAGGATAAAATTTACTAAATTCTTTAATTCCAACTAAATCAAGAGCATCTTGAACATATTTTTTTCTGGTTTCTTTATCTTTTATATATAAACCACAGAAATAATCAATATTTTCATAAACAGTTAATTCTTCAAAAACAGCTACTTCTTGAAAGATAACCCCAATTTTAGCTTTAATATCATAAGAAGTTGGTTTCATTTCTTGACCAAATATTTTAATTAAACCTTGATCATAATTTAATAAAGATAAAAGACAATTAATCGTTGTTGTTTTCCCACTTCCATTTGGACCTAATAAACCAAGTATTTCTCCTTTTTTAACATTAAATGATAAATTATCAACAGCAATTAAATCTTTATATTTTTTTGTTAAGTTTAAAACTTCTATAACATTTTCCATTTTTTCTCCTTTAAACATTTATTTTTTGATAATCTTTAATTCCATTTTTCATTAATATATTATAAAGAATAAGAGATATTAATAATAAAATTAAAATATGAATAATAACTAAAATTTCTATTTTTATCTTTTCATAAGTAAAAACAATTCCAATTATACTTAGAATAAATATTCCCATACCTGTAAAAACAGATATCATAGAACTCATACTTTGTTTAACTACTTCAGTATCATTTAAAGCATTCATCTTGGGATATTTTAAGTTAACAATTAAACCAATTAAACCCGATAAAAGAATAGTTACTAAACCAATTAGAATCGTTGTTACAATATAAAAAATTGATGGTTTAAATTTAATAAAGAAAATTAATTCACTTACTATAAGAAAAGGTAATTCAATTACAAATGGATAAATTAATTTCGATAATAGAATATCTTTTTCTTTAATTGGTAAACTCTTAGTAATATTAATTGTTTTTCCTTCTAAAGAAATACAAGATGAAGTAATAGATGTCATAGAAGTAGCAAAGAATATTAAAAAGTAATAAACAAGAGATATGGATATATCTTTACTAACTCCATATGAATTTAAAAGCATATCGAAAACGATTTGACTTTTAAAGACTAAAATAATAGATATAACTAATATTAATAATAAACCAAAAGAAGTATTAAACATATAAACAGGGGAAGAAAAATATCTTTTGATTTCTTTTTTGGTTAAAGATTTAATTTTACTACTTTTAATATATAAATCTTTAGTTGTTTTTCTTTTACTTTTAATAGTATCATGAGTATTAAAAATAATTTTAAAATAATATTTTGATCCTAAGAAGATAAAAATAATTAAAGGAATAATATTAATAATTATAAATTTAAGTAAATCTAAGAATTTAAAATTAGTTATTAAATTTATATACAATCCTAAAGGATAATATAGTTTAGTTAATAAATCATTTATACTAGTAGCTTGAGTAGCGATGTTTTCAATAAAAGATTCTAAATTCATACTTAGAAAAAAGATACCTAAAAAAATGATACTTGATAATATAGTTTGAACTATCTTACTGGAATTTGATTTATTAGCTAATAATTTAACAATATAACCAATAGCACTAGAAAAAACTGTTGGAATAATTGGTATTAAAATAGTCATTAGGAAAGATATAAAGTAAAAAGAAAGACTTGGTTTTTCAAAGTAAATATAAATAATAAGAGCTGGTAAGATAAACATTAAGTTGTATATATATTGAAATAATAATAATTTAAATATTCTCATAAATAAGATTTTTGATTTTTTAATAGGTAATGAGAATAATAAATCATTGTCTTTGGCTTCAAATAAAATACCTTGCGATTTATAAATTCCTTCCATAAAAGTTATAATTATAACAGCTGCAATAAACATTGTTAACATAATATGAGTTAATTTAATAGGTGCTAGTTTTTCAGCTAAAAGATAAGCATACATTCCTATTGATAAACCAAAGATTAAAAATAAAATTATTGGAAAAATTATTTTTTTTATTTTACTATCGTTATTTTTGGTACTAAAACGAAAGAAATTCATATCTTGACTTAAAACAGCTTTTAATAAAGATAAAGTTTTCATTATTTATCTCCTAATTCTAAGAATACTTGTTCTAAAGATTCATCACCTTTAATATCATTCATTTTTCCAATTTTTACTATTTGGCCATTTTTAATAATAGCTACTCGACTACATAGTTTTTCAGCTACATCTAAAATATGGGTGGAAAAGAAAATAGTTTTCCCATCTTTTGCCATTTGTTTCATGATTTCTTTAATATCATAAACAGCTTTTGGATCAAGACCAACAAATGGTTCATCCATAATTAAAACTTTTGGATCATGAGCTAAAGCAGCAATTAAAGCTACTTTTTGTTTCATACCATGCGAAAAACTGGCTATATCATCGGTTAATTTATCTTCTAATTCAAATAATTTAGCATATTTTTCAATTTTTTCTTTTCGAATATTGCTTGGAACATCATACATATCTAAAACAAAATTAATAAAATCAATAGCTTTCATATTTTCATATAAATCAGGATTATCGGGAACATAAGCCATATCTAGTTTACAAGCAATTGGATCTTTTTTAATTGATTTATTATTAATTAAAATATCTCCTTCTTGAAAATCAAGTATACCAATAATTGATTTAATCATCGTGGTTTTTCCTGCTCCATTATGGCCAATAAAAGCAAATATTTCCCCGTCTTTCACGGAAAAACTAACATCATTAAGAGCTTTTTTTACCCCATCATAAGTTTTACTAACATTTTTAATTTCTATCATAAATCCTCCTTAAAATTTATTTTCTTGAAATTTAACTTTAATCATACCAATACCACCATCTATTTTAATAATATTAGCTCCATCCCCCAAAATAGTATTATCTTTTACTTCTTGATTACCTATTAATACTTTTCCTAGTCCTTTATTTATTTCAAATTGATAATCAGTTTTAAAACCTTTTAAGTTTAAATTAAAAGCTCCGATTCCGGTTTTAAATTTATTATAACCAGTTAATTTAGCATCTATATCAACTTTTCCAACTCCCATATCAAAGTTTATATTATTTAAAAGACCATTCCTGATAGTAAATGCACCTACTCCTGTTTTTATTTCTCCTTTTTCTACTTCAAGATTATTAATAACAGTTTCCCCAGCTCCTAACTCTAAATCTAATATTCTTGTTTTTAAAGAATCAATTGTTAATTTACCTGCACCCGTTTCTATTTCTACTTCTTGATAATTATAGTTTTTAGGTATAGTAATAATTAAATCAGGTGAATCTCCATTTAACCAGAAGTTAGTATCATCTTCTATTTTTATTTTTTTATCACTTTGAGAACATTTTAAATCTTGATTATTGCTTTCAACAACAAATCTTGATCCTTCTTGAATAATTAAATTACTAGCTTTAATATCTATTTCTAAATTAGTTATTTCTTGATTAGTAAATATACATACATTTGTTATTTTATCTTGATTAGTTATTTTTTTATCAACTATTTCAACAAGAGAAAATCCTGTTTTAATAATAGCTGTAAAAATAGTTATAATAAGAAAAATAGCAAATGATATAGCTAAATACTTAATTACTTGTTGATTCTTGGTCATTTTAAATCAACACCTCCAAAGATACAAGTTGCATTGATATAAATAGTTTTAGCATCATTTAAATCACTTTGTTTAACTTTTTTAGAATCTACTCCACCAAAGATAGAAGTTGACTTAACAACTACTTTTATATCTTTTGGTAAAATAATTTCAATGCCTCCAAAAATTGCTTCAGCATTAATAACAATATCTTCTTCTATTTTACTATCTCGTAAATCACATTTTAAACCACCAAAAACAGCTGTTAAATTACTTCCTTTAAATTCTTGTTTAGCAAAATTGATATCTTGACTAGAAAAAGTAGCACAATATTCATTATCTTTATTTTTATCTTGATTTATATTTTTGATTTCCTCAGCAATTTTTTTATTAATTTTTCCTTTAAACATGATACTTATTCCAATAATAACTAAAATAATTGGTAAAATCAATTTCCACATTAGTTCTAAACTAAAAATACCTTGCGTTCCAAGTAATAAAGCTACTCCTATTAATAAAACTATGAAATTACCTGTTTTATCTTTTTCGGTTATTAAACCTATTAAACCAGGTATTATTAAAAATAAAGTCCACCAACCATCAAAGAATAAATTAATATCAAATATTCCTAAAGCATTACCTCCTAAAATAAGACCTAAAATTATCAAAACCATTCCCCATAATACATTTTTAATTTCTTTCATAACTCCTCTAATTATTTTTAGCTAATGACATTAAAGCTTTAAATTCTTTTGTTAATAAATCTTCTATTTCTTGATCACTAAAGTTAATAGTTTTAGTTGCTACTAAAGTAGCTATCCCATGAGTAAAAATCCACATTTTCATATGAAAAGATTTACTATCATCATCAACTAAATTAGTACTATTTTTTACTATTTTAATAATCTCTTGAAAATCTTCATAATCATTCATAACAAAATCATCAAGTAACATATTGCTATTAGTCATAAATAAAATTTTAAATAATTGATTTTCTTCTTTAGCAAATTTAATATAATTAATACCAACTTGTTTATATTTAGGCATATCAGGTATAGCATGATTCATTAAAAAATTATAAAAATATTTTAAAATTGTTATATATAATTCTTTATTTAATTCTAAAACATTTTTAAATTGATAATAAATAGGTCTAATTGACGAATTCATTCTTTTAGCTATTTCTCGATTACTAACACCTTCTAAGCCTTTTTCTCTTGCTATTTCCAAAGCTGTTTCTAAAATCATTTCTTTAGTAATTTTTGTTGTCTTAGCCATATTTCCTCCTTAATAAAAATATTGTATCACGTGATACAATATTTGTAAATATTATTATGAAAAATGATTTAAGAATTATTAAAATCTAAGTTACTCATACCTATTGACTTAACTTTATATACTATAAAAATAACTAATTGCAAAACCACCTCTAAATATTTTATATTTAAAATTTTAAATCTATCGTAATTTTATTAATTATAATTTTGATATCTTCATCTGTTAAACCAATAAATTTCAGATAATTTTCAATTGTTTTATATTTATCTTTAAAAAGTTCTAGCGTTTTTTCCATATATTCGGCTTTACTATTACCTAAAAATTTTGGTAAATGAGGATTATCTTCGTGTATTTTTTTTATATTATCCATTAAATATGTATAAGAAACTTGATAATCTGCTATTATATCTTTTTCTGGTACTTTAGCTAATAGCAATAAAAGCATACAAATAACACCTGTTCGATCTTTACCAGAATTACAATTTATAAAAATTGCCCCTTGACTATTTTTTATAACATCAAATACTAATTTAATATTATCTTTATCATTTATTATTTCTATATAGCCAACTGGTATATCTTTTTCTCTTTTGGGACAATTTTCCCCTTTTAATGTTATATTATAATAATCAAAACCTTTATCTTGAAAGTAGTTTGCTTTTTTTGATATTTCAGTCTTAGTCCTTAAATCAATTATAGTAGTTAATTTATTTTTTTTAAAATAATTCAATTCACTTTCTGTAAGAAAAATAGGTACATCACTCCTGTAAATAGAATTAAATTTAGTTATTCTATTATCTTGGGTCATATATCCACCTAAATCTCTTAAATTATTAACACTTTTGCATATTATTCGTCTCATTAAACACCTCTTATTCAACATTTTTTGACCATGACCTTTAGTCTAGTCATCAGATTTATAAATATTTACATTAATATCTACACATGTATAATATCAATCATCATTTGCACATTCTGTAATTTCAAATAATCAGTATGTGCTTAGTAATCATAATTGAACACTGCTAATGTTTTTTCTTGCCATAAATATCACTTTTCTGAAACCTATGGTATTAATTTTTTCTATAATTTTTCAATTTTATAATAAAGTAAAACTTTTTTTGTTTACCACCCTAGCATGGTAGGTAACAGCTGAATAGTCATACTACGTTGTTAATATATAATTAATTATTACATATTGTTCCTCTTGTTTTTATACTATCACTTTTACTTTAAAAGTCAATAATAAAATCATTTTAGTTTCGGTCATATTTAATCATTAAGATTGTAAACTATATGTCAATTATTTTTAATTATCTAACTAATCATAAAAGAAAAAACTGTAACCAATACAGTTTTAAAATTTCTTTACTTTAACTAAAAGATAAATACTTTCTATTAAACTAACTACCTCAGATATTAATAACATAATACCAGCTAAAGTCGTAATAGTTATCATAGATGTAAAGGGATTAATAATTAATACAACACCTAGAATAATCATTAAAATAGCAAGTAAAAGCAAATAACCCCAACCACTATTTTTGATAGCACTTAAATTAATAGCAATTTGCATTTTAAAAATATTACTAGCAATTATCCAAATACCTAATATAATAGGAAAAATACCAATTAAACTTGTTCGATACATAAATACTAATATTCCAGCTAAAATAGTTAAAATACCTATTATTAAATCAAAACTAAATAAACGATATTCTTTATCTGATCCAAAATAAGTAACAAAATTACTGATACCATTAATAATCATAATAATAGCAAAAGCTATTACAAAAGTTTCTAAAGATTCCATAGGTTTACCTATTAAAAAGATAGAAAGTATTATTAACATAATTGAAACAATAATTGAATATTTTTCATATTTTAAAATATGATTTTTTATCATGATTACATCTCCTTTTATAATATTTTTTTCTTAGTATTTTAAAAATATATTTTTTATAGAACTAAGAATAAGTAGACAATTATTAGTTTAATTAAAAAACTAAAGTATATACTATATACGAATAACTATCTAATATTATTCTATAATAAGTTAAAAAAAATTAAAATAATCAAATATAAAAAAATGTATATTAATAAACATATTTAAAAATATGTCTAATATCTTTACAAATTATTTAGAAATTAATATACTTTAAATGGTGATATCATGAAAAATGATTTAAGAGTTATTAAAACTAAAAAGAATTTATATGAAGCTTTAATTACTTTAATGAAAGAAAAAACTTTTGAAGAGATTAAAGTAGCTGATATTTGTAAAAAAGCTTTAATTAATCGTTCAACTTTTTATACTCATTATCAAGATAAATATGAACTTTTATATGAATTGATTAATAATTTAAAAGAAGAATTAAAAAAAGGAATAGAGTTTAAAGAAGCTAATTTAGATTCAAGAGAATATTTTTTTAAATTAATTAACTTGTTTTTAAATCATTTAGAAAAATATCAAGATATATATACAGATATTCTTTTAAAAAATCGAAATAGCTTAATAATGGATATTTTATTGAGAGTTATTCATGATGATATTTTAGAACAAATTACTAAAGATAAATTTAAAGTTAATGTACCTAAAGAAATAATTTCTAAGTTTTATTTAGGAGGTTTAGTTTATCTTATCTTTGAATGGTTAACTAATAGTAATAAATATACTAAAGATGATATTTTATCATATTTAAATATTTTAGTTCCTAAATTAAAAAATGAAGCTATTTAGACCTCATTTTTTAGACTTCATTTTTCTAATTCTTCTAATAATTTAATTTTTTCTTTAGGATTTAAAAAAGCATAATTAAGACTATTTTTATTTATGTCTTTTAATTCTTCTTTAGTAAAGTTACATTCTTTAATTAGATGTTTATATTCTCTTTCTAAAGAAGTATTTGATACAGTTCGATTATCGGTACTAATATTAATATTTATTTTTTTATCATATAATAAACGAACGGGATGCTCCTTATAACTATTAAAAGCATTAGTTTGAATATTACTAGTTGGACATATTTCTAATAAGATATTTTTATCTTGAATTTGTTTTAGTAAATTATCATTTTTAATAGCAAAGACACCATGACCAATTCTTTTTAAACCTAAATCAATGGCATCTTGTAAATCAATTTCATCAACTTCTCCAGCATGAATAGTAAAAGGAATATTTAAAGCTTTAGCTTTTTTAAATAAAGGTAAATATTCTTTTAATTTGTATTGTTTTTCATCTCCTGCTAGATCAATAGCTACTACTCCTTTATTTAAGTATTTAGAAGCTGTTTCAATTACTTGTAAATTGGTTTCCAAGTCCATTCCTCGCATAAGACAAAGAATTAAATTCGTTTTAACTTTTTTATTTTTTCTAACTCCTGTTAAAATACTTTTAATTATCTCTTCGTATGTTAAACCTTTTTTAGTAAAAAAAGCCGGTGCAAATCTTATTTCAGCATAAATGACATTATCTTTTTCTAAACGATTAACTAAATCTTGACTAATTAATTCTAAATTATCTTTCGTTTGCATTAAACTAATTGGAAAATCAAATCTCGTTAAGTAATCTTTTAAATCGAAACATTTATCTGGAGCAATCATTTTTTCTTTTAATTCACTAAGAGGTAAACCCGATAACTTAGAAGCTAAATCTAAAGAAATTGATCCATCAAGATGTAAATGTAATTCTATTTTTTTTAAACTTGTCATATTACCTTTCCATCATTTTATTAATAAAATGATATTTATTTTCAAAGAATAATAAAACTATTTTAATCGTTGCTACAATTGGAACAGCTATAACCATACCAAAAATACCAAAGAAATATTCAAAGACTAATAAACTTAACATTAAAATAACTGGATGTAAAGAAACGGCTTTTCCAACTATTAAAGGATTTAAAATATTTCCTTCTAAAAATTGAACAAGAACAACAGTTATTAAACAACCAAAACCTACATAAGGATTCATGGTGAATCCAATAAGAACAACTGGTATACCTCCAATATATGGTCCAAAATAAGGAATTAAATTGGTAATAGCACAAAAAATAGCAAACAATAAAGGTGAAGACACACCAGATATTAAAAAGCCAATTAGAGATAATATCATAACAAATAAACATGATAAAAGGGTTCCATTAACATAATTTCTTAACATTTCATTTAAAGGTTTACCAATTTTCTTGATATCTTCATGAAAACGATTAGGAACTAAAATGGATACATATTTATTAACATTTTTAAAGTCAAGTGATAAGTAAAAAGCAATTAAAATACCTAAAACAAAATTAGAAACTACTTTAATTGAAGAACTTAATTTTTCTACTATTCCTGTTAAATTTTCACTTGTAAAATTATTAACAAAATTATTAATGGTATTAATTAAAGATTCCTTAACACTTGATAAATCAAAATCAGCTGTACTTTTAAAAGTATCGTTAATAAAAGTATTAATTGATTTTAAGAAATTAGGAATACGGGTAATTAATTCATTTACCTGAGCTATAAACTCTGGTACTATTAAAGCAGCTATTAAAATAATGATGAAGATTAATATTAAATAAACTACTACTGTTGCTAATTTTCTTCCAACTTTATTTTTAACAAAATAGTTAATAGCTGGTTCTACTAACCAAGCAATTAATAAACCTATAAATAAAGGTGATAAAATACTAATAATTTTACCTAGTATAACTAAAACACTGGTTTTATCTAGTAAATAAATAATTAAAATAGCAATGGCTAAAATAACCATAGTCAAAGTTATTTTTAACAAAATATTACCAGTTTTAATTAATTCATTTAAAGTTTTAAAATCTAATTTTTTTTCTTTATTATCCATATAAACTCCTCTATTTTATAAACATAGCATCACCAAAGGAAAAGAAACGATACTTCTCTTCTTGAGCTATTTTATAAGCATTTAATATATATTCTTTTTTTGAAAAAGCACTAACTAGCATAACTAAAGTTGATTTTGGTAAATGAAAATTAGTAATCAAAGCGTCGATTCCTTTAAAATCATAACCAGGATAAATGAAGATATTAGTTGTTCCAGATGACGATTTAAATTCTTGATATTTACTAGCAATCGTTTCTAAAGTTCTAGTTGAAGTTGTTCCAACAGCAATTATTTTATGACCATTTTTTCTAGTTTCATTTAAAGCATTGGCAACACTTTCACTCATTGAATAGTATTCACTATGCATTTCATGATCTTTAATATCTTCTACCATAACTGGTCTAAATGTTCCTAGTCCAACATGTAAAGTAATAAATAATACTTTAACACCCTTATCTTCAATTTTTTTCAAAAGTTCTTTTGTAAAGTGCAACCCTGCTGTTGGAGCAGCTGCACTACCAATATTTTTAGCATAAACTGTTTGATAACGATCTTTATCAGCTAGTTTTTCATGAATATAAGGTGGAAGTGGCATACTACCTAATTTATCTAAAATTTCTAATAATATTCCCTCATATATTAATTTAAAATGACGAATACCATCATCTTCTATTTTAATGCACTTAGCTTTTAATAGCCCTCCACCGAAACTAACAATTGTTCCTAACTTAATTCTTTTAGCAGGTTTAGCCAAGGTTATCCAAGTGTCCTCTCCTAAATCCTTTAAAAGTAAAACTTCAATCGTTGCCTTAGTTTCTTCTTTTTCACCAATTAAACGAGCTGGAATTACTTTAGTATCATTTAAAACTAGTGCATCACCAGGATTTAAATAATCAATAATATCATAAAATTTTTTATGTTCAATTTCACCTGTTTTTCGATTTAAAACCATTAATCTCGATTCATCTCTTTTTAAAATTGGAGTTTGGGCAATTAAAGATTCATCTAATGGATAATCAAAATCACTTACTTTCATCATCTTCCCCCTTTTGAATTAATAGAATTAACTATATTTATGAAACTACTTTCTTTCTTTAAAGATGTATTTCCTACTTCAATTATTTTTTGTAAGTTAATATCTCTAACATTAATATCAATATCTTTATCTTTTAAGTTAGTATCATCTAAAGCAAACTCTAAAAAATTTCGTATTTTTATATCATCTCTTTCTCGTGTAGTATTCATAAAACTAGGAACATCTGGTTTAAACGTTCGATATTTCTGAATATTTTGAAGACTCATGCCTTTTTTTCTTAGTTTTAATTTATCTTCTTCAGACAATTTTATATAATCAAGAAAATCTTCTTCTCTAAACTTATTTTGTTTTTGTTGATCATCTAGTTCTTTTCTAACTCTTTTTAAATTTCTAATCTCTTCTTTTTCAGCTTCATTTTCAAATTTAATTTTGGGAAAATATTTATTATTCAATGATTTCACGAATTGTAGTTTTTCATCTAATCTTTTTTTTGCTTCAACTACCTTAGAATCAGTAACATATTTTTTGATATTATCCATATTTAAATCAATTGATTTATTTACTAAAGACATGGTTTCTATAAATGATGTCATTCCAACTAAATACATAGCACATGCCAAAATCGTCGAAGGAACTAAAAGTGAAGAAAACAATATTCCTAATTCTAAAATATAAGCAGGAGAAACCATAAGATTTTTTTTCAATTTAATTTTAAAAAAATATGGTTTTATATCATTATTAATTCTATATTCAACTTTTTTTAAATGTTTTTCATAATCATCTAAAGCAATTATAAATTTTTGGGAATCACCAAAGCATTGAAATTCTTTTTTTTGTTTATTTTCATCGATATAAACACATGTATAAACATCTCTTCCTTCGTGATTTACTAATTTGATGTCTTCCATATTTGTTTTATAAATATCTATTATATTCATACATCCTCCTACATGAATAAATTTTCTTGATAATTAATACCTAGATGTTGATATGATTTACCCGTTGCAACTCTTCCCCTTGGTGTTCTTTTAATAAAGCCATTTTGTAGTAAAAATGGTTCACATACATCAAGTAAAGTCGTTACCTCTTCTCCGATACTTGATGCAAGTGTTTCAACGCCAACTGGACCCCCATTAAATTTTTCAATTAAAGATCTTAAATATTGATGATCAATTTCATCTAAACCTAAAGTATCAACTTTTAGTTTATTTAAAGCATCTTCGGCTGTTTCTAAGTCTATTTCTTCTTTACCATAAACAAGTGCAAAATCACGAACTCGTTTAAATAAACGATTAGCAATTCTTGGTGTTCCTCTACTTCTTGTTGCTAAGCTTAGAGCTGCTTCTTCTGTAATCGGCATATTTAAAACCCTGGATGTTCTTAAAACAATTTGTTTTAATTCTTCATTAGTGTAATACTTTAGTTTACAAACGATTCCAAAACGATCTCTTAAGGGACTTGTTAAATCCCCAGCTCTTGTGGTTGCTCCTACTAAAGTAAAAGGTGGTAAATCAATTTTAATGCTTCTTGCTTGGCTATCACTGCCAATAACAATATCTAAAGTAAAATCTTCCATAGCTGGATATAATATTTCTTCAATAAACCTTGGAATTCGATGAATTTCATCAATAAATAACACATCACCTGGTTCTAAACTTGATAAAATTGCTGCTAAATCTCCTGGTTTTTCAATTGATGGACCACTAGCTGTTTTAATATTTTTATGTAATTCATTAGCAATAATCATGGCTAAAGTTGTTTTTCCTAAACCTGGAGGACCATATAATAAAACATGGTCTAAGGATTCATCACGAATCAAAGCTGCATTAATAAAAACTTTAATATTTTCTTTAACTTCACTTTGTCCGATATATTCATCAATTGTGGTAGGACGAATACTCTCTTCAACTAAAGTATCCTCTGTGTTTTCTTCTGCATCTGTTATTCTTTTCATGTAACCCCACCTTTCTATTTAATCATTAAACGAAGTGCCTCTTTAATTTGTTCTTCAACCGTATTTTCCTTGTTAACTCGACCAATAACATTTTTAACATCTTTATCTTTATAACCTAAAGCAATTAAAGCTTCATATACTTCATCTGTTTCATTTACAACAACAGTTTCACTTGTTTGAATCTTACCTTTTAAATCTAAAACTATTTGTTTAGCTAATTTATCTCCAATTTTTGGAAATTTTTTTAAATATAATAAATTTTCTCGATTAATAGCATCGACAATACCACCAATAGAACCCATAGCTAAAATTGGTAAAGCCATTCTTGGTCCTAAACCTTTAACATTAATTAATTGTAAAAATAACTCTTTTTCACCTAAAGTCTTAAAACCAAAAAAACTCATTTCATCTTCTCTTATATGTTGATACACATAAACCTTAGTCATTTCTCCTTCCTTAAAAGCATAAGGATTAGGAACATAAACTAAATAACCTATGCCATTATTATCAACAACAATATGACTACTCTCAACACTTTCTATTTTTCCATAAATATAACTATACATCTTAATCACCTAACAAAGAATATTATAATAAAAATAAAGCATTTTGTCCATCAAAATACTTTATATTTTTTATTTATTATTAAGTTCTTCGCGAACCTCATTAACAAAGTTATTATTATCTTCATTACGATTACTAACAACAGCTATAATCATATAAAAAATAGCTACCGTTAAAAAAACTAAACCATATAAAATAGTTGAAATAGCAAACCCTTTTTTATTCATGGATCCTCCTATAAATATAAACTTTTTTATCACCATATTTCTTTTCTTTAATTAACTCATAACCTGGATAACTTTCTAAATCACTTGATACTTCACAAATAACTAATCCATTATTATTTAATAAATTATTAGTTAAGATTATCTTTAAAATATCAGGAATTACTAACATTTTATAAGGAGGATCCAAAAAGATTAAATCAAATTTAACTCCTTTTAAATAATCTAAACATTTTAAATAATCCATATTTAAAACTTGACTACAAGAATTAATACCAAAATTATCTAAGTTTTTCTTAATTACTTTAACACTTTCCTTATTAAGATCATTAAAATAAACTAATCGAGAACCATTACTAATAGCTTCAATTCCAAGATTACCAGATCCTGAGAATAAATCTAAAACGACACTATCTTTTATTTTACCTTGAATACTAGCAAATAAACTCTCTTTAACCCGGTCCATTGTTGGTCTCGTTCCAACTATATCAAAACCAATGATATTTCTTCCTTTTAAAAAACCACTAATGACTTTCATGTAAACACTTCCTATCAGTAAAATCAAGTTTCTTTTTAATATCTTGAATTAATAAATTAATATTTACTTCAAGTGATAAATATCTAACATATAAAGGATATTCATATAACTTTTGTTTTAAAGTAACTGTTTTCATTAAATGATAATTATCCAAATCATTTAATAATTCTTTATTATTTAGTAATTCTATTTTCAATACTTTTATTTCTTTAATACTATCTAAGTTATCAAGTTCATCAAAAAAGGTATTAATTAAATCATTATATTTCATAAATATCACAATTTAATTATACCTAAATTAATTTAAAATATCAATAAAAGTATTTAACATATCTAATTTATTTTTAAATTTATCTATTTTATCTGGTAAAGTTAATTTATATTTTTCTTTCATATTATTTTCTAATTCATGTATATAATTAGGATCTCGATTTAATAATTTATAATACCTAGGATTTTCATGAAGAAATCTTTTTAAATTAGGATTTTTATTTAATATTATTTGACACTCAATACTCATTTAATCCTCAAAATATTTATAAGTTGGACGTGGTTCATAAACATCTTTTAAAGGAGTATTACTATTATTAGGTATTATTCCTTTAAAAGCTTCAATTGCCTTATCTAAACTATTTAAACCTTTCTGGACACTTTCTAAATCTACTCCTTTTACCATGTTAAATAAATCTTTAAATCCTGTATTAAGATTAGAATTAGTTGTAGTTCTTAAATCTGTTTTAATTTCTTTATAATTATCCCAAACCGTACTAGATTCTCCATATAAATCAAATATTTCATATAACTTTTGCCAGGAAGTTTTTCCACTTGTTACTTGATTAATTAAATGAGGATTCTTCGAAACAAATTCTTTAAATTCTACTTTAGACATAAAACCACCCAATAAATTATATGTTATTAAAAGAAAAAAAGATACTTTTTAATTATCTTTTTCCGCTTTATATTTTTTATAAACTTCTTTAATTATCTCTGATCCTTTTCCATATATATAAATATTATCAAGTTCAGAAACTGGTACTAGTCTTACTTCATAGTAATTATCTGGATTATTTCTTTCTAATTCTTCTCCACCTAATTTAATATCACCACTTATATATTTAACTAAATAATAATAACAAATACCTTTATCATATTCTTCCGATTCCAGATAAGTAATAATACTCGTTTTAATCGAAGTTTCTTCTAATAATTCTCTTAAACAAGCTTCTTCCTTCGTTTCATCTTTTTCTATTCCTCCACCGGGAATAGCATAATATTCTAAATATTTATTATTTTCTAATCTCTTACGATATAAAAGTAAAACTCTATCACCAAAGAAAACTATTCCTCGACTAACTCTTCTTTTCTTTAAATAATTATTTAATTCCAAATAACCATTATTTTCATACATATTACCTTGATTATAGCAAATAGGTTTATTATCTCCATCTTTTATAAATATTTTATCAAGAGGATAATAATCTCCATTAGTTTCTGTTAAAGCCAAAGTACCATAAGTTTTAGTTTCAATTACTTTTAAAGAATAAGCATCAATATAAACAAGAATATCTAAATAATAGCAATCACGATTTTTATTACCTTCCATTAATTTTAAAAGATTTGATCCTAATGTTTTTTCAACATAAGAAGTATAAGGACCAGGAAAATTATTTAAAGACGGAATACAAAAAGAACAATCATTAATAATTAAAGGTTTATTTACCTTTTTAAAGGCATCTTTGGCTTTGAAAATAGCAATTTCTCTTGGTTCACCTTGAATCTCAACTAAAGGTAATTTAACTTGTTCTAAATTAACATCAAGTATTTTTTGACAAGCTTTAAATTTTAAATCATTACTAGTTACAAATACTAAATCCATTTTACATTTCCTTTTTGATGGTATTTAATATTTTTTCTACTACTTCATCTATTTTAACATCTTGACTATCTGTTTCTTTTCTTAATTTAAATTCAACTAAATTATCAACTAATTTCTTACCAATAGTAATACGAATTGGAATACCTATTAAATCCATATCATTAAATTTAACCCCTAATCTTTCATCACGATCATCCAAAATAGTATCAATGCCAAGATTAGTTAATTCATCATATAATTTGTTAGCATAGAAAACAATATTTTCATCTTTCATATTACTAGGAACAAGACAAACTTTATAAGGAGCAATGGACATTGGGAAGATTATTCCTTTTGAATCGTTGTTTTGCTCAATGACACTAGCAAGAATTCTGCCATAACCTATGCCATAACAACCCATAGTTACATATTGTTCTTTATTTTCTTCATCTAAATACGTAAGATCCAAAGCTTTAGCATATTTGGTTCCTAATTTAAAAGTATTACCTATTTCAATTCCTTTTTTAAAATAGATGTTACCTCCACACTCTGGACATATATCTCCTTCTTTAACATTAGTAATATCAGCTACCATATCATAAGAAAAATCACTTAGATTACAATTTAAATAATGATATCCTTCTTTATTAGCACCAACAACAAAGTTTTTCATGCCTAAAACTTCTGAATCAATAATAATTTTAGCTTTTAAACCAACAGGACCAGTAAAACCAGGTATAGCATTAGAAGTAGCTATTAAATTATCATCAGCAAAACCAATTTCATTAACATCTAATAATTTACATACTTTGGTTTCATTTAATTCACGATCCCCGCGAATAAAGAAGACAACTAATTCTTCTTTTACTTTCATAAGTAAAGCTTTAACAGTTTTAGTAATAGGAATATTTAAATAATTACTAACTTCTTCAATCGTTTTACAATTTAAAGTTTCCACTAATTCTATTTTTTTTAATTCTTCTTTTTCTTCTATTTTTTTAGAAGTAGCTATATCAATATTTGAAGCATAATCACAACTATCACATAAAACTAAAATATCTTCCCCTAAATCGGTTAAAGCTTGAAATTCTTCCGATAAACTTCCCCCCATAGCACCGGTTGAAGATCTAACTATTTTATAATCAACTTTACAACGATCAAAGATACGTTTATAGGCATCAAACATCTTCTGATAAGATTCATCTAAAGATTTTTCATCTTTATCAAAAGAATAAGCATCTTTCATAAAAAATTCGCGAACACGAACAAGTCCATAACGAGATCTTGGTTCATCTCGAAATTTATCAGCTGATTGATATAAAGTAAATGGTAAATCTTTATAACTTTTAACCATACTCTTAGCAGCAATTGTAAATAATTCTTCATGAGTAGGACCTAAGACCATTGGTCTATTGTTACGATCATTTAATTTAAAAATACTATTACCAAAGATTTTAACTCTGCCACTTGCTGCATATATCTCTTCTGGTACTAAAGATGGCATCAATAATTCTAAAGCTCCCGCTTTATTCATTTCCTCACGAACAATATTTTCAATATTTGAAAATGCTTTCAAACCAAGTGGTAAATACATATAAATTCCTGCTCCCACTTTTTTAATCATTCCACTTCTAACTAATAAATTACCAGATGTAGAATCTTCATCTTTTACATCTTCTCTTAAAGTAAAAAAATAATTATTTTTTAATTTCATAAATCCTCCATTATATATACATAAAAAAGAATGGAAAGAAGTCAAAAGACGGTACCATTCTTAATTTCACTTTCATAGATTAACGCTCTAACACGGAAATACACCTAAAAGGTAGGAACAATAAACTATTATTACTTATTCACACCAACAAAGCTCTCTTAAAATAAATCATTTATCATATTCCTTTATCAAAGGTTTTAAACAAGCATATTTTAACAAATAAAACTTAAAAATTCAAGATTTTTTTTAAACTTTATATTCAACCTGACATTCTTTTCCTTTAAAAGCAATAACTATTTTAGTAACTATATAATCTTTAAAATCAGTATCATATTTCTTAGAATCAATTTGTTTAAAAGCATTATCAATTACTTCTTTAAAATTATTTTCTTTAACAACTTTAAACTCAATTATATAAGCATATTTATTCTTTTTAGGAATAAGAACTAAATCAAATCGACCAAGTCCACTTTCACGATTACTTTTAATATCAAAGACATTTACTCCGGTATATAATAACCCCATACGAAAAGCATGATAAAAAGTTTCTCCATAATCACTTGGTACATCGTAATAAGAAAAACTATTAAGAACAACGTTTAAAAAATCAGCTTTAAAGTTTTCTAATTGATGATCAACTAAATATTTAATTGTTTTACTAGCTTTAATAGTATTTTTAAACCAAGTAACACTAATGTTTTTTAAATTTTTTTCTATTTCTAAATTAGGTATTTTTAAAGTAATATTTTCTTTTTTAAAAGGTTTAGCTAAAGTTAAATAACCTGAAAATAAGAATAAAGTCCAAATAGTATCAATATCTGTATTTAAATGATTTAAATTCATATTTACATCAAGATTAATATTTTCTATATATCCATTTTTAATTAATTTATCAAGTTCATCAATCATGTTATTATCTTTATTATAAATAAGTTCTTCTAGTAAAGAAGTACCACCTGTATTAACCCAATAAACATCTATTTCTCGTCTATTTAAGTAATTTAAAATACTCCAAGGATTATAAATTTTGCTATTTCCAAATAAATAACCATCATACCATTTATTAACTTCAGCAAAGTTATTATTTAGGTTATATTTCGTTAATACATCTATTACTTCAACTTCTAAAAAGCCAAAATAATCTCCGTAAAGAGGACTAGTTATATCATGAACAATTATGTTATTAGCATCACTAAACATTCCTTCTTTACTAACTTTTAAAATACCCGTAATTATACCTTTTTTCAAATTAAGATTATTTTTAAAAGTAGAAGAAAATACTTCTCTCATAAAACTAATAATATTATCATAATATCCTTTTAAATATCCCTCTAAAATAGGTGCATCATATT
>CAMBUO010000022.1 GCA_945871105.1 uncultured Clostridia bacterium
TGCGAATTTTTTTATATTTCATACAACAACACCTCTTCAAATTACTATTTTTCTTCTAATTTATATTATATCATTTTTTTTGAATCAAGAATAGTCTAATTTAACTTTTAATTATTTAATTATTTAACAAATAAATCTATGGTGGGATACTTTAACATTTGCCTGATTTACCTTAGCATAATGTAAAGTAGTATCTATTTTCGTATGTCCTAAAAGTTGTTGAACTTGTTCTATTGGCATAAGCAATCCTCCAATTGTTCCCATGTTACCTCTTATATAATTGATTGTCAAATCATTTAGTATAGTATGAATCAGCAAGTCCATTCTTTAAGTCCATTGGATTAATTTTAGTTAATTCAAAACTACTCTTTATATAATTAATATATTTAACTATATCCTCATTTGTTTTAATTTTAAATGATCTACATAAAGGTTCATAATTTGTTCTACCTACTACGGATAATAAATTATCATTATCTTTTACTTCTAATATTCTTACATTAATTCCATATTTTCTTCTTTCTAAAATAGCAAAGTTTCTACTAGTTCTAAACATTAAACCTTTATTTACTTTTTTCTTCTTTATGGATTTATCAATACTTAATATATTAGAAGTTATATCAGATAATAAATTATCAATATATAATTCTTTACTATTGTCTGTTTTACTATTATATAAATTTTCAAATAATTTAACAACATAACTAAGTTCACTCTGTTTACTAATACACATTGAGTAAGATATATTTTGATTTTGATATCCAGCTCTTTCTTTTAATAAATTTTTAGTATCATAATCTTTAGCAGATTTATCAAAATTTATAATTAATTCATTTTGTTTAATAACAACAGTCATTAATCTAACATTAGTTTTATATGCTACTTCTTTCATTAAATAGTTTCTATGTATTCCATTAAATTTATTCAAAATCTTCTCGTCTAATTCATCAAATAATTGAATTATTTCAACTCTCTTGTTGGAAGTCAATTTTTTGTAATCACTGGTATTTATGTCAAATAATTTTGCACCTATTTTCTTACTTTTTTTCTTTACATTTTTGGTTACTACGGTTTCACTGTTTGGAATAACAACAGGTGAATTATTAAAATATAATACCCCATCATATATCAAATCATAGTTAGTATTAACATCAATCTTGGTAATTTGTTTTATAGAATTTAAAGGGTTCTCAATAAACTTAAATGTGTTCCTGTATTCACCAGAAGATTACAAGAATTTTCTAATACTTGTAAATAAGTTTGATCACCATGACCTTTTGATTTCCAACAACCTATTCTCGTTCCATTTATGTGGACACTACCAGAATCATAAAAATGATCATTATAAATATCTATTACTTTTTCTTCAACAGCACTAGACATTGTTATTATTTTAAAAGTTGATCCTGGTTCATAAGTCATCCAAATAGGTAAATTACGATTTAAAACTTCGGTATTAAAGATTTTATAATTATTTGGATTAAATGTTGGACGACTTGACATTGCTAATATTTCCCCATTATTTGGATCAATAACAATAGCTAAAGAATCATCTGGTTTTAAAGTACTTTCCACATTATTTAATTCTCTTTCTAAAGCTAATTGAATATTTATATCAATAGTTAAAGTTATATTCATACCACTAGCTGGTTCTAAATAAATCTCGGATAAATTAATCTTATTTCCTTTTGCATCACTAAAATATTTAATTGCTCCATTTTCACCAGTTAAATAAGAATCATAAATTAATTCAATTCCTCCTAATCCTTGGTTATCAATTCCAACATAACCTAAAACATGGGATAAAGTCTCTCCATATGGATAATATCTTTTACTTTCTTTTACTAAATAAACTCCTGCAAATTTATAACTTTCAATTTTATCAGCTGTTTCATAATCTAATCTTCTTCCTTCCGGATGGACTCTTTCAATGGAAGTATTTTTATAAACATGTTTTTTCATTTCATTTTCGGAAACTTTTAAAATCTCAGCTAATACTTTTGTTACTTCTTCTTTATTTTGAATTTGATTAGGTACTAAAACTAAACTAGTCGTCGTGATATTATCTGCTAAAACTACTCCATTACGATCTAAAATTAAACCTCGATTAGCTTCAATAGGTAAATCTCTACTCCATAAATCTAATGCTAATAATGATAACTTTTTATAATCTACCATTTCTATATAAACAATTCTTAAAAAAATAACTAGAAAAAAAGCTAGAAAAAAAAGAAAAATTAATTTAATTTTACTATCAATTTTTTTATTAAACATATTGTCACCAATAAAATATATGATAATAAGTTAAATTATTTCTTCTAATTTAAGATCAAGAAAATTCTTATATTCTAAAACATTATCTAAATCAATTACAGAATACTTATCATCTATTCGTCTAATTCTTATTATTTTACCACCTTTATTTTGAAATTTAATTAATTCTTTAGGATTATTATCAATAAATAAATTATTTTTATAATCAATATCTAATTGAGATTTATCTACATCAGTTATCATAATATCTTGAAAATATTTACTTAACTTAGAACCTTCTATTTTTCTATTTTGATAATCAATATCACCTAAAGTTAATAAAATTAAATCATAATTTTTATATTTTTCTAAAAAAGGTATAACATCTTCAAATACATAAGAATTATTATAAAGAAATTCTACTTCTTCTTTTAAATTCTTTATATTATATTTACTTATAATATAATCAGTTAAAATATCTAAATTAAATCTTCTATTTGTAAATAACTCTTTTTTCATTTTCTCTATTTCGAAAGAAGATATATTATACTTATTTAAAATAGCTAAATAATCTTGGTAAAATTTATCTGTATTAAATAAAGTTCCATCAAAGTCTAGATATATTTTCATCTTTTATCCACCATGGTTGTTGATTTTACAATTTTATTTTCTGGTATTTCTCCTCTTACCATAACTAAAGGATAAATAGTTGTATTTTTACCAATTATTGATCCTGGTGTTAAAACAGCATTACAACCAATTTCTACCTTATCACCTACTAAAGCTCCTATTTTTTTACGATTAGTTTTAATCTTTTCAGAATTAATCGTTAAAGTAACATTTGATTCATCACTTTTAACATTACTAGTTAAACTACCTGCTCCAAAATGAACTTTATAACCTAGAAGAGAATCACCGATATAATTAAAATGTGGAACTTTAACTTCATCAAATAAAATAGCATTTTTTAATTCTGTTGAATTACCAATAACACAATTTTTACCGATAATAACATTACCACGAATATAAGCATTTACTCTAATTTCAGAATTTTCTAAAACAAGACATGGTCCTATAATCGTTGCACTTTTATCTATTTTAACTGATTTATGAACAAAAACATTAGGACTTATTTCTTGATAATCATTATTTAAAGTTTTACTTATTTCCAATATAATTTCTCCTATATGATTTAATACTTCCGGATAATCGTATTTTAAAATATAAGAACTTGCTATCGTTTTATTAAAATCAAATAATTTTTTTAAATATTCTTGCATATTCACTTCTCCTCAATATAATTATATATAAACAATTGAAAAAAGTAAATGCTAATTATCTAAGATAAATTTAAAAGCTTTTAGTCCTGATATAACAGCTCCTTCCATCGTAGCATACATTTTTTGCTTCGTATAATCTCCGGCTAGTACTAGTCCTTTTATACCACTATCAGTATTTGGTCTTAAATAGTCATTATTTGGACTAAAACAATAAAACTTCTTTTCATGTCTAATAATTCGATAATCAAGTAAATTATCTTTAATCAAGAAATTAAGTTTTTCTAAATCTATTAGAACTTTATTAAGAATTTCTTTATCAGTTAATTTAATATAGTTATCAGGATTAGCTAAAATAATGGAAACTCTTCCTTTAGAATTTGGAAAAGTTGATCTTGATTCTTCAGTAAAACTAGCTAGTATAGTACTAGTAGTAAAAGTTGTTCTATCAAGAGACATCATTGGTTTACTTAATTCTAATTGAACAGTAATAGCTGAAGTAGTTGGTATTTTTTTTATTTTCTGAATCTCTTTACTATCTAAATTAAATACTAATTCTTTTGTATTTAAAATATCAGTTGCTAAAACAAGATAATTCGTTTGAATTTCTTTATTAGTAAAAACACACCAAGTTTTATTTTTTAAATATATTTTTTCTACTTTCGTATTTAATATTATTTTTCCACCTAATTCTTTAATTTTATTAGCAATAGGTTTAGCTATCACTTCACTCATACCACCTTTATAAGCACCTATTCTTAAACTAATCGGATGATATAAACTAGGATAAAACAGACCAAAAAATAATTTAGCTGTATACTTTTCCTTTGGTAAAAAGAAAATACCTGTACTTAAAGGGGTAACAATATATTCAATAACTCTTTTGCTTATATTTAATTCATGACAATAATCAAGAATACTCATATTATTTAATATTAGATAAAAAAATAAGTAAATAATATCTTTACTTATCTAAAACTTCGCTGTCGGAACCTGTTTCTACTAAAAATAATATAAGTTCTTTATCATTATATTTATATACAAGCAACCAATCAGGTGTAATATGACATTCACGACAATTATTAAAGTATTTATTATCAACTAGCGAATGATCTTTATATTTTTCTTCTAATTGTAAACCATTTGCTAACGTTCCTAAAACTTTTAAAAATTCATTTTTGTCTTTGCCTTGTTTTAAAATTTTTTTGTATTGTTTTTTAAATAAATTTGTATAATGTACCTCATATTTTGTATTTTCTAAATCAAACATATTTATTTCTCCAAGTCTTCTAATAATTTATGCATATTATGATATCCTTTTTTATTTGAAGTACCATTTTCAATATCTTCTATTTCTTTTAATGCTTCTAAAACTTCTTTACTTGGTTCTTGTTTTAGGTCAAAAGGTATTCCACGTTCATAAATTGATTTTTTTAAAAACATATTGATTGCTGTTGACATACTTATTCCTAAACTATTAAAAAGAGTTGTAGCTTCTTTTTTTACATCGCTTGGTACATTTACATTAATTGCACTAGTTAAATTAGACATAATATTCACTCTCCATTCATTCATAATTTTATCATTTATATGTAGAAATGTCAACATTACGTATTGATATTTCTATATTTTTATTATATGCAATTAAGAATATATTATTTATAATAATAAGGCATTATTTAAAAGAGGTTATTAATACCATTATGTTTAGTAGAAACTCATATTATTTTATTTTTGTCAAAAAAAGACTTATTTTAATCTATATATTTAAAATAAATCTGAATGTGTACCTGTTGCAAATAATAACAACACTAATTTATCATCAATGTATTTATAAACTAATAGCCAGTCAGGTTTTAGATGACATTCGTTACAATCTTTATATATTTTATCATTTATCAAATGATGATTTCTGTATTTAGGTTCCAATTCTTCTAAATTTGCTAGTTTGGTTATAATTTCCAATAATAATTGTTCATCTTTTTTCTGTTTTAATATTTTTCGAAGTTGCTTTTTAAATTTACTAGTGTATTCTATTCTATACTTGGTATCTAAATCAAAATCAATCATCTAATATAGACCTCAACATTTCTTTAGCATTTCTATAACCATTTCTTTTTCCAGCTCTTATTTCTTCTTCTATCTTTGCACCTTCTTCTAATGCTTCCAATAATTCTTTATTTGGTTTAGGATTAGATACATTAAAAGGTAAACCATCATTTTTTATTATTTGTTTTATAAACATATTTATTGCTGTTGACATATTTAATCCTAAATCTTTTAATATATTTGTTGCCTCCTCTTTATCTTTAGTATTAACTTGAACATTTATTGCACTTGTTAATGCCTTCATATAAAACACCTCTCTTTCTTACTAAAAATATAATATCATGTTATTTGACTTTTGTCAACAAACTAACAACAAACTAACAACGATACAACATCTATATTCTATGCAAAATTATTCAATATATACACATGAAATCATGACATTAAAAGACTTATATAACATATCTACTCATATTATTTGATTCTTACTAAAATAAAAGACTTATTTCAACAATTATAGTTAAAATAGGTCTGAATGTGTGCCTGTTGCAAATAACAGTAATACTAACTCATTATCTTTTATTTTATAAACTAATAGCCAATCTGGGGTTATATGACATTCAAAACAATTTTTATATTTTTTATCATCTAGCAATTTATGATTTTTATATTTTGGTTCTAATTCACAACCATTTTATAACATATGCTAATTTTGTTAAATCTTTGTTTTGCTTTTTCAATTTTTTGTAATCACGTTTAAACTTAGAAGTTAAATCAATTTTATATTTTTCAACAACTTTATTAAATTCTTCCATTAGCTATATCCTCATCAAGTTCTTTAAACATTTCGTAAACATTATCATAGCCTTTTCTTTTTCCACTTCTTAAATCTTCTAAAATTTGATCTCCTTCTTTGATCGCTTCTATAAGTTCATCATTTATTTTATTTTTTTCTATTTTAAATGGAATACTTGCTGTATTAACACATTTAGTTAAAAACATACTAATAGCTGTAGTCATATTTAATCCTAATTCTTTAAATAGCATGTCACTTTCTTTTTTTAAATTAGTATCAATTCTAATGTTTAAATTAGTAGTACTAGAGATATTTGCCATACTATCCCTCCTTACATAAATAATATATAACATTTAGTTGTTTTTTCAACACAAAAATACCAATATGTCATTATTATTTTATGTATTATATATAGAATAATACATTTAATTTATCACTAGAAACTATAATTATCTAATTCTTGAGGATTAGTTGTATAATCTTTAAAACCTATTATAAATAATTTTAATAAAGATAATTTATCTTTATTAGTTAAACATTCTTTATTACCTGAAATATCTTTTAAAAAAGTAAGTGGATGATAAAAAGGAGAAATACCAAGAATTATTCTTTTATGCTTATTTATAATTATTTTTACTTCTTTTTCCCACATAATAATATTATCTAAATTAACTCCTACTTCTTTTAAAAGTTTAAGTAATTCATGATAAAAACCAATATGACGATGAAAACCAGCTTCAACTAAGAATCCCTTATCATTTTATTTTTAACTAAAGAATAAGCAGTTGTTAAACCAGCAAGATCAGCACCTATTACAATACAATCATATTTTTTCATACTATCACCTAGTAATAGAATTAACTAATTAAAATAAAATATACAAAAAAAGATAATTAACTTATATTCTTAAAATTCTAATAAAATGATTTGCTTCACGTAAAACATGATCAGCTAATAAAGGAATAATAATACTTTTAATTTGACAATTTAAAATTCCTTCTTCACTAGCTATTTTAAAATCCCGAAAATTAATTGTTTCTTGTAAACTAATATTAGTTAAAGTAGTTGGATTATTTAAATATTTTTTTAAAATATTATTATAGTCATTAGCAAAGTTATTAGCACTCATAATTAACTTATTCTCACTTGGATTTAATAATCCTCGAATAAACACAGCATGTTCTTTCATAATATTATTCCAAAATAATTCTTGTTCTCGAAGATAATTAGGAGAAAACTGTTCTTGTTTTTGAACTTTTAATAATAAATCATAATACATTTTAGCTTCATTCATTATATGAGTAATTAATAATGGATAATTAGTAGTATATGATTTACAAGTTAAAACTTGATTTAAAACATCTTTTTTAAAATGAATTAAATTTCTGACTAAATTTAAAGTTTTTGTATTTAAAGAATTAATATTATTTACTAATAATGGATTAATATTTATATTTCCACTTTGTAAATTAAGTTCTTTTTTCGTTATATTAGTATTTATGGGAATAGTTGTTAATTCACTGCTTTTACTTTCAGCTTCTAAAGTATTTTTGGTAACTAATTCATTAGCTTGAAGAAAATCTTGACTTAAATTATTATTAGCTAAATTAACTATATTTTCTAAAATTTTGGAAAATTCATTTTGAAATTCATGGGCAATATTTTTAAATTCTTTATTTTTATCTGTAAAAGATGCTTCTAAAAAGAAACTATGTTCTTTCATGATTCGATCAAAAAATAAATGTAATTCTAATGATAATCTTATATATTCTCTTTGGTTCTTTATACCACCTAATAGAATATATGCTTTTAAAAGAAAATTTTACTAAAAAAAATAAACCCTTTGAAGGGTTAATTTCTAAAATGGTGTCCCAGCAGGGATTCGAACCCCGGACCGATGCCTTAGAAGGGCATTGCTCTATCCAGCTGAGCTACTGGAACAAATAACAAAGATATTATACAACAACATTTTTGTTTTTACAATACCTTTTTTTATTTTATTCATCTTTTGTAGGAATTTCTGAAACTAATTCTTGATTATTTTCATTTTCTTCGATAGTAGATACTTCTTCTAAAATATTATTTTCTTCTGTTTCACTTACTTGAATATTATTATCATTTGTATTATCTATCGAAATATCATTATCTTCTAAAATAATATCATCTTTTTTTTCTTCATTAAGAATATCATCTTTTATTTCTATATCTATTTTTTCATTTTCTGTTTCATTTTCTTCTTTTGGCAAAACATCTTCGATAGGTTTTACTTCGTCATTTTTAACTTCTTCCACTTGAGAAACAACATTCTCTGTTATTAAACGTCTTGCTGTTATATATACCATTATATTAACAGAACTGATTTTTACCCCATCTCTTGGATTAGATTCATGAATAATTAAACCAGATCCTATATAAATACCTACATGACTAGCATATGAAGAATTATTACCATAAAAAACTAAATCACCCGGTTGTAAATCATTTTTAGCAACATAAGTTCCACTATAAATTTGACTAGCAACTGTTCTTCCTAAACTAAGTCCAAATTCTTGATAAATTAATTTAGTAAAACCACTACAATCAGTCCCTGTTGTTAAAGAATTACCATTTGATACATAAGGAAGTCCTAAATAATTTTTAGCATAATTAACTAAATTAGTTCCTGTAACACTATTATAACTAGGTTTAACATAATTATAAACTACTTTTTGTGTTTGTACTTCTTTTTGAGTAACTACTACTGATGTTAAATTAGAAATAACTGGCTTAATATCTTCACTTTTAATTTCATAAATAGGTTTTAAAGTATTTTCCTTACCCTTTAATTCAATGATATCTTGAGAATTATTACTATATAAAAAATTAAAAGCTAATAAACATATAATTAAATTGCTATACAGGGGACAATTTAATTTATTTTCTGATTTCATTATTATAAAACACCTCATTTTATGCATTTTAAAAACGCTCATTATCAATAATAACAAAATCAAAAAGACAAGTCAAACAAAACCTGTCTAAATATGTAAATTAATATTTATATTTCATACAACCATAAATACCAAGAATAGATAATAAAAATAAACAATAACCAAAAGAAATATGAACAAATTCAAATATTTCTATATAAGTATTTTCTTTTAAATAACATGTAATTAAACTAATAGCTAATAAAAATATATAATTTACTATTAATAGTTTATTTGTTTTAGTTATATTAAAATCCGAATAGAAATAAAAATAAATACCATATATAAATACATAAACAGGAATAATTAAACCTATTATCATTAAAATAATATTTAAATTTTCCATATATATTTTATAACCAAATATATATTCAAAAAAGTTATAAAAACTTGTTAAAGTATAACTAAAACCTAATATTATTAGTAATAATCCTAGTATTTTCATAAATAAATATCTACTTTTCATTTTTACCTCTTTCTATTATTTTAAATATAAATGTTAAAATAAGCCAAACTATCATAGTAATAGAAGAAATTCTTAAAACAAGTAAACTATTAGAAGAATAAAAACTAATATAAGAATTTAAATCAATATCTAATCTTAAAAAAATTATATAACAAGAAAAATTTATACAAAATAATAAATAGTTAATAATTTTTCTTTTATAACTTATATTATTTAATAAAGTATAAATAAAAGTAAAAATACTAAATAAAATAGTTGTTATAAATAATAAATAATTAGGATACCAAATATAAGTAATAAGAGCTTTTAATAATTCATAAATATAATTATTATCAAAAATAATTATTAAAATTAAATAAATTAAAGATAATATTAGAAATATTAAATTAATAATTTTATTTTTTAAAGTATGATTATAAATTAAAATAAAAAGAAAAGTTAAAGCTAGTATAATACTACTAATCATAAAAGGATCCTTCATATACACCTCCTAATAGGTTTCAACACCTGTAAGTTCTAATATATAAACTGTTTGACTATTTTTATCATTTTTAGTACAAGTAATTAAAGTTAGAGTAGTTTTGGTTAAATCACGATAGATATTTAAACTTCCTTTTTTTACTTGATTATAAATATTTACAACTTGATAACTATATTTTTTATTATTATAAATAATATAGGCCTTGTCATCTTTTGTTAGTTTGTATAAGTTTTTAAAATAAGCTATATTACTAGAACCAGAATGAGCGGCTAAAACCATATTACCATTTATTACATCTGGTAAATCAGATATATCAAGTATTTGAACATGATAATTAACATTATTGTAATATGATGTTTTTGGTAAAATACCTTGATTTAAATTAATTTTTGGTATTTCTAAAAAAGCTAAATAATTAATTATTGGTTGTTCTTTTAAAGAAGGATTATCAATATTGGTATCTGTTTCATTAATATAATCAACATCAATATTAACTATTAAATTGTTTTTATTATTTTCTTGATATATTTTACTTTGAATATTATTATATATTTCATTATTTATTTCTAATATTTTTTCATAATGAAATAATGTTAAAGCTATAATTAATAAGAGAGACCCTACTATAAGTATGGCCTCTTCACTTTTAATGTTGTTTTTGATATGCATAGTAACCAACCGCTCCTATACCAAATATTATAAAGACAGAAGCTATCATAGTAATAACTTTGGAAGCATCTAATGATGTTTTAGGAACATCAACTTCGTTAATTATTTCAAATATTTGTGTTTCACTTGTATCTTTAACTTCAATTATTGTTGGTTCTTCATTTAACTTATAGCCATCTGGAGCTTTAGTTTCTTTAACTGTATATTTACCAATTGGTAAATATTTTACACAATTATTACCTGGGGTTGTTAACTTTTGAAGCAATTTTCCACTTTCATCATAAAGTTCAAATTCAGCTCCGGATAATTCTTTTTTATCATCAGATACTTTACGAAGACAAACTTCAATAGGATCATCTTTCATATCAAGTGATTTATTAACATTACCATTGGCATCGATTGTAAACTCAATTGTTTCAGCTGTTGCATAACCAGATGGAGTTATTGTTTCCGTTAAAGTATATTCACCCGGTGTACTTGGAATTTGATGAGGATCATTTCCTATAATGTTTCCTTGACTATCTTTTTGGCAAATTGATGTCCATTCATCAACAACGGTTCCATTTTTATCCTTAACTACTAAATGAGCTCCTTCAACACAAGCACCAGTTGATAAATCTGTTTTGGTAATTCCCTTTTGATTAGGAATAGTTACCTTACCATTAATTACTTTTAATTCAACTGAGTTTTTAACATCAGAATCATTATCTTCAACAAGTATTTTTTCATGTTTACCAACGACAAATTTATAAAGAGTATTGGATTTAATATAATTTGTTGGTGCTTCCTCTTCATAGATATAATAAGTTCCTACTTGTAACACACCACTTGGAGCACAATAAGCACCTTCTTGGGAAGAAGTTACAAAATCAATAAATACAGATTGGTCAATATCCTCAATAAATAAATTTGCTCCATCTAGTATTTTGGTTGTATCACTTGCATCAACCTTTGAAAAACAAACTTCAGGTGTTTTATCGTTATTGACAATAACAGAAATAGTTTCATTTTCATTAATATCTATTTTAATATAACCATTAGCATCAATATTATCTTTCCCGTAATCATAAATATCATAGCCAATTGGTGGTTGAATTTCTTTTAAATAATAAGTTCCAGCAGCTAAATTACTAACAGTAAAAGTACCTTCTAACATACCAGTATCATCAGAAACAGTTGTTTTAATTTCGGCTCTTATGCTCTCTGGATTAATAGAATTATATAAAATAAACTTAGCTCCACCTAAACAACCATCACTACCGCAAATTGATGAATCAACACTGGATAAATCTGTTCGTAATTCAACATCCTTATCTTTTCCTGTAACTTTATAAATAATTATTTTAGCATTTTCATTTTTAGTAATTGATAAATTTTCAGTATAATAACTATTATCTACACCTACAAAATCTTGTCCTGAACCTATATAGAAATAAACATTTTTCTGGGGATCTTTAGACTTAACAACAGCTTTTACTTCTTTAGTAGATGTTGGCAAATTAGTAATGGTAAATTGATTACCATTAGAATTAGCAACAACATTATCATCTCGTAATAACTCTTGACCATTAGTATCTAAAAATACTATTGAATAACCACTAACATTAGTTTTAATTGTTACATCTAAACTACCATCAGCATTAAATTGATGATTAACTATTTGATATGTATCACCTTGTTTATTTTTATTACTAGCTACTAATTTATTATATAAATTTGTAGTATACCAACTAGTTAAAACTTTAATTCTATTTTTAACATTAGAATCATTATTCGTACCATAAACATATTTATAAAAATTACCATTTGAATTACATCCACTTTCGGCATACCATTTTTCTTCTTCAGAAGTTAACATTTTACCAGTATGAAAACTTTCACAATTTTTAAATCCCGCACTTTGTAGTTTACTACTTAAAATTTTATCATAGCCATTTTCATTATAACTTGTTTTACCATCAATTATATTCCAAATAGATGCTTGAACAGCTGAAATAGTTTCTTGAACATTTAATGAATCAAATCCATAAGTTGTATAATCATCTGCTATACCTATAGAGGCATCTTTTAAATTATTTTTTAAATCACTAAGGGTTATATATGGATACATATAAGGCATAACAGTTGAAAGTTTTTCTTTTTTACTAGCACTTAAAGAAATATTACTACTAGAAATACCATATCTTTTTCTAGTAGAGGAAGAACTTAACTTTTTACCCTCTTCAGCACAATAAACTACTTCTTGTTTTGAAGTATCACTTTTTTGAGCAATTAATTTAGTTCCAAAAACATCATTTCTAAAGCTTGTATTACTAATATGATATTTAGAATAAGTATTTTTCCTAATAAATTTAAACTCTGTTCCTTCATTAATTGTTCCTATTTCTTGATTATCTGAACTAGCATAAGACCTATTATCAAATGTTTTCATTAAAATAAAAGTTGCTACAAATGTTAAAACAATAACCGAAATATATATTTTTTTATTTTTCATAATTCACCTCTCTATTATTAACTTAATTATATCATTTAAAAATTTATTTAACAAGATAGTTTTTACAATTTATTTTCAATATCTACTCGAAGAACAATAGCAATACTAGAAACTAAACATAATAGATAACTTCCACCATAAGATAGAAATGGTAATGGAACTCCTGTTAATGGAATTAATCCTAGTAATCCACCTAAATTAACAATTGTATGTAAAAGTATATATATAAATACTCCAAAGCAAAGCAAAGATCCTCTTGTTGTTTTACTTCTTTTTGCAATTAAAAAGATACGCCATAATACTAAAAATAAAATTAAGAGAATAATTACGGAAACAATAAGACCTAGTTCTTCAACAACAATAGCAAAAATAAAATCAGTATAGGCCTCCGGTAAATATAAATATTTTTGGGTACTATTGCCAAGCCCTTTGCCAAATAGTCCACCATTATTAATAGCAATATATCCATTACATACTTGATTACCATCACTATAAAGTCTCTCACAAGGATTTAAAAAATTAAATCTTTGTATTTGTCTTGCAAACAATATTTTAACGCCATTATTTAGAAGTAATAATAAACTAACAATAACTATTCCAATAATTGATAAAATACTATTTCTTTTTATTTTTTTACTAATAGGTAATATTAAAAAGAGGAATAAAACTAGCATAAAATATATAGAAGCTGTTCCTAAATCAGGTTGAATAATAATTAAAAGAGCAATTCCTGCTGACATAGTTAATGGAAATAATACTTTTTTTAAACTAGTACAATTTTTCTTAATACTATAAAATGAACTAAACCACATAATAGTAAAAATTTTAATAAATTCACTAGGTTGAATAGTAATAATACCAAATAAATTAATCCAACTTTTGGCTTGATTAGCTACTTTTCCATTAATTAAAACTACTACTAAAAGAATAATACCAATAATAATTAAAGGAAAACTTATAAAATGATATTTCTTAGTATCTATTTTTAATATTATAAAAGAAAGAATGAAACTAGCAATTAAAAAGATGGATTGTTTTAGAAAATAGTAATATGGACTTTTGGCATATTTCATATAACTGGTAACATTACTAGCTGAAAAAATCATTATTAGTCCAGTTATTAATAATAAACAAGTACATATAACTAAGCATTTATCCATCTTTTTTAGCATAAAATCATTCCTTATTTAAATAATATCTTCTATTTCTTCATCATCACTAATCGAAATAAGTGTTTCTTTTTTTACTTTCATATCTTCTTTCTTACTTTTATTTCCTTTTGAAGAATTATTCTTTTTATTTTTAATTTGAATAATTACAAGAACAATAATAGCAATTAATATTAAAGCAATAACAATTATAATGACTATTTTATTAATTTTATTATCTTTTTGTACATTTTCTTCTTTAATAATATTTATTTTATAAACATTAAAGGTTTCATCATCATAATAAACTTTTATTTTAATAATACTACCATTAACTAAATCTAAATTACCTGTTACTTCTACTTTACCTGTATCTATTTTAGGAAGAGCTTTAATAACAAGATAATTATCATCACCAATTTTTAAATCATATTCATATTTATCTTCTTGAAAATCTAACGAATATTTTTCTATTTCTAAACTTTTTAAATTAGCTAGAGTATTATCTTCACTTTCCAATCTTTTTACTTTAATGGTATAAGTTTTAATATTTTCATCATTTTCTACGGTAATAGTAACAGTATTTTCACCAAATTCTAATTTATCAGCTCCATCTATACTTACATTAGCATCAGAATCAGTTGTAACTGTTTCTATTTCTAATTTATCAATATTTTTTAAGACAGTTATTTCGTAATCAAACACACCACTTTCAAAATTAATTTTAGTATTTTTAATAGTTAAGTTTTTTAAAGTAGCATCTTTTTCTTCACGTTTAGTTATATTTAAAACATATGTCGTGATATCTCCTGCTTCAGATATAACTTTAATCTTAACTTCTTTTTTATCATCAAAGAAATCATAAGAAATCTTATTAGCAGTAAATCCTTCTACTTTAGCTTTAGAAGAATTAGGTTCTACGGCTATTTCTATTTTTTTACTAGCATAACTTACATCAACATTATATTTAACAACTCCTGTTTTTAAAGTAACTTCCGTTCCATTAACTGTTATTTTCTTTAAAGAACTATCAGTTGATAAAACCTTCTTAGTTATTTTAAAAGTATAATCTTTGGTTGTTCCATCTTCAGCTGTTACTACTACTTTAAATTCATTTAGACCCTCAGTTAAATCTTTTTCTAATTTTTCTTCAGAAACACTAGCTTTTTCATCATTTGTTTTATATGTAATTACTACTTTATTAATATCATTATTTTCAATTATTTGTTCACATACATAGTCAGTACAGACTACTTTTTCCGAGTTTATAACAACATCTTTTAAAGTAGCATCACTACTTTTATCAGTAGAATCTTCTGTTAATGTTTCAGCTTTTACATTAGTAAAACAAACTAAAGTTAATAATATTAATAAAAGTTTAGAAAACTTTTTCATATACACACACCTCTATAATACATATTAATTATAGCAAATATAAATATGATTATCAAGAAAATATCTATAAAAAATTAAAAAGAAAAAGAAGTTAGTTATATTAATCAAAAAAATCATCAAAAAATTCATCATCACTAACTTCTTTATATTTATTTTCTTCAACTAAATTCATATTTGGTTTAATATTTTCTTTAGTATCAGATTGTTCTTTTATTTTATCAATTAACTCATCAATATTTTTAGGTGTATCTTGTTTTTCGAAAGGATTATTATCTTTTGTTTCGATAAATTGTTCATCATTAAAACTTGTAATTAGAGATTTAAAATCTTCTTGAGAATTACTTGAATTTTCTTTATCTTTTTCCTCTATGATAATATCATCTTTAGGAGATGAAAGAATAGTATTTTTCTTTTTACTATTTTCTTCTTGATCAATCATTTTTTCTTCTTCTTCAAGTTCAGCAATCTTAGCATCAATATTTTTAAGTAGTCGATCAATATCAATTTTTGATTCTTGCTCTTTAGGCGTACTTGGAAAATCGAAATCATTTTTAGTTTCTAAGTTGCCACCAAATAAATCAGGATATGGCGAATTAAAACCACCAGCAAATGGTGAAGGGATGCCACTACCGCCACCAAATCCTCCCCCAGTTGGAAAACCACTTGCGAAAGGATTATTATTCTTTTTGTTATCATCGACAAACTTTTTGATATCAAATACTTTAACTTCACGTCTAGGTCTTTCTTTAATATCAGATGTAGAAGCTAATTTATAGGTGCGGCCCCAATTCATCTTATAATCTGGAGTTAATTTAGTTTTAAAAGGAGCCATACGTAAACGACGGATAATAACTTCATTCATTTTTAATTTTTGTAAATCACTAATAGTGATAAGTGGTCTTGTTTCTTCTTTTTCTTTATCATCTTTACCAGTTTTTACTTTAATTTCCCCACACATTTTACTAATTTCTTCTAAAGCTTTTAATTCTGTTGAAATTAGATAAATTAAATTACCCGCATTACCTTTTATTGTTTCAGCATTTTGCTCACCATAAACTTCGTTTAATTGAGCAAAGTTTTGAATAATCATCGTAAAGCGCATTAAACGACTACGAGCAGCGGTAATCATAGTTGTTACATCTTTTAAAGGTGGCATATTAGCAAACTCATCTAATAAAAAATTAGTACGAACAGGTAATTTACCATTATTACTTTGAGCAACATCGATTAATGTTTCGTATATTTGTTTAATTAAAATTGTAACTAAAGAGTGATATGTTTTCTTCTCATCTTGAATAATGATAAAAACAGCTGTTTTTCTTTTTCCAATATCAGCAATATCAAAATCACTATGAGATAACATTTCAGATAAATTAGCCCGAGAGGCAAATAATTTAATTTTTTGTTTAAAAACAGCAATTATACTCATTTTAGTATCATTAGGCGCTAAAATTGTACTTGAGGCATTAATATAGGCAGGACTATTAGGATCTTTTGTTTTAAAATACTCTTTAACATAAGTACTACCACCTATTTTATCTTCTCCAACAGTTGTCATTAAACTAATGCTATTTAAATTAATTTCTTCCTCTTTAGCATCTTCAAATAATCCAAGCGTTAAACCAGAAAAATAATCGGCAGATGTTTTTTCCCAAAATGGATCACCATTTTTATTAGATTCATCATACAAAATATTTAAAGCTAAATCATCCAACAACTCAATTGCTTTATCTTGATTACCACTTTTCCATAATTTATAAGGTAACGTTAAAGGGTTCCAAGCATTTCCTTTACCTGGATCACGGAAATTTAATAATACTATTTTGTATCCTTTAGATCGAAGCATATTACTTTTTTTCTCATATAATTCGCCTTTAGGATCAGTTAATATCATTGATTCGCCATTTTTGGATAAAAGTTCTATCATTGGAAAAATTATAGCTGTTGTTTTACCTGAACCAGTAGAACCAATAACTAAATTATGGTATTCACTATTATCTACATATATTTTTTTCCCATCATTAATTAAAGCTATTCCAGCATAACCGGTATTTTCATCAGTAGGATGAACAAGTTTTAATTGTTTTTTCATATCCTTTGGATCACACCATTTACTATAGCCATCGGATTTTTTTTCCGTTGTAAAGCCAAAACCTTTTTCAAATTCAAAAAAATAACTTTTACAACTTACAAGTAGGGCTACTAAAGCTACAATATAAAAAACAATTGTTGTAGACCATAAATCAGAACTAAAAGCAGGAAAAGGATTTAATCCAGTAAATTCTCCTGTTGATGTAACAGATGATAAATTAGCAATAGCAATACTAACAACATAAAGAAGAACTACACAAACAATTAAAAATTTTTTCATATCACTAGCATCAAAACGTAATTTTAATTTCATAGAATCCTCCTATTCACTAAAACTATTATTTACTTTATTCTTTTTTCGCATTTTTAAAACAATAATTATAATTATAACAACTATTAAAAATAATATAAACATGGAAATATACATGTATATATTATATATGTATATTTTATTTTTATCAAATGATAATTCTATTTTTTTATCAGTTGTGTCCTTATTAATATTCCAAGTATAAGTATTATTTTTTTTATCATGACTATCAGCATTATGAGAAATTACAACAAAAGGAAGAGTAATAGTAACAGAGCATTTTTCAACATCATATAATTCCGTATTTTCTTCATCATAAGGTACGATTTCACTCGTTTTGAAAGAAATAATATTATTAGTAGTAGTTATTATTATATCTTCATAAAATTGATTTTTAAAAATCGTACCTTTTGCAAATTCTTCAAGTGAAGAATATTCTTTAGTCGCCAAAACAGATGGAATATTTTCTAAATTAGAAAATTCATATTTATATCCATTTTGTATCAAGGTTTCTTCTCTTTTACCGGAAGTTAATAATGATTTAATAACTGTGGATGGTAATTCTTTATAGCGATTACTAAAATATTCAGAAGTTTCAGTCATATTAATAGTTTCTTTAACTGTTAAATCTTT
>CAMBUO010000023.1 GCA_945871105.1 uncultured Clostridia bacterium
CAGTTATCATTTTCATCGTTCCATCTGGGTAAATGGCTGTTATTCGCCATAGTTTTCCTGAATACCAAACATAGTTAAAATCTATACAATCAGCAGTTCCAGATATATAAGTTATGCCATCTTCTTCAATATAAGTTTTACAAGTATCTGTTTGTTTTGCTTCAACTAATTCCTTAAACTCTGCTGCTGTTCCTACTCCTTTTTCATTAAAATCACCTGCTACATTTACTTTAATAGATGCATAAACATCATTCCATTCATCTATAGTATAATCTTGATTTAAATTTCCAATAACTGTATCATTACTTATCCACATATATAATCTATATGTATGAACTACTTCTGTTGTGGTATTTTTATTAATAGTATCTACCCAGATTCTTTGACTTGTTAAGTCGCTATAAGATTGATTATCAACTACTACTGTTTCCACATCATCTTTTATTTCTACTAATCGAAATTTTAATAAATCATCTCTTATTCTGGTTGTTCTTGTTGCATGATTATCTCCATGTGTTAAAACTATTTCATACCAGATATCTTTATTGGTTGTAGTATTTTTTCCATCTATGGTAAATTCAAAATAATTGGCTTCATTATAAGTACTACTTGGCATTGCATTTTCTAATGTTATTTGATTACTCTCATTATAATGCATATAAATGTCTCCTACTATAAGCTTAGAATTAGTACTAGTTTTATTAAAAGTATATATTGAGAAGGTTACTCCAAGGGTTAAAGTTAATACACCTATCATTAAACTTGATAAAAATATAATTTTATTTTTTTTATTCATATAATACTCCTTTTTTATTTTACATTTATAATTGTTGTAGCTGGGGCTCCTCCACCATTTGGTGTTATTGTTATACTTGTTCTTCCTACTCCTTTTCCGGTTACAATTCCATTATTATCAATAGTTGCAATACTTGGATTGTCACTCTTATATGTAACTGTCTTATCAGAAGCATTACTTGGTAAAACTGTAGCCACTAATGCTATTGTTGCTCCTTTTCTTAATGTGACTTCTGAAGAAACATTTAATTTAACACTGGAAACAGGAATATATTTAACAATAACTGTAGTTGTTGCTTTTAAATGATTATGATAAGTTTCAGCTGTTATTTTAACGGTTCCTTCTTTTATTCCTTTTACAACCCCATTATCATCAACCGTTGCAATACTTGAATCACTACTAGTAAAATGAACTGATTTAAAAGTAGCATTACTTGGAGTGATAATTGGAGTTAAACTAATAGTTCCATTAACTCCAACTGTATAAGAACTTTCAGAGAAAGAAATAGTTTTTTCATCAATTTCATTTCTATTTGAAGTTACCTCAATCGTTGCTGTATCCGTATAACCTCCATCAGCAGCTGTTGCTTTAATGATAGCACTACCAGCACTAATAGCTTTTACATTACCACTACTATCAACTGTTGCTACATTTGGATCACTACTAGACCAAGTGATAGTTTTATTAGAAGCATTAGCAGGAGTAAAGGCTACAACTAATTGTTTTGCACTACCAACTGGTAAAACAATATAATTAGTAGTTATCATAATATTTTTAACCCCTAATGAATAATCTCCTACTGTAACTTTAACACTAGCTGTTAAATCATTAACCGTTCTGGCGATAATAGTTGTAGTTCCAATACCAACAGCTCTAATTAAACCATTACTATCAACTGTAGCTATTCTTGAATTTGAACTAAACCATGATATACTTTGATTAGCATCACTTGGACTAACAGTCGCAATTACCTGACTAGTTGTTCCTAATTTTAAATTAAGTTCTGTGTTATCTAATTTAATTGTTTTAGGATAATTATTCGTTTTAATAGGATCACCATCAACAATCGTAGTTGCTCCTTTTTTATAAACTGTTACATAAGCAGTATCTTTAATAATTCCATTCAGTGAAGAAACAGTTATAATAGCATTTCCCTCTTTTAACCCCTTCACAACTCCTTGTTGATCAACTATTGCAACACTGGAATCACTACTAGTAAAACTTAAATCACTTACTGAAGCATTTTTAGGAGTAATAGAATAACTTAACGTATGTGTATAACCAACAGCAATACTAATATTTTTTTGATAAAAAGAAATACCTGATATCAAAACATCTTTTCCAGTTACGTTAACAACACAATCCGTTGAAATATCATTAATTAAAGTTTTAACAGTAATCGTTGCTGTTCCTTCACTAACTCCTGTAATATATCCTGTTGTTTCATTGACACTAACTATTTTTGGATCACTACTTGTCCATATTACCTGTTTATTATTAGCATTTTCTGGTAAAACTGTTGAAACTAATTGATAACTCCTTCCTTTCTTAATACCAACTTCATTTTGATTTAACAAAATAGCTTCTGGCATAATACTTGATGAAAAACTAATAACTCCTAATTGAATTAACAAAATAAATCCTACAATTAAAATTATAATAACTAATAATATCTTCCATATCATACTTAAAAATTTATTAGGTTTTTTTTCTTTGTAATCATTAGGATTACCATAAATTTGGTTACTAACATTATCACTATTATATTCAGTATACATAAATACCTCCATTATTTTATAATTGAATTATAACATACTTGATAAAAAATTAAAATACCTTAAATGCTTTATATATAAAATTATCTTTTTTATAAACTGCTAAAACTTTATTTTTATCTTTTAAAGTTATAAACAAATCATTATATGGTAAACTAATTTTGTTACCATTTTTAACTTTTTTTAACAAATCTTCATCTTCAAGTTCAATTACTTTAAAATCTAAAGCCTTAGCAATTGATATATAATCATAATTATCAGTAACTAAATTACTATTTTCTAATAAAAATTTTCCACTTTTAGTCCTTTTTAATGCTTTCATTGTCATAGGAATATTTAGTTTTAAACCTATATCATTTATTAAACTACGTATATAGGTTCCTTTACTAACTAAAGTTTTAAAGGTAAATTCTGAATCATTATAATTTAATAATTCTATTTGATAAATTGTAACTAATCTTTTGGGTAATTCTATTTCTTCCTGTTTTCTAGCATATTCATATAATTTTTTACCATTTATTTTAACAGCTGAATATCTTGGTACTTCTTGTTCGTAGGAACCTAAAAAGCTATTTAAAGTGTTTTCTAAAGTTTTTTTATCTAATTGATAATTCTCTTGTTTTTTTAGAATATTACCTGTAACATCATAGGTATCTGTTTGAATACCAATGGAAACTGTTGCTATATATTCTTTTTGATCTAAAGTTAATAAATCAAGTATTTTGGTTCCGTTTCCAACACCTATTACTAGTAAACCAGTTGCAATTGGATCAAGAGTTCCCGCATGTCCTACTTTTTTTATTTTTAATTTTTTAGAAACTTGATTAACAACATCACGTGATGTTAATCCCTTTTCTTTATTAATAAGTATAATTCCATCCATTTTATTTAAATCCTTCCCAAAGAGATTTACCTTTTTGATAATTACTATAAAAATTATCCATTAAGACAATATGGGAAAATCTGCTACTAGAATAAGAAAGTTCGGTTATAACTAAGCCATATTTATAACCTCTTTCTTCAGCAATTGTAATTTTGTTACTACTTACTTCAACAACTAAACCAACATGACCTTTAGTATAAGCAATATCTCCTGGTTTAACTTGTCCTTTGGAATTTTTAAAAGAAACATTTGAAACTTTAATACCGCCTATATTACTTGGTACAGAACTAGTTGAAAATACTAACTGTTGACTTTCATCTCCGGTATAATAACCGCCATTATAAATAGACCAAACAACAAAGCCACTACAATCCATTCCAAACGGATAAGCAACGCCATTTTTTTGTAAACCCGTTCCTCCAAAAGCCATTTTAACATCACAACCCCATTTATTAGAAACTCCCATAAAATTAGTACCTGTATCTTTATAACCATTATACGAATGAAAATGTCCACCTGACCAAAAATAAGGAATATGAACATCAATATGACTTGATAAATATAAAGCAGCCGCTACTACTCCTTCTCTTGTTTTATAACCAGCTGTTCGAACATTATTATATAAAGCTGTATTATATTTTGATCCTGTTCCACACTTAATCATATTAGTATTATTAGCATTACTACCAACCGTATTTATTTGTTCATTACTTTGAACTACTCTTTCTAAAGCTAATTTCATTTTGTCATAATTAGCTAATCCTTGCTCTTGCTTACTTAAATAAAGTTCTTCCGCTTCCTCTAACTGGATTTTTTCTAAAACTTTTATATAATCCTTATTAGCAAATTTATAACATTCCGTTACCCCATTATAATAATTAACACCAATTATTTGTTCTACTAATCCCATAAATAATTTAATTAAAGTAGGAACCAAAAAAATAATAACACAAGCTATTATCTTGCCAGTTATATGTTTAAATTCCCCTTTATCATCGGGATTAATAAGACCTTTATAAAAAGTTAAACCTATTTTAATTATTAATAAAATCGGTACAATAAAACTAATTATTTGTAAAATAATTTTAACATAATAAATTATTCTTAAAAAAAATGGTTGTAAACATAAACTAACATTTTCTAAAATTTGAATATACATAATTATATTTCCTTAACTATTATTATTTTCTAAACTTTGCATAACTACTATCGTTATTATATTTACTACAATCATCATTTAATTCAGTTGTTAATTTGCAACTACTACTTAATTTATAACCATTACATAAACGATAATCTAAACATTTTTCTTTTTCGGATTCAATTACATTATTGCATTTTAAATAATCATCTATTTTTTGAATACATTCACTATTAGCATTAGTATAACAAGTTGAATTAGTATAATCAGTATCCGTATTATCTTCAAAAATAATATTAATTAAATGAATAACTAAATTAATAATTGTTGGTACTAAAAAAACAATAACAGCTGCTGAAACTCGCATAACTATTTTTTTCATTCCTTCTTTTTCATTCGGATTAATGACATTTTTTACTAAATCCATAACTAGCATGACAATAACAATAATTGGTACAACAAAACGTAAAATATTAAGTAAAATTTTAAATAAATTCATTACTTGTAAAAAACCAAGAGTATCACAGATATAAAAATCTAAAATTTGCATAACATCACCAAGTTAATTATATAATAAAATCGAAAAATAATAAACATTTTTTTGAAATTTCATATAATGTTATAGAGGTGAACTATGTATAATAATCCTTATAATTTTTATCCTTATATGAATAATATGGCTATTAATTCAGGTATGATGGGAGCGAGAAATTTAGCAAGACCTGGATTGTTTCGATCTTTATCAAATATTAAATGGGGAAATGTTTTAAATAATACGCAAAAAACTTTAAATGTTATTAATCAAGCTATTCCTGTTTATTATCAAATTAAACCTATTTGGCAAAATGTTAAAAGTTTTGGTCGCATTATGACCGCTTTTAATGAACCTGATAAACCAAATAATATTAGTAATAATCAAGAAATTCAAACTGAAAAAAAAGAAGTTAGTCAAAACTCACCAACTTTCTTTATAAATTAATATTATTCTTAGCATAGTTATAACTATCTTTACACATATCTTCTAAAGTATATTCACATTTAAAACCTAATTCTTTCATAGCTTTTTCATTAGAAGCATAACAAGCATCTATATCACCATCACGCCTTGCAGTAAATTTCTTATTAACTTTGACTTGATTTACTTTTTCAAACATATTTACTAATTCTAAAACACTTGTTCCTTTTCCTGTTCCTAAGTTATAGATTTTTAACCCTGACTTAGGATTTTTTAAAGCTAGTAAATGTCCTTTAGCCAAATCAAGAACATGAATATAATCACGAACTCCGGTTCCATCAATGGTATTATAATCAGATCCAAAAATACTTAAAACTGGTAAAGTTCCCATAGCAACTCTTACAACATATGGCATTAGATTATTAGGAATACCATTCGGATCTTCTCCTAATAAACCTGATTTATGAGCACCAATCGGATTAAAATATCTTAAAATAGTAATATCTAAATCAGGATTGGCTTGATAAACATCTTTTAATATTTGTTCGATCATTAATTTAGTTGTTCCATAAGGATTAGTTGTCTGTAAGGGAAAATCTTCTTTAATTGGTAAAGATTTAGGATTACCATAAACAGTTGCACTTGATGAAAAAACTAATTTTTTAACACCATATTCTTGCATACAAGAAAGTAAATTCATGGTTGAAATTAAATTATTTTGATAATACTTTAAAGGAATTTGCACACTTTCACCAACAGCTTTTAAACCAGCAAAATGAATAACAGCATCAAATTTTTCTTTTTTAAAGATATTTTTTAAAGCATCTAAATTACATAAATCTTCTTGATAAAAAGTTACATCTGAACCTGTAATTTTTTTTATTTTTTCTAAAACTTCTCTTTTTGAATTAACTAAGTTATCAATAATAACTACTTCAAATTTTTCTTCTAATAATTTAACAACCGTATGTGATCCTATATAACCACATCCACCTGTAACTAATATTTTCATATTCCTCCTAATAAGTTATAATTTTTTTATCTGTTTCTCCTAGATTATCTTTTAAAGAACTAGGGATTGTTATTAAATCTTTTTCTCCATCTGAGATATAACGACTTGTTTTTAACATATTAAAAACCATCTTGATATCAAATTCTTTGCCATTATTATCATAAGCTCGACATCTTTTTAAGAATGTTTTATCAAATGTTTTAGCAAAAGGAGATACTTCTGGCTCCCACCCAACTCTTAAAGCAGATTCGGTTTCATAACTATAACCTTCGTATTCACCTTTTAAAATATAATTATAATTAGTATGTGTTTTTTTATAAGGTGAACCGAATGGTAAAGCTACAATTTTTACATATTGATTAGGTATTATTTGATCAAGCATTTGATAAAGTTTTCCGACTACTTCTTGAGTTTTAGTAACTGTTATTTTAGTAAAATCAGCATGATTGGTTGTATGATTACCGATATCATAATTATTTTCAATTAACCATTTCATAATATCTTCATTATACTCAGGTTGATTACAAAGACCTGCATTTAAAAAGAAAGTAGCTGTTACATTAAAATCAGGGTATTTAGCTTTCATTTTTTCTAAAATTCCAATTGCTGACTTGGAATCGAATTTTAAACTACCATCTTCATTTTTACCTATAACTTTAAAATTATCAGCATTACCATCATCAAAAGTTAAGATAAGGGGACTAAATCCTAAAGGAACATCAACAATTCCTTTAACATAATCAGCAAGAGAAACCATTCGATAACCATTTTGATAATAAAACTCTAAATCAGCTTCAAAAGCTTCTGGGGTACGATTATAGCCATCTTTATCAACATTTCCCCCAATCGTTCCAGATGAATTACTAGTTTTTTCTCTAATTCCATGATACATCATAATAGGAACTTTTCCTAATTCATTAACATTTTTTTCTTTATAAGTAGCAAGAGGAATACTTCCTTTCGAAATAACTAAATCTAAGTTTTTATTATTTAAAGAACTACTAATAACTACATCTTTTTCGATATTTTCATTAAATTCATAAGTCTTAGTAATTTCTAAATCATGCTTTTTAGCATATTCTTCTACTTCTATTAAATTCATATTCTTAAAATCTTTTTTTAATACTTCTTCTTCCTCTGGTTTATTAATCAGTTTATTATCCTTCTTATTAAAAAAGTATACAAAAAATATTAATCCAATAATAATTATAAATAATATAAGAAAACTTTTAATTTTTATTTTTTTCATATCTACTCCTTAATATTATTATATACCATAGCTTAGAAAAAAACTATACCAATTAGAAAAATATTCATAAAATACTATGGTGATTACAATGTTTAAAAAAAGGAATCATGGTATGCTTTGTTATTGTGATGTTTGTAGATCAAGAAGAAAAAGAAGTTTTCTTTATAATATAGTTACAAGCATTATCTTAATAATATGTGTTTATCAATTATTTATAATTCTTCTAGCTTTTACTAGAGTTAATTGTTTTATTTTATTCATTGAATTAATTTTTTTAACTTTTTTAATTTCCAGAAGTTTATTTTAAAAAAGATTCTAATTACTTAGGATCTTTTTCATCTTTATCTTTATATTGATTAATATATTTAGTTAAAGCATTTTGAACTTCGGTTGTTGACTTCTTACTTAAATTAGAAATTGTTAATAATTCTTTAGCTGTATCAATTGTAACTCGTCCAAAAATAATACCTGTTTGTACTTTTAAATCGTTAAATAACTCCGGAGTAATGGTTGTTAAGAAATAGCCCCATAACACTCTTTTCGTAGCTACTATAATTCTTTTATCCGTTAAAGCTACTATACAAGTGGAAAATATTTCCCGATGGGAATATCCTTTTTGGCCACAAAAAACATATAAAACTTTTTCATCATCGCTTAAATTATCATCAATAACTTGAGCATGAGCTCTTAAACGAAACGCTATAGTACCAAAATATTTATTTTGAAAGCGTTTGGCTAATTCATATACTCTACTCATTTATAATACCATTTGTTTTTAAGAAATCAAGAAGTTCTTTTTCTTCAACATATTGATAAATACCATCAACAATATCCCCATTTTGAACAATAATGGTATTAGGTGTACCCCATCCATCTTTATAAACTTCATGAGAATTCATAAATTTACGACCATCTTCTGTATAATCTTGTTTTTCTTCATCAAAGAATCCTTGGGTATTTAAATAGTAGATTTCTAAATTATACTTGCTACCAATTTTTTTAATAATAGGACTTTCTAATTGACAATATGAACAAGTTGGACGGGCAATATAAACTACTTTCTTATCCTCACTATTCATAAGTTCTAAATATTCATCAATGGTAATATCAGTAAATTTATAAGCTTCTCTACCAGAACCGTAATTCTTAGAAGCTACAAATGATAAACCTAGAATAGCTAAAACTATTACTAAAACTCCTATTCCTTTTAATAAATTTTTCTTATTAATTTTAATTGTAATATACTCGTCTTTTTCTTTTTTCATAAAACACCTCTTCTAAGAAAAATTATAACATTTTTTTTTATAAATATCAACGATTGACAAAAAATTTACTTAAAATCAAGAATTTAATATTTTTTTAAATAAATTACATATAAAATCTTTAATTAAATTCAAAATTGTATCAAATATACTATTTGTTGTTTCTTCTTCAGCAAATTCATCTGTTTCTGTTGCATCCATATTATTAGTTATATTTTCATCACTCCAAATTTTAAGTTTTTTATTTTTAGCATCTTTTTCTATTTCTTGTAAATAAGAAGTATATTCATAATCAGCATAAAGATAAGCTACCTTGGCTAATCCCTCTCTTAAAAGCATTTCTTGAACTAACTTATTATCAGCATATACCCAAACTAAAAGTCTTCCATATTTATCTGTTTTATCACTCGCTTTATCATATTCAATTTTGATTGATTGAGCTTTAGTTAACAAATTACAGGTAAATTCACTAGCTTCCTTTCCATAAGCTTCAACAGCTTTCGTTGGATGAACTGATTCAGGGGTATCAATAGCTAAAAATCTAGCTGTTTTAATACTTCCATCAGCCATTTTAAATTTAGCTGTATCTCCATCAACACATTTAGAAAGCTCAACTATTTCACTTTCATTTTCTTTATTTATATAACAACTTGGTGCTTCTAATTCCTTATTATCTTTAATAACATATTTACCATTCTCTTTCTTAACCGTATGCCAATGATCAGCATGACTTCCATAATAAATACCATCACATGATATTACACTACTTTGTTTAATTGCACCACTTGATGCATAAACATTTAAACTAATTAAAAAGATAAAAATACTAACAATTATTTTTTTCATATTACCTACTTTCTTAATTATTGTATCATATTTTTAATAATTTGCTAACCCTTTTAAAAATATTGTATAAAAAACTAATTTTTACACAAATTATTACCAAGATTAAATATCGCAATATATGGACAAATAAAGGGTTTATAAATATTTAATGAGAAAATTTACTTGGTGGTAATTAAATATGTTTTATAATTTAAAAAGAGTTCGGGAAGAATACGAACTTTCTCAAAGGGAGGTTGCTAAAATTTTAAAAATAAGTAAATCTAGTTATAATTATTATGAAACAGGTGAATATATTATATCTTTAAAACATTTAAACGATTTTTGCAATAAATTTCATGTTTCTATGGATTATATAACTGGATTAACTAATATTAATAAGCGTATTAATAAAAAATATAAAATTAATCCAAAAGTAATAGGTCTTAGAATAAAGAAAATTAGATTAAAAGAAAAATTAACCCAAGCCGAACTAGCTAAACATTTAAACACTTCACAATCTAATATCAGTGCTTATGAAAATGGCAAAAATATTATTTTAACAGCTTTTGCTTACAACATGGCAAAAGATTTTAATATTAGTTTAGATTATTTAGTTGGTCGTAGTAATATCATTAAAATTATAAAGAAACAATAGTTTGTTTTCTTTTTTTTATTTGCATAAAATAAGAAATAATAGTTATTAATTGTAAAATAATAGTTATAATATTAAAAATTAATAATAAATTACTAGGTAAATTAATTACTTTATTTAAAAATAATAAAGCTAATAAACTAAAAAGAAATATTGTCTTAATTTTTCCCCATTTCGTTGAAGAAGGTTTTAACTCTTTAAAAAATGAGTATAAATTAATACAAGAAATTATTAGTTCTAAAATAATAGTTATAATAATTAAATAAAAATTATTGTTATAAATGACTGTTTTTATAATTAAAGAAATTAAAATAGTTAAAGCAAATACTTTATCAACAAAAGCATCAAGATATTTACCAAAAGTAGAAATAGCATTATATTTTCTAGCAAAATAACCATCAAAAGTATCAGTTAAAGCAAATATAATAATCATTATAAAAGCTATTTTTAATTTATTAAAATAAAAAAGTGGTATTAAAATAAATGGGGATAATAATCTAATACTTGTTAATATATTTGCTATTTGTTTTTTATAATTTTTATTTTTTAAATCAGTTTTAAAAGTTTTAAAATCATTTATAATTTCTTGTTTCATATTAACTCCTTAAATATATTATATATTTAATATTATTACTTATCAAGATAATTTAAACTTATTAATTGAATTTTAATTACTATTACCAAGTAATAGTCGAACTGTTGATCCGGCGGCTAAATAAGTACCTGGATCAGGACTTTGGGTGAATACTATATCTCCCATTCCTGAATATTCAATATTATAATAAAATAAATCTTTGGTAGCTTCTTTTTTATTTTTTCCAACAACATCTGGTAAAATATAATATATTTCATCATCCCAGTATCTTACTTTTTCAATAGCATTCTCTTGTCTTTTAATATCTAAAACATCAATAATATCTAAAAGTATTCTTCTAGCAACGGGGGCGGTTGTATAACTAGATAGTAAAGCTGTATTTTTAGGATTATCAATAGCAACATATAAGATAGCTTCTGGGTTATTACTTGGAACAATTGCCATAAAAGACATAATATAATTATTATCTAAATACCTACCATCTTTAACTTTTTGAGCTGTTCCAGTTTTTCCACCAACTCGGTATCCATCAATATAAGCATATCTTCCTCCACCTCGAGCTACTACACTTTCAAGAGCATATTTCATGGTTTCACTAGTTTCTCTACTAATAGTTTTTCTAACCAATTCTTTTTCATTAGAAACAATTATACTATTAGTAACTGGTTCATTAATACTTTTTACAACATATGGTTTATAAAGATTTCCACCATTGACTACACTACTAACGGCTACTACTTGTTGTATAGGTGTAACACTTATTCCTTGTCCAAAAGCTGAAGTTACTAATTCTAATTCTCCTACTTTATCTAAAGAAAACATAATTCCTGTTGCTTCTCCATTTAAATCAATACCGGTTTTTTCACCAAAACCAAATAAATCAAAATAAGAAAATAATCTTTCTTTACCTAATAATTGACCAAGTTTAACAAATCCAGGGTTGCTTGGTGTCTACACAGGAACACTTTAGAACAGAAGAATGCCTTGCACAAGCAAGGTTTTTGGAACTCAAACTTTTTAATGAGTTATCTTCGTTCATATCTAAATCAATATCTATATCTGGGGTATTAAAATCATAATATACTTTTAATCTTATATTTTTTCTATCACCATTTATTTTTTCAACTTCTACTTTTTCTACTAGTAAATTAATTAGATATGCTAAATTTTCTTTAATATCTAATTTAGTATTTAGAGCATTTTCAATTGTTTCTAATTTCTTTTTTAATCTTTCTTCTTCTAAATCACTTTGTGAATGATCATCAAGTTGTTTTTGTAAATTAAATAATTCTATATTGAATTTATCATTTCTTTTTTTAAATTCAAAATCATCAATCATACCTTTAATACTTAAATCTAATAATTTATCTTTTTGCTTTTCAATATTAGTAATTTTTCCATTTACATCTTCAACATCAAAATCACTACTATAACTTTCTATTATATTTCTATATTCATTTAAAACAAGTTTTATATATTGTTTCTTATTTTTAATAAAATTAGTAAATAAATCAATAAAAACTTTATCTAAATATGATTCTTTAATATTTGGGGATGCACATTTAGATACACCATCAACTTTATAAGTTCTACAAGCCCATACTGGATTATTAGCACGATTAGAGCCACCATTTCTAATAAAGACTGCACCACAATCCTTACAGTATAATTTACATGAATATTTATATTTCTTTATGTGTTCTTCTGCATTCAATACATGCCTAGATGGTATTTTTTTTCTTTTTTCATGAAGAAGATTTGCCTTATCCCATAATTCTTCTGATACAATGGCAGGGATTCTATCATCTTTATATATAACTTGTTTTTCTTTTGGAACTTTCTTTTTTTTATGTGTTTTATAATCTTCAACTTCTGTAAGTCTAGCAGTATAGTAACCTTTATATCTAGGATTAGTTAAAAACTTTGCTAAAGAAGTTTGAGAATAAGGTTGTCCTTTTGAATTTAGATAACCCATAGTAGCAAGTTCTTCACCAATTTTTTTAAGCCCTATACTTCCACTTGCATAAGTAGTAAATAAATATTCAATTAAAGGTGCTTCTTTAGGATTTATTTCATATCTTCCATTTTTCTTAAAATAACCAGTTAGATTACCACCAATAAGTTTACCATCTTTAATCATACGATTCACACCAAATTTAACTCTTTCAGATAATTTTCTAACTTCATCTTGGGCTAAACTAGACATAATAGTTAATCTAAATTCAGCATCTTCTTGAATAGTATTTAAGTTATCTGATAGGAAATAAACAATAACACCATTTTTTAATAAATATTCTGTATATTTAATACTGTCAACTGTGTTTCTGGAAAACCTAGATATTTCCTTAGTTAATATTAAATCTATTTTTCCTAAAGTAGCATCTTCAATCATTTTTAGAAATGAATCTCTATGTTTTACTGCAGTACCAGAAATACCCTCATCAATATAACCACGAATAAGAGTCCAGTTTTTATTTTCAGCAATCATTTCTTCAAAATAATTTTGTTGATTTTCAAGTGAATTTAATTGATCATCTTTATCAGTAGAAACACGAGCATAGTATCCAACTCGTAAATTCATATCATAAATTGTTTTTCCTTTTCTTAATTCTTCTCTGGCTTTTTTAACATCCATAATACCACAATCCTTTCTGTGTTCCTAAAATCCAAGACAACTTAGGTTGCTTGAATGTTACCTCCTTTGCTAGTGTTTGTCAAATCATTATTATATTCATTTTTAATTTTAGTAAGTCTTGATAATATTGATTGTTCCATTGCTTTAAAAGTTTTTAAATCTATAATTTTTTCATCATATAATTCTTTATTTACAATAAGTCTAAATTCTAACCACTTATATTCAAATGGTAAGTGCTTTGTACTAAACTTAACTTCTATATCGTTAATTTCATACATAAGAGAAACCTCCATGTTCCCTTAATTTTATGAAAGCGAGATAAAAAAAGAACAATGTGTCAAAATTAGACATTATCGTTCTTTCCTTTCTCTAAAGTTAAGTCTTGTTCTAAAGGATTCTTTAAATGTATTTCAATAGTAGATTTAGTATTATTACCATTATCTATTTCTAAATGGAATACTTCTTTATTTATTTTACCTTTAATAAAGGTTAATTCTTTAGTATTAAGTGGCTTAGATAATTCAAAACTAGCATAAGTTCTATTATTATTTTCTTTAAATTCAAATAGTGAAATTTTATCTTTAAGTTGATCTTGTACCATTTCAACTATGTTTTTCAATTTTGTTTTTTCTTCTTCTTTGAATTTATCATATTCTGATAATTCTTCTTTATAGATAGACTTATCATTTCTATTTCTATAAAGTCTATCATACTTTGTTTTAATATCTTCTACTGTGAAATAAGTATTACTTAAATCTACTAGTGGGGTTATCTTTCTTTCTAACTCACCACTAGAATAACAAGATAATTTTTTATATATAACAGTATCCCTAAAAATTGGGTAACCAATATTAGGAAATATGATTGTTTTGTAATGAAGATTTTTAACTTCATCTGGTGTTAAAAGATCACGAGCAATTAAAGAAGTAGATTTATTGCCATTATAGTTAGTTAAACTAACTGATTGACTAATAGAGTTAGATTCTATTGTCTTTTTACCTAATCTTTTACTAATTGCTTCAGCAGTATCCATAGTATTAGTTTTAAGATAAGCAAGTCCAGAGTTATCAAGTATAATCTGGGCTACTTCTTTACCATAAACATTATCTAACTGACTTAAACTTTGAATAAACAAGTGATACCTTAATCCACGAGAACGAGCCACAGAAATTATAGATTCTATGCTTGGTTCTACTAAGGGTGGACAATTTGAAAATTCATCACAAATCCAATCAATTTCTACTGGACATTTCTTATTTTCATTACTATTAGCAAGTTTTACTAACTCTTTATATAACAGACCTAATATGATGGTAACTAGTGTATAGTAAATTTTATCTTCATCTGGAACTATAACAAATAAAGCAGACTTTTCCTTACCTAAAATATCAAAATCAAAGTCTGATCTACTTGTAACATTGGCAACATTGACATCATCAAATATAGCCATCTTTTCAGAGAAAACACTAGTAATAGACTTATAAGTATTTTCACTAGATGATAGAATAGGAATTAAACTATCTTTTGATTTAGTACCATAAGGTTTTTGTTCTATATATAATTTAAACTTTTTAGAATTTTTTTCTTCCATAGTAGAGTTTTGAAACTTACGAATAGAAGTCATAGTTATTTGCTCACGACTAATTTTACCATCCTTATATTCTTCTAAAAAGAAACCAATTAACCCCTCTAGTAAGTTTTTAGCACTATTATTCCAGAATGGATCTTTACTTTGTGATTTATCATAAGTAATCATAGATGCTAAAGAAGTAATTAATCTGTTTGTTTCAGCATAACTAGAGATAGATTTATTTTGATATTCTAACTTTTCATTTTCATTAGTAGCATTATTAGTTAGTTTTTCATACTTTATATAATTTTCATATTCTTTTATAACTGGCTCTAAGATATTTATATGATTAGATAATTCTGGATGTCTAAAATCTATTGTTAAAACCTTATATCCATGTGTCTGTAGCATTTTAGAAGTAGTATGATAAATTTCACCCTTAGGATCAGTAACAAATACACTTCGTGGCTTTTTGGCATTAGCAATAAAACTCACCATATTTATAACACAAGTAACACTTTTACCAGAGCCACTTGATCCTAGATAAACATAATGGGGTGTTTCTTTATCAAACCATACATGAGTTATATTTTTATCATAGTAAACTGGGAAACCTACATCTTGAATATTAGATATTTTCTCTTTTACAAAATTCTTATTTATTTCTGATTCAGTAGAAAACCTTGCAGATCCATACTCATTATTGTTTTTAATTTTATGTTTTGCTATTATTGGCTCTATATAAATAAAGCAAATAATAAAAACAATTAAAACTAACAATAAAATAATAAGGGGCAAACTCATTGTAAGCCCCTCACTAGATTATTGTTATAAAGCATAGTCCTCCTTATTTAACACATAAATTCTCTTATGGTAAATAAGTAAATACTTTATAACTTTTTCATTTTCAATAACCACATATCTATGCCCCCAGAACTTTTTATGAAACCATAGAAACTTTGAAATTAATTCTTTAAATCTCATAAGAATCACCTTTATTTTTATCTAAATCAAAAACTATATTATTTATAATAGAATTTATATCTATATTAGTTATATTTTTAAAATTACCATAACCATCTTTTATTAAATAATCACAATTAGTATATTTCACATCTTCTAACATATATTTAATCCTTTTCCAACCAGATTTATCAATATCATGCCTTATAATATCTCTAATGCCATTATCATCATAAATATCATCTGTATATTCGTATAAGTCATTTTGATAAACATAATCCATAAAATCATTAATTCTAGTGTATGGAAGTTCATTATCATTATTAGTTTTAAATTCTAATAACTCTTTCTTATTCAATGTCATAATCTTGTTCCTTTTCCTTATCTAAAATTTCCTTTTTAGCAAGTTCTAAGCCATGACTTAAAGATGGACTATTAGCAATTTGCTCTCTAGTTAATTCTAAAGCATCCAAAGTATCATCTAATTCATAGGTATAACCATATTCATGATTTTCTAGTTCACTAACAAACATATCCTTAATATAACCCTCACCAGTTTTATCTTCCCCAATTAAATCTTTATGTTCTTTTCTAATTTCAGCCCACATTTTATTATATTCTTCAATATCAGTTTTTCTTAGAAAACCACCACCATCAATAGAAACTATTTTGTCTGTATCATTTTCTGTTAATCCCCATTTTTCCATCATATTTTTAAATTGCTCATTACTAAAAGCAAAACCTAATGGAAAATCATTAACTCTTTTTTGATGTTTATTTTTTATTTCTTCGTATTTATTCATTTAATCACCATCCTTATTTATTTCTGATATTCTTTTATTAGCAATATCAAAATATTTTTTATTTATTTCAAATCCTATATATTTTCTATTTTCTAAAACACAAGCAACTGCAGTTGTACCACTACCTAAAAAGCAGTCTAAAACTATATCATTTTCTTTAGAACTGTTCCTAATTAATCTTCTAATTAATTCTAAAGGTTTTATAGTAGGATGCTCATACAATTTTTTATCTTTAACATTTGCTTGAGATATGTATATTGTTTTAGCATCTTCATAATTTTGTGGCTTACAGTAACCATCTTTTCTAAAATATAAACAATATTCTTTATCATTCATATATTTATTACTAAAAAGGGGTATAGGATTCGTTTTACCCCAAACAACAACTTCTAACTTACATTGAAGTTGAAGATTAAAATATTTTATATACATAGGTATTTGTCTAGCATTACACCAAATATAAATATTAATCCCTTTCATAACTCTAATAAGTTCATCTAAAACCTTAATATCAAAACTACTAACTAAATTATTATCAATTAGTTCTTTTTCTAATTTCATAATATCATGTGATAATTTATCATTTCCTTTTTTACCACCAGTAGTACAAATATCATAAGGTGGATCAATTAATACTAGATCAATAGAGTTATCTGGTATTTTTTTAAGTCCAACTAGGCAATCCTCATTATATATTTTATTTACTTCCATTAACTGGGTTTCCTTTCATATAAAAAGGTGGGAAGTATATCCCATCTTTGCCTAGTTAAATATTCATAATCTATATTTAAAATTTTGCATAATCTAAATAAAAAAACACTATTAACATTTCTAATTTTATCATTTTCTATTTTACTAAGAGTAGAGATAGAAATATTAGAAAGTTCTGATAGTGTTCTTAAAGATAATTTTCTTTTTATTCTTTCTTGCTTTAATAAATTTCCAATTTTATTTATAAACATTCCTCCTTTACTTAATTTATTGTATAAAAAAACAAACCATATTAAATATGATCTGCTCGATTAATTGTAATTTTTAAAACTCCTTCTTTAAATATACTTTCTCTGATATTTTATAAG
>CAMBUO010000024.1 GCA_945871105.1 uncultured Clostridia bacterium
AGAGAAGTAAGAAATAGCATTAAAAGATTAGGTGGAACTATGCCAGAAGATTTACCAACACCAAATAAAAGTTTAAAAGAATTGGAGAAAGAAAAACATTCCTTAATATAAAAATATATGTTATAATTAAGTTGTTAGAATATGGAGTGATAGTAAATGAAAAAAATTTTTATTGTGTTGGCGATGAGTTTAGTTTGTTTAATGATATCAGGATGTAGCGAAGCATCTAGAGAAAAAAAAGAAATAACACAAAATGCTATGAAATATCTCGCTGAAAAATATGATATTAAGAAGAGTAAATACAAAATAGAAGTTAATGGTTTTTACGGACAACACGAAAGATGTTATTGGTCTTGTGGAGAAAATCGAATGAAAATAAAATATAATAACAAAATATATAATGTATATTATAACAATGAAAGTAACGTCTTTAGCGACAATATTCAATATGCTACTATTCTGGAAGATATTAAAAAAGAATTTAATAATAAATATGCTACTCCATTAGATATAGAAATAAAAGCAAAAGAAGATAATTCTGAATATTATAATGGAACTAATTTAAAAAGCGTGATAAATGAGCTATCAATTAATGCTATTTTTGTTAATAAGCAAGATTATAATGAAAACGAAACAAACAAAATTCTAAAAGATTTTTATAATGAATATGGAGGGATAATCAGACTTATATTTTTTAAAAATGACAGCGATTATAAAAAATATGCTGATTATAAATCTGAATATCAAACGTTAAATAATACTCTATATGGTTATGAACATAGATATATTGATTTTTGGGTAGGTATAAATAATGGTAATATAGAAAAAAATATTAGTAATAAGATAAAATTAGAAGATGGATTTATTGCTGCTGGTTGGAATTTACCAGATGGCATAAAAATGAACAAAATCCAACCGTTCGATTTAAATGAGATAAGTGATTATAACTCATCTCTATATACAACTAATTCAAACTTTTATAAATTGAGTTCAGACCAAAACGATATAAGCACCATATCTTTCAGAATATTGAGAGAAAATGATGCTATAACTGAAAATAATTTGGTTGCAATGAAAAAAATTGATAGGAACGGAAATATATCATATGAATTAACTAATGCAACTCAAAAAGGTAGATTATATATTACCAAATATACTAATTACAAAGAAATCGATTTTGTTATAATGAAAAAAAATGATGAATAATTTTAATAATAATTTTCGTGATTGCATATTTGCAATCTTTTTTCTTTGGATTTAAATACATAAATTCGACTTACTTTTTGACAATCACCACATGGAGACTATGACCATATGGGGGAAGTTATTAATTTAGTTAATATTTTTAAAGTAGAGAAAGTTATATTTAATTGTGGTGAGTTTAATTAGCTTGAACAAGAATTAATTAATGTTTTAGATAAAAAGAAAATAAAATATTTGAAAGGATTACAAGAAATTAAATTAGATAATTATAAACTAGAGTTTTTAAATACAAGTGAATATGATAATGAAAATGATAATAGTAATGTAATTTATTTAAACTATAATGATTATAAATTCCTTTTTATGGGTGATGCTGGAATAGATAAAGAAAAAGATATCTTAAAAAAATATGCTTTAAAAGATATAGATATTCTTAAAGTAGGACATCATGGATCAAATACCTCATCAAGTAAAATTTTTATAAATAATATTAAGCCAAAATATGCAATCATAAGTGTTGGTAAAAATAATAGATATGGACATCCGAAAAGTTCTGTTTTAGGTACATTATCAAATTCAAAGATATATAGGACAGATTTAGATGGAAGTATTGTAATAAGATTTAATAAAAATGGATATAAGATTAGAACTTGTAATCCATAAAAAGGAGGGAGTTTGAATTATTATAATGAAATAAAACAAGAATTAATCAATAATGAAATAAATAGAAAAGTTAAAAATTATTCAATTAATAAAAGTGATTTAAATACCTATTATAATGTTGGAAAAATGTTAAGTGAAGCAGGTAAACATTATGGCGAAGGTATTATAAAAGAGTATTCTATAAGATTAACAAATGAATTAAATAAAAAATATAGTACTAGAAATTTATATAATATGAGATTGTATTATGAAAAAATATGTTGTAATGAAAAATTGCAACCAGTGGCTGCAATTTTATCATGGAGTCATTATTGTGAACTTTTAAGATTAAATGATGATGTAGAAGTATACTATTACATACAAGTTTGTACTATAAATAATTATAGTAAACGTGAATTGATCACAAGAATAAAAGCTAAAGAATATGAAAGACTTGATGAAAGTACTAAAAACAAGTTGATAAACAAAGAAGAATCAAATGTGATTGATTTTATTAAGAATCCTATATTAGTTAAAAATAGTCATCATTATATTGAAATATCAGAGAAAATATTGCAAAAACTAATACTTGAAGATATTGAATCATTCATGAAAGAGTTAGGTAATTCATTTTCTTTTATTGGTAGTGAATATAAAATAAAACTTGGTAATCAATATAATTATATAGATTTATTACTATTTAATATAGAATTTAATTGTTATGTAGTAGTAGAACTTAAAGTAACAGAATTAAAAAAAGAACATATTGGACAAATACAAGTTTATATGAATTATATAGATACTAATTTAAAAAAAGTTAATCAAGATAAGACTATCGGAATAATTATTTGTAAAAAAGATAATAAATACGTCATTGAATATTGTTCTGATTCAAAAATTATAGCAAGAGAATATGAAATAGTGTGATATAATGTTATTGGGAAGTGATTATGATGGATACATCAATTTTTATAGTAAATGACCAAAAAATAGAAATTAGTAATATTAATTACGAAGATGGCTGCTTTTTAATTACAACGAAAGAACCTAATTATACTATTAATATTTCTTTGAAAAAAGATATTGATATCAAATCATTAAAGATAAATATCAAAGAAAATATAGCAAAATATGTTTATTTAGATCAACATTTTATAACTGAAAAATATAGTTATGTTATAGCTATTAAAGATAATATATACATAACAAAAAAATCAGATAATATATATTTATTTGAATTGTATTTGCCTCAAGTAGAGATATTAATTCCACCATTTAATAATATTAAAAATACTAGAGAAAATCTTAGTGAAAAAGAAGTTGAGATTAAAAAAATCGAAATAAAAGCTTATTTTAATTATTAAAATAACTATAAGTTTAGTAAGACTGCATAATTTTAAAATTTAGTAATAAAAGAGATTAGGATTATAGTATATTATATTAATATTTAACATATACTAAAAGTAGTTTAAATAATTAATTATAATATTTTTAAGCACTATTAGTGTTTGGCGTCATAGAATATAGTGTGACGCTTAACGTGTTAAGCGTTTAATATAGATAGGAGTAATCCTAAAAGGGAAAATTGTATTCTTACATTTTCTCTTTTATTATTTATTATAAAAATAATATTTATTTCATATATTTTTATAGGTGATTCATGAAAAAAATATTACTTTTGTTATTATTATTTTTTCCTATATCTATAAATGCTTTAACTGATAGTAGTCAAGGTAGTATAGTTATGGATATTAATAGTGGACGAATTTTATATCAAAAAAATAGTAATTCTAGTATGTTAATAGCATCTACTTCTAAGTTAATGACTTTTTTAGTTACTTTGGAATATGCTAGTAATAAATTAGATGAAGAAGTTATAGTAGGAGAAGAAGTGTTAAAAGCTTATGGAACTAATATGTATTTATCTCTTGATGAAAAAATAAAACTGAAAGATTTATTATATGGTTTAATGTTACGAAGTGGTAATGATGCTAGTATTGAAATAGCTCTTTTTGTTGGGGGAACTATAGATAATTTTGTTTATCTTATGAATAAAAAAGCCGAAGATTTAGGGATGCTAAATACTAGTTTTCAAAATCCTCATGGCTTAGATGAAGAAACAAAAAATTATTCAACAGCTTATGATTTAGCAATTTTAACAAGATATTTGTATTTAAATTATCCACTTTATAAAGAAATAGCCGGTTCTAAATATTATGATTTTAAAACTAATTTAAAAAGTTATGCTTTAATCAATCGATCAAAAATTATCTTTGAATATCCCTATATTACCTCAACAAAAACAGGATATACTCCAAAAGCTGGTAAATCTTTAGTTACAACAGCTAGCTATAATAACTTAAATTTAATAATCGTTACTTTAGATAATCCAAATCATTATGAAGAACAAAAAAATATGTATGATTACTTTTTTAAAACCTATAAAAATTATCAAATATTAGCTAAAAATAATTTTCAAGTATCCAATATATTTAATACTGATTATGAAATTAAAAATGATTTTTACTATCCACTTACCAAAGAAGAATATCAAAATATCACTAGAAAAATATTAGTTAAACAAGAAGAAAGTAATATTTTAGGAAGTGTCCAAATTATTTTAAATGATGAAATTATTCATGAAGAACTAATTTATAAAAAAATTAAAGAAAATAAAACTAAGAAAAATAATCTATTTTCAAAAATAAAAAAAATTTTTCAGAACTTAATTAATTTTTTTAAGCAAAACCAGAAAAAATAAATCTTAATTATTTCTTTTCTAAGTTATTTATGATATGATTAACTTGTATTGGAAAGTAGTTGATTTTATGAATTTAATGTTTGAAGTAAATGAATACCTGTTAGCTTGGTATTTACTATATAGTGCTAGTTTATCAAAAGAAATTGATAAATTTCGAAAAAATTTATGGAGTAAATATAAAAAAGAATATAATTTTTGTTATAAAGATAAAGCAGAAATTATTAAATATGGAAAAGACTTTATTCCTGATAATGACATTTTATATAATGAAATATTTGAAAGTGAATTATATAATTCTTTGAAAAAAGAAACGGAAAAACATAAACAACATTTAGAAAAAGTTTTTGATAATGATAGTAAAACGGTTAAAAAATGTGTTAAAGATGTCTTAAAATTATCTTTAAAAGAAGAATATCCTGTTTATGTAATTCATCCTAGAATGGAAGTAATAGAATATAATAATCAATCAGATGCTATTATTTGGGGTAGTGAAAAAGATAAATATGATGTGTTAATAATGTTAATTTTAACTGTTGTTAAAGGAATGATGACCGGTAAATATGAAGATTTTAAAGAGATAAAAGATGCTATTATTGAATTAGCTGTTTTAAATGAAATTAATAAAAAAATTAGTGATTTAAATACTTACGAACATGGTGATAAAACTTTAAGAATTATTAAAAGACAAATATATCCTTTTTGGTTAATGTATTTAGGATATGATACTAAAGAGGATTTATTAAATCGCATGATAGAAGATAAAATAGTTTTTGATGCATCTAAATATCCAATTGATAAAAATATTAAAAAGATTAATATCGAAGAATTTATTAGTTTTTGTATAAAAAATAATAAGCATATTTTAAAATTAGGTAATGTTTTAAATTTAGAAAGAGAAGAAGAAATAGAAGTTATATAAATTAGAGGTACAATATGGAAAACAAACTTGAATATTTTTTAGAACTAATCCATATGGATAAAAAAGAAGAATTTATAAATACTAAGTTACAAAGAGTTATTGTAAATAGTAAAGATAGTATTATTACTATCTTTTTAGAAACAACTGAATTAATTGAACCTAAATTATATTTTGAATTAAAACAAAAGATGGAAAATTATTTTCAAAGTAATGTTGAAATTAAAATTAATAATTTAGGGGATAAAAGTCTTTATTTAGATGAATACTATAAAATGTTTTTACCAAAGTATATTAATTATTTTCAAGATCGTTTAAAGATTAATGGAGAAAATAATAATTATATTGTTGTTTATAATCAAGGAGAATTAAAGCAAGTTAATGATTATTTAAAAGAAATAAATAATCATTTAACTAATTTAGGATTTAATCCTTTAACTGTTTATTTAGATGAAGAAGAAAGAATTGAAATTCAAAAATTAATTCAAGATAATTTAGATAATATTAATTATGAAACGAAAAAACCTAGTTTTCAACCTGATACTGAATCTAAACCATTTGAACCAAGAAGAAAAAAAGTTAAAACAGTTGATGATCCTAATGTTTATTTAGGGGAAGTGATTGCTGGGGAAGTAATTAATATTAAAGATATTGTATCTGAAGATAATGATTTAATTATTGAATGTGAAATATTTGGGGTTGATGTCTATGAATCAGCAAAAACTGATTTTAAAATTATTACTTTAAAATTAACTGATTATACCGATAGTATGTATGCTAAGATTTTTACAACTGATGCCGATGAATTAACAAGATTACTTGGTATTTTAAAAAATGGTAAATGGTTTAAATTTAAAGGATATACCAAAAAAGATAAATATTCGATGGATGAAATAGTATTTAATATTAATTCTATTAATGTATCTGATAAAAAGAATTTAGAAATTATGGATGAAAGTCCAGTTAAAAGAGTAGAATTACATTCTCATACGATGATGAGTGCTATGGATGGTGTTGTGAATGTTTCAAAACATGGAGTAGCATCAATTGAGCAAGCTATTAAATGGGGACATAAAGCAATTGCTATAACTGATCATGCTGGTTGTCAAGCTTTTCCAAATGCTTATAATATGATTCAAGAATATAATAAAGGAAAAGATAAAAATGATCGTTTTAAAGTTATTTATGGGACAGAACTAACTTTGGTTGATGATAATGTTTCTATTGTTTTAAGAAGTAATGATCAAGTATTATTAGAGCAAGAATATGTTGTTTTCGATTTAGAAACAACTGGTTTTAATGCGGCTGGTGGCGATTCTATTATTGAAATTGGAGCAGTTAAGTTAAAAAATGGGGAAATTGTTGATAAATTTGATAAATTAATTAAACCACCAAAACCAATAAGTGAAAGAATTACTAATGTTACCAGTATTACCAATGAAATGGTGGCTGATTGTCCAAATGAAGAGGTAGCGGTTAAAGAATTTTTAGCTTGGACAGGAGATAAACCAATGGTTGCGCATAATGCTAAATTTGATACATCTTTTATTGAAATGTGTTATAAAAAATATAATTTAGGTGAGTATAAAAATACGGTTATTGATACTTTAGCTTTATCAAGAATTCTCGATCAAGATGCAACTAGACATGGTTTATCAGCAATTACCAAAAGATACGGGGTCGAATTTGATGAAGAATCTCATCACCGCGGTGATTATGATGCCTTAGCAACTGGTTTAGTTTTTCATAAAATGATGAAAAAGCTTGAGTCAATTAATATTTTAAAAATATCTGATTTAGAAAAATTAGTTAATAAAGATGATATTCATAAATTTGGACGAAGTTATCACATGAATATCTTAGTTAAAAATAAAATTGGTTTAAAAAACTTATTTAAAATTATTTCTATAGCTAATACCAAACATTTTTATAAAACAGCTAGAATTTTAAGAAGTGAAATTGAAGAATTAAGAGAAGGTTTATTAATTGGTAGTGGTTGTTATGAATCGGAAGTATTTATTGAAGCTAGAAGTAAAACCGATGAAGAAATAAGAGATATTATTGGTTTTTATGATTATGTAGAGGTTCAACCGCCAGAGTGTTATAGTCATTTAATTCAATTAGGTGATTTTAAAGATGAAGAAGAATTAATTAATAATATTAAAAAGATTATTCGTTTAACGAAAGAATCTGGTAAATATATTGTAGCAACAGGGGATGTTCATCATTTAAAAAGGGATGATAAGATTTATCGTGAAATAATTGTTAATCAAAAGTTACCTGGTGGAGGATTGCATCCTTTAGCTAAAAAAGATATTACGGAAATACCTAGTATGCATCTTCGAACAACTGATGAGATGTTAAATGATTTTAGTTTCTTAGATGATGATTTAAGACAGGAAATTGTTATTGATAATACTAATAAAATAGCTGATTTAATTGAAGAAGTTGAAGTTATTATTGATACCGGCGGTATTCCTTTTTCTCCAAGGATAGAAAATTCCAGGGAAGATGTGTATGAAATGGTCTTTAATAAAGCTCATTCTATGTATGGGGAACCTTTACCAAGACATATTGAAGAAAGGATTGCTGAAGAATTATATGGTGATCGTATTATTAAATTGGTTAAAAATAAAGTTAAAGAAAATAATCCTCTTTTAAGTGAAGAAGAACTTGATGAATTATTTCAAACTGAACTTAGTAAAACTGTTAAGTTAGGTTATGATGAAGTTTTTAATTTAAATAAAGAAGATTTAATTAAAACCTTAAAAGAAGAAAATAATCCGAATTTAAATGACGAAGAATATTTAAATAAGGAAACAAAGAAATTAATGGGTGGTATTATAGGTGGAGGTTTTGATGTTATTTATTTAATTGCTCAAAAACTTGTAAAACACTCTAATGATGAAGGATATTTAGTAGGTTCCCGTGGATCAGTTGGTTCTTCTTTCGTTGCCACTATGATGGGAATAACCGAAGTTAATCCGCTTCCAGCTCATTATTTATGTAAAAAATGTCATTTAAGTTTATTTAATGATGAAGATGGTACACCGTATTCGATTAATTATTCTGCTAGTGGATATGATTTACCTGATAAAATATGTCCAAATTGTCAAACACCAATGTCTAAAGAAGGTCAAGATATGCCATTTGCTACTTTCTTAGGTTTTAATGCTGATAAAGTTCCGGATATTGACCTAAACTTCTCTGGTGATAATCAAGCTTCTGCTCATGCATATACTAAGGTTATTTTTGGAGAAGATAATGTTTATCGTGCTGGAACTATTGGAACCGTAGCTGAAAAAACGGCTTATGGATTTGTCCGTGGTTATTTTGAAAAAAAAGGGGTAACAGATATTCATATGGCTGAAATTGAAAGATTAGCTATTGGTTGTACAGGAGTAAAAAGAACAACTGGACAGCATCCAGGAGGAATTGTTGTTATACCATCATATATGGATGTCTTTGATTTTACCCCTTTCCAATATCCAGCTGATGATACAACTTCAGTTTGGAGAACAACCCACTTTGATTATCATGCAATTGATCAAGATGTTTTAAAACTTGATATATTAGGTCACGATGATCCGACCATTTTAAGAATGCTTCAAGATTTATCAGGAATTGATGTTACAACTTTACCAATGGGAGATCCCAAAGTATTAAGTTTACTAACTTCACCTGATGCTTTAGGAGTTACCAAAGAACAAATAAGATGTGAAATTGGAACACTGGGACTACCAGAAATGGGAACTAACTTTGTTATTAATATGTTAGTTAAAGCTAAACCAAAAACTTTTGGAGAATTAGTTAAAATATCCGGTTTATCACATGGAACAGATGTTTGGAATGGTAATGCCGAAGATTTAATTGATAATCATGTCTGTGAATTTAAAGAGGTAATAGGTTGTCGTGATGATATCATGGTTTATCTTAAAAATCATGGCTTAAAACCCAAAGATGCTTTTAAAATCATGGAATTTGTCAGAAAAGGTAAAGCTAAAAAAGAACCGGAAAAATGGTTGGAGTGGAAACAAATAATGGAAGAAAATCATATTCCTGATTGGTATATTGAATCATGTCATAAAATTCAGTATATGTTCCCAAAAGCTCATGCCTGTGCTTATGTTATGAGTGCTATTCGAATTGCTTGGTTTAAAGTTTATCAACCTCTTAATTATTATGCTACTTATTTTTCTATTCGTGTAGTTGATTTTGATATAGAAACTATGATTAAAGGTTATGATGCAATTCTTTTAAAAATAGAAGATCTAGAAAATAAAGGTTATGAAATTAGTAAAAAAGAAGGTGACGTGTTAGAAACTTTAAAAATAGCTTTAGAAGCAACAGCTCGTGGGATAAAATTTGCTAATATTGATTTACAAAAATCTGATGCTATTAAATTTATAAAGTCTGAAACGGAAGAAAATACTTTAATACCACCATTTAGATCAATTGATGGATTAGGGGATACTGTTGGTAAAACTATTGTTCAAGAAAGAGAAATAAAAGAATTTTTAAGTATTGAAGACTTACAAAAACGAGGTAAAGTTTCGCAAACTCTAATTGAAAAAATGAAATCAATGAAAATTTTAACTGATTTACCTGATTCAAATCAATTATCCTTATTTTAAAAACATAAAATGTTAATTTCTTATTTTTTCATTTAACATATTAGATTACGCCAATTATTGTTTAAAAATAATTTATTATGTGTTATAAATGAAAGTAAATTTTGAAAGATCTAATGAATACTATGAAATCCCGAAAATTAAATTATAGAATCAATTTCTCAAAATGCTCTGTGATTACGATGATTCTATACTTTTAACAGGTGATAGTATTAATAATTTATCTAATGAAAATTAGTATGAAAGATTGATGGCAGAAAAAAATGAATAGTTAAGAAGGCAACTTGTTAATTATCAAGAACTACAAAATAATTCAAATTTATTAAAATAATTTGCATTTATATCAATTAAAAGTGTTTTAAGAAGTATATATATACTATTTATTATTACGAAATTGTATCAAGACTTAGTTTATAACCAAGCAATTTATAATTATATAGTCTAGTCAAGAAACTTAACTTTAATGATATGAAAATATTTTAATTAATTATTTTCTTTTTTTTCTTTTTTTGTTATACTTATTATGTAGTAGGTAGTATATGAATAAAGAAGTAATAGAAAAAGAGATAAAATATTTAAAAGCTTTTAAAATGGCTTTAGCTAATATATCTTTAGAAGAAGATTATCAAGATAAAAGAGAATTAAGTGATGAAGATATTAAAAAGTTATATATTAAAGTTATGAAAGGAAATAATAATGGTAAAGTTTGAAGATTATTTTATTCCTGGTACGAAAGTTTTAAAAAATAAACTAGGAATAACTGATTTAGATGAATTAATTAAAATGGAAAGTAAAATATCTTTAGAGAGGTTAACTAATTTATGTGCCAGTGATTATGAATTTATCCCTTCTGCCGATTATTTGTGCTTTATTCATAAGTATTTATTTGAAAGTATTTATGAGTTTGCTGGAGTTTATCGTGAAGTAGAAATTTTTAAGGAAACAGGATTTTTAAAACCAGAATTAATTAAGGAAGAATTACCTAAGGTAATCAAGAAATATAATGATTTAGAAGTAAATGCTAGTAATAAATTTGAAATAGCTAGAATTTTGGGTGAGTTTTACCGAGAGCTTATTTATATTCATCCTTTTAGAGAAGGAAATGGACGAAGTATTAGGGAATTTTTAAGAGAATTTGCAGAATATAAATTTAATTATCAATTAGATTATTCGAAAATGGATAAAAAAAACTTTTTATTAGGAATAACTGAGAAGAATAATTATCCTTTATTACTTGCATATGAAATTTATAATGCTATGGAAGAAAAAGAAAAAGTAAGATAATTAATTTACAAATTTAGTTCTATCTTATTAATAAACACATATTCTTTAATGAATAGAAAGAGAGTGTTTATGGATAAGAATGAAATTATTAAAAATATAGCTTTAAGAACGGGTGGAGATATTTATCTTGGAGTAGTAGGTGGAGTAAGAACTGGGAAAAGTACTTTTATTAAAAAAATGGTCGAAACTTTAATTGTTCCTAATATTCAAGATGAATATGAAAAAAAACGTTGTTTAGATGAAATACCTCAAAGTGCAGCGGGAAAAGCCGTTATGACAACAGAACCAAAGTTTGTTCCAAATAATGCTATAGATATTAATATCGATGATTTTTCTTGTAAAATAAGATTAATTGATTGTGTTGGTTATATTATAAAAAATGCTAAAGGTATTGAAGATGAAAATGGACCAAGAATGGTTAAAACTCCTTGGTATGATGAAATGATTCCTTTTTCGGAAGCTGCTGAATTAGGAACAGAGAAAGTAATTAAGGAACATTCAACGATAGGAATTGTTGTAACAACAGATGGATCAATTGGTGAATTTGAAAGAAGTGATTATCTTGATGCTGAAGATAGGGTTATTACTGAATTAAAAAGTATTAATAAACCATTTATTGTAATTATGAATACAACTCATCCAATGTTACCAGATACGGTTAGATTATGTAATAATTTAAAAGAAAAATACAATGTCCCAGTTATACCTCTTAGTATTGAAACAATGTCAGAACATGATATGATTGATATTTTAAGAGAAGCTTTATATGAATTTCCTATTTTAGAAGTAAAAGTAAAATTACCGGATTGGATTGCTGTTTTAAATCCTCATCATCCAGTTAAAAAGATTTATATTGAAAAAATAAAAGAAAGTGTTGTAGAAATAGATAAATTAAGAGATGTTGAATCAATTACTAAACATTTCTTAGAAACAGAGGAAATTGAAAAAGCTTATTTATCAAATGTCGATCCAGCAACCGGTGAAGTAATTGTTACTTTAGAAGCTCCAGATGATTTGTATAATAAAGTTTTACATGAAATAATTAATATTGATATTACTAATAAAAAAGAATTATTAAAATTATTCCAAGAATATAGTATTGCTAAAGAAGAATATGATCAGATTAAATTTGCTCTTAAAATGGTTAAACAAACTGGTTATGGGGTAGCAACTCCAACCTTAGCTGATATGAAGTTAACTAACCCAGAAATTACTAAACAAGGAACAAGGTTTGGAGTTAAATTAAAAGCAACAGCTCCATCAATTCATATGATAAGAGTCGATGTTAATTCAACGTTTGAACCAATTATTGGATCAGAATTACAAAGTAGGGAATTAATTAATCATTTAATGAAAGATTATGAAACTGATCCAGGAAGTATTTGGAAAAGTGAAATCTTTGGTCGTAGTTTAGATGTTATTGTACAAGAAGGTATTCAATCCAAAATTAATTTAATGCCTGAAAATATTCGTTTTAAATTACAACAAACTTTAACAAAGATTGTTAATAGGGGCTCAGGAAATTTAATTGCTATTGTTTTATAGCAATTTTTTTGATATAAGTTGATATTTGTTGGTAATAGAATTAAAAGTAAATAATTTATCCTGCAAAATAGCAAATTAGCCTTGAAAAATCAACTATTTTCTGATAGTATATTTAGCAAATTAGGGGAAGGTTCATATCTAGAGAAACTGATACATACTGGAATGGCGATAGAGCTATTACAGATACATTTATGCATATCAACAAGCTAATATAGAAATTATTGAACCAACTAAAAAAATGTGTAGGTAATAGGAGAATGTTATGCAAGAATTATTTGAAAATTATTTAAAAAATGGTTTATCAGAATATGATTCAAAATATTTATCAACATATCAATATGTGATGCTATTATCAAAAGATAAAAATATTAGTGCTTATTTTGCTAATGTCGATTATGCATCGTTCATTGAATATCCTATATCAGAAAAAGAATATACTAGTCCTTTGGAAGTTTTAGAAAGCGAAATGTCGCTTACTGGTTGTGATGCTGGTATAATGTATGAAAATGTTGATGGACATTTTCACATAATAGCTTTTGTTGATTTAAAAGAAAAGAATCAAAAAATGTAAACAAATTTTTAAGGGGCTTAGCAGAAATGAATAAATTCTATTCAGCTCTTTTTTTAATATAAGTTAAAAATTTATGGTAAATAAAATAAAAAGTAAATATTTGACAAAAATAGTAATTTAAATTTAATAAAAAAATTAGTAAAATAAAATTAAGGAGAATTACACTATGGAGAAAGAAGAATTAAAAGAATACTTCTTATCAAATAATAAAAAAGTTATTTTAGCAAGTGATGTAAAAGAAAAAATTGATACATATAACTTTAATCAATTAATTGATATGAGAATAATGTATTCAAATTTACCATTTAGTATATTAGAAAAACAAATTTATATAGATATAGTGTGTTTAAAAAATATGACTGATTTAATTGCATATATAGATGATAGATTAATTACTTTTAGTGAATTTAAAGTTTATATTAAGAATATAAAATTAAATAATATTAAAAGTAGAATAAATAATTATCTTGAAGATTATTATTGTAATAAGTTTTATTATAAAACTCTAAGTGATAATATTAATGATTATATTTTAACTAATAATTGTAATGAAATTATTTCTTATCTTGATAGTTTAATTGAAAAAAATACTA
>CAMBUO010000025.1 GCA_945871105.1 uncultured Clostridia bacterium
ATTATGATAATATTATTAATTTTATGAGAGAAGTATTTTCTTCAACTTTTAAAGGCAATTTATCTTTAAAGAAAGGAATTGTAACTGGGATTTTAAAAGTTATTTTATCAGGACCATTTTCAGGTGCTAATAATATTATTGTTTACAATATAACTGATAGTAATTTTTCTACTTATTTTGGTTTTACAGAAGAGGAAGTAAAAGAAACTTTAGCAGAGTATGGTTTAAGTGATAGTTTTAATGAAGTAAAAAAATGGTATGATGGCTATTTATTTAGTAGAACAACTATTTATAATCCTTGGAGTATTTTAAATTTTTTAGCTAATCATGAACATATTTTAAAAGTTTATTGGGCTAATACAGGGGGTACTGATTTATTACAAGATTGTATTTATAAAATAAATGATAATTCAACTTTATTGGATGAATATCATCAATTATTGGAATCTAATAAGCTTCAACATGTAAATTTAGATTTAGAAATGGATTTAAAAAGATTAAAAGGAAATAGAGATACGGTTTGGACTTTATTTTTATTAGCAGGTTATTTAACACCAAGAGACTTTGTAGATAATCCTAAAGATATGACTTTAAGAATACCAAATTTAGAAATTCGTGAAAATTTGGAAAATATATGTCTTAATTGGTTTACGACAGGTATATTTGAAGATTATAATTTTAATAATTTATTAGCAAGAAATAAATTAGAAAGATTTAAAAGCGATTTTCAAGATATAGTATTAAAAAGTTTTAGTTATTATGATGTACCGAATAATGATAGTGGAGAAAACTTTTATCATGCTTTTGTAATGGGACTTTTATATAGTGGTTCTAATAACTTTATTATTAAAAGTAATCGAGAAAGTGGATATGGAAGATATGATTTAATTTTAAAACCTAAAAATAAAGATATTAAATATGCATATATTATTGAATTTAAAGCTATTGAAAATGGTAACTTTGAAGAAACAGTTGAAAAAGCTTTTAAACAAATAGAAGATAAGAACTATATTTTAGAAGTAAAAGATTATGATGTAACCAAAATAGTTATTGTTTTTAAAGGTAAAGAATGTAGAATAGAAACCAGAAAATAATTATAAAATATATTAATATTACTATAGATAACTTAATCGTATTTAAGTTATTTTTTCTTTTTCTTTATCTTTCTATTTTAAAAATTCTATGTTATAATCATTTTATAATAGGAGTTGGTTATGGATATAATTTGTTTATTATTAGGTTTTATTATCATTATTAAGGGATCTGATATGTTAGTAGATGGTTCAGTTAATTTAGCTAAGTTTTTAAAGATTCCAACTTTAGTAATCGGCTTAACCATTGTTGCAATTGCAACAGGAGTACCAGAAATAGCTATTAGTATTTCTTCTTCTTTAAAAGGATCTAATGGATTATTACTTGGTAATTTATTAGGATCAAATATCTTTAATATCTTATTTATTTTAGGATTAATTGCTATTATAAAACCTTTATATATTAAAAAAGAAATTATTTTAAAAAACTATGCTTTTGCTCTTTTATCGTGTTTAGTTTTATTTATTATTAGTTATGATATTTATTTTGGTGATAGTTTAGTTAATCTTATTACAAGAACAGAAGGAATTTTATTACTTTGTTTTGCTGGTATATTTTTATATTCAACTGTTTTAGAAGCAACATTAGATAAAAATATTAAGGTCGAAAAAGGAAAATTTAGTTTTAAAGATATATTATATATTGTAGTAGGAATTGCTTTAATAGGTTTATCAGCTGAAGTCATAGTTAATAGTGCTGTTAATATTAGTAAATGGTTAGGAATAGGTGAAGATTTAATTGGGTTAACGATTATAGCTGTTGGAACAAATTTACCAGAGTTAGTTACTTCCATTGTTGCTGTTAGAAAAGGAGAAGTTGATATTGCTATTGGTAATTTAGTTGGAACTAATATTTATAATATATTTTTAATTTTAGGACTTGCTGCAACTATTAATCCTATTGTGATTAGTTCTAACGCTTTTATTGATATTATTGTTCTAGCTATTACTAGTTTTATTGTTTATATATTTATTCAACATAAAAAAGATATAAATCGAAAAGAAGGAATTATTATGATGTTATTATATATAATATACATAGTATATGTGGTGATAAGATGAATTATTATAGAGAAAATATTGATAAAGTTTTAAATAATTTACAAACTAGTTTAAATGGCTTAACGGAAGAAGATGTTTCAGAAAGATTAAAACGATATGGTAAAAATGAATTACCTAAGAAGAAAAAAGATGGTCTTATTAAAATATTTTTTAAACAAATAATAGATCCTATTGTTATTATTTTAATTGTAACTGTTATTTTTTCCTTTTTAATAGGAGAAGTAATTGATGCTTGTGTTGTAATGTTTATTGTTTTAGTAGATTTAGTAACTGGTACTATTCAAGAGTATTCGGCTAGTAAAAAAGCTGAATCTTTAGAAAATATTATTAAAGTTAAGTGTAAGGTTTTAAGAGATAATAAGGAAGTATTAATTGATTCAAGTGAATTAGTAGTAGGGGATATTGTTTATTTAGAATCAGGTAATAAAATATCTGGTGATTTAAGAATTTTAGATTCTTACAATTTAACTGTTTCGGAAGCTATTTTAACAGGAGAAAGTTTAGCTATTTATAAAAATAATGAAACGATTTTATCGGATTTACCAATTCAAGATCGCAAAAATATGTTATATGCGGGATGTGTTATTTTAACTGGAAGAGCTACTTGTGTCGTAACAGCAACAGGAATTAACACAGAAATTGGTAAGATAGCCACTTCAATTAATAATCAAAAAGAAGAAAAATCGCCTTTAACTATCAGAATTGAAAAGTTTTCAAAACAAATTAGTCGTCTTTTAATTATAGTTGCAGTTATCTTAACCATTATTTTAGTATTAAAAGGTAATGAATTAAATGAAGTATTTATGATGGTAGTAGCTTTAACGATTTCCGCTTTACCAGAAGGATTACCTTTAGCTTTAACCATGGCTTTAACGATAGCATCTAATAAAATGTTAAAAGAAAATGTTATTGTGAAAAAATTAAATTCAGTAGAATCACTGGGAAGTTGTACTGTTATAGCAAGTGATAAAACCGGAACTTTAACTGTAAATGAACAAACTGCTAAGATTATTTATTTACCAACAAATAAAAAGTATGAAATAACCGGAAGTGGTTATAACTTAGAGGGAAAAGTTATTATTAATGATTTAAAAGATTTAGATTCTATTAATGATATTATTAAATTAGGTTTAATTAATAATGAATCTAATGTAGAAAGAGAAAATAATAATCTTAGTTGTAGTGGTGATTCTATTGATATAGCGTTTAAAATATTAGCTAAAAAGATGAAAGTAAATGATAATGATATTAAAATAATTGATGAAATTCCTTATGAATCAGTTAATAAGTATTCAGCTGTTTTTTATAAAATTAAAGATGATCCTAATACTTATTGTACAGTTAAAGGTTCTTTAGAAAAGATTTTAGATTTTTCTAAATATATGCAAGTAGTTAAAAAAGAAGAAATTAATAAGGAAGAATTAAGTAAGCAAAATGAAGAACTTGCAAGTGATGGGTATAGAGTAATTGCTATTAGTAGTGGTAAAGTGTTAGAAAAAAATAAATACACGGAAGATGATATTAAAAATTTAACTTTTAAAGGTTTAGTTGGTTTTATTGATCCAATTAGATTAGATTGTGAAGATGCTATTAAAAAGTGTTTAGAAGCCCAAGTTAAAGTAGTTATGATAACCGGTGATCATCCTTTAACAGCATTAAAAATAGGTAAAGATTTAGATATTGTAAGTAATAAAAATGAAGTAACTGATGGTATTTTATTAGATAAAAAGTTTCAAGAAGGTTTATTAGTCTTTGATGAATTTGTTAGTCAAAAGAAAGTATTTGCTAGGGTTAGTCCAATGCAAAAATTAGAAATAATTAAATCTTTTAAAAGACAAGGAGAGTTTATTGCTGTTACAGGTGATGGAGTAAATGATGCTCCCGCTTTAAAGGCAGCTAATATTGGTATTTCCATGGGAAGTGGAACAGATGTTAGTTTAGAAACTGCTAAAATGATTTTAACTGATGATAAGTTTTCATCTTTAGTATCGGGAATTATTGAAGGAAGATGTGCTTATAGTAATATTCGAAAAGTAACTTATATGTTAATTTCTTGTGGATTGGCCGAAGTATTATTCTTTGTTTTAGCTATTATTTTTAATTATCCAGCTCCTTTAATAGCTATTCAATTACTATGGTTAAATTTAGTAACGGATGGACTTCAAGACTTAGCTTTATCCTTTGAACCACCAGAAGCCGATATTATGCAACAACCTCCAAGACCACCCAAAGAAAATTTATTTGATAAAACTTTAATAAGTGAAGTTTTAATATCAGGAATAACTATTGGTTTAGTAGTCTTCTTCTTTTGGATCTTTTTATTAGATATCTTAAAATTTGAAGTAACAACAGCTAGAGGTTATATCATGGCTTTAATGGTCTTTTTACAAAATATGCATGTTTTAAATAGTCGAAGTGAAACAAAATCAATATTCGATAAACGAATGAAAAAGAATAACTTTGTCTATATTACTATTATTCTAGCAATTATATTACAAGTAATTATCATGGAAGTACCATTATTTAGTCATTTCTTAAAAACCGAATCTATTCCATTTATTCATTTAGTTTTCTTATTTATTTTATCTTTAACCATTTTATTTATCATGGAACTTTATAAATTAATAAAAAACTTATTAAAAAACAAAAAGGAAAAAGATTAATCTTTATTCCTTTTTATTATATATTTATTTAATTTTAATTTTTTAGTTCTTTTTTTATTTTTATATTTTAGATAGATAGGATATTTTTTTAAATTTAGATATTCTTCTTTCGTTAGTTTTACTTTTAAATGAATTTCTTTTACTTCAAATGGTAAGATATTTAAATATTTAATTTTTTCATAAGTAGTTGATCCTGATGCTGTTTTCATGGAATCGACTAAATTTAGATTATGATATTCAGATAAAATTAGTTTTCTTTTATCCTTTTTATAAACATCTAAGTTATAAATACTATTATTAGTATTTTTATTATTATATACTTGGAGTATAAAATCTAAATCAATATATTTAGTATTTTCATCAATATTATTGTTTGTATCTAACCAAGCAGTATTTTTGTTAATAATATTAATTTTCATTTTAAAAATATTTAAATAAAGTTTACCATGATTTTTTATCTTATCATAGATTAAAAGCATGAAAAATGGTACTAATATAATAGTTAAAACTATTTCTAAATCATTATCAAAAAAGTTAAGCATAAGTCCCCCATATTTGTCTTGATTATAGCATATTTATCTTTAAAATACAATAATTTGCTTTTTTTCCCAAAAAATGTATAATAGAGATAACTTTGGGGGTATTATGAAAATATATAATAATCGTGATGATTTATTAAAAAATATTCTTTTAGTTGAATGTTATAGTCCTATTCAAGAAGTAGCATTTAATCAAAAAGAAATAAATAGTTTTTATCAAGAATTAAATCCAGAAGAATTATATTTAAAAAAAGAAGAATATATTTATTTAAAACAAGTAATTTCTTCTTTAAGTTTATTAGAAAAAACTTTTCTTACTTTAAAATATTCTTATAATTATTCTAATGCAGAAATTTGTTCTTATTTAAAAATGAATGAATATCAAGTAGGAGCTTTAAAAAGGAGAACTTTAGAGAAATTAAAAAGAAAGTTAACTATTGACGATCAAAAAAAGAAGTAATTGATTAATTACTACTTTGAATAATAACATTATAAGTTTTTCCTTGAATAACTGTATTTTGTCCTACTTTAATTTGACTATCTGGGTGAAGTAGACCAATTCCTGAATTAACAGCTTTAAAACTAAAATTAAAGTTTACTCCGGGATAATTATTTTGTAATTTAGTTTGTAAAGTTTTCTTTGTTTGTTCAGGATTACCAAGCGTTAATAAACTACCATCAATAACAAAGGTATAAGTTTTAGCTGGTCCTATACTTAAAGTAATATTAACCGTACTTCCTTTTATCATAACTCCTGTTTTATCTTGACTTAAACAAGTATCTTTAGCTACACTTGAATAAGTATTATTATAAGTAAAATTACATTTAATACCTAAACTATTACAACTATTTTGAATTTCTGTTTTCGTTTTATTAATAAAACTAGGAACATTTACTTTTTCATATATACCACTTGATAATATAATTAAAACATTTGTTTTACTACTAACTATTGTTCCAGCTGGTTTAGATTGTTTAATACTAATATCTTTTTTGGTTGCTTCGGTTAAACCTCCATATGTAAAAGTACAAGTTAAATTAGCTTTTTGACAAGTAGATTGAATACTTGTTTTACTTTGACCAAGGAAATTCGGTACACTAACACTTTTACCTTTTGATATGGTTAATATAATAGTATCAGTTTCAATTATTTTTTCACCTTCTTGAATATTTGTTTTTATTAATTCGCCTTCTTTAATCGTATCATTAAATTCATATACTTCTTCATAGTTAATATTATTGTTATTAGCCCAAAGTTTAAATTCCGTTAAATCATTAATCTTCGGCATAACTAAACTACCTTTTGAAATAGTAATAATTAATTTACTATCTTCATCAATTATATCATCTTTACTAGCACTAACTTCTAAAATAGTTCCAGAATCAGTTTCTTTATTATAAACTTCTTTATATTCTATCTTAATATTATTTTTTAAAGCCCATTCAGTTATTTCTATATTACTCATCTTTTTTAAATCAGGTACTTTTATTTCTTTACCTTTCGATACTTTTAATATTAATTTATCTTCAACTACTTTATCAACAATATCTTGACTAATAATATAATTTTTTTCATATTTATCACTATATTCATATACTAATTCATAATTAATATTATATCTTTTTAAATAAGAAGTAGCTTCAAATAAACTTAATCCTTTTAAATCTTTAACACTTATTTTATCTAGTTCCTCATTTCCCAAAGAAAAAATAAATTTAATTAAACTATTTCTTTTTAAAGATCCACTTCCTATTTGTTCAATAACTGTATCTCTTAATTTATCAGATTTAATAAATTCTATTTCTACATTTACCAAATAATTATCTTTAATATATTTTATTACCTCATCATATTTACAACCAGTTAAATTCGAAACAATTACTTCTTTATCATAATTAGGTCCATCCGAAATAGTAACTTTAAAAGTTTTAATATCTTTAATTAAAGTATCAATTCCATATTCTTGCATAATAATATGATTTTTTAAAACAGTATCGGAATATTCATGTAAAGTAACTAATTTTAAACTATTTTTATTAGTAAATTCAATTACTTCACTTATATCTTTATTAATAAAATCTTTAACATATAAATCAGTTGGTATAGAATAAGAAATTTGAAAAATAGTATAGCCAATTAATATTAAAGTTATTAAGATAATATAAGGAGTAGTCTTTTTATTATTTACTTTAAATAGTAATATAATTATAATTAATAATATTAAAAAGAAAGATCCAGTTTTAATTATTTCATTTAAATTATAATTTTTATTTAAAAAGAAATTAATAATTAAAAAAGTTAGTAATAGTAAACATATAATTAAAAAGAAGATATTTAGTTTATTTTTTGATTCTTTTATTTCTTGGGTATTATCTTTTTTTATTTCTTTTTTCTTTTTTTCTTTTAATTTACTTGTAGTTATTTTTTGTTCTTCTTGATTATCTTCTAAATTGATTAAATCTTTTTTTGTTTTCTTTTTACTCATTTTTACACCTACTTTATATATTAATTATATAGTAAATTTTTTATAATTGAAAGTTTTTTTGTTTATTTATTTTCTTTTTTTAGTAATTTAGTTTATAATAATTATAGAAGGAGTAGTTATGGGTAAAGTTTTAGATGAAAAATGTTTAAATTGTGGGGCTTCTATTACTTATGATAGTAAAGAAGATGTTTTTAAATGTGATTATTGTCATTCTAAGTTTACACTTGAGGAAATAAATAGTCATAAGGAAAAAAATGCTAAAAAAATTAATTTGACTAAAGAATTTAGTAAGATGGAAGATATGGAAGGATATCATTGTAATAACTGTGGAGCTACGATTATTACTGGTGATAATACTTCTAGTACTAAGTGTGTTTATTGTAAGAGTAGTGCTATTATTAAAAATCGTTTAACAGGTATTTATAAACCAGATAGTATAATTGTTTTTAAGCAAAGTAAAGATGATGCAATAACAGCTTTTAAAAATATTTGTTCTAAGAGACCTTTACTTCCTAAAAATTTTTCTAATCCTGATAATATTCAAGAGATGGAAGGTTTGTATGTTCCTTTTTGGTTATATAATATTGAAAATGATTGTTATATAAAAGCTGATTGTACTAATGTAGCAACCTGGATATCTGGTGATTATCAATACACGAAAACAGATTTTTACAAAGTCGAAAGAGGCGGATATTTAACTTTTGAAAATGTTCCTAATGATGGAGCAACGAGATTTGATGATACGATTATGAATGCAATTGAACCATTTGATTATAGTAAATTAAAAACTTTTGAAGCAAGTTATTTAGCTGGTTTTTTATCGGAAAAATTTGATGTTGTTAGTGATGAAGCTTATAAAAATGCTAAACAAAGAATCGAAGAAGATGCTATTAATTATTTAAAAAGTCATATAAATTTATATACAACTACTTTAGTTCGGGAAAGTAAAAATAATGTAACTTTAACCGATACTAAATATGTTTTATTACCTGTTTGGGTTTTAAATTTAAAATATAAAGATCAAATATATCACTTTGCTATGAATGGAGAAAGTGGTAAATTAGTAGGAGAAATACCCGTTTCGAAATCTAAATTAATGTTAACTATTCTAATTACCTTTATTTTAACTTTTATAATTACTATAATTATTTTTAGATTATTAGGATATCAATGGTAGGAGTGTTTATGAAAAAAATAATTTATTATTTAACTTTTTTAATTTTATTACTAATTATTAATTCTTTACCAGTATCAGCTAAAGAAATAGAAACTTGTACAAGAACTGAGACTAATTTACATGTTCGAGGTAAATTTAATTTAGGAACAAATAAAGACGATATTTTAAGTACACCATGTGTTAATGATATGGATAAGATTTATGACTTTGCTAATCTTATAAGTGATGAAGATGAAGATAAATTATATCAAGTTGTTACTAACTTTATTAATCTTAGTAATTATGATTTAGCCCTTGTTACAACAAATGAAAATCCTAAATATAGTGAAGTAGAGTATGCTGATGATTTTTATGATTATAATATGTTTGGCAAAAATGAAACAAGAGATGGTTTATTAATTTTAATTGATATGTATAATCGTCGGGTTTATGTTTCGACAACTGGGTATGCTATTAAAATGTATGATGATAATAGAATTGATACGATAATTGATGCTGGTTACTTAGAACTTAAAAATGCTGATTATTATAATTGTTTAAATAATATGGTTTTAGAAACTTTAAATATTTTTAATTCAGGTTATCCGGAATCGAATAATGAAATGTTAATTGATGAAAATGGTGATCCTTATTTTCTTAAATATATATCTTATCCTTTAGTAATTGTAATTTCTAGTTTAGTTACTTTAATTGTTAGTTTAATTCTTTATTTTAAAACAAGATTAAAAATTAAAAAGGCTGATACTGTTAGTTATTTAAAGAAAAGAGATTTAACGATGAAAACGGATAAGTTAGTTAATTCAACCGTTACCCATACCAGAATTGCTACTAGTTCATCAGGATTTGGTGGTGGAAGTTCTGGAGGATCAAGTTTCCATTCTTCAAGTAGTGGTTCTAGTCATGGTGGTGGAGGTCGTAGTTTTTAAGTGACGAAACAAGAATTAAGACAATATGCTAAAACTAAAAGAAAAGAAATTGTTAATAAGCATGAAAAAGATTTCCAAATAACTAAAAATGTTTTAAATAATCCCTTAGTTTTAAAAAGTAAAAATATCTTAGTTTATTTATCTACTCCTTTGGAAGTTGATACTTTCGAGTTAATTACTAAATTAAAAGATAAAAATATTTATGCTCCAAGGATTGAAAAACAAGAAATTAATTTTTATAAACTAGATTTAAATAATTTAAAAATGAATAAGTATCATATATTAGAACCTCTAGGAACTGATAAAATAACTAATTTTCAAGATACAGTTATTTTAGTTCCCGGTCTCATGTTTGATCAAACTGGTAATCGTTTAGGTTATGGAGGCGGTTATTATGATAAGTTTTTAAGGAATAAATCTTTATTTAAAATAGGAATTTGTTATCAAGAAATGCTTATTCCAAGATTAGAAGTAGAAGAACATGATATAAAAATGGATATGATTATCACGGAGGAGATATGGAATTTACAAGATTAGAAATATTATTAGGAGAAAAGATAGAAAAATTAAAAGAATTAAAAGTTTTAGTTGTTGGAGTTGGTGGAGTAGGAGGATATGCTGTTGAAGCTTTAGCTAGATCAGGTATTTTAAATATTACTATAGTTGATTATGATAAAGTTGATATCACGAATATTAATAGACAAATAATTGCTCTTCATTCAACCATTGGTAAATTAAAAGTTGAAGTTTTAAAAGAAAGAATTAAAGATATTAATCCTAATTGTCAAGTTGAAACTTTTGCTTGTTTTTACGATTTAAATACTAATGATTTAATTTTTAACAAAAACTATGATTATGTCCTCGATTGCTGTGACTCTTTAAAAAGTAAAGAATTATTAATCAGGGAATGTGTCAAAAGAAAGATTAAAATAATATCCTCGATGGGAGCAGGTTTTAAATTTGATCCTAGTTTAATTAAAATAACTAAATTAAAGAAAACTAACTATGATAAGATAGCTAGAAAATTAAGATATAATTTAAAAGATAGTAAAGCTTGTTTAGAAATACCCGTTGTATACTCGGAAGAACAAATGGAAAAAACAGGAACAACGATTGGATCAAATGCTTATATTCCAAGTATCTTTGGTTTAATGATGGCAAGTTTTATTATAAATGATGTAAGAAAGGAAGAAAAATGGATAAATTAAAAGAATATGGTTTAACTTTTTTCCTCGTAATTATTTTAATAATATGTTTAATTTATTATTATACAAGAGATGAAAAAGTTACCAAAGAATTAAAAAATGTTAAATTATTACCAACAATTGTTACGAAATTAGAAGATAATACTATTTATTGTCCTACTTTTCAATTAGTTTGGAATGATTTAAAAAAAGAAGCTGGGGGAAATGTTAGTTTCATTGATGATGAAAATAATCAAATGGCTAGGGAATTAAACTTAGAAACATTTACGGAAAATGATATATCAAGTGATTATTACTATAAAAATTATGGTTTAATGACACCTAGTTTAAAAAAAGAAATAAGTGATGGTGTTTGGAAAAAATTTAAACAACAAAGTTCTATTTTAAATGAATTTAATTTTCAAGAAGATTCTAAAGATTATTTATTTTATGCTATGCTTTATAGAGAATTTACCTTCATAGAACCATTTGATATTATAAATAATGATACCTTTGGTATTACTTCAAATAGTAATTCTAAATTAGATAAGAATCTAGAAGTTTTATTTTATCAAGATGATTCTTATGCTGTTTTTATTAAAACCAAAACAGGTGATGAAGTAATTCTTTATAAAGGTAATAGAATGGATAGTTTCTTAGATACTTATAAAATGATTGATTTAGAAACAAAAGAAGCATTTCAAGAAAATGATACTTTAACTATTCCTAATTTAGATTTTAAAATAAAATATGAATATAAAGATTTAGAAAATAAGAAAATGATTTTTAAAGATAATAATTATACTTTAGATAAAGCTTTACAAACTATCGAATTTAAATTAGATAATACTGGTGGTAAAGTTAAAAGTGAAGCAGGAATTAGTAATAAGTATACCTCTGTTGAACCAGGAAGACATTTTAATTTTTCTGATGACTTTATTCTCTTTGTTAAAGAAAGTAACCAAGAATTACCTTATTTAGCTTTAAATATTAAAGACATTGATAGTTTTAGATAACTTTACTTTTTATTAAGAATATAGTATAATAACCTCCAATTATGGGGGTTATTATGTTTAATTTAAGTAAATTATCTGATGAAGATATAATAGATTTGTTATTTAAATATGATTTATCAGAAAAATTAGAAAATAAACTTTTAAAAGAAGTAAAAAAACGTTTAACAATTACTACTTTTAACTATACAAAAAAAATTGAAGAAATTAAAAATATTAATAATCTTATTAAAGATAGAAGATATGTAATTTTAAATTATTTAATTAATGATAATATATCTTTAGCTAGAAAAAAAATTATTCTTGATTTTAGTTTAACAGAAGAAGAAAAAATACATTTATTGTTAAATGATAGTATTAAAAAAGAACTAAAAGATTATATTAGAAAAAAAGATTATCAAAACTATACTTATTATTCATTATTATCTGAAGATAATTTACCAGAAGAAATATTTAATTTTCTTTTAACTAAAATTAACCATAACAATATATTATTAATCTTAGGTTATTATAAAATAGATAATAATAAAAAAAATATTATTATGAAAAAGAAACAAAAAGAACTCCAAAAAGCTATTAATTTATCTTCAGCTAATAATTTACTATCTTCCTATTTAAATGATAATTTACCAGAATCTATTTTAAATTATATAGTAAAAAAAAGAAAAATATCCCTTATTTTATCTTTAATGACTTTAACTAAACAAGAAATAAAAAAATATTTTTTAAGATCATATACTAAACAAGCTATTACTCTTATTTATCAAATAAGAAAAAATTTAGTTATTAATATTTTAACTAATTTAAAACCAGAAGAAATATTACAAGTTTTAAATAATCAAACTATTCCTTTAGAATTAAAAGAAATAATTATTCAAAAAAATAATTATAACTATATCTATTCTTTAAAAAATATTGATATTGATAGTATTCATGATTTAATAGATAGATGTTCTTACTTACCATCTAATGTCATAAATGATATTTTTAATTATAATTATGAAAAAATAATAAAAAAAACTAGAAAAACTGATTTAGAATACTATTTATTTAAATATGAAACTATTCCTTATTTAATAGAAAAAATATATAATTTGTATGAATATCAATTTAATCAATCAGATATACAAACTTTATTTAATATGACAAATATCTATAATTTAGATACTTTAA
>CAMBUO010000026.1 GCA_945871105.1 uncultured Clostridia bacterium
TATCAGAAATAAAATAATAATCTATTCCATCAAAAGTCATTTTTTCACCATTCAAGAAATAAACATCACCAATTTCAGGATTTCTTACTAATACATCACCTTCTTGAGGTAATTTTAAAATATTAACTCCTTCTCCAACAATTTCAACCGTTACTCTCTCTCCACGCTCATCCCAAGTTACTTTTGCTTTATCATTCATTTCAGCAAAATATACCTGTCCAGTACTTTTGTCTATAATCTTATAATAATATTTATCATTTTTATGAACTAAACCTAATACACCATAATTACCAGTCAAACTAGATTGAATAGTATTTTCAGAGCCAATTGAGGTATATAGACTAACAACCTCTGTAAAAGTAACCATACCAGCTATAGCTGGTGTTAGCTTATCTAAGTTATCTTTATTAATAGGTATTTCAGGTGTAATTTCATCAATTGGTTTTGGATCAGTGCTTCCACCTCCTCCACCGCCTCCTCCACCAGGATTTCTTGGTATATCTCCAGGATTATTGGGTTCAGCTTCTCCACTAGAATTCGTATCAATAGCATCATTATCGTAAAGATTTTGAGTTAAATTATAAATTAAATCATTAAATCCTTCTGTAATATTATTCCTGTATGTTTTTGAAAGTGACAGTTTTAAATATTCCAAGTCTGTTTTCTGTAATTTTTCTTTTGTTTTTGGATTCAACTCTTCTAAAGAAGTTATTATATTGTCAATACCTGTTACAATGTTTTCATTAAAATAATCAGCAGCATCAATCACTTTATCACGAAGTTCCTTAACATCTGTCAAATCAACTTTTATATTTAGATTTTTAAATGATTCATATGCATCAGCATTAAAAGTTGATTCTTCTTGATTAGATAAATTATTATATAATACGTCATTGTAAATAGTATCAATCCCAGATCTAACAGAACTATATGCATTAGTTGCAATATCATGAATATCAAATGAAAATTTTGAACGATCTCCTTCCTTTTCTTTAAATTTATTAGAATCTGGTGGATCAGTTTCAATTAAATTAGCACCTGGTGCCGTTGGTTCTTCCTTCCCACCTTCCCCTGGTGTACTACTCTTTGGTGGTTGTATTTCAATATCATTTAATCGCTTTATTTCAACGTCTATTGGAGTTTGAATAATTTCATCTGATACTTCCATAGAAACTTTGTCATAAGAATCTTTTCCCTTATCAAAAGTTATCGTTATTTCTTTACCATAAATATTAGTTGCTGTAAAAATTCTTTCATTTTGAAATATACTAGTAGTTGTTTCTGTAAATCCTTTTTTTGATAAGGTTTCAACCAACTCTTTTTCAGTCATATTTTTCCTCCTTTCTTACTAACAAAAGACACTTTTAAAGTGTCCATTTTAATTTTGTTCATCAATGTTTTGAGTAGTAGTTTTAAACTTTTGAACAGCTTCACTTACTTCATTAATATTTTTAGCTATTTTTTGAGCTTCACCTGCATAATCCATCATTTTATTTTGTTGGCTTGTTGAATTAGCACTTGACCATCCTTCTTGTTGTGTATCATAAGTTGATGAAATCTGATTAAAAGTATTAGAAACCTCATTTGATAATTGTTGTAAATTATTTAAAGCACCTTCTAAAGCACTAAAACTTTCTATTCTATTATCTTTCATTTTTCCTCCTTTTAAAGTCCTGAATTTACTTCAGCAAAATCAGCATTTTTTTGTTTTAAATATACTAATTGTTGTTCATTATCAGCTATAGCTGTTTCTAAAGTCTTTTTAATTTCCAATAATTTTTCATTAGCTTTATTAAATTCACTTCCTGACCAATTAGCTTTTACAACATCATAATTAGTATTAAATGTTTCTAATTCCTCTCTTAATTTTTTAAGATTATTTTCAAGATTATTGGTAGTTTCAGCCATTCTTGCTTGATTATAAACTAAATCTGCCATTTTTTTCTCCTTTCTTGATAGACACCCTATCTTTAATTTCATTATAACACAAATTTAAAAAAAACAAAGAAAAAGAAATATTTTTGACATTTTTTTTACTAAAAAAACTAATAATGTTACTTATTAGTTCGAAAATAATAATTATATTCAGCTAATTTAATTGATAATTCTTCTAAATCATTATCAACATAATTATTATTTAATATTTCTTCTAAATCAAATAATAATTCCTTCATATTACTATAATTTAAATAATTAATTTCATATTTTTCTAATACTTTTATATCAGAATCTGATAAATAAATATCATTTTTTCTTAATTTAATAAAATCATTCATCGTTTCCTACTCAACATTCTTAAAATAATTAAATTTAAAACTAAACAAATACTAATTACTAAACCAACTTGATTAAGATACTTACCTATTAGATAACCAACAATAATACTTATTAAAGTACCAATAATAAACTTAGTCTCTAATTTTTGTTCTCTTTTTCTTTTTAATAATTCTTCTGTTTTAGTAAAGAAATTATTTTTATAAACTTTTAGGTTGGAAAAAGCATTAGATAAATGTTTATGAATAATACTTTTTTCTTTTAAAATATTTTTAACTCTTTTACTAACTTCTTCTGTATTATCTTGATTTTTCTTAAAAATACTAGTTATCGTTTTTTCTTTTAAATTAATAATAGTTTTACGAATATCAAACATAATTGAAAAAGTAATAGACATATCAATTAAAGTTATAATTAAAATTGTTAAAGATATAATAGTTAAAATTGTATCACTTAAACTAGTAATAAGATTTAGAAAAACTGGATTTAAATAAGAAACCATGAGCATTCCTAAAAGACCAAAACAAATAGAATTAAATAAGCAAACTCGACCATTTAGATTAAACATACGATCAGAATAATCCCACCATCTTACTCTATAAATCATTTCTAAAATATAACTAGTTAAATATTCAATAATACTACAAATAACAATTGATAATATAAAAACTAAAAAGGGACTATCTTTATAAGGAGATAAAACTAAAAGTAACACTCCCCCTGTTCCGTAGATTGGACAATATGGTCCCATAAAAAAACCGCGATTAATAAATTTTTTACTTTGTAAAGAAACCCAAGTTGTTTCCATTAACCAGCCTAGAAAAGAATATAACCAAAATAAAATATAAATAACTACTATTTTCATATTATTCTCCTAGACTATAAAGTCTTTTTACTTCTTTAGGATTTAAGATTCGATACTCACCACTTTTTAAAGATTTAACATCTAAAAAAGCAAAACGAATTCTTGTTAATTTTAAAACATCATAGCCAACTACTTCAAACATTTTTTTAACTTGATGATTTTTTCCTTCATGAATAGTTAATTCAACCATAGATGTATTCGTTTTTTTATCATAACTTTTTAATTTAACACGACAAGGACTAGTTTTTTGATTATCAATAACTAAACCATTTTTCATTTTATTAATATCAGTTCCTGTTATTATACCTTTTATTTTAGCAAGATATACTTTTTCAACTTTATTCTTAGGATGAATTAATTTATTAGTTAATTCTCCATCATTAGTTAAAAGTAAAGCTCCCGTTGTATCATAATCTAGTCTTCCAACAGGATAGATTCTTTTATCCGTATCAATTAAGTCAACAACTGTTTTTCTTCCTTTTTCATCATGACTAGTTGATACTACTCCTCTTGGTTTATTTAATAAATAATAAACTTTATCATTACTTTTAGTTTTATCTAAGGTAACTCCTTCTATTTTAATAACATCAGATGTTGTTACTTTATCACCTAAATTAGCTACATTTCCATTTATTAAAACTTTTCCTTCTTGAATAAGTCTTTCGGCTTCTCTTCTTGAAGCATAACCAAGATTAGCTATTACTTTTTGCACTCTTTCCATAAAATCACCAAGAATATTATATATGATTTTTAAATAAAAGTCTATTGCTTAGGATAATAACTTCTTAATATTTTTTTGATTAAAAATTAAATTAAAGAAAGAGGCAATCAATATAACTATAACTATACTTATAATATTAATAAGAAAACTATTACTTATTATTTTTACTAATTTACCTGTTAAATAATAACCAAAAATCATTTGAATAGCATATACTTCTAAAGTAATTGATCCTAAATAATTAAATAATTTATTTACTTTAATTTTATCTAATAATAGAATTACTCCAATTATTAAAGGAATAGATAAAACATAAAATATATCTTGAAAATAACTTAGATAAAAATGATTCAAATATAAATAATAGTTAAAAAATAAGCCAAATATAGTTAAACAAAGAGCAACACAATAATATAATAAATTATTTTTTTGTAATTTTTCAAATATTTTTAATTTAGAAAAATAATATCCTAATAAGATAATAGGTATTCTATTAATAAAGATAAGTAATGTTGTTTTTTTATTAATACTAAGAGTTATTACTAAAATTAAATAAGTTATTATAGTTATAATAGGTGTAATTATTTTATATTTATTATCTAACTTTTTATATAAAGGTAATAGAATATAAATAATCATGATAGCTGGAATAAACCATAAAAATGATCCACCACCTTTAGTTAAGAATTCAATACCAAAGATTATTTTTAATAATTTAAGAAATGACCATTTATTAAAAAAGAAAGCAATTACTCCAAAGATAATAAATTTTAAATATATTTTTTTAAATCTTTTATAGATAAAGTTTAAATAATTATCTATTTCATTGCTAGCTAATGAATAAGCTGAGAGAAAAAAGAATATATCTACTCCGATATATCCTATATATCTTAAATAGGTTTCAATTAGATAAATGTTAGTATTAGGTTTAGTTATATTTATCCATAAATGAAAGATTATAATCATTAAAGCAGAAAAAGACATTATTACTTTTTTATTTTTCATCTAAACTCCTATTCAAAATTACTTGGTGACATTACAAAGAAAACGTAATTATCAACAATACTTGTTTGCATTTCGTCGGCTTCCGTACAAATATTCCAACGTAAATTAGCTTGTTCTTTTAAAGTACTAGCAAATTCTTCTGGATTATCGACTTCAAAAATATAAGCAACAAAAGGGATTGTTCCTATCATTGGAGCTATAGAAACAGCTTTTTTAAATCCTTTTATTTCTTCATTAAATCCAGCTAAATAATCATCTTCTGTTATTTCTGTTACGACAGTTGTTGGTACAATAATATTACTTTCTGATATTTTATCAGCTACTTCTTTTATATCTTTGGATTTAGCTATTTCTTTTTTAAATTCTGTTACTAATTGACTTGCAACTGTGTTAGTTTCTCCTTCGTTATTATTTTCTTTATTAGTACAACCAGTTATTATTAAAAAAGAACAAAGAACTAAACAAAGTAATATTTTAAATTTTTTCATCTTTTCACCTCCTATCCTAGTTAATTATATCATACTTTTATCTTAAAGTCTTTTTTAAAGTTTTAATAGCATTTTTTTCCAGTCTTGATACTTGAGCTTGACTAATTCCCAACTCTTCTGCTATTTCCATTTGCGTTTTTCCTATTACATATCTTTTATCTAAAATATTTTGTTCTCTTAATGATAAATCATGAATCGCTTTTTTTAAAGCTAATCTTGTTTCTATATCATTATCATTAGATTTATCTTCTAATTGTTCATACAAATAAATAGTATCTCCTCCATCATTATAGATGGGGTCAAAAATACTAACAGGATCAGTCATAGCTTCTAAACTAGTTAAAACATCAATTTCACTAACTCCTAACTCTTTGGCTATTAAAGAAAAACTTGGAACATAACCTAAAGTATTAGTTAATTCATCTCTTTTTGAAATGGCTTTATAAGCTAAATCTTTTAAACTCCTGCTTACTCTTAATAAATTATTATCTCTTAAATATCTTCTTATTTCTCCACTTATCATAGGAATAGCATAAGTAGATAATTTTAATCCTAAAGTAATATCAAAATTATCAATAGCTTTAATTAAACCAATACAACCAATTTGAAATAAATCATCTAAATTATCCACTCTTGATGTATATTTTTTTAAAATTGATAAAACTAATTTTAAATTACCATTTACTAATAATTCTTTAGCATGATTATCGCCATTTTTATACCTTCTAAATAATTCTTCTGTTTCACTACTAGATAAAACGATTATTTCATTCGTATTAACTCCTGTTATTTCGACTTTATTTCTTGCCACAAAAAATCTCCTTTCAAACTTATCTTGTTTAAAAGAAGATTATTTATACATTTAAGTTTTAAATATATACTTTTTTTGAATCTTATAACTTAGAAAATAAATAAGAGTATCAATTACTATTTTAATATAAGTTTCATTTATATTTATTAATAAATGGTGAATTAATAATACACATAAAGCTGATACCATCATCTTAGAAAAACTAAGAATATAATATTTAATAGCTATTTTTTTAATATTTTCATGACTATTAAAAACAATAGTTTTATTAATATTAAAATTAAAGAAATCCGTTATTATTCTAGAAAAGAAAGTTGCCATGATAATTTGAATATTACTATTAACATTTATAAATAATTGTAAAAACATAGAAAATAAAATAACATCTATTAAAGAACATGATAAACTAGAAATAATAAACTTTAAATATTCAGTGAATAATACTTTATAAATAATAATTGGATCTTTAAATTTATTAAACTTAGATTCTCCTTTAGAATAATATATTGTTTCTATGGGTACCTGTAGAATATTAATTTTATTTTTAACGGCTTTAATTAACATATTCATTTCAAATTCAAAACGATTACCATTTGTTTCTAAACATATATTTAAATAACGATTAGGTATTGCTCGAAGTCCAGTTTGAGTATCTTCTATTTTTATTCCATACAAGAATTTAAAAATAAAACTCGTTAAAAGATTACCAAAACGATTAGGAAAAGGAATATTCTTTAAATGAAAATTTCTAATTCCTAGAATAATACTATCTTGATTACCTGAAAGTTTTAAAGCAATATTTATAATATCATCTGGTTTATGTTGATAATCACAATCAGCTGTAACAATTCCTTGATAATTATCTTTTAAATTTTCTAAATAATAATTTATTCCATATTTTAAAGCATAACCTTTTCCTTTATTTTCAGAATATTCAAGAATCGTACATTCAGGATAATTAGTTAATTCTTGAAAGATTTTTTTACTTTTTCTATTACTACCATCATTTATAATAATAATCTTAGAAAAATTATTTTTTAATTCTGAAACTAAGTTGATTAATTTTTGATTAGGATTATAAGCTGGTATTAAAACAACAATATTATTCATATTAACTGATTGTTAACTTTCCTTGATTAGGATAGATTTGAATATACGTATTACCATCATTTAATTCAAGTTCTTTTCCTGTTTCTTTTAATTTATAGATTGTTCTACTATTTTTACTAGATTTTTCCCAAATAATTGGTATTGAATAACCATTTGTTATATATAATCCTTCTCCTGTTCCTACATTATCTATTTTTTGATATTGGCAATAACCATGATCACAATAATTAGAATAGTTAACTCCATATACTAATATATTTTTTACTTTGTATTGCTCACCTGTTACTAAATCTGTATTAGCTGTATTATTCATACTTCTTAAATAAGTTTTAGATGCACTATCATAAGTATAATTAGAAGTTCTATAATATGAATATTGAATACTTATATTATTAGCAATACTACTACCATTATACTTGGTAGGATCTATTTCCTCAGTTGTGTATTTTAATAAACTTTTCACATCTGTTGTTTGACGATATCCTTTATCTGTTGCTCCTTTTTTAATTAAAGCTGTTGTTGTAAATAATTTGTGTTCCCAAGCTCGATTTAGAGAAGTATCACGAATACCATAGACTCCATCTACATCAACATCATTTATTCTTTCATCTCTTATTCTTCTATCAGCATCGGCTGCTCCTCCCGCATGAACATAGATAGCATCATTTTCATACATATAATCTAAATATTGCGTTCTAGCACTTCTTATAGATCCAATTTTATTAACTTCCTTATCTTTAAATAAAGCCATCATTCTGGTTATTCCACCTTCAACCATAAGTTCATAGACAATATAAGCATTATTTAAACCAGCTTGTGGTAAAGCTCCATTATGACAATTAATCATTACAGCATAAGGACGGGTATTACTATCCGTATCAATAATGGTAACCTTCTTTTTTTCCTCTTCTTTATTTTCTTCTTTTTCAGGATTAGTTACACTTGGTTTAGGACTAGAATTATTATTTTCTTTATTACTCTTCGTATAAAAGATAAATCCTACTATAATTCCAATTAAAACTAAAATCATAATAATTGATAAAATTAAATTTTTTTTATTTTCATTCATTTTTTTTAAATTATCTTTTCTGTTATTTTTATTACTAACATTATTAGTATCATATAAAACTTTTTCTTTTTTTTCTTCTTTATAATCATCATATAAATTACTCATATCACACCTCTATATTAAGTATATAATAAAAAAATTCTTTTTTAAAGAACTTTTTCTATTTAATTATATTTTTTTCAATAATTTTTCTACCAATTGAATTATAATATAGATTATATTTATTTATATTATCTAAAGAATAACAATTTCTACCATCAAATATATATGGTGTTTTCATTAGTTTGATATAATTTTCTAAAGAATATTCTTTTATTTCTTTCCATTCAGTCATAATCATAACAGCATCAGTATTAGTAATTGTATCATCAATATTATTATAGTATGTTATATTATTTAAATGATTAGTTAAAGTTTTATCCATTGCTAGTATTCTTTTAAAATTATCAATACCAATTGGATCGTATGCTTTAATAATTACTCCTTGTTTTAATAAATACTTAATATTATCAATTGAAGGTGCTTCTCTTAAATCATCGGTTCCTGGTTTAAAAGTTAATCCTAAAACACCAATAGTTAATCCATGTAAATTAGGAAATACTTTTTCTAATTTATTAATTAAAACTAATTTTTGATTTTTATTAATTTCAATAGTTGCCTTTAAAGTTTTCATTTCACAACCATATTCTTTACTTAAAAAATGTAATGCCTTTGTATCTTTTGGAAAGCAAGAACCTCCATAACCAATTCCAGGATTTAAAAATTTATTACCTATTCTTGAATCATAACTCATTCCTTTAGTTACTAAACTAATATCAGCTCCTATGGCTTCACAAAAATTAGCTATTTCATTTATATATGATATTTTTAAAGCTAAAAAATCGTTAGAAGCATATTTAACCATTTCAGCACTTTTTCGATCCATTACTAGGAAAGGAACATTATATGGCTCTTTTGTTAAAGGTTTATATAATTTAGTCATTATTTTTTTAGCGTAGTCATCTTCAACACCAACAACAATTCTAGTAGCATATAAAGTATCATGAACAGCTGTTCCTTGGGCTAAGAATTCAGGATTACTTACTATACTTATTTTTAATCCAGATACTTTTTCATTTAAATATTTTTCTACTTCATCATTAGTACCAATTGGAACAGTTGATTTTATAACAACAACTGTATCTTTTGTAACTGATTCTCTTATTTGATCTAAAACTGCATATAAATAAGTTAAGTTAGCTGAACCATCTTCTTTTTCAGGAGTACCAACCCCTATAAAAATGACATCAGCTTTACTATATGCTTTTTTATAATCAGTTGTATAAGTTAATCTTTCTTTATTTAAATGCATTAACTCTTCTAATCCTTCTTCATAGATAGGACTAATGCCTTCTTGCATTTTTTTTATTTTTATTTCATCAATATCAACACAGGTAACATGATGTCCAATATGAGCTAAAGCCACACCAGTTACTAAACCAACATATCCTGTTCCTGCTACTGCTATCTTCATTTTCTACCTCTTTTCCGCTAATAATATAACAAATTAATTTATTTATTACAAGTTATTTTACTTATTTTGATACCAATCAATAAATTTTTTAATACCTTCTTTAAAAGAAGTTTGAGGATAATAACCTAATAGTTTCTTAGCTTTATCAATACATGCGTAAGTTCTATCAACATCACCCTTTTGCATTGGTAAAACTTCTATTTTAGGTTGAATATTTATAGTATCACCTATTGTTTGAATCATTTCTTTTAAAGAAACTGGATTAGAATTACCCAAATTAATTATTTCATACACATTCTCTTTTTCTTGAACATAATTAATACTGGCTTTAATACCTGAAACAATATCATCTATATAAGTATAGTCACGATAAGTTGTACCATCTCCAAACATCGGGATTGTTTTATTATCAAGCATTAATCTTAGAAATTTATTAATGGCTAAATCTGGTCTTTGACGTGGCCCATAAACAGTAAAAAATCTAAGCATAATAACATTCATATTATGTATTTTATGATAAACATGTGTCATGACTTCATTAGCTTTTTTAGTAGCTGCATAAGGACTAATTGCATAATCTACTATATCTGTTTCTTTAAATGGTACTGTTTTGGAATTGCCATAAACACTACTACTAGATGCCATTACTAAATTTAAAACCTGATTTTCTTGCATGCATTCAAGAATATTTTGCGTTCCCATACAATTAACATCTTGATATAAAATAGGATTTTCAATACTAGGTCTAACGCCTGCCATAGCAGCTAAATGTATCACAACATCTATTTTATTTTCTGTAAATATTTTATCTAATATTACTTTATCTCTAATATCCCCTCGATATAATCTATAATTTTTATTTTTTAAAGCTTCTTTAATATTATTTTCTTTAATTTTAGGATCATAAAAATCACAAAAATTATCTATCACTACAACTTTTTGATTATCTTTTAATAAACTATCAGCAAGTGTTGATCCAATAAAACCAGCACCTCCTGTTATCAAATATGTCATCTTTCTGCCTCCTCAAGAATTTTATTAAATTTATCTTTTTTTATTTTAGTTACTGTAGTTACCCATTTATGATAAGTAATATCATTTGTTTTAAACAATTTAATTTTATCATATCTAAATGGAACATATATATAATAATATTTATCATCTTCAACAACAGAAGATTTATATAATACGTTTTTAAAATACAAATAATTTTTAGATTTGCATATGATCTTAACTTTTTTAATATTATCAAAATTTTTACCATCAACTGAAGAGCAAATATATAAATTATATGTATTATCTACAAAAAGATATTTATAATTATCATTGATTTTCTTTACTTCTCCATGCCAATATTTACCATCATAATTTTTAATACTGATTTTCTTTTCCTGACTCCAATCTTTTAAATTTATAGATGTTATTAAAGTAGGTTTTAAATCTAAATTAAAATAATATAAATAGTACTTATTATCTCTATATAATAAACTAATACTAATTAGATTTTTAGAATTAGTCAAATCATCAATTATTAATTCCGGACTACTCCAACTAATACCATCACTTGATATCATTCTAAATATTTTTTGCTGATATCGAGTTTTATCAAGAGATTCAGTTGTTAAGCGATACCAAAGCTCTAATTTATCATTAACATATATTAAATTAGGATCATTATAATATTCTATATATTCTTTATTACTATTATCTATAATAGGAAGTAAGGGATTAATAACATTTTTTGGTGGAATAAAATTAATACCATCATTTGAAACAGCTATACAGGGATTTTCTAATTCTACACGACAATTTGAATAAGGTGTATAAACCATCCAAAATTTATATCCATTAAATGAATTTTTAAAATATAAAACTGAAGGATGAGTAAATTCGTTAGACTTATCAAATGTAGAAACATTCATAATTTGACTATATATTTCATCTTTAGCAAATTTTTTTTTATATTTTTGATATTGCCAATCTTTCAATAATTTATCAATGTTTATAAAAGATATATTAAATAATATTTTATATCCTAGAATAATTATAATAATTGTAAAGAATAATAAAATTAATATATATAAATAATAATTATATATTAATAAGAATAACAAAACCATTAAATATA
>CAMBUO010000027.1 GCA_945871105.1 uncultured Clostridia bacterium
TAGTTGAACCTGATAAAGAAGATAGAATTTTAGATCCAGCTTGTGGAACAGCAGGATTTCTAATTTCTGCTTATAAATATATTTTAAATAAAAATAATGATAAAAATGGAAAAAGTAATTTAACATTTGATGAAAAAACAAAAATATTACATAATATAAGTGGTTATGATATTGCACCATCTATGGTAAAAATATCAGAAATGAATTTATTTTTACATGGAGCAAGTGAACCCAAAATATATGAATATGATACATTGACATCAGATGAAAAATGGGGAGAAAAATACGAATGTATATTAGCCAATCCACCATTTATGACTCCAAAAGGTGGAATAGTTCCACACAATAAATTTAGTATTAAATCATCAAAATCTGAAATTTTATTTGTTGATTATATTGCTAATCATTTAACATCTAGAGGAAAAGCTGGAATAATTGTTCCAGATGGTGTAACATTTAAACAAGAAAAAGCTTTTGAATATGTTAGAAAAGATTTAGTAGAGAATAGTCTATGGGCAGTTATTTCATTACCAAGTGGAATATTTCAACCATATGCAGGAGTATCTACTTCGATTTTACTATTAGATAAGCAAATAGCAAAAGCAAGAAATAATATAGCATTTATAGAATTAAATAATGATGGATATTCACTAAATGTAAAAAGAGAACCTATCCCAGGTAATGAGATTCCAGATGTTACTAAAATCTTACTAGAATATAAAAATAATGAAAATATCGAAAATGAAAAGTTAACTGTTGTTTCTAAAGAAAAGCTAGCCAATAATAATTATGATTTATCTATTAATAAATATAAAATTATCGAAGAGCCACCAGTAGAATTCGAGGAGTCATCAATTATTTTATCTAGATTGAGAAGTAGAAATAAAGAATATAATGATATTTTAAATAGTTTGGAGATTGATTAAAATGGTCAAATTGCTGGATTATTGTAAAATATCTGGGAAAAAAGTTGATAGATTTACTGGTGAAAAAGAATATGTTGCAACAGCTGATGTCGAGGACAATAAAGTCCATTCTTATAAATATGTTGATTTTGACAATAAACCATCTAGAGCTAATCAAATAGCTAATGTTAATGATGTTGGTTTTGCAGCAATGATGAATACAAATAAAGCATTTTTAATCAATAATATTAATAAGGAATATATATATTCCACAGGCTTTTACTTTTTGAAATGTAATGATGATTTATATTATAAATATTTATATCATTTCATTAATTCTGAAGTGTTCAATAAACAAAAAGATAAATTTAGTACCGGGGCGACAATGAAAGGCATTAATAATAAAAATCTAGAATTAATTGAAATTAGAAAAATTCCTGTAATAGCAGAACAAAAAAAGATTTCGGAAAAATTAGATTTAATTATAAAAATGATTATTAATCGTAAAGAGCAATTAGTAGATTTAGATAATTTCATAAAATCTCAGTTTGTAGAGATGTTTGGTGATCCGAATTTAAATGATAAATATGAAACACAAAAATTAATAACTTTAATAAAAAACAAGGGTGATCTTGTGGATGGTCCATTTGGGTCGAGTGTTAATACGAAAACAGATTATATAGAAAATGGAGAAATACCTGTAATTAGAACAGTTAATATAAAGCAAATGGAATTTTCCCCTAGCGATTTAAAATACATGAAAAGAGAAAAATATGAAACGTTAATAAGAAGTCGAGTGTTACCTGGCGATATTTTGCTTTCAAAAGTAGGAACAATAGGAAATGTTTGTATATTTCCGAATGATTATTCTGAAGCTATTTTATCAACAACAGGAAGTACAAGAATAAGGATTGACGAAACAAGAATGAATAGAATATTTACAGCTTACAATTTACTGTATCTAAAAGATAAATTAAACAAAATTGCCTCTGTTGGAGTTCAACCTTTTTTGAATATGACACATATTAAAAATATTGAGTTGAAAGTTCCTCCAATTGAAATGCAAAATAAATTTGCTTTAATAGTAGAAAAAATCGATAAACAAAAATTCATAATTCAACAAGATATAAAAGATTTAGAACAATTATATATTAATAAAACTAATGATTATTTTAAAATATAAATCATTTATATTGAGTGAAAATTGAAAGAATAATTAACTCGTAATTTGTTTGTAAAATTTAAAGGAGTTTTATTATGAATGAAAATATTGTTGGTAAAATATATATATTAACAAATCCTTCCTTTCCAGATTATGTTAAGATAGGATATTCAAAAAATGTAGAAGAAAGATTAAATAGACTAAATAATTCAGAAGCTGTTCCTTTTGCTTTTAGATTATATGCTACATATGATGTAGAAACTCAATCTGCAGATAAAGTATTACATAAAATAATTGATAAACTAAATGCCGATTTGAGAAGTATAGATACAATAAATGATAAAGTAAGAGTTAGAGAGTTTTATTTAATATCACCTGAAGATGCTTATGAACTATTAGAGGATATTGCTATTATAAGTGGTACTAAAGATAGACTTCATTTATATAAGCCAACTAAAGAAGAAGAAATAGAAGAAGAAACTGCTGAAAAGAATAGAGATTTATCTAAAAATAGACATCATTTTAAAGAAATAAAGTTTAAATCTAGTTTAACAAATAAAACTTATTATTCAAAAACAAAAGAAGATGGAACTTTAGGAATATATGAAGAAAATTCAAACAACGAAATTCCAAATAATAGCAATCCATCTAAAAAACAAATACTGTTACAGGCTGTTAAAGATTTAAATGGTGAAGTAGAAAGTAATATTACTTTATATCAATTACAACATAGATTAGAAAAATTATTAAATAAATAGTCATATATAAATATAATGTCATAATGTTATTGTTGTTATAAAAATATTGATAGGAGGATTCGTGTGGAAGAACTAATTGATAATACCATAAATGAAGATTTAACAAATATTAATTATTCTGACTACTTCAAGTGTGATTTACATATACATACTGATTACTCGAGTAAAACTAAAACAAATGATTATAAAGGTAATTTTGAATTAAAAAAAATTATAGATAAAATATCTGAACCTTCATATAATATTAAAATGTTTTCATTTACAGATCATAATATTATAAATGTTCCAGTCTATGAAGAGTACTATAATGATGAATCATTGAATATAAAAGATAGATGTCTTTTAGTTGGAGTAGAACTTGATATTATTGTTGATAATTATTTGTTTGAAAAGTTAGATGCTAATGTTAAAAATATTACATGTGATAAGAAGAAATATCATTCATTAATTGTTTTTAAAAGTGCTGATGCAAGAAAAATAAATGAGACTCTTGATCTGATGTATAAGAAAATATCTGATGAATACAATGAAAAAAATAATACTAATATAGATTTAAATGATGAAAATAAGAATTTAAAGTGTAGAATAACTTCTTTTGAAAGATTTGCAGAGAGCTTTATTAACGAAGATTATATTGTTATATCCCATGGCAAAAAAGAAGCTAATATAGTTGAAGCATATAAATCATATAATAATGGATTAAGTGAAGCACAGGTTATGGTTTTAATAGGCATAATTAATGCGGTAGAAATGTCTCCAGGAAATAATGCTAAAGTAATTAATCAATTCAATAAAGGATTCCAATCATTACTTAATGATGATTTTTCTGCAAAAAAAGAAGTACCATATGTTGTTTTTTCTGATAACCATCAAATAAGTTCTTATCCAAAACACGATAGTGGACAACAGTTAGAAAAAGAAATGTTTACTTGGATTAAAGGTGATTTATCATTTGAAACACTTCGAATGGCCTTTGTTGATCCAACTAGTAGAATTTTTGTCTCATCAGAAATGCCAAGCTTGCCAGAAAAATATATAGAAGAAATAAAGTTTACCACTATTAATAATAAAAATGAAAAAGAACAAAGAATTAAATTATCTCCTGGAATAAATACGATTGTTGGTGGTAGATCTTCGGGTAAAAGTTTATTGTTTAATTCGATACTTTATTCTTTATCTTCTGGAAAAGATAAAAGTAAAATTGATGATTATACTAAGGATTCTAATAAAGTAATAAAAATAGAAACTATCCAAAGTAAACTAAATTGTGAAGTGGATTTTAAGAATAATAATATTTGTGAAATAAATGCTTTTACACAAGAAGAAATAATCGAATTGTTTGAAAATAATGGAGAAGGATTAAAAGAACAATTGGATTTTCATAAATTAGATGCTATTGAAATAAATGATAAAATTGCCGTATATAATCTAGCAATTGATCGTTTTACTAGTGCTTATTCAGACTTATTAAATAAAAAAAATAATAATAATAGCAGTCTCCCGATAACAACTTTTATAGATGCATCTAAAACATTAAATGAAAAATATAAGTATAAAGAAGAAATAGAAGCTCTAAAAAATGATATTAATATATCTTCTAATGATATTAGTTCTGTAATGAAAAAATTGAATAGCGAAATTCAAAATGTTAAATTGATTAAAGAATTAAAACTTAAGGAAATACAATTATTTAATGTAGATGAATTAGAAATTATAAATAATTTCTTAAGTCTTTTACAAAATAAATATGAAGAGTTAAAAACATTATTTAACAAGGTTTATGTAAAAGAAGAATTCTTAAAGAATTTAGAATGTTCATTAAATGAAATATCTAACAAATATCTCACAAATTCATCAGAAAAGATTTCATCTGCAAAAGAAAATGTTAAAAATGAATTAACAAAGATATATAATTATTTTGAAAAAAAATTATTATTTAAAAAGTATGCATCTGATTTAGAAAAGTTAGTTATTAAAATCGATGAAAAGAATAATATAATTTCGGATAGTTATACATTAAATACAAAAGTAGATTCAGAAATAAACAAAGTATTTTTATATAATAGTATTTCTGAAAAGATTCATGATTTAGATAAGGGGAAATCAATTGAGGATAACTTTTTAGATTTAATGAATGGAAATATAAAAATATTTAGGAAAGATAATTCTTATGAAAACGTAGTAGGCGTATTCTCTTATGTTAAAAATTCTATTAATGAATCATTGACCCCAAAATATACAATTATTGAAAATGATAATGATATTTCTTTAAATTCAGATAATATGTCTCAGGGAAAAAAAGCCTCTATATATTTAGAAATTATATTAGAAAAATGCAAAAATAATAATTCTATAATAATGATAGATCAACCTGAGGATAATATAGATAATGAATTTATTACAGATATTATGATTGATAAAATCAGAGATTTAAGAATGAAGAATCAAGTGATTTTGGTTACACACAATGCAGCTATTGCAATTAATAGTGACTCTGAAAATATTATTATTTCGGAAAATAAGGATGGAGTTTTTAATTACGATATCGGGGGATTAGAACAAGAAAAGCATCGAAAAAGAATCTGTAAATTACTTGATGGTGGAAAATATATATTTGATAATAGATATCATAAGTATAATATTATTAACAATAAGGTTTCCGAGCCAATAAGAAAGGGTGAAATTAATGAATAATATAATTATAACTACTAATGATGGGAAAAAAATTAGTGTGGAATATAATAACATTACATATGAATATTCAATAGAATCTCCTTCAATAGATACTAGTTCATTAATTAAGGAACTAGCAGATTCTGGAGTAGTTGAAGAAATAGGAATTGATGATCAATCAATAGTTGATTATATACTTGAAAATGAAGTTCCTGATGAATTTAACGAACTATATAAATTTTTAAAAAATATTCCTAAAGCATATAATAAAGCTGTAAATCAAATGGTTAACTTAGAATAAAAACTGATGAATAATTTCTACCCATCAGCTACCCATCAAATGTTAATAAATTTGATATATTTTTGTTAAATTTAATTAAACTTTAATTTTAAAATATGTCGATATTTCAAGGGATTCGTATGAATCTCTTTTTATTTTAAATCGCCCACTGAGAGAACAAAACAAACCAATCAAATAAACTCAATTCCTTGAGTTTTTTTCTTTAAAAATATATAATTATACTAGGTGGTAAAAATGAATCTATCAAAATCATCATATTGTAGAGGAATACAATGTAAAAAAATACTATGG
>CAMBUO010000028.1 GCA_945871105.1 uncultured Clostridia bacterium
TTTATAATTGTAAATTTTATCTGAATTTTCAACCTCTTCTTAGAATAGAATAAATTTTAACAAGATAGATTATATACATTTTATTTTTTATGCTATCCATCCACAATGGACTTTCGTATGTTTATTGTAATTTTCTATAATTTAAATAATAAAATTAATTAGGTGATGCTATGAAATTAAAAAATTATTTAAAAGGTTTATTATTCTTTTTTATCCCCTTTATTATTCTTTTATTAATTATTCATACTTTTTATTATTTTGATATTTTTAGTAATCAAATTATGAAATATTTAAAAATAATTATTATCTTAATTAGTTCTTTAACAAGTGGTTTTTATATTGGTTATACCAGTAATAATAAAGGTTATTTAAATGGTTTAAAACTTAGTTTAATTATTATTATATTATTTTTTATTAGTAATTTATTTATATCTAAATTTAAGTTTATTACTTTAATTTATTATTTAATTATTGGTATAGTTATTACCATAGGAAGTATGATTGGTATTAATAAAAAAGAGAAATAAGTAAAAATTTCATTTAAATTTCATAAATATAAGTTATAATACTACTTGGTGATTGAATGAATATATTAATTGTTGATGATGAAAAATTATTAAGAGATGTTGTTAAAGAATATTGTTTAAATGATAATTATAATGTTTATGAAGCTGAAAATGGTCTTGAAGCTTTACAAGTTTTAGAAAAAGAAAATATTGATTTAATTGTTTTAGATATCATGATGCCTAAAATGGATGGTTATACTTTTTTTAAACAAATGAAAGAAAAAGAAAATATCCCAACTATTGTTTTAAGTGCTAGAGGTGAAGAATATGATAAGTTATTAGGTTTTGATTTAGGTATTGATGATTATTTAACGAAACCTTTTTCCCCAAGAGAATTAATGGCTCGAATTAAAGCTATTTTAAAAAGAAGTAATAACTTAGTAGAAGATAATATTTTTATCTATCAAGGACTTAAAGTTGATTTTAAAGGAAGAGTTTTATATATTGATAATGAGGAAGTTTATTTAACACCAAAAGAATTTGATTTATTAACTTATTTTATTAAAAATCCTAATACAGCAATTACTAGAGATCAATTATTAAATAAAGTCTGGGGTTATGATTATTTTGGTGATGATAGAACAATTGATAGTCATATTAAAATACTCCGTAATAACTTAGGAAAATATCGTGATCTAATTATTACTATTCGTGGTGTAGGATATAAGTTTATTTATGAAAAATAAAAGTTTAATTCTAAAAATATTTATTTATTTAAGTATTTTTACTTGTCTTATTTTATTTCTTATTTGGTTATTTCAAATAATCCTTTTAAATCAATATTATGAATATTATAAAACTGATGAATTAAATCAAACAATTGCTTTAATAAAGAAACAAAGTACTAGTGATGCATTATATAATACTTTAGAAAATATATCTTATAACACTGATTTTTGTGTGGAAATAATAAAGAATAATGAAACTGTTTATTCTAGTATTCAAGATAATAAAGGATGTATTAATACTAATAGTAATACTAAAATATTAAAAAATAAATTAGAATTTATGACTAGTGATAAAGAATATTTTAAATTAAAAATTATTAATCCTAAATTTAATAATTTAACTCTTTTATATGGAGTTAAATTAAGTGATAATAATTATGTTTTTTTAAATACTTCGTTAGAACCTCTTAATTCTACTTTAAATATTTTAAGAAATCAATTATTTATAGTTAGTATTATAGTTATTATTTTATCTATTATCATTGCTTATTTTATTTCTAAATCTTTAAGTAATCCTATTACTAAGTTAACTAAAGCTGCTAAATCTTTATCTAATGGTAATTATAATGTTAATTTTAAAGTCAATAGTGATATTAATGAAATAAATGAACTAGGAACTTCTTTGGATTATGCTAAAAATGTTTTAAAGAAAACAGATGAATTAAGAAGAGATTTATTAAGTAATGTTTCGCATGATTTAAAGACACCTCTTACTATGATTAAAGCTTATGCTGAGATGGAAAGAGATTTTGAAACTGATAAAGAAAAACATGATAATAATATGAATATTATTATTGAAGAAGTTGATCGTTTAACTATTTTAGTAAATGATATTTTAAACTTATCAAAGTTAGAAAGTAATATTGAAACTTTAAATATTGAAGAATTTGATATAACTAAATTAATTAATACTATTTTAAATCGTTTTAAAATATTTGAATTTACGAAAAACTATGAATTTATTTTTAATACGAAAGAAGAAGTATTAGTCAAGGCTGATAAACAAAAGATGGAACAAGTTATTTATAATTTAGTTGGTAATGCTATTAATTATACAGGACCTGATAATAAAGTTTATATTAATTTAATTAATGAAAAGAAAAAAATAAGAATAGAAATAAAAGATACTGGTAAAGGTATTAAAGCTAGTGAAATTAATAAAGTATGGGATAAGTATTATAAAAGTGAAAAGAATCATAAAAGAAATGCAGTTGGAACAGGAATAGGTTTATCGATTGTTAAAAATATTTTTATTCTTCATGGTTTTAAATATGGTATTCTTTCTAAAGAAAAAGAAGGTTCTACCTTCTGGTTTGAAATAAAAAAGACGAATTAATCGCCTTTTTTTATTCTATTTTGGTTCCACATTGAGAACAGAATTTTCCAGTTGCTTTACTTCCGCAGTTAGAACAAAATTTTTCTTTTTCTATTTTTGTTCCACATTCAGAACAAAAATTACCATTTTGGATACTTCCACATTTTGGACATTTATAACCACTTACTGGTTGTTCTTCTTGTTTTTTCTTTTCTTCATTTTTTTGTACATATTCAAGTGGATTACCCGTCATAGCTCCCATAGCACCATTCATCATACCAAGTCCCATGAAACCTGCGGCTGCCCCATTTTCATTACTAGCTGCTTTTTCCATAGCTGAAGCTGTGGCATCAACCATACGTCCGGCTGCATATTCACTTTTACCATACATGCTAGCATTATCAAATTTTTGAATTCTTTCACGAGATTCATCATCAGGTGTTATCTTTTCAATAGCAACACTTACTACTTCCATACCACGAAGTTCTTTCCATGATTCATCTAAAGCTTCGTTCATATGTTTAGCAATTAATAATTGTTTACTTGGTAAACTAGAAAATACTACGCCATCAGCTGCACATGCTTGTAAACTTACATCTAAAGCACTGACAAATTCAGCATTAGCTTGTTCCATTAATTGCTCTTTTGTATAAGTATCTGTTATATTACCAGCAATATTAGAAATAAAGGCAAATGGATTAGATATTTTAAAAGAATACATTCCAAAATAACGAATATAAATATTTTTATATTCAGGATCTGGATATGGCATAGCTGCTGCTGATCCAAACTTATTATCAATTATTTCTTTAGCATTGACATAAAATATAGCTTGTTCTTTACTAGTAGCTCCTCCATATTTAAATCTTTCCCACATTTCTTTAAACATACCACCAAAGTCACCAGCAAATAATGATGGTGAAGTTGAAGTATCAAAAGAATAAATACCTGGTTCAGCTGTTGCATCTAATATTTTTCCTGAATCAAATATTAAAGCAACTTGTCCTGGTGCAACTTGAATACGGCTCTTATTAGAAATGATACCGTTTTTAGTTGTTTTTTTAACAACTAATGTGTTATTGTCTAAGCTATCACATGATACATAGTCTTCCCATTGATCATGAAGGGTACTACTAACTGATGTAATAGCTGCTTTTATTAATCCCATAATTTCACTCTCCTTATCTTTATTTTAGCAAATCCAAATTTTTTTTACAATACTTTTACTAAATTTAAAAAAAATAATAAGAACCTAAGAACTTATTATTTATTTTATTTTTAAATACTCTTTTATTTTTTCTTTACAAGGCATATCCGTATTTTCTACTTTTTTAATTAAAGCGTCTCTATCATAAGGAATTAACTTTCTTTCGATATCAAATCCTCCACTTTTCTTCTCTTTTAGCATCAAATAATATGCTGTATTAACTTCTCTATTGTTATAACCCATTCCTGCTCCTCTTAAAGTATAGATATTCGTGTCATTTATTTTATCTTTCATTTCAAAATGAACATGACCTTGAAAAATACTATCATAATATGTTATTTGTTTTCCTTGAAATAATAAATTATGTTTAGCATCATGATATCCTGCTTTAGTTTTATCATCACGTCTATCGTTTTTTATAATTGAAGCAAAATAATCTTGACTATTGGTATAAAGAAATTGCTGTGCAGCATTATTATTGGCATAATTACATTGATAACTCCAAGTACTATTTTTATAAAAATCAAATCTAACATCATTAGCAAAATGACATAAAGCTATTCTCTTATGACCAACTATTAATTCTATTGATGGCTTGTAAAAATATAAATTATTAATTCCAAAATTAATTTGTTTTTTTGTCCATTCTGAACTTCTAATACGTTCTTCTGTTAAATAAGAAAATGGTTCTGTTCCTAAAGTAATATAATATTCTTGATTACCCATAACTGATTTTACTTGATATTTTTCTATTAATTCTAAAACTTCTTCGGGACTTGGTCCAAGACCAATATTATCACCTAAAGAATAAATCTCTGTTACCCCATTATTTTTCATATCTTCTATAATAGCTTTTGTTGGTTCATATAAAGCATGACTATCAGCAAAAATTCCTATTCTTCTTCCTGTATAAATATCATCTCTATTTGGATAAATTATCCTAGTAATTAAATCAAAAGAATCATTAATTGTTTGCAATCTCATTGGACTAGGTTCTATTATTTTTTCTTGATGAAATACTATTTGAGGATTTTCAATTCTATTTTCATCTTGAGTAATAATAAATGGTAAATTATATTCTTGATGACATTTAATTTCTTCCGAATTTGGTTTTCTCCCACCTTTTAAAATGATTCCACATGGTTTTAATCCTTCACGATAAAATAAAGCTTCGGAGTTATTAAAAATAGCTGCACTTGTATCAATTATACCCTTTTGTAATCTGACAATATCTTCTACTTCATAACTATTCTTACTAATATAATTATTACTACTCATATTATTTATAGAACTACAAATAAAACTATTATCAGGTATAGTATCATAAGCTAAAGTTAAACCCATACTATTATAATAATATCTTTGCCCCATATAACTAATTGGACTTAAAGATATAAAATTAGTTTTACCTGTTGCTACTCCCTTAACTAAATCATCTATATTTTCGTAAGCACTAACAACATGAGCATATAAGACATAATCTTTATTAGAAAAATCAAAAACTTCTCCACCATAAGATAAAATAAAATCTTGTCTTTCCATCCCACCTATTGTTCTTGCTTTATCTAAAGTAGTTAAATTTGCTTTTGAATCTAATTCATATAATTTTTTAATTTTATCATCAATTTTTTCTATTTCATTCATTAAACTAACTAAATTATTATCTTTCATTTCCATAAATAATTTTATCAACTCTTTTAAAGAATTTACATCCTCAACATAATTTAAAATATTATTTAAACTGGCATATATCATCAATTCTTCTTTTAAATCACTTATTTCTTTAGTTATACTAGGAATAGAATCAAGACTAATTTCTCCCCCAATACTAATAAAACTACTATGTAAAAGACTTGCAAATAAATGATTTACCATATTTTTTAATTCTAAAATACTAATATTATCATTTTCTATTTTTAAAGCATATTCTTCATAAATCTTATTCTTAAAATTATCTAATTCTTCTAAATTCTTCGGTATTATTTTATCTTGATTACTATTAAACAAAAACTGAAGATTATTTTTAATACTATCATCAAAAATAATTTTATTTTCTTCTAAATACAAACAAATATCAGAATATTTACTATAATTAATTAAAATATCTAAAAAATTATTTATTTCTAAATAACGATGATTACTTTGATAATAATTATTCATAAAGTAATCTTTTATTTTAATAAATTCTTCTAATTTATTATTCTTAATAATATCAATCATAATACAAGACCAATTATTATATTTCTTAGTACCTACTCCATATTGTAAAA
>CAMBUO010000029.1 GCA_945871105.1 uncultured Clostridia bacterium
AGAAAGGCAATGCTCTGAAGTGTTTTGAGTATTAAATAATGATTGAACGAAAAGATGGCGTTGAAAAATGAATTATTAAGACGTTTTCCAAAAAAGTCATACTCAAAATGATATTGCTTATTCTTCTTGATTTTGTTATAATAAAAAAGAATTGGAGTGTATTATGTCGAAATTTGATAAAGATTATTTAACTTTATGTGAAAAGATTTTAAATGAAGGAATTGAGGTTGAAAATAGAACTGGTGTTAATACCATTAAAATACCTGGATATTTTTTTGAATTTGATTTAGAAAAAGAGTTTCCTATTTTAACGACAAAACAAGTTTTTTTTAAAAATGCAATTACGGAAATGCTTTGGATTTATCAAGAACAAAGTAATGATGTTCGTTGGTTACAAGAAAGAAATAATCATATTTGGGATGAATGGGAAATAGCTGAAGATGGTAAGTGGAAAGCTACCCAAAATGTTTTAGAAAATGGTCATTTAGTAAAAAAAGAAATTGTTCGAGAATTTGATAAAAAATATGCTCATACTATTGGAACAGCTTATGGATGGATTGTTAAAAGATATCATTTAATTGATGAATTAATAGATAAAATTAAAAATAATCCAAGTGATAGACGAATGCTTATGAGTTTATGGCAAAATGAATTTTTAAATACTGCGGTTCTTCCTTCATGTGTTTGGTCAAGTGAATGGGATGTAACCGATGGTAAAATTAATCTTTTTGTTCATCAAAGATCATGTGATGTTCCACTTGGTTTACCATTTAATATTACTCAATATGCAGTTTTATTAAGTTTAATTGCTAGTGTAACAGGTTTAAAACCTGGTAAAATGTATTGGAGTATAAAAGATGCTCATATCTATGTTAATCAAGTAGATGGTATTAAAGAACAAATTCGAAGAGGCAAAGAACTTGAAGATTTACCAGCTCCAACTTTATGGATTAATCCAGAAATAAAAGACTTTTATAAATTTGATAATTCAAAAGAATTAAAAGATATTAAAATAGTTAATTATAAACATCATGGAAAAATAGAATTTAAAATAACACAGTAGGAGGAAATATGAAAATATCAATAATAGCAGCTGTTGGGGAAAACTTAGAACTTGGCAAAAATAATACTTTGATTTGGTCTTTACCTAATGATTTAAAATATTTTAAAAAAGTTACATCTGGTAAAATGGTTGTGATGGGAAAAAATACCTTTAAATCTTTACCTAAAGTCTTACCAAATAGAAAAAATGTTGTTTTAACTTTTCCGGATGATACAGAAGATTTAGGTGAAGAAGTAGAAATATATCATAGTATACCAGAGTTTTTAGAAAAATATAAAGATTATCAAGATGAGATATTTATTATAGGTGGAGCTAGTATTTATAAACAATTTCTTGATTTAGCAAGTACTTTATATTTAACTGAAGTTAAAGATACTTGTAAAGATGCATCAGTTTACTTTCCAAAGTTTGATAAATCTTTATACAACAAAGAATTTGTTTTAGCTAATTCAGATAATGGTATTAATTATGAACATGTAATATACAGGAGGAAATAATGGGAAAATTTATTGTTATAGAAGGAACTGATTGTTCAGGTAAAGAAACGCAAAGTAAATTATTAGTAGAAAAATTAAATAATATGGGGCATAAAGCGATTAGGTTAACTTTTCCAAATTATGATACACCAACGGGTAAGATAGTAGGAGGACCATATCTTGGCAAAAAAGAAATATGTGAATGTTGGTTTCCGGAAGGAGCAGTTAATTTAGATCCAAAGGTTGCTAGTTTATATTATGCTGCTGATCGTAAATATAATGAAAAAGAAATAAATAAATATTTAGAAGAAGATTATTTTGTTATATGTGATCGTTATGTAAGTAGTAATATGGCTCATCAAGGTAGTAAAATTAAAAATGATGAAGAAAGATTTCATATGTATGAATGGATTGATAAATTAGAATTTTGGTTATTAGGTTTACCTAAACCAGATAAAACTATTTTTCTACATGTTCCGTATACTTATGCAGCTAAATTAAAAAAGAATCGTTTATCTTTAGATGAACATGAAATGTGTGAAGAACATTTAAAAAATTCTGAAGTAGCTTATATTGAATTATCTGAATTATATAATTGGAAACATATAAATTGTATTAAAGATGATGCAATTAGAAGTGTTGAAGATATTAATACTGAAATAATAGAATGTTTAAAAGAATATTTATAGGAGGATCAGATGTATAAAAATATTTTATTAAAATTAAGTGGTGAATCACTTATGAATGAATCAGAAAATATTAATAAAGAAAAAACTAAAGAAATAGCTGAATTAATTAAAAGAGTCCATGATATGGGAATTAATATAGGAATAGTAGTTGGTGGAGGTAATTTCTTTCGAGGAAGAAGTCATCAAGATATGGAAGCCATTAATGCTGATTCTATGGGAATGTTAGGAACAACGATGAATGCCTTAGCTCTTCGTGATGCATTTACAAAAGCTAACTTAGAAAATGTTATCTTTTCACCTTTTGATTTTCATGAACTAATAGAAATGCAAACTGAAGAAGAATTAAAAGAAAAATATAAAAAAGGAACAGTTGTTATCTTTAGTGGTGGTACAGGTCATATTGGTTGTTCAACCGATACAGCTGCTAGTATGAAAGCTATTATGATAGGAGCAGATGTTATTATAAAATTAACTAATGTTGATGGTGTGTATGACAAAGATCCTAATAAATATCAAGATGCAAAAATGTATAAAACTTTAACCCATCAACAAGTAATTGATAATCCAGAGATTAAAGTAATGGATCTTGCTTGTATTAAAGATTGTCAAAAAGAGAATAAAGATATCCTAGTTATTAATTTCAATGATAAAGAAAATTTAATTAAAGTATTAAAAGGGGAAAAGATAGGAACGGTGATTACTAGTCATGAATAATGAAGAAAAAGAAAAAAAATATAAAAAGAAAAAACTATATAAAAACTTAATAATTGTATTAAGTCTTGCTACAATTATCTTAGAATCATTGGCTTTATTTCAAATGATTTCTTGTTTATGGGGATTTATTCCTTTCTTCTTAAGTTATTATTTTAAAAGTTTATATGAAGAAGTAAATTTAAAAGAAATTTTTAAACGTAAGAAAAAAGAAACTAAAACTGTTGAAACAAAGAAAGAAGTTAAAGAAGAAAAACTTCCGGAAATAAAAGAAGTTAAAGAAGAAGTAAAAACTGATAAAAAAGAAGTTGAATCACCAACAACCGTTGTTAAGAAAGAAACTAAAAAAATAACAACTACTAAGAAACAAACTAAAACTACTTCTAATAATAAAAAGAATTATTATAATAAAACTAATAATAAAAACAATTATTATAAGAAAAATAATAATTCTAAAAAAACAGCTAATAAGAAAGAAAAATAGGATTGCCAAGCAATCCTTTTAATATTCATAAATATCATTTAAAACAAAAGATTTCTTTACTAAATCAACAATTCCGGTCTGACAATAAGAACATACTTTTTTATCTAAAGATTTAATAGGAGCTCCACAATTAGGACAATTAAGACCTAAAGCTTTCAAAGATCCTTTAACTTGATTACTATCAATTACATAAATATATTCTGTTTTAATTCTTTTTTGAACTTTTTTCTTAGTACCATTTTCCTTTTTAAAATATTCAAAACTAGTAGCTAAATAAATTGTAGCTATTCCTTTTTCTTTTTCATATTTATTTAAAACAGTTTGATGAATTTTCATATTGGAAATATCAGTATCTTGAAAATCATTTAATTTATTCTTAACATAAGCTATTATTTTTTCATTCTTAGTACTTAATTTCGATAAATCTTTAGTTTGAAGACAATTAAATATTTCTAAAATAACACTTTCAGCTAATCTTTTTAATTCATTTATATTTATATCTTTAAAATCATGTTTTAGATTATCTAAATAAATACTATCCATACTTCCTAAAGATTTAGGAGTATTTTCATTTTCTAATTCCGCTTTTTCTAAAACTTTTTTAATATCCGTTGTTCCTAAATAATGTTTAGCTATTTTTCTAAATTTGTAACGAAAATAAAAATAGACAAATAATAAAAAAACAATTAAAATTATAACACCTATTAAAAATTTCATTCTATCACCATAAATATTTTACTAAACTTTTAAATAACTAGCAAGTTTATAGAAAAATTAAACCAAAAAACTTCTTGTCAAGTTAATAAAATATGATATAATTATAATAGAAGAATAGGTGATAGAATGAAAAAGAAAATAATAATAATAGCTAGTTTTTTATTAGTAGTAATAGCTTTTGTAGGATCAAGTTATGCATATTTAAAAGCTGAAAAGGGTAGTGTTAATAATAATCAATTAACTTTAGGAGATTTAGATGTTATATTATTAACAGATATTAGTAATATAACAATAGATAAAGCTGTTCCAGTAGAAGATAGTGAAGGTTTAACTAATTCGAAAGTAACTTTTCAAATTAAAAATAATGCTGGAATTATTGCTAATTATAAAGTTAGTTTAGTTGATGGTACTACTAAGAGTACTATGTTAAATAAAGATGTACGTTATCAATTAAAAAGGACTAATGAAGCAACTAGTGAAACAGTAACTATGGATATAACTAATTTAGCTGATACAGGATTAATTGATACTGGAATAATTGAAACAGGTGTAACTTATACTTATGAACTTGTTATGTGGTTAGATATTAATAGTAATCCTAATGGTTTAGTGTTTGCTAAAAATATTTTAGTTGAAGGAATGCAAGTAGCAAGTTTAGATAAAAGTGGAGCTAATTATCCTGAACTTTTAGATAATATGATACCCGTTTATTATGATAAAACAAGTGATACAGAAGGGGTATGGAGAGTAGCAGATTCAAAAAATTTGAATGAAAGTTATAAATGGTTTGATTATAAAGATTTTATGTGGGCTAATGCTGTAACTGTTAATAAAGATGTTATGGATAATTACTATGGTTATAGTGGAGCGGAAGCAACTAGTGAATTAAATGTTAATATCGAAACTAATGAGGAAATTACGGAGACTAAATCTATTACAACCTATACAAGTGGTAATAAAGGTGTTAATAGTTCAACCTCAACTGCAACTTTTGCTTTTACAACTTCAAGTGCTGGTACTTTAACTTTTGATTATAGTGTTAGTAGTGAATCTAATTATGATAAATTAACGATTAAAATAAATAATGGTAGTGCTGATACAACTTTAGTAAATGCTATTAGTGGTACACAAAGTGGAAGCAAAGAATATAGTTTAAATGCTAATACTTCTTATACTTTAACAGCTAGTTATAGTAAAGATAGTAGTTCAGCATCAGGTTCTGATCAAGCAACTATTTCTAATATTACAATAACTTCAACTTTATCAAGTGAACTAACTTATACAGCTGATTCTACCTATCCTTATACTTCTGAAACAGCTGATGTAACATTAACTACTCCTGCTAATAAACAAATGGCATCTTCTGCTTATACTTATGATGATACAACAGGAATATTTACTTTAACGGATCCAACAGAAACTGCTTATACAAGTAGTAATGTTAATTATTATACTTGTAATTCTAGTGTAAAAACAACTTGTGTTAAATTATATAAAATATTAGAAATTGATGCTAATAATACGGTTACTAAAGTCGAAGTTCATCAAGGAAGTAATAAAGGTGGCTTCGGAAGTGTCTTAGGACAAGAAGTAACAATGGAAGATATTACAACTATGTGGGTTTGGATTCCTCGTTTTAAATATGTTATCTTTAATGGTAATAATGGAACAAGTGAAGAACAATTAATTAATGTAGTATTTGAACATGGAATAGATAAAACCGGAACTGTTACTTGTGTTGATAATATTTTAACAAGTGATACTTCAAATAGTAGTGAAACATGTACAGATACAACTAATGGAAGTATTGTTAATCATAAAAGTACTTATACCCATCCTGCTTTTACCTTTGGTAAAGAAGAATTAACCGGTTTTTGGTATGCTAAATTTGAAATGTCAACC
>CAMBUO010000030.1 GCA_945871105.1 uncultured Clostridia bacterium
CAGTTATCATTTTCATCGTTCCATCTGGGTAAATGGCTGTTATTCGCCATAGTTTACCACTATACCATACATAGTTAAAATCTATACAGTCTTTAGTTCCTGAAATATAGGTTATGCCATCTTCTTCTACATAGGTTGCACAAGTACTATTTTTATTTTTAGCAGCATTTTTAATTGCAGTTGATATAGTAATTTTTTGTTCAACATCAACGACAATTCTCGCTGTAAAAGTTTGATTCATATAAGTAGCATCAGCAGTTTCTGATATCCAAGCTTTTACTTTATAGGTGGCTGTTTCTCCAACATCTAAATATGATCCTTGATCAATATAATTATCTTCACTTAAAGTTTTAGGATCAGTATATCCTGTATCATTTTTATTAGAAATAAATCTTATAACTGTTTTAAATTCAGGACTAGTTGAAGTTTCTTCAATATAAACATTATATTTAGCAATTACATTACCTGTATTTTTAACCGTAAAAACTAATTCATTTGTGTTACTTTTCCCTTCTTCATCAGTAACTGGTTTAGCATTTTCTAAAGTTAAAGCACTCGTTTGACTATCAACAAATGTTACTTCTAAAAGACCTACATTCATAACATAAGAATTCTCTCCCTGATGACTACTTCTTAAAAGAGCATAACTAGTTCCCATTAAAAGAATAACTGACAAAATAATCATAAAAACAGGTAAATATTTTTTAAATGGTTTATCTATTCTAAAAAAGTCTTTCATTTTCTTCTCCTATTCTAATAAAATTATATCATTTTTTTAACTAATTTCAAGTTCTAATCTTAATCTTTTATTATCAATTCTTTGAAATTTATATTTACTACTGTTTATGCTTGTAAAATCAGTATAAGAAACATCAGTTAATTCTCCATAATAAGTTTTATTATTACTAGTAGTTTTAATATAAATAGCATATTTACCTAAAGTTAAATCAGTTAAATCTATTTCTTTTTCAAACCAAGCTCTTGTTTTATCTTTATTATCCGAAACAGCTAATTCTATTTTATAAGGACCATTATCAATATAACCTAGATTATAACTAAATCTTTCAAAAGTATTAAGATTTTCAAAAACTATTTCTCTTTTAATATCATCATTTGTTGAATAGCTTTCACCTATTACATGACTAGTACCTTTTATATATAATTTATCATTTTCTAATTTTAATTCATTAAAGAAATTATACATAGGATCCATTGAACTTGGAATATCATAACTTAATAAATCATGATCTCTAATTTCAAGTATCATTGGACTACCTAAATAACTAAAATCAACATTAAAAGCAAATGACTTATTATTTCCTTTAACTCGCCTTGGCATTTCTAAATAACCTATATTAGTAAAATAAGTTTTTGTTTGATAACCTGTATCATAATTATAAGTTTTAATATATAAAATATAATTACCTTGATTAACACTTGATAAATCAATTATTCCTTTAAACCAACCATCTTTATAATTATAAGTTTTATCATCATCTAAACTTGACATTTCATAAGGATAATCTAAATAATCATCTAATTTAAATTTATATTCTTCTTTTGTTTCTTCATTTTCTAAAATTAAATAATGACTATTATTAATATTATCTTGTTTTTTAATACCTAAAAATCCTTTTACTTCAAATTGATTATTAGTTAAATATTTTAAAGATTCATAGATAAATAAACTATTTCCTTCTTGATAATCTTTTACTTCAACTTGAATAGTTTTTGTTACTTTTTCACCATGTGAATCTTCTATTTCATAGATTACTTGATAAGTTCCTACTTTATTAATATTAACATTGTTAGTTACTTTTAATTTCTTTGTTATATCCCCATCTTCTGAATCAATTGCTGTTACCCCTTCTAAAGGATTAAATTCTTCATCCATATAAATTATTTTATTACTAGCATTTATAACTGGTATTTGATTTATTTTATTTGTTGTATATTCTAAAGAACCTATACTTGTAGAGATATTTGTATTTAACCAAGCATATTTATTATTATCATAATGTATTTTTAACCATAAATCATTATTTACTATTTTTTTATCTATGATAACTGAATAAGTATTAGTATATAAACTTCCTAAAACACTTCCATTTATATCATTATAAACATTTATATATTTACCAGCATCATTTATATTTACTTTTAATAAATCTTTATCATTAATAGTTAAACTATCAGCACTTACCCAAGCTTTTTGATTTTTACTATAAATACTTTGAATTAGATAAGCAACTACTTTATTATCTTTAATTGCTTGCATGAAAACAGGAACAATTTGATTCTTTTTTAAAGTAAGACCAGTTGAAACAGATAAAGTAGCTGTATCATAAATAGTTGTATCTTTGGTTATTAAACCAGTTTTTGGTGAATAAACAGCTCCATTTGAATATTCTTTGTATTGATAGTTTTTATAATTGTTTTGAACTAAATTATTATTACTAGTATTATTAATCTTTTTAATAAATGATGAATGAATATAAACATAGGAATTAAAATTATAATAGTTAGTATAAGTACAATCAACGCCACTAGTTCTTGTTTCATTTAAATTTAAATCAGATACTACTTTATACCAAAGATTAGATCCATTATAACTACTACCTTCAACAGTATCTAAAATAATAACTGGTACATTCATACTTTTAATAGTATATAAAATACTACTAGTTTGATTAGGTTCTGATCTAACATTAAAATTATAGCTATTAGTTATTCCTAATTGATAATAGTTATAATCTAAGAATCCATTATCTTTATCAAATAAATAATAATAATTAGCTGCTTTTTCTCCCCAATAAGGATCACTTGCATATTTTATATTCATTCCACTACTTTTATTACCAAAATTAGAACCATAATATCTTGAATCTTTAGGATTAGCATAACCACAATTAATATAGTTTTTTGCATGACCGATAATACTTTGATAAGGATTTAAATAACCAGTTGCTGAATTATAAGCATCGGAATCATATGCAGCATGACCAAACAAATTATTTTTAAAAATAGCAATACTACTTTGACCTAAAGCTGATTCATTAGTTGCTAAAGACATCATTAAAATAGCATTAGCCCCGTATAAAGATTCAGCTGATTTAAAAAATATTCCCGTTTGATACATATTAGAATAATGCGTAATAGCTTGATTACCATAAATAGTTCCTATTAAACCTTTATTATTTTTTAAATAAGAATCTATATCATCATTCGTATAATTAGAAGTTCCTCGATGTGGTAAATACATATAATAATTATAATAAGGATTATCTTTATTAACACTATTAGTATTCGTATTATTTTTTTTATCATTAATTAAATCTTTAAAATTATTATAAAAGTATATACCATCATAACTATAATAATTACCAGGATTTAAAAAACTTGGTTTTTTATCAAGTACTCGTCCATAACTTGAATAATTAGTTTGAATATCTTTACCATAATAATGATAAAGTTCACTATCAGTTACTTTATAATAACTAGTTGTTCCTAAAAAATTTAAAGGTATTATTTTATAATAATTTTCTTTTAACCAACCTGTAACTCCATTTGAATAAACTAAAGCTGCATGATTAGAATAATTTATATCTAAAAATACTCCATCCGTTGCTCCATAATTTGGATGATGATTCATATAAGAAATACTTGTTGTTAAATTATCATCACTATAATAATAAGTATTAGTATTAATAGATTGTACCCCTAAATAAACTAAAGCATATTTAGCATCAATAATTGAAGTTTTATTATCTTTTCTTTCTAAAATAACTAAATCATCATTATCTAGTTCATTCATTTTATTTTTAGCATCTAAATAATTATCAAAACAATCGATTTTATTTAAAGTCTTCGAAGTTGTAGCTTCAGCTAATTCAAAGTTAGGACAAATATTTCTTGATTCTATTTCACTATAAGTTAAAGCTTTAACGGGAAAAGTAATAAAAAATAAACTAAATATTAAAATCAAATTCTTTTTCATACTTCACCTTCTATTCTTATTTAATTATAACAAATTATAAAAATAATGTAAAACGGTTTAAGATTAAAAATGTCAAAGTTTGTAAAAAAATAATACCAATTGGTATTATTTTAAGAAATTAATTAATTCATTAGGATTTAAATAACCCGTATGTGTTTTTTTTATTTGATTGTTTTCAAAAAGAAATAAAGTTGGAATACTCATAATAGCATATTCTTTTGCTATATCTGGAAATTTATCAACGTCGACTTTTAATATATCAATATCGATATTCGGTGCAACTGTTTCAAATACTTCGGCTAGCATTTTACAAGGTCCACACCAATTAGCATAAAAATCTACTAATATTTTTTTATTTTTTATTTCTTCATGAAAATCTTTTTCTAAGTATTTTATCATTTGTCTCCTCTATGTTTATTTAAAACTTCATCTATTCCTTCAAAATTAATTTTACCTTCATCAGATAGTTTTTTAGCTGTATCATAAGTTACCATACCATGTTCTAACATAATATCTAATGATTTTTGATTTAATAGTTTAGTATCTTTTTCATCTTTTAAAGCATAAATTTCTTTAACAACTTCAACTGTATCTTTAGTAATATCAGTTAAAACTGGGGAAGAAGTTAATATTTTTTGTGATAAATTACTATCTTGGAAAAATTGAAAACTAAAAGCTGGTTGAGTTAAGAAGAAAAGTATTACGAAAGCGATTACATATCCTTCAATTAACCCTCCAATAAAACCTAATATTTTGGATGGTATTCCTAAAATAATCGTTATTCTTAATAATTTTTCAAATAATCCTGTAATTGACAAGATAAAATCAAAAATAAATAGTAAGACAGCTAGAACTAATACAAAAGCTAAGGTTTGATAAACAATTATATTTAAAGTTATAACTCCTTTAAATAAATTTGGAAAATCAAAAATTGGTAATCTTAATAAGAAAAATTCTCCAACAGGATCTTTAAATTTATAAGCAAGATAAAATATTAAAATTAATCCTACACATAAAACTAATTGTTTAAAAACTCCTCTTTTATATCCTACTACTCCACATAACAAGATAAATATAATGATAATAATATCAACGATATTTTGCATAATTTTCCTCTCTATAATGATTCAATATCATCTTTTTTAGTAATTTCTGGATTAATTTGAGGCATAATTCCTGTTCCATTAATAGGATCAGCTCCACCATAAATTATATTTTTTGTTCCCTCAGGTAAAACTGCTTGTGGTGTTTCTGGATAAGCAGATGTTTGAACTGGTTGAATTGAAACTGGTTCTGGTTGAGGATTAGTTTGTACTGGTGTTATTTGTGGCTCAATGTTAATTGGATTAACAGTTTGAGTTACAGTTTCCATTGGAACTGGTTCTGGCGTAACATTAACAGGTTCTGCTGGTGTTATTTGT
>CAMBUO010000031.1 GCA_945871105.1 uncultured Clostridia bacterium
GAACTGGTTCTGGCGTAACATTAACAGGTTCTGCTGGTGTTATTTGTGGCTCAATGTTAATTGGATTAACAGTTTGAGTTACAGCTTCCATTGGAACTGGTTCTGGCGTAACATTAACAGGTTCTGCTGGTGTTATTTGTGGCTCAATATTAACTGGATTAACAGTTGGCGTTACAGCTTCCGTTGGAACTGGTTCTGGCGTAACATTAACAGGTTCTACTGGGTTTATTTGTGGCTCTATATTAATTGGATTAACAGTTGGAGTCACTGGTTGCATAGAAACCGGCTCTGGTTGAACATTAACTGGTTGTACTGGAACTGGTTCTGGCATCGCTTGAGTTGGTTGAACAGGTTCAACTGGCGTTACCACTGTTTCTACGTTAACTGGTGTAACTTCTGGAGTTTGATTAACCGGAGTTACAGGTGCTACTTCCGGATTAACATTTATATTATTATCAACTATTGGTGTTGGCTCCATTGTCTTTGCAAAATTAATAGGTTCTGTACTTAAATTAACAGAATTAGCATCAGGCACTTCAGCTGTTTGATTAGCTTCAACCACTTCCTCTTTATTTTTCTTCTTTCCTTTTAGAGAAGATAAGAAAATAATAATTGATATTAAAATTAACAAACACCCAACACCTGTTAAAATACCTGGTGTTGTTAAAAACCAACTAAAATCAAAATTTTTGAACATATATAATTCATCTCCCAATCTATTCTACTATATTCTAAATAAATAATAACAAAAAAATATTAGAAAATCAACCTTTTTTTATTATTTTTTGTAATCACTTGGATTAACATTGGTTTTAATTTGTAAGTTAGTACCATCACTTATAATTAAAATATTTTTTGATTTATAACTATAATAAATACTAGCCCCTTGTTTTTTTAAATAACTTTTTTCACTTCTCTTAGCTAATTCATCACTTGCACTAGTAACAACAACATATTTAGGCGACATATAATTAATTAAAGTTTTATCAATCGAAGCATTACCATGATGAGGATATTTTAAAACATCAATATCTAATAATTCTTTTGAAAAGTTTTTCAAAATATTACTTGATTGCATATAATCTCCTGTAAACATAAATTTAGTTTTACCATAAGTTAAAATAAAATTTGAAGAATTGTAATTTTGACAATATTTATTAGAACTTAAAGTTTTTAAATCTATTGGTCCTATAGCATAAATGTTCATATCACCTATATCAATATTATCACGTACCTTTATAAGATTAATACTTTTATTATATTTTTTGATGGCACTTAAAATATATTTTTGATCATTTGATTCGCAATACTTGCCACGACAAGTACTTAAGTCTTGTGGATAATATATCTTATCTACTGTAAAATTAGCTAAGATATCGGCCTGTGCTTGAATATGATTATAATGTAAATGTGATCCTATCATAGCATCTATATGCGTAACACCTAAAGCTTTTAAATATGGTGTAATAATACTTTTTTTCTTATAACAACCTCCATCTATAAAAATAGTTTTTTGACTACTTCGAATTAAAATAGCATCTTCTCTTCCAACATTAATAAAATGAACTTCTAAATTACCTTTTGTTTCGTTTGAGCAACTTATTTTTTTAGCATTACCTGCTTTATCATAAATTGTAACATTAACAATATCTAAATGGATATTAGCATTATAAGTATTATTAGTAGTTTTAATTAATAAATTATTATTGCTATCAGCATAACTATAATTATTAATCCCACTTAAATTATCACTAGCACTAACTTTTACAACCGATTTACCATTGGTATCACTAAGTTTACAACTTCCGGTTGGAGCTACTTTATCAATATTATTAACATCAAAAGTTTTAACAACATAATTACCACTTTTATCATAAAGATAAAAATTATAAGTTCCATTGCTTGTTATTTCATAATTTATATTTTTTTCTCTGGAAACAGTTCCATTTGGAAACTTAATATAATTATAACTACTTCCTACTATATTAATAATAGCTTTAATACTTTGATTGGTATAACTAGTATTTGAAGATAAAATAGTAGCACTAAGAGGACTTGATCCTATAATAATAGTTCTTTCTAAAGTTTTTTCTTGATTAGTTGAATTTTTAATTTTATAAGTTAAAACATAAGTTCCTGGGGTATTAACATCAACAAAACCATCAATAGTAACTTTATCAGTTATATCACCATCATTACTATCAATTGCTTTATACCCTGGTTCTATGTATTCATTTCCTTGCTCTAAAACGATTAAACTATTACCTTCTAAAGTAAAATTAATATTTCCTTCCATAACTTCTTTTTTTAAAACTGTAATAGTTCTTGTTATTTTTTTATTATCTATTTCATAAGTTATGAAATAAGTACCCGGAGTATCAGTATCAACAACTCCTGTTACTGTTACATAATCAGTTTTAATCTCTCCATAGTTAGTAACAGCATAATAACCTGGTTCTAAATATTTATCTCCTTCGTTAATTGTTATTTCCTTATTACCAAATAATACTAACTTTTCAATATACTCCGTTTTAATAGAAGAATTATTTTTATCTTCACCTAAATTAACACAAAATAAGACAACAATTAAAACGATCAATAAACCCAGAACAATAAAAACTAATTTTTTATTATATTGATAAATATCTAATAAACTTTTCTTTAATTTATCCATAAACTACCTATTTAAATAATAAAACTATTAAAGATAATAAAGCAATTCCTAATCGATACCACATAAAGATGTTATAATCATGACTTTTAATATATTTAAGTAAGAATTTAATACATAATAATCCGGAAATAAAAGATATTAAAACACCTATTATAAAGACAGTAGGATTAAAAGTAATTAAAGATAGCATCTCGCCTTTTAAAACTTTAATAGCAACAGCTCCTGCTACAACCGGTGCTGATAAATAAAAGGAAAACTTAGCTGCATCTTCCCGTTTCATTTTTAAGCATCTGGCAGCTGCAATCGTAGTTCCACTTCTAGAAAATCCTGGTATTAAAGCACATACTTGACTAAAACCAATAATAATAGCATCTTTTAAATTCATTGTTTTAAAAGTTTTTGTTTGCTTATTTCTTTTATCACAAAGATAAATAATAATTCCCATTAAAGCAAGACAACCACAAATTAAAACATAATTACTACGTACTAATTCATCAATTTTATCTTCAAATAAAACACCAAAAATAGCTGCTGGAATGGTAGCAACCACGATATACCAAAGAATTTTACCATCAGTTGTTTTTACACCTTTAGTAAAGCCATCTTTAATCATCTTAAAAAAGTCTTTAAAGAAATAAACTAAAATAGCTAAAAGTGTTCCAAAATGAAGAGCAATATCAAAACTCATTTCAAACTCACCAGTTATAAACTGTCCAATTCCAAAAATATCACGAAAAATAATTAAATGAGCACTCGATGAAATTGGCAAAAACTCCGCAATCCCCTGAATAATACCTAATATAATTACTTGTATAATTTTCATACCTCACATCCTTCTAGTTAATTATACCATAGTTTTATTTTTTTTAATACAAAAAAATAATTAATCTTTTTTTCAGTAAAACGTATAATTTAATATGAAAAAAGAAACATTTATTAAAAGTACTATTATTTTAATGATAGGAGGATTACTAACTAAATTATTAGGAATCCTTATTAAAGTTATTATGACAAGAAATTCTAATTTAGAAATAATTAGTTTATATATGTTAGTTATGCCCACCTTCTCTTTAATGATGGCTATTTCCCAATTAGGATTTGCAACCGGAATATCAAAAGTAGTAAGTGAAAATAAAGAAAGTAGTAAAAAAATATTATTTTCTATTTTACCAGTTTCACTTTTTATTAATATAGTTTTAACTATATTTTTAATATTTACTAGTCATTTTATAGCTTTTAATTTATTAAAAAACGAACAAGCTTACCTACCAATTTTAGCTATTTCTTTAGTCTTACCATTTGATTCTTTATCAAGTATTTTAAGAGGATTTTTCTTTGGCAAAGAAAAAATGATTCCTCATGTTATTAGTAATATATCAGAACAAATTGTAAGACTTTTATTCATGATTATAATATTACCAAAAATAATATATAAAGGGATTATATTTGTAACAACTTCCTTAATTTTAATAAATGTTTTATCAGAGTTAGTATCTAGTTTAGTTTTAATTTTCTTTTTACCAAAACAATTTAAAATCGAAAGAAAAGATTTAAAGCCTAGTTTTACTAGTATGGGAAACGTTTTAGGAACAGCTCTTCCTACAACAGCAACTAGAATAATCGGAACAATTTCTTTTTTCTTTGAACCTATTATTTTAACTTATGTTTTATCTTTAAATGGATATTCAACTAATTATATTGTAACACAATATGGAGTAATAAACGGGTTTGTCATGCCTATTTTATTATTACCAGGTTTCTTTACAAATGCTATTTCTAATGCCTTACTTCCAGTTATATCAAGAGAATATAGTAAAAAGAATTATAATTATATAAAAAGAAAATTAAAACAAGCTGTTATTTATTCTTTATTAATAGGAATACCAGCAACTATTATAATTGTTATGTATCCTGATTTCTTTTTAAAACTATTATATAAAACTAGTCATGGAGCAAATTATATAAGACATATTGCTTTTATATTTATTTTATATTACATCGAAGCTCCTCTATCCGCTTTTTTACAAGCAACTAATAAAGCAAAAGAAGTAATGTATGATAACTTTATTGGTATTATTCTAAAAACTGTTTTTCTTTTCTTACTAAGTTTCATTAAAGGAATAGGTTTATACAGTTTATTAATAGCATCAGGAATAAATATATTAATAACTACAACTAGACATTTAAAACATATAAAAGAATTATTTAAAGATCAAAAAAAGTAATTTAAAATAATTGAAGCTAAATTAAGTTTTACTTTATAATCAAAGTAATTATTTTTAATAAATATTATTTTTATATATGAAAGTATATATTCTTTTAGAATATTATATTAGTTTTTCC
>CAMBUO010000032.1 GCA_945871105.1 uncultured Clostridia bacterium
CAGGTTCTGCAAATTATGAAGATACAATTGAAGTAGTTGAAAAAGAATTCAAAGGATTCACTTATCTTGAAAAAGATAAAGAAAAAATTGTAATTGATACAGAAAACAATACAGCAACTGTTTACTATACAAGAAATAGTTATGAATATACAATTAAACATGTAGAATTAGGTAATGAAACAAATGTTCTTGAAATAGAAACAGGTTCTGCAAATTATCAAGATGAAATAGCTGTAAAGGAAAAAGAATTTACAGGATTCACTTATGATAGTAAAGATAAAGAAATTATTGTAATTGATACAAATGAAGAAATTACTGATGATGGAATTGTAATTGATCCAGAAAACAATACAGCAACCGTTTATTATACAAGAAATCTTTATGATTACTCTGTAGAATATTATTTAGAAAATTTAGATGGTGACTTTGATTTACAAGAAACTGAAATTATTAAAGGTGTACCATTTGAATCTGAAATTGAATATGTAGTTAAAGAATATGATAACTATGTATATGATGAAACTAAAACGGAAGCACCTGAATTAGTACTTGAAGATAACATGGTTGTTCGTTTATATTACTTACTTGGTGATAGTAATGTAGAAGTTCATTATGTTATAAAAGTTGAAGATAATTATATTCCTTTTGAAAAATACGGACGTGATGAATTTGGTAATCCTACAGAAGATTTTGCTGATGTAGAATTAGATGATGTTACTTTAACAGGTAAAATAGGAACTGAATTTACAACTAAATATCGTGAAGTTAAAGATTATACTTTTATAGGTATTTACGAAGGAAATATTATTAATAATTCAGAAATTACTAAATTAGAAGGAACAACTGTAACAGATAAATTTGATTTTGAAACTAAAGAATATACATATGTATATGAAGCACCTAAAGGTGGAGATGAATTACCTCCTCAAACTGGTTTTGATGGTAATATTAGTTACATTAATTATATTTTATTAATAGCTGTTGTATATATCATTAAAAAATACTTCGAGTTAATTAGTACAAAATAAGAAAAGGATCAAAAGATCCTTTTCTTGATATAAAAGAATAATGGGGGTTAAAATGAAAAAATATAAATATTTATTATGTATTTTATCTTTTCTAACTTTATTAGGTTTAATTCAAATAAATAATTACGAAAAATTAAATGAATTTAATCATAATTTTGTTTTAGAAACTATGAAAGAAGAAACAGAAAAAATTGAAGAAATTTCAAATACTTATCAAGAAGAAATTACTAGTTTACAACAAGAATATAATAATCAAGATGTTGTTGGTACTTTAGAAATACTTAATACCGATTATAAAGTTCCAATTGTTCAAGGAACGGATAATAGTTATTATTTAAAGCATTTACCTAATAAAGAATATAGTATTATGGGATCCATATTTTTAGATTATCGAGTTAATATTAATAATAGTAAAAAGTTACTTATTTATGGTCATAATGATAGAAGAATAGAAATGCCTTTTGCTATTTTAGAAAATTACTATGATGAATCTTATTTAAATAATCATAAATATGTTGAAATTAAAACTAAAGAAAAAGTAAGAAAATATGAAATTTTTTCAATATTTATTGAAACAAGTGATTATTCTTATATGAAAGTTAATTTTGAAAATGATAATTATTTAAACCACCTAAATATGTTAAAAAATAAATCAATGTTTCCTATGGATCCTGAATTAACAAGTGATAGTAATATATTATTGTTACAAACTTGTAGTACCCATAAAGATTATTTACAATACAAAAAGAAATATTTAGTTTTAGCATTTAAAGAAATTAATTATATTTAATAAAAAATGTCATATCTATTTTGATATGACATTTTTATATTTCACGATAAATATCTTTTCCTTTAAAAGGGTTTTTCTTATCTATTTTATCAGTAAATAAAATTCCATCTAAGTGATCAAGTTCGTGTTGAAAGGCAACAGCAAGTTCTTCTCGAGCTCTTATTCTTATTTTATTACCATCAACATCATATCCTTCAACAGTACATCTAGCATATCTTGGAACAATTCCACAGACTTCACGATTAACCGATAAGCAACCTTCACCTTCGCCAACGTAGATTATTTCTTCTGAATTACTAACTAATTTAGGATTAAAAATAACATAGTTATCAAATTTACCTTCATCATATTCGTGAACAACGACAAAAAATCTTTTTAAAATACCAAGTTGTACAGCAGCTAATCCCATACCTGGTCTTAAATCATATTTTGTAGCTAATTCATCAATTTGACTATTAGTTAAAAATTCAATCATATCATCGACTGTTTTTTTATCTTCGTCTGTAAGAGGAAATTTAACTTCTTTACTTTTTTCTCTTAAGCGATTATCTTTTTCATCTAATATATCTTTCATTAATAACATATAATATCACCACTTCGTCTTATTTTACCACATTTTAAAGAAAAAAGGAAGATTTTTTTATCTTCCCCAACGAGTACCTATAATTATAACTAATAATATAAATAAAACAATTATAATAGCATAATTAGAATTATTACATCCGTAATTTGGATAAATATAACCTATATTACCACCTTGACAACCGCAACTATTACCGTAACCATAATTAGGATAACCATAATACATAATATTACCTCCTTTATTATCTATAATAGTTTACGTAAGATAGAAAATTTTGTTATTATGAATGACTAGATATTTCTCGATAATTCAATTATTAAATCCATATTATCATCTTTAGCCATAATATTCTTATGAATTTCTTTACATTTTTGACAACGATAAATAATTTTATAAGTATCTTTATATTTTTCAATACCAATTGGTTCTAATAAACCTAGACAAGTATTCAATCGATCACCTGGATTAATATCAACATGTTTGGAATATAAACAATTAGGACAATGATCTCTGGCAGTATAGTTTAATTTACTAACTTTTTCTTTACAATTTTCACAAATAAATTCTTCATCTTTCATATTAAATCTTTTCATAACATCACAAATTTATTTTAACATTGAATTTAAAAAATGTCTAACTATACTTGAAAAAATGTAAAATAAATGATACTATTTAATAGTAATAAAAATAGTAAATAGTCAATATTGGAGGAGTTATGAATAAAAAAAGAATAATTATAGTTATAAGTATAATAATAACTGTTTTAGTATTATCATTAGGAATGACTTATGCTTTAATAAGAATGAATAAAGTAAGTGCTGATTCCAAATTAATATTAGGAGATATTTATATGCATTATACGAATAAAACTGATACAATAAATATAACTAATTTATTACCATCAGAAACTTATACAGATGATTATTTTGAATTTACTATAAGTGGAAAAAATACTTATGAAAAGAAAAATATTAACTATGACATAGTATTAAATCAAGGAGATATAATTGCTGATAAAGTTAAATTAGCTGATAATTTTTTAAGTTTTAAGTTAGTAGAAGTTATCGATGATGAAGAAAATATTATATTTGATAATAATACTTATTTAGAGATAAATAATACAACTATACATACAGATATTATATCAAGTACACATGGAGAAGTATTAAGAACTTATCGATTATATGTTAGAATAAATCAAAGTGTAAGAATAGGAAATGTAAATCAAGATTATACCATGGAAGAATGGGAAAATATCTATGCTTCAATTAAAGTAGATGTAACAGGAGATTTTATAGAAAAGAAAGTAACTGATTCTTGTTTTTCTATTACAAATAAAACATATCAACATAATACTAATATGACAGAGGAAGAATTAAATAAATGTGTAACTTATTTAAGCAATACTGAAGGAGCAGGTGCACTTAATGATGGAGAAACATGGGAAAGTTATTGCAATGGAACAGGAACATATAGAGGAAATAGTTTTCAAGAAGATTTAGATGATGGTTATTATTCTAATGAAACATTAGCATATTTAGAAGAGAATAATATAGTAGATTCGACAGTAGTAGATGTGATTACAATTAAGGATTATGATGAAACTTGTGGAAGTGATGTAGTGATACCAACTACAATTAAAGGTTTACCTGTAACAACAATAGTTAATAGAGCTTTTTATAATAAGCAATTAACAAGTGTAACAATACCAGATAGTGTAACAACAATAGGAGATGGTGCTTTTAGAGGTAATCAATTAACAAGTGTAACAATAGGAAATAGTGTAACAACAATAGGAGCTTCTGCTTTTAGAGGTAATCAATTAACAAGTGTAACAATACCAAATAGTGTAACAACAATAGGAAATTATGCTTTTAGAGATAATCAATTAACAAGTGTAACAATAGGAAATAGTGTAACAACAATAGGAGATTCTGCTTTTGAATATAATCAATTAACAAGT
>CAMBUO010000033.1 GCA_945871105.1 uncultured Clostridia bacterium
CTATATTTTTAACCTCACCTAAAAGTTTAGTACTATCATTTTCAAACACAACATGCAGATTCATAAGATTACTTATTACATTTCCTTCTTTATTAATACTTACTATAGCTGTATTATCACTAATATATTTAATTTTACCAAACATATAACCAACCTTCTCTACTTTAAAAAGTATATCATAATAAAATTAAAATTTATATAGTTATTTCTATTTTCTAATTTTTTTAATGCTAATACTTAAATTATTTATCTCTCTAATAGTAACTTTTTATTGTCATAATAGTTTTTAAGATGTTCTGATACAAGTTCAATTAAAAAATCGACAAACAAATTATAATAATAATTAATATCTTTATTAGTTAAAGTTCTAAAATAATAAACGTTTTGTAAAATATTATCAATTTGACTATCGTTAAACATATTTATTATTTCTCCATCATTTGAAAAATAAGATATTCTTTTTACTATTATTCTAAGTATACTATTAAAATCATAACCATCAAAATTTTTATTAGTATCTATATAAGATAAAATTTCTTTTAAAAATCCGAATATTTTGTTAAAGTACTTTTCTAAATCATTACAATTTAATTGAAATATATCTTCATTAAGGATAAATGTAGAAAATAATGTATCAAAAAGCATTTCTAAATTACCTCTGTTCATTTTCAATTTATCATCCATTAATAACCATAAAATATTAAAATTATGAACCAATTGTGATGGAAAAACAATTCTTTTATTAGTCCAAGATATATCTAAATAAGATAAAACTAATTGCTCAACACTATTTGGTAAAACAAAAACTTTTGATATTTCATCACAATAATTATAATAATTTAATTGAATATTTGTATAATAATCTGGTATATATATAGGCTCATCATTTCCCACATAAATATATTCTTTCCAATCATCTTCGTAAAAATGATTATCATTAATAATAGGAAGTATATTATAATTAATTGAATCTTTATAAAGCGATAGATAAATTTTTACTTCTTCTAAATCTTTATCTATATCAATAAGACCGGACTTTTCTTTCCTGAAACATGGGTCAGGGATTGAATTGGAACCGTTTTCTTTGTATGGTTCATGTTGCATAATAAGTGATATATATTTTAATTTTTCCTTGTATGATAAGAAATTAACTTTAAAAACTCTACGTTCTAGATAATCTTCTATTCCATTTTCGTAATCTAAAGATAATAATAATTCAAGGTGTTTATGAATAATATCTTCAACAAGAGAAAAATTTGGGATAAAACCTTTTGGAAATTCAAAACGAACATACTCAAAAATTCTCATTAGTGTATTAATTACATTATAATCATAATTTGGATTACTTATAAATACAACTGATTTTCCATTTTTAAATAATTCATATTTATATTCAACAATTTTTTCATAATACGTTACTTCATCAGTTATTTTAGAAATTTTATTATTCATATAATAACCACGAAAATCGTATCCATAAGGAAAATAAGTATATACATTAAATATTATTTGATATAATTCCTCTAACTCTTTTTGGCTTATAATATTTCTACCATATTTTTTATAGACAATATAGTTTCTCTTTATTTCCATTAGTTTACTAATAATTATATCTCGCTCACTAATATCCTTAATTTCACTATTAGATATTTCCATTAATCTACTTTGATACTCAGTTAACTTATCTTTATTATTTATTACATATTTTTCAAGTTCTATTTCTGCATAAGCAATACTATCTACAATATTTTCTAATATAGTTATTTCCTTATTGAAAATAGCTTTATAATCATAATTAACTTCATTATATCTATTTTCGAGTTCTTGTTTATATAAATCGACATTAGGATTATTTAATGAACAAACACTTATACATTTAAAAATTTTATCATTTATTGTTGCTATTAAATTATATATATTATTTTCGTGATTATTTATTTTGTCTTTAATATTTATATTATACTTCGTTTTTAAATATAATCTGTTATATAGTGATAAATATTTTTTATCTTTCTTTAATTCTTGTAACGCAATATATTTTAGTTTTAATATATCATTTATTTCTTTGTATCTTTTACAATATAGCTTTAATTTTACACTTGATATTCTGCTTTCTAATAACTCACCATAAGTATCTTTAAATAAAACATTCAATACTAAATCTTGATATAATAAAATCTCTTCAATTAAATCCTTATCCAAATCTTTAGTTGAACAAATACTTTTAAGAAATTCTTGGTATTGTTCTTTATATCTATTTACTTTAATTTTAGAATCTTCGTCCAATTCAGAATAATCTAATATATCAACATATATATTTGGATTAACTATATCATTATCATTATTATTATTTTTTCTTTTAAATATCTTATCCCAAAACATTTTAAACTTCCCCTTAATTGAGTAATACTATATCATAAATAAAGGTAAAAACAAACATTTTTTTGAATATTTATAACCATATGTTCAGTGTAAGACATTACATAATTTATACATGTATAACTTTATAGAAATGAATACATAAAAAAATTGATTAATATTGAAAGAAAATTAAATAATAATAATAGGCACTAAAACCAACAAAATCTACATCTTTAATATTCTAAAAATCATTTAGATTGTAAATAACGACTATGGTATTCTCTATCAAATTTTAAAAGCTTTACTTCACGATTATTAGATAGATTGTTTTCTTCATTTACTAGTTTAAGACCATTTTCACAAAAATCATTAAATGTAAAAGATATAAATCTATTTGATTTTAGATTAAAAAATAAACCATCTACATTATATTGAATTACACTAAATAAATCATCAGTTGTCCATAAATCAATAATTGTACCTTTATAATCTATTTTTAATCCTCCAAACTTATTATATCTATATGTTATATTAAATTTTTCTAATACTTGTAATATCCAGTTCATATTATTATTTCCTAAAACGACAAAATCTAAATCTTTAGGTTTTTTATTTAAAATTAAATCTCTAATTGCCCCTCCAATCAAATATGTATCAGCTAGTATTGAAATAACTCTAGCTGGATAAAAATAATCGTCTATATACTTTTTTAGTTTTTGTTCTAATATCCAATCATTTTCGTTATTAATATTAAACATAGTTAAATCACCGTTTCTAATTATTTACTATAATATCACAAATTTGATATTTATGGTACAATAATGCTAGGAGGAAATATAAATGAAAGTTACAATATGTTCTTCATCTAATGAACAAATAGATGATAAATATAAAAATATAGCCCAAAAGTTATTAAACTATCTAATAACAATAGATGATATCGAATTAAATTGGGGATCATGCTCTGTATCTATAATGGGACAATGTTATGATACATTTAAAGATGCAGGCAAAAAAATTCATGGATATACTACAAAAAAATATATAGGTGATATTATAAATTTACCAGATGCTGACCATAAAGTATTAGATACAACTTATGATTTAAAAAAAGAAATTCTTTATGATGCTGATATCATAATCTGTCTTGCAGGTGGAACTGGAACAATATCAGAATTATTTTCTTACTTAGAAGAAATTAGAAGTAATGATGCAAATAAACTATTAATTATTTATAATGAGGATCATCATTTTGATAAAACTTTAGAATTAATAGATGACTTAGTTGAACGCAAATTTAACAAACCTGATATATATAAGTATTTCAAGATAGCAAGAAATTTAGATGAATTTGATAAAATAATAAAAACTCTGAAGTAATAATAATCAGAGTTTTTTGTAATTAATTATCTAACTTATTTTTAAGTATTTCATTAACTTTAACCGGATTTGCTTTACCTTTAGACTCTTTCATAACTTGTCCAACGAAATACCCAAACAAATTCGTTTTTCCATTATGATATTCTTCAATTTGTTTAGATGAGTTTGCTAAAACCTTATCAATTATAGAGATTAATTCATCATCGTTATCCATCTGAATCATACCCTCTTTTTCGATAACTATATCTGGTTCTTCTTCTCTTTCTAAGCACATATTAAATAAATCTTTACCTTGCTTTGAAGATATTTTACCTGCTTTTATATTATCAGTTATAGTAAATAATCTCTTTGGAGTAACATATATTTCATTTATTTCTTTACCTACTTTGGCTAAATATCCTAATATAGTTGAAATAATCCAGTTAGCTGCTATTTTAGCATCAATTCCT
>CAMBUO010000034.1 GCA_945871105.1 uncultured Clostridia bacterium
GTAACATGGGAACAATTGGAGGATTGCTTATGTCAATAGATGATATGTTCAAAAAGGAAGAAAAGAATATAAGAAAATTATTTGATACAAAATTGCTTTCAGAATTATTATTGTTAAATTATCAGTATTCTAATAACGAATATTTAGGAATAACAGCAGAAGATGTATATAATTCTTTATCAAAAAAAAATAAATATACAACAAAAGAAAAAGAACAAATAGTAAAAAATGCTATCCAACTTTTAAATATAGAACATGGAATCAATGTTATAAATTATGAAGAACTTAATTTTGAAAAAATAAATTAAGTTTTTTCTTTTTATTTAATGAGGAAATTTAACGATTTCATGGTATAATTGTATTAGTGATTTATAAAACTAGCAGGAGGTAGATAATATGTTAAAAGGAAAACCATTTGTAAAATGGGCAGGAGGTAAAAGACAAATAATAGATAAATTAAAGGAGTATGCTCCAATTGAATTTAATACATATTATGAACCTTTTGTAGGTGGAGGAGCTTTATTATTTGAACTTTCACCTAAATCGGCTGTAATCAATGATTATAATAAAGAATTAATAAATGTTTATGAATGTATTAAAGATGAAAATAAATTTCAAAAAATGTGTAATGAGTTAAATAGTTATGAAACAAAACATTCAGAAGAATTTTATTATGATATAAGAAACAAAGATAGAGATAAAAATAAATTTAATAAAACAGCAGATTATAAAAGAGCAGCTAGAACTATTTATTTAAATAAAGCATGTTTTAATGGTTTATATAGAGTTAATAGTAAAAATGAATTTAATGTTCCGTTTGGAAAAAAGATAAAAGTTAATACTTATGATGGACAAAATTTAGGAATAATACATTCATATTTTAATTTTAATGATGTTAAAATGTTAAATGTAGATTTTGAAGAAGCAGTAAAAAATGCTAAAAAGGGTGATTTTGTATATTTCGATCCACCTTATGATTCTGATACAGATACATTTACAAGTTATACTGAAGATGGATTTGGTAAAGAAGAACAAAAAAGACTTGCTAAAGTTTTTAAAGAATTATCTGATAGAGGATGCTATGTTATGTTATCAAATCATAATACAAAATTGATAAACGAATTATATAAAGATTTTAATATTCATGTTATAGAAGCAAAAAGAAATATTAATGCTAATGGAAAGAAGAGGGGAAAAGTAGAAGAAGTTATTATAACTAACTTTGAAAATGAAAAAGGATTTTAATAATTGGAGGTGAAAAAATGTCAAAAAAGCCATATTATGAAGTTGATGGTTTTAAGTTGATTCATGGTGATACTTTTAAAGAATTAAAAAAAATTGAACCTAAATCAATTGATATGATATTTGCAGATCCTCCTTATTTTTTATCTGGTGATGGTATAAGCTGTAGTGCAGGTAAAATGGTTAGTGTAAAAAAAGGGGAATGGGACGAAAAAATTGATATAAATGAAAAACATAAATTTAATAGAAAATGGATTAAATTATGTTATAACATTTTAAAAGATGATGGAACAATCTGGATTAGTGGAACGATGCATAATATTTATTCAATTGGTATGGCATTGGAACAAGAAGGATTTAAGATAATCAATAATATTACTTGGAGAAAGCTGAATCCACCACCCAACATAAGTTGTAGAGCATTTGTTCACTCAACTGAAACTATTTTATGGGCAAAGAAAGATTTGAAAAAAGCAAAACATAAATTTAATTATTTGGTAATGAAAGAATTAAATGATAATAAACAAATGAAAGATGTTTGGGATTCATCTTTAACAAAACCTAGTGAAAAGAAATATGGAAAACATCCGACACAAAAACCAATAGCAATATTAGAAAAAATAATATTAGCATCTACTGATGAGAATGATTTAATATTAGATCCATTTAATGGAAGTGGAACAACTGGAATTGTAGCAAATAAATTAAATAGAAGATATATTGGTATAGAAAAAGAAACTGAATATTTGGAATTATCTATTAAAAGAAAGGAAGAAAAATAATGGAAAGAGATTTTAAGGAATGGTTATCAAAATTTAAATCAAGTATTTCAAATTACGAATATTATGTTGATTTTAATAAAATATATGCAAATGTAGATAAGATAAAAGTTGAATTAAATATTTTAAATTCATTAATAGGAAGTAATAATATTGAAGAAGATTTTAAAAATATTATTTTTAAATATCCAGAAACATTAGAATGTATTCCTGTATTATTAGCTGTTAGATCTAATGAAATATTTATAAAAGATGAAGTTAATGAATATTTATTTAAATTTAATAAAATGGTATATTCTATTGATGATTATATAAAATTTATGAAAGAAACAGGTTTATTTGATTTACTAGAAAAACATTTAATAAATAATTTATATGATTATGTTTTAGGTGTTGAAGTTGGATTAGATTCTAATGGACGTAAAAATCGTGGTGGTCATTTAATGGAAGATTTAGTTGAAAGTTATATAATTAAAGCAGGATATCAAAGAAACATTAATTATTTTAAAGAAATGTATCTTGCAGATATTGAGAAAAAATGGAATCTTGATTTATCAGCAATGTCTGGAGATAATACTTCTACAAAAAGATTTGATTTTGTAATTAAAACTGACAATCAAGTATATGTCATTGAAACTAACTTTTATTCTGGTGGAGGTTCTAAATTAAATGAAACAGCTCGTAGTTATAAAATGTTAGCAGAAGAATCAAGAAAAGTAGATGGAGTTACTTTTATTTGGTTTACTGATGGTCAAGGATGGAATAGTGCAAGAAAAAATCTTGAAGAAACATTTAATGAATTACCAACAATTTATAGTATTAATGACTTAGATAATGGTGTTTTAGAAAATTTGGAATAATAAAAGAAGTATCAAATTGAAGATACTTCTTTTTACTTTCTACCACATAACCAATCTAATGAAACATTA